>CAMWTP010000004.1 GCA_947177165.1 uncultured Lachnospiraceae bacterium
TCCGCGAAATCCCATCGGCCCTGATTCTCCTCTCTCCCCAGGACAGCCGGGCGGTCCCGGTTCCCCTCTCTCCCCAGGGCAGCCGGGCGGTCCTGGTTCTCCGCGCGGTCCCATCGGTCCTGGTTCCCCTCTCTCTCCGGGACCGCCGAAAGGTTCCGGTTCTCCGCGAAATCCCATCGGCCCTGATTCTCCTCTCTCCCCAGGACAGCCGGGCGGTTCTGGTTCTCCTCTCTCTCCGGGACAGCCGGAAGATCCCGTTTCCCCGCGAAATCCCATTGCGGCAGATTCTAGCGGACAATCGGAAAGACCAGATTCCTTTTCCGCTTCGTTTTCGTGATAGCTGGAAGAATCCTTTTTTTGATATTGCTGGGGTCCTGTATGCTGCGTCTGACTGGACACGGCAGAATTTGTCCCAGCTTTCGAATTTATGGGGGACTGTAATGCATTTTGATTGTAGTTCTGATTATAATTGGGATGAGAAGATCTGTTAGGAATCCTCCCCATATTGAACAGATTTGGTGGATTAAACAGCCAGTTTGGATTAAAGTTATTCAATGTGTATCACCTCGTACATATAAGATACTGCGTAAGAAACTGTCGGAAAATAACCGGTTCGTTAAGATTTATTCGACACCATCCACATTCGTTATTTTTCAACAGTTTCTAATCATGTATTTGTCATATTAAATTATATGCACGAAAAGAGATTTCGGTTTTAAAAAATCGACCTTTTGCGACAGCATTTTTTCCGCCCAAATGTATCAACCCGGTTCTGTTCCTTTATGAAATCCACAAGCTTCCCCGGCAGAAGTTTTTTTATTTTGGCTTTCTCTTCACGATACATCCGTGCTCGACAGTATAATCGCGTATATCCGCATGGAAGCCTGTCCAATCGTCGGGAATATCCACAACCCAGCCATACCTGCGCAAATAGTATTTGCCGTTCTTTCTCTCAAACATTACTTCGCACACGTTTGCGACCTTTATCCCATAATACACAAGATATACGTTATAATCCTCGTCCAGTCGCACCTCCGACAGCTCGTGGTCGGTCATTGTCTCTCCCTCATGACAGGCGAACTTCTGTACAATATTGTCAAGCCCGCATAGATCCTTAGCCAACCCGGCTATAAAACCGCGCAGCTCCTCGAACCCGCATGGCGCGTCCTCCATATCAAAAGTGATGCAGTAATCCCTGTAATCCGACATGATGACTTCCTCGCCATTATTTAGCACAAGCTTGTCCGGATCGGTTATAAACTTGCCAATGTCTCCGTATCTGTTAAGTTTCATATGTCCTCCTTTTGTAAGTTTTCAATCAATCTATTTCAATCAACCGCGGTCTCTTTGCCAATTCTTGATACAGCTGACAAAAAATAAGTTCCTGCGCAGGTTGCATCACTTATTTTCCTACCGCTCCCTATGAGATGAAACAGCAAATCCCCATGCCATAAATGGCACAGGGATCATGTAACTTCTGTTTCGTAATACCAACTTTTATTTATCCAGACTCTTTAGCGTCGGGAAGGCGAGCACATCTCGAATCGAAGGAGAGTTCGTCATCATCATAACCATTCTGTCGATACCAAACCCAATACCTCCTGTCGGCGGCATACCGATGCTGAGTGCATTCAAAAAGTCCTCATCTGTATGGTTTGCTTCCGCATCCCCTACTGCCAGAAGCTCCTCCTGCGCAGCAAAGCGTGCCCTCTGGTCAATCGGGTCATTCAGCTCCGAATAAGCGTTTGCCATCTCCCAGCCGTTCATGAAGAACTCAAAGCGCTCCACATACTCGGGATTCTCCGGCTTTTTCTTGGTCAGCGGGGATATTTCAATCGGGTGGTCCATGACAAAGGTCGGCTGAATTAAGTGCTCCTCAACGAACTCCTCGAAAAACAGATTCAAAATATCACCCTTCTTGTGATGTTCTTCAAATTCCACATGCTTCTCCTTCGCAGCGGCCCTTGCTTCCTCCAAGGTGTGAATCTCATTGAAATCAACGCCGGAATACTTCCTGACCGCATCCACCATCGTGATGCGCTCAAACGGCTTTGACAAATCCATCTGGTGCTCGCCGTATGTGAGAATCTCTGAGCCTGTCACCTCTTTTGCCACATAGCGGTAAAGATTCTCTGTCAGGTCCATCATGCCGTGATAATCAGTGTACGCCTGATACAGCTCCATCAACGTAAACTCAGGATTGTGCCGCGTGTCAAGTCCCTCATTGCGAAACACGCGGCCGATCTCGTAGACGCGCTCCATGCCGCCCACGATCAGTCTCTTTAAGTACAGCTCCAGCGAAATGCGCAGCTTCAAATCCTCGTCGAGCGCATTGAAGTGTGTCTCAAACGGTCTTGCCGCTGCACCGCCTGCGTTTGACACAAGCATCGGCGTCTCCACCTCCATAAAGCCCTGGTCATCCAGATAACGGCGAATGCTGGAGATCACCTTGGAACGCTTAATAAAAGTATCCTTCACCTCGGCGTTCATGATCAAGTCCACATAGCGCTGGCGATAGCGTGTATCGGTGTCTGTCAGCCCGTGAAATTTTTCCGGAAGAATCTGCAAGCTCTTTGATAACAGTGTCACCGACGCAGCGTGAATGGACATCTCGCCTGTCTTCGTCTTAAATACCTCTCCGCTGATACCAAGGATATCTCCCACATCATATTTCTTGAAGTCTGCATAGGGCTCCTCCCCAATGCTGTCCCTTGCGACATAGCACTGGATGCTTCCCTTTAAGTCCTGTATGTTGCAGAATGACGCTTTTCCCATGACACGCTTGAACATCATGCGGCCTGCAATCGTCACATTCGTTCCCTCCAGCGCGTCAAAATTGTCTTTTACGTCCTGGCTGTGATGTGTGACATCAAATCTGGTGATCTGAAACGGGTCCTTTCCTGCTTCCTGCAGTGCCGCAAGCTTCTCCCTGCGTATCCTTAAAAGCTGGTTGATATCTTGCTGCTGGTTACTCTGATTCTTTTGATTGTTCTGACTATTATTCTCCTGTGACACAAAAATTTCTCCTCTCATTATCTCTCACCCGCCAGAATAATGACTCTGCCATTCTTCCCGCATGACGCCTTAGAAGTTCTTAGGCGGTGTCCTTTAGCGCCTTAGAACTTTAAAGACTTCATGCTTTATTCCGGCTTGTAAATATCTAATATTGTATACTCAATCACTCCCGCTGGAGCCTCCACTGTCACGACATCACCTCTTTGGGCGCCAAGCAGCGCTTTACCGAGCGGCGACTCGTTGGAAATCTTTCCTTTCAGGCTGTTTGCCTCCGTCGCACCCACAATCTTAAACTCCATCTCGTCGTCAAACTCGTTGTCCTTCACTTTGACTGCAAGTCCGAAACTGACTCTGTCAAGATCGTGTCCGTCCTCATCCAGATCGCCGACTTCCACGTTTTTCAGGATTTTCTCGAGCTCCTCGATGCGAGCCTCGATGTCGCGCTGCTCATCCTTAGCCGCATCGTACTCCGCATTCTCCGAGAGATCCCCCTGCTCTCTTGCTTCCTTGATCTTCTGCGCTACCTCTTTTCGTTTGACGACTTTGAGCTCGTGCAGCTCATCCTCATATTTTTTCAATCCCTCACGTGTCAATAAATTCTTCTTTGTTTCCATGTGATTACTCCCTTTCACTACTTCATATTTTTTATAATAATAACAGCGAAACCTGATATATTCCTGTTCGTTATAAACTAGCATATTATAGCCTTTTTTAAGTGTCATGTCAAGATATTGAAACGCATTCTGAACCCTGTAAAATGAAACTCTAACTACCCGGTAAATCAGAAAAAATGATGCTCCAAATGAATGCTCTTCAGCAATCCTCAAAAACCACTGATTCCCAGATCTTCAAAATCCGCCTCTATGTTGGTATAATACCGGGATGATTCCGTGATCAGCCCAAGTGCCTTGTCGGTCAGATAGAAGTTCGTATCCCATTCATTCCGCCTGTCAAAATGGTTCATCCAATACTCGCCTGTATCATTCTCCCAGAACCACATACAATGAAAAGCACCACTGTCAATGAAAGCCTCCAGATCCCAGTCCTCCCCGACGACATCGCAAAACTGCAGCACTTTTCCCGTGTGCATGTCGATCGTAATACCATTCTCCCACTCATTCGGGTGATTGGCACCCCGAAAAGAATTGAACTCGTATATGCGCATGGAGAGATAATTCTCATCCATTCTTGTAATGATATAATTCCGGTCAATGCTCCCATACATATGCCCCTGCGGCTGAAACGTCCCCACATTGCCGCCACTGGAGTACAGAAAGGATTCTCTTATGCGGCTATTGATGGAAGCCTGCAGCTTTTTCATCTCTGCGTCATCATCTGCACCGGACAGACGAACCTCCGGATACGTGTAGGAATAAAAAAAGGCATCTCTTATCAAAGCATTGACAGAATCCTGCAGACTTTTCATCTCTGCGTCGTCATATGCCGCATACATACTAATCCTGGGATACAATATTGTTATATACATATCCAGACGTTCATCCTCATAGGTATACAACATCGTCCACAAATCATACGAATCGGTCTCACCCCTCTGTTCGTGAGGGCACATCTCAATGCGTTCATCGCGCTCAACTGGTCCGCTCTCTGCACAATAACGCACCGGATATGGAAGCTGCATCTCCCCGGAAACAGCATGAACATACACACTGTCTGCTCTCATCTTTGTGACAAAATCAGAGTCCTCATTCTCTGACCAAACCAAATCCCCTGCAAGAACCGGCTCATACTGACCGTCAAATGTATACCATCCGCTGTCCTCATCATAGGCGTACGACAGCCTTTCCATCCAGAGATTTCCTTCTCCCTCCAGCAATAGTTCACAATCATAACTCCCGCCGCTCCCAAAGGCCATATCACTGTCATCCCCAGCAGTGCCAAAATACACCTGATATGTGCCCTCAATTCCATGCCCGCGGAGTCCTTCCTGAATGTAAAGCAGCATCTGCTGATAAACCTCCGGCAATGTTGACGACGACACTTCTTCTGATAAAATCGTCTCTTCCGATAATGCTGCTTCTTCTGGCAATGACACTTCCCCTGTATGGTTCCCTGTACTTTCAAGAGCCGCTTTCTCCGTGCTCCCACATCCTGTCAGCAAAGCCGCCAGCAACGCGCAGATGCTCCCTGCACAGAATAACTTACTCCATTTCCGCATGGGACACCCCGCTTTCCAGAAACATTTTCTGAATCCCTGCGACAAGCTCTGCATAAGTCTCCATCTCATTCACCATCCTGCGCAGCTTTGCCGAATGCGGATAGCCAGCCGTGTACCATGCCACGTGCTTCCGCATCTCGCGCACAGCAATATACTCTCCCTTACAGTCGAGCTGCAGCCTGGCATGTTTTAAGATTGTGTCACATACCGCTTCCCTGGATGGTCTCTCTGGCACGATGCCTGTGTCAAGATAGCTGTTGATTTCACGAAATATCCACGGATTTCCGCGGCTTGCCCTGCCCACCATGATGCCGTCGCATCCCGTTTCTTCCAGCAGTCTTGCCGCCGAGACAGCGTCGGTCACATCTCCGTTTCCGATGACCGGAATGCGCACCGCCTGCTTGACCTGTCTGATGATATCCCAGTCCGCCTTTCCAGAATAGTACTGCTCCCTGGTTCTGCCGTGCACTGCGACCGCCGCCGCACCGTTCGCCTCAGCAATCTGCGCAATCTCCACGGCATTGACGGTATCGTCGTCAAATCCCTTCCTGATCTTTACCGTAACAGGCTTTGTGACCGCGTGGGAAACGGCGTAAATGATTTCCCCGGCAAGCTTAGGATCTTTCATCAGGGCGCTTCCCTCGCGATTGTTGACCACCTTCGGCACAGGACATCCCATATTGATATCGAGTATGGCAAACGGGCGCTCCTCGATGCGCGCCGCAGTCTCTGCCATAATAGCCGGATCCGAGCCAAACAGCTGCAGCGATACCGGCATTTCCTCCGGGTGAATCTCCATCAGCGCTTCTGTATTTTTGTTGTTGAAATGCACTGCCTTGGCGCTGACCATCTCCATGCACAAAAGTCCCGCTCCCAGCTCCTTACAAATCAATCGAAATGGCAGGTCTGTAACCCCTGCCATCGGTGCGAGCATCACGTTATTTTCAAGGATGACATCCCCGATTTTCAACTGTCTTCTGACTGCACTATCTGTTGTTTTTTTCATAGATAATCCTAAGTCCCTCCAGTGTCAGTACACTGTTGTATTCCTGTATCACATCCGTCTCCTCTGCGATGATGCGCCCGAGTCCTCCAGTCGCCACCACTTTGAGGTTATCGTAACCCGTTTCCTTTTTCACACGGTTCACGATATACTCTGTCTGTCCGATCTGGCCATACACAAGTCCTGCCTGCATACTCGAGATTGTCTCCTGCGCTAAAATCGACGCCGGTTTCCTGATCTCGATCTCAGGAAGCTTTGCCGCATCCTCCCAGAGCGCCTTCGCCGAAATGCGGATACCCGGCGCTGTGATTCCTGCACAGAAACACCCTTTCTCATCCACAAGGTCATAGGTCGTCGCGGTGCCAAAATCCAGGACAAGCACCGGTCCCCCGTATAATTCATATGCAGCAACTGCGTCAACGATGCGGTCCGGACCAATTTCTTTTGGATTTTCTGTCACAATTCTGATCCCCGTCCTGACTCCGACTCCCACGATCATGAGTTTCTCAATCACGTAGCGCCTGATACCGCCTGTGAGTGAGTGCATCACGTTTGGCACGACACTCGCAATGATTGCGCCCTCGATATCCCTGGTATTGACGCGATTCTTGGACAGCAGCTCTGTGATCAGCACGCCGTACTCGTCCGAAGTCCGCTGTGTCTTTGCCATCAGCCGGAACGTCGTGACCAGATTCTTTTTGTCATACACCCCAAACGTAATATTTGTATTTCCGACATCAACTACTAAAATCATACCCTGCTCCCTCTCCTTTAGCCACCTTAGGACTGCCATTTTTTTCCATGTAAGGTTTAGAACTTCCCAGCGTTTTGTCCCATGGCATAACGTCTTTCGAAATTCTTCTCACATTGCAAAGACCCTATAAAAAAGACTCAGCGACTCCAGCAGCTCCTGCCGCTGCATCCGGATCTCCCTGACCAGAAGACCGCTGCTGATCTCATCATACAGGATATCCTCCTCGTAGGCATCCGTCTCAAGGCTCACACTTCCGTCCTCCTCAAATACGATCGTGAACACGCCGCCGACTTCCTCCGTGAACAACACACATATAATATGCAGTTCCTCTTTGATGGATTCAGGTATTTTGCTAAACTTTTCATTAAAATAATATTTCTGCTCATAGGCATTTGCCCCGCACAAGACGATGCGTCCGCTGTTTTCCTCCATATAGACCTCCATGATTCTCTGGTGTGAGAAGAATGCCGCTTACAGCGTCACAAACAATCCATGTGAAACTTTTTACACTACATATCCATAAAGACCGCGCACCGATACCTCGCCCGCATAGACCAGCACGGTCTCTCCATCACTCCTGCGCTCAACGATCAGTTCCCCCTTCTCATTGATGCCTCTGGCGATACCGTCATACTCTCCCTTTGGGTCCAGGACACGCACTTCCCTGTCGCGGTTGACCAGATAGCGATTGTACTTGTCCACCAGACCGGAAAAGTCCCAATTCTTCTCAAAGACAGTATAATTTTCTTCAAAATAATGCAGCACACGCGCCACCAGTTTCGCGCGTTTTATCATTTCCCCGCCCTCGATATAGAGGGATGTCGCCTTATCCTGTATCTCCGGCGCCATCTGTTCCTGATTTACATTGATGCCGGCGCCAATTACGACATAGTGGATGCCATCAAGTTCTGCACTCATCTCCGTCAGGATTCCACACACTTTTCTGTTATTGATCACAATGTCATTCGGCCACTTGATGCCGCAAGTCTGCGGAAGCAGCTCCTGAACAGCTTCCAGTACCGAGATTGCCATGACAAGTGTCAGCACCGACGCTTTCTCCGGTCTGCACTGCGGCCGGAGCATCAGCGACATGTAGATATCCTTTCCCGACGGAGATACCCATCCCCTGCCGCGCCTGCCGCGCCCTGCGGTCTGCATATCCGCCACAACGACTGCCCCTGCCGCCTCCCCTTTTTCCGCAAGGTCTTTGGCATCCAGATTGGTTGAACCTGTCTCCCTGCGAAAAACCAGCTTCTTTCCAATCCATGCGGTGTCCAGATAGCTCTCGATCTCCACCCCGGTGAACACATCTGCCCCGTCCTTCTCCACAAGCTTATAGCCCTTGTTGTTCTGCGCCTCGATCACATAGCCGTCCTTCTCCAGCTGCTTGACCGCCTTCCATATCGCTGTGCGCGACACGCCGTAATACTCACAAAGCTCCTGTCCGCTCACGTAACCGCCCGCATCGCGGAGCTTTTTCAATATTTCCTCATTTTTCATAATTACTTCCCCATGCCGCTAACTGACATATCCCATCGTCTCACGCACCGAGCGTAGCTGCAATCACGGCTTTAATCGTATGCATGCGGTTCTCCGCCTCGTCAAATACAAGGGACTGCTCTGACTCAAACACCTCGTCTGTCACCTCGAGCTCTGTAAAACCGTATTTCTCGCCCTGCTCTCTGCCGATCTTTGTCTTCAGGTCATGGAATGCCGGCAGACAGTGAAGGAATACCGACTTTTCACCCGCATTGTCCATCACTTCCCTTGTCACCTTGTATGGGGAAAGCTTCCTGATGCGCTCCTCCCACACGCTGTCGGGCTCTCCCATGGACACCCACACATCGGTGTAGATGACATCTGCGCCCTTCGTCCCTGCGTCCACATCCTCTGTCAGTGTGATCGTGGCGCCTGATGCTTTTGCATACTCCCTGCACTGCGCCACAAGCGCATCATCGGGAAAATACTCCTTTGCCGTGCACGCCGTAAAATGCATGCCAAGCTTTGCACATGTGATCATCAGGGAATTGCCCATGTTATAACGGGCATCACCCATATATGTGAGTCTGATATCTTTCAGATACCCAAAGTGCTCCCTGATCGTGAGCATATCCGCAAGCATCTGTGTCGGGTGGTATTCATTGGTCAGGCCATTCCACACGGGCACACCTGCATATTTAGCCAGTTCCTCTACGATCGCCTGCTCAAAGCCGCGGTACTCGATGCCCTCATACATTCTGCCGAGCACGCGCGCCGTGTCCGCGATGGACTCCTTCTTGCCAATCTGTGAGCCTGACGGATCGAGATACGTTGTTCCCATACCGAGATCGTGCGCTGCTGTCTCGAAAGAACAGCGTGTGCGGGTGCTTGTCTTCTCAAAAATCAGGGCAATATTTTTTCCGCGGAGCGTGTCGTGCAGAATCCCTTTCTTTTTCTTGTCCTTATAATCAGCCGCCAGGTCGATCAGATACACAATCTCCTCCGGCGTAAAATCTTTCAATGTCAAAAAGCTGCGTCCTTTTAAATCCATTTTACAGAACCTCCTCTAGTAAATTCATTAATTATCTATTTTACTACATTTATCCAAAAGGGGCAAGAAAAAGCGCAGTTCTTTTACGAACCACGCTCTTTCTTACATCTATTGATATGAATTCCCTACCAAAATACATGATTTCCGATGACCAGACCATCCCTGCCGTTGTTTCTGCGGAAATGAAGTGCATCACCGACATTGCAGACTCCGTTAATCGCTTCCTGAGCCGCCTGGATGCAGGATGCTTTGGTTGTCTTGTTTAGGATCAGCGACTCCATACGTCCTCCTGACGCAGGCACAAACTGTCCTGACGCATAGATAACATCTGTAATGTTATCGGGATAGCCGCCGCATCTCACCCGGTTCATAACGACAGCGCCGACAGCCACCTGTCCCTCGTAGGGTTCGCCGCCTGCTTCACACTGAATCAGCGCCGCAAGAATCTCCAGCTCTGATGCGGATGCAATCACTGCTTCCTTCTGCTCTACCTTCTTTGCCGCTTCTGCAGCTACTCTTGCGCGCTCCGCTTCCTCTCTCGCCCTGATTGCTGCCATGGATTCAGCCGTGTCGATTCCAAACTCAACCCTGACATACTCCGCTGCCACAAATCCCGTCTCGCCCTCATAGCTGACTCTCACCCAGTCACCTTCCTCGGAGATTGCCTCCACTGCCTGACCATTCGCGAGAAGTCCGACAATACCGGCATCCAGACTGGGCTCTTTTCTGACCCTGAGTGTCTCTGTCTCAGAGTATGCGGTGAGAACGCCCACATCCCTGGCAAGCTCCTCCGCTTCCTTTCCAAAATAAAGATATTGATTCTTAATCCATCCGGTAACGTCACCGGACTTTATTTTTGTCCATTCATCATTTTTCTCTAAAACATCTCCGCCGCAATCCTTGTAAAGAATGCCGACCTTCTCAGAATCCTGGTCAGCCTCCAGCCTGATATTGACATACTCATTGACTCTGGCCATTACAAGTGTTGACTCTGGCTGTATCTGAGGCTGCAGCACCATCATCGCCTTCGCGAATTTAGACATTGCCTCGCCCTTTGTTGAAACATGTGTCTCTGAATTGTTTGCAATCAATCCATTTGCATCTGAAGCATCTGAGTTCACTACCTTTGCTAAACTTCCGTCCGGGATCTCTGCACTCAGAATATCTACATCCAGAATATCTGCCGCCCCCGCCGTTATTGTTGTCTGATTCCTGTTCTCCGCTGAATTCATCTTGTCTGATGTGGTTTCCTGTTTTTTGTCTGTGTGATCCATCAGCCTCACCTGCGTATCTGCTGCCTGTGTGTTGAATGGAATAGACGCAAACGCGGTCGTAACTGCTGTTATGCACAACAGATATTTCCACTTTTTACAATTTGTCTTCATAACCTGCTCCATTTCCTGTTATCAATATGTTATCTGTCCGTAATAATTGATTCCTCAATAATTACTCTTCTTTTACATTTTATCGACAAATATTACATATTTGTTAACACCTATTACGATTTTATATAATAACAAAGAGTTCTCGACTTGTCAAGTCTCGAACTCCCGTTTTTAAAAATATATCACTATTCTATTCCGCATATCCTCTACATGTTCCTTGATTTCTTCACACATGCATCGATCGCATCAATCACCGCAGCGCGCATTCCTTTCTCCTCCAGCACCCTGACTGCCTCGATCGTCGTGCCTGCCGGTGAGCACACCATATCCTTGAGCTCGCCCGGGTGCATGCCGGTCCCGAGCACCATCTTCGCGCTGCCAAGCACAGACTGTGCCGCAAACTCATACGCCTGCTTTCTCGGCATTCCTGCCATAACTGCCGCGTCCGCCATCGCCTCGATGAACATAAACACGTACGCCGGAGCGCTTCCCGCCACGCCGATAAAGGCATCCATCAGCCGTTCCGGAAGAATGCTCGCCTTGCCAAAGCTGTTCATGATCCTGAGCGCAAGCTCCCGGTCACCATCGTAAATTCTCTGGTCAGAAAATGTTTCTTTCAGGCAGATACAGGTACATCCCTCGCCCACCATCGCGGGCGTATTGGGCATACAGCGTATGATCCTGAGCGTTTTTCCAAATTCATGTTCGATCCAGTCGATCGACTTACCGGCTGCAATGGATATCACGAGCGTGTTTTCCCCGTCCACAAGATCCTTAATCCCTGCGATCACCTCTGCCAAAAAGACCGGCTTCACAGCAAGAATCAACACATCCGCCTGTTTCGCGATGTCCCTGTTGTCCGTCCCGGCAGTGATGCCGTATTTCCCGCTGACCCTGTCCGCCGTCTCCTGTGTCCTGGCAGAGCCTGCGATTTCCTCCGCCCGAAACGCACCTGTCCCAAGCATCCCCCCGATCATGGCGGTCGCCATATTTCCCAGTCCGATAAAACCTATTTTCATAATCCTGTACCTTTTCCTCTCCAGAAGTTCGATATCATCCGACAAAATCTTCCTATTTTATCTTGATATATTTTAATGATTGTCACCGCTGTTTTCTGCGCTGCCGCGCCGCCTCATACATCAGCACTGCCGCCGCCGCTGCCGCGTTGAGCGACTCGACCTGTCCTGCCATCGGAATCTTTATGTACTGTGACGCCCGCTCCGCCGTCTCACGCCGAAGCCCTTTTCCCTCATTTCCCACCAGAAATGCGGTCGGCTTCGCGTAGTCCGGCTCATCATAATCCACACTGTCATCGAGGTGCGCCGCATAGACCTGCACGCCCTTTTCTTTTAGGAAATCGATCGTCTCACCCATGTTTTCTTCGACAAAAAACGGAACCCTGTATATGGATCCCATCGTTGCCCGGATGACTTTGGGATTAAAAATATCCGCCGTCTGTCTTGTCATAATCACACCGTCGACGCCGGCTCCCTCTGCGGCGCGCAGAATCGTCCCCAGATTTCCCGGGTCCTGCAGGTCCTCGAGAAGCATGAGAAACGGCGCCTTTTGCGAATCTGCCACCCACCTGTCAACACTGTCCATAAGCGTATAGTGCGGCGTGGACAGCACGCAGAGCACCCCCTGCGGTGTCTGTGTGTCAGACACCTTCTTGTACACGTCATCCGTGAGCACCTCGTACTGATATTTTTTTAACCGCTCTCTTAATTCCGGGTCATTCCCGCATCTCTGCAAAAAAGATTCCGACACGTACACTTCCTTGATCCATTTCGCTGGCGCCTCGCGGAACATCCTGACTCCCTCCACGACAAAAAGCTGCTCTTCCCTGCGCATTTTTGCCTTCTGCACCAGTGCCACAAGTCTTTTCACCCTGCTGTTTGCTGTACTTGATATCATATCTGAATCTACCGTTTCCTCTCCGAAGCCGCTTTTGCAAAGTTATATTTGTTCTGCTCTAACAATCGCTCTGCAACCTCATTGCCAGCCATCACCATCAGATGATCCGTCTCCCTGATAATATAATCCGCCGCTGGCATGACGCTCATCTGCTCCTCATGCTTTTTCTTAATGCCGAGTATGGAAATCTTGTACTTCGCGGCAATGTCGGACTCCCGAATGCTCCTGCCAACCCACTCTTTGAGCGGCGGCATCTCATAGATTCCAAAAGCGCCCGGCAGATCAATGTAATCAAAAATGTTGTCAAGACTGTACCGCTCCGCCCACTTCTCCGCGATATCCTTATCCGGGTATATGACCTCGTCCGCCCCGTTTCTCAACAAAAATTTTGCCTGGATATCCCTGGTTGCCTTGCTGATCACCCGCTTTGCCCCCAGCTCCTTCACAAGGCTTGTGACCTCGAGACTGCTCTGGAAATTCGTCCCGATGCACACAAACACCACGTCAAAATTCCTGACGCCGATGCTCTTTAACACTTCCTCGCTTGTACAGTCGCCGATTCTGGTGCTCGTCGCATAGGGAACCATGTCCTCCAGCTTTTCCTCATTCTCGTCCACGATCATGACATCATGACCGTTCTCCAGAAAATTTGCAGCCAGATGATGTCCAAAACGTCCCATTCCTATGATCAATATCGATTTCATTCTCTACCTCCTCTGCGGGATACAGAAGTTCTTTGCGAGACAGCCTCTGCCGTGAGCAATCAGAACTTCTTATCGCATTACCCTACAATAATCTTCTCCTGCGGCCGCCGTACAGATGCCGAACTGTTCTTCTGTGCGAAAATCAATGCAAAAGAGAGGCTCCCCAGCCGCCCGCAGTACATCAGCACTATAATAATAGCGCGTGATATTATATTGAGATCCCTCGTGATACCCACCGTCATTCCGGCTGTTCCAATCGCCGAAAGCACCTCAAACAGCACGTCCTCAAAGTTCAATAACGGCTGTAATGTCATAATGATGATTGTCGCCGTGATTGTCAGTGTCGAGTTGATGATCACCACCGCATTCGCCTTCTTCACCACCTCGTCAGTCAGACGCCTTCCAAAGAGATTGATGTCCTCCCTGTTCAGCACCATCGCCACCGCATAGAACAATAGCACGACCATCGAGGTCGTCTTGACGCCGCCGGCTGTGGAGCCCGGACTGCCCCCGATAAACATCATAACCATTGTTATGATCTTGCCGGAATTGGACAATGCCGCCGTGTCAACAGAATTAAAGCCTGCTGTCCTCGGCGTGACGGAGGAGAACAGCGCTCCCAGAAATTTCTCGAGCGGACTCATGCCCGCAAAAGCCGCCTGGTCCTCTGTGATCAGAAACAGGACTGTTCCCATGACTGTCAGAAACAATGTCGTCGTGATCACGATCTTGCTGTGCAGCAGATATTTTCTAAAATGCCATTTATGCCGCATGACATCATCCCACACGATAAAACCGATACCGCCCACAAGAATCAATGTCACGACAACGAGGTTGACAACGACATCTCCCTCAAATGCGACAAGCGAGGAATACGCCTCATTCACCCCCATCAGGTCAAATCCGCCATTGCAGAACGCGGAGACCGCATGAAAGACCGAAAAATAAATCCCTCTCACAGCGCCGAACTGCGGTACAAACCTGCATGCCAACAGCACCGCGCCCAATCCTTCGATGCAGAGCGCCCCCTGCACGATTTTCTTAACGAGACGGACAACACCTGCTATTTCAAGCGTGTTGACACTCTCCTGAAGCTGTTCCCGCTCCTTCAGCCCGATGCGCTTCTTGAGCAGCACTGAAATGTAGGCACCGATTGTCATAAATCCCAGACCGCCCACCTGTATCAGCCCCAGTATGACAAGCTGTCCAAAGATTGTCCAGTTCTGATACGTGTCCGCGACGACAAGCCCGGTGACACAGGTCGCGGATGTAGCTGTGAACAGCGAATTGAGCCATGAGCCATGACCTGATTTATTGGCAGCTGGCAGTGTGAGCAGAATTGTGCCCAGCAGTATAATCAACGCAAAACCAGATGCAATCTGCCTTGTTGTCGATTTTTTTGCTTTTGGCTTCTTATTATTCCATTCTAATATCATGATATTTCTTATCCTTTTATTTGAGATATCGTAAAACTTCCTGTTTAAACCAAACTTTATTATATCACTTTTCGTACAGAAAACAATCTGTAAATTATGAATATCCGCTCACCCCGTGAAATGTCACGGCATCCTCTGCGATAATCGGCAAATAAACCCTGACTGCTATGGCATACAGGCAGCACATATTATATGATAAATATATGGTATCTGTGCAGCGGCAGCCATGATATGTATGTTCATCCTACTGTTCTCGTCAGATGGATATGCCAAAAGCATGATCAACAGTGCATTTCAGGCAATTGAAAACCTCATTCAGATAAGAGGCAGCTACAGCTCCTACGCCACAAGCGTCAATCAGACTGTGACAAGCGGAGATTTATCGGTGACAATCTCCGAGGTATACTGCGACGGAATCAATCTCTTTGTCTCCTATATTGTCGAGAGCAGGAAAGGGTTTTCATCCTATTCAGAAAACTATGCGGACTATATTCAGCTCGACTATGAAAAGCTCGATGGCATCCGATGTGGTGATGAAGTTTATCAACTAAATGATTTTGGTACTGCCGGACTCGAAGGCGAATATCTTGATGCGTATACTTTTGCCGGGATTGAGGCTTATTCTCTGGAAGGCAAACCATTTCCTGAAAAATTTGATCTCGAAATCTCCATCAGCAGATTTATACCAGAAATCTCCTTTGGACAAAATCCATTTCAAAAAAATGGAATCAGGGGACGCTGGAGTTTTGACATCCCTGTCACTGTAAATTCGGCCGATATCCAGACAATAGAGGTCCAGGCTGAACATCATGGGCATACCATTGATAAGGTTCTTGTATCACCAATTATGATTACGATTTATACGTCATACCCTGATATTTATTTCAACACGGTTCACTATGATGTAATCTGTTACACGAATACCGGGACAGAAATGATTCTTGGAGAAGGGCTATTTTTTCTTAACACCGGAATCACCAGAATCCCACGTGAAAATGTCGTTGATAACCTTGAAATTTTTGTATTTGACCACACTACCCTGACCGGGGAAGGACCTGAGCGATATTCTTACGAAGAATTAAAGAAACATGCCATTGTAAGCTGTACAATCGATTTGCAATAAGAGAAAGAAAGAGCGTACGCTATCAATTTTTGAAGAGGTCATGCAGCGTTATTACTGCATGACCTCTTCATATTACAGACAACCTGTCTTCGCATTTTTCTCTTTTCGTCTTTATTGTGACAATTTCCTGCAGATCTCAAACTGATACTCATCGATCGACTTCTTCATATTGAGCGCCTCCTCAATATCGTAGTCCACAAACGCGCCGTGCTTGTAAGCGACAACTCTGTTTGACTTGCCTTCGCAGAGAATATCAGCCGCATAAGCGCCCATGATCGACGCGTAGAACCTGTCCTTACAGGTCGGATTGCCACCGCGCTGCAGATATCCAAGAATGGTCGCGCGCGTCTCCACACCAGTAGCCGCCTCGATTCGTCTCGCCATCGAGGTGGAATGTCCGATACCCTCGGCATTGATGATAATGTGATGGGTCTTGCCCTTCTTTCTGCTCCGAACGATATTGTTGATCAGCTCCTGCTCATCATAATCATACTTTTCAGGAATCAGAATGTCCTCGGCTCCGTTTGCGACACCTGTCCAGAGTGCGATGTACCCGGCATGTCTACCCATAACTTCTATGATGGAGCACCTCTCATGGGAAGAAGAGGTATCTCTTACTTTGTCGATGGCCTGCATCGCTGTGTTGATCGCTGTATCAAATCCAATCGTGTACTCTGTACACGCAATATCGAGGTCGATCGTGCCCGGCACGCCGACTGTGTTGATGCCATGTCTCGCAAGTCCCTGCGCACCTCTGTAGGATCCGTCCCCGCCGATTACCACAAGACCGTCTATCCCATGCTTGTGACAGATCTCCGCTGCCATCTGCTGTATATTCTCCTCCTTAAATTCAAGACATCTCGCTGTACCGAGAATCGTACCACCCTTCTGAATGATATCCGCCACACTGAACGCCTCCATGTCAACGATCTCCTCGTTGAGCAGTCCCATGTAGCCGCGCTTGATACCCTTTACCTTCACATTGTTTGTCAGAGCCTTTCTCACCACTGCACGCAGTGCAGCGTTCATTCCCGGCGCGTCTCCCCCGCTTGTCAATACACCTATCGTCTTGATCTCTTTTGACATCTCATTATACCTCCTATACAATATCTGCCAACGCACAAAAAGCAGCGGCAGTCCTCTTATTTATATCATTAACAAATTTTTTTCTAAAATGATTGTACGCTTTTTTTTACAAGAATACAATACTCTTTGACAAAAAAATATCAGATTGAACAATCAAAAATCGCGCTGTGTCCGCCAAAATCAGACGGCGCAAACGGCATCTGCCGCCTGTCAGCTCACCACCCTGACATTCTCCTCCCCAAACAAACCGCGCAATTTGTCCAGAACGGTGCTGTCCGCCTTGATGTTCCGGTTGGGCGGCAGTGTCTTTTTCTGACGTGTTTCTTCTATATATATAATGACATTGTCGATTCCCTCCGAGTCATAAATCGCATTGAAGAGTTCCGCTTCCTTATTAATATAGGTATTCATGTCCGGGAATTTGAGCCACACTTTCCTTGGTATCTCGTCAAAGGAAGTAATACCCTCACAGATCAGCTTGCCGTCACGCTCGTCCTCCACCTGCACCCTGCCTTCGATAAACACCTTGCTTTCCTCGAGAAGCTTAGATGAGTACTTCTCATATGCATTTGGAAACACAACAACCTCTATGCTGCCCACGAGATCTTCGACTGTGAGAAACGCCATAATCTTATCCTGCTTGGTGTACTTGATCTTCTTGTCCATGATCATGCCGCCGACCGTAGCCCTGCTGCCATCCTGCACATGTGTCAGCCCGGTCTCCTCATCGAGATAAAAATCCGAGGTCCTGGCAGTGATCCGCTTCTCCCACACATCCTGATATTCCTGCATCGGGTGTCCGCTGACATAGAAGCCCAGCACTTCTTTTTCAAAGCTCAGTAGCAGCTCTTTCTCATACTCCCCGACATCGGGCATCTTGATTTCCAGCTCCTTTTTATCCTCCTCCGAGACGATGTCAAAGAGCGACATCTGACCAGCAGTCACACCGCGCTTGCTGTGCGTGATGCTGTCAAGGATCGTCGCATAGACACTCATCAGCTGCTTCCTGGTCGCGCCAAAGCTGTCAAAAGCACCTGCCTTGATAAAATTCTCAATCGCGCGCTTATTGACATCCGCGTTCTGTGTCCTTTCGATAAAGTCCTTGATATCCTGATAGTTTCCATGTGCCTTCCGCTCCGCGACAATCTCCTCAATTACGGTTCTTCCCACACTCTTGATCGCATTCAGCGCATAGCGGATCGCACCGTTCGACACCGAGAATCCGCACTCGCCCTCATTGATATCCGGCGGCAGAATCCGAATCCCCATACTCTTGCAGACCATAATGTACTCTGACACCTTCGAGGCATTGTCAATGACAGAAGTCAACAGTGCTGCCATAAACTCCACCGGATAGTAATATTTCAGATACGCCGTCTGGTATGCGACGACCGCATAACAGGCCGCGTGGGATTTGTTAAACGCATATTTTGCAAAATCCATCATCGTCCCGTAGATCTGATCTGCCACTGCCTCCGAAATGCCGCATGACGCACACCCCGGCACTCCCTCCTCAGGATTGCCGTGCACAAAGTTTTTGCGCTCCTGCTCCATCACGTACGCCTTTTTCTTGCTCATCGCACGCCGCACGAGATCGCTTCGCCCCAACGTGTATCCGCCGAGGTCCCGCACAATCTGCATGACCTGCTCCTGGTAGACGATACAGCCATATGTAGGCGCTAAAATCGGCTCAAGCTGCGGACAGGCGTACGTGACTGCAGCATGATTATTTTTTCCTTTGATATATGCCGGAATGAAATCCATGGGGCCCGGACGGTAGAGGGAGATTCCGGCAATGACATCCTCCAGATTCTGCGGTTTCAGCTCCTTCATAAAGTTCTTCATGCCCTGACTTTCCAGCTGGAACACACCGTCCGTCTTTCCCGTTCCGAGGGATGTGAGCACCTTCTTGTCATCATAGTCAATGTTATCCACATCAATATGAATTCCCGTCGTCTTTTCCACATTGTCCACTGCATCCTTGATGACAGTCAGCGTCCGGAGCCCCAAAAAATCCATTTTCAGCAGCCCAAGCTCCTCGATTGTGGTCATGGTAAACTGTGTCGTGATCGCACCGTCACTTCCGCGCGACAGCGGTACAAACTCATCCGCAGGCTTCTGGCAGATCACGACTCCCGCCGCGTGCATGGACGTATGGCGCGGGAGACCTTCCAGCCTTAAGCACATGTCAATCAGATAGTGAACTTTTTCATCCTCTTTGTAAAGAGAGCGAAACTCCGGGTTCATCTCCAACGCGCGCGTGATGCTCGCTGGCGCATTGCCATCATATGGTATCATCTTAGCAATCCCGTCAACATAGTTATACGCAAGATCAAGTGCGCGCCCGACATCGCGGATGACAGCCTTTGCCGCCATCGTACCAAAGGTTACAATCTGCACCACCTTGTCATGTCCGTATTTTTCACTGACATAGTCAATGACCTCCTGCCGCCGCTCGTAGCAGAAGTCAATATCGATATCCGGCATGGATACACGCTCTGGATTCAGGAAACGCTCAAACAGCAGACTGTAGCGAATCGGATCGATATTCGTGATGTGCAGGCAGTACGAAACGATGCTTCCCGCCGCCGAACCGCGCCCTGGGCCAACCGGAATATCATGCTCCCGCGCCCAGTTGATGAAATCCCACACAATCAGAAAGTAGTCAACATACCCCATCTTCTGGATGACACCGAGCTCATAGTCGAGCTTCTCCCTGACCGCACCGTCATCATCGGGATAGCGTTCCGCCAGTCCGTCTGTACAGAGTTTGTTGAGATAACTCCACGAATCATAACCCTGCGGTACATCAAACTTTGGCAGCTTTGTCACGCCGAATTCAATCTCCACATTGCACCGGTCAGCGATCATCGCTGTATTGTCAATCGCCTGCTGCGCATAGGGAAAAAGCCCGCGCATCTCCAACTCGCTCTTGACATAGTACTGTCCGCCGTCATAGCGCATCCTGTCCTCGTCGGAAACCTTTTTCGCGGTCTGGATACAGAGCAGGATATCGTGCGACTGGGCATCCTCCGCGTAAGTGTAATGAATGTCGTTCGTCGCCACTAACGGAATATCGAGCTCCTTACTCATGCGCAGAAGCGCTGTGTTGACTGTCCTCTGCTCAGGGATTCCGTGATCCTGCAGCTCAAAGAAATAATTTCCCTTTCCAAAACAGTTCTCGTATTTCTGCGCTGTCTTCTTCGCTTCCTGATAGAGTCCCTTTGCGAGCAGTCTTGGCACTTCACCCGCAAGACACGCGGAGAGCGCGATAATACCCTCGTGGTACTGCTCCAGAACCTCCATATCGACACGCGGCTTGTAGTAGTAGCCCTCGGTAAAGCCTTTGCTGACAATCTTCATCAGATTGGCATAGCCGACATTATTTTCCGCCAGCAGTACGAGATGATGATAGCGCTCCTCACCGCCGCCTATTTCCTTGTCAAAGCGCGAGTTCGGCGCGACATAGACCTCGCAGCCGAGAATCGGCTTGATGCCGTTTGCTTTCGCTTCCTTATAAAAGTCAATCACGCCATACATGACGCCGTGGTCTGTGATCGCCGCGCTGTCCATGCCAAGCTCCTTGACGCGCTTTACGTATTCCTTGATCTTGTTGGAGCCGTCGAGCAGACTGTACTCCGTGTGTACGTGCAGATGTGTGAATGCCATGTTTTCCCTCCCCTGAGTCATTTCATCTTAAGTTAAATCTCCTGTGTTTTTCGGTCAAAAACTACGATTGGAATATAAATCTCCTGGCCGGCTGCGAACCTTACAACACCATCACCAGCGTTCCTGCCCCGATCAGAATACAGCCGGCGAGAGACTTCACGCTGAACTGCTCATGCAGAAACACGAAGCCAAGCACCAGCGTTATGACCACACTGAGCTTGTCGACCGGGACTACTTTGGAAACCTCGCCGATCTGCAGCGCGCGGTAATAACACAGCCACGATGCCCCGGTTGCCAGCCCTGACAGAATGAGAAATATCCAGCTTTTTCTGCTGATCTGGAATACTCCGCTCTGCGTATTGGTCAGAAAGACCATGCCCCACGCCATAATCACCACAACCACCGTCCTGACGGCAGTCGCCAGATTAGAGTTCACACCCTCAATACCCACTTTTGCCAGTATGGAAGTCAACGCCGCAAACACCGCGGATAACAACGCAAATAAAAGCCACATAATCACTTTCCCTCTTTCTGCCGCCCTCAGCGCAGCCATCGGATTTTTCTCTCCTGCCGCTTATTATACCCCTTCATAAACAAAATCATAATCTGTATGATCAGACTGACCAGACCACTGCCAAACAAAACAATACATACGCCTTTTACTGCCGCGCCGACGGCAAGCACCTTTGCCGATATCAGGACAAGCAGCAGTGTCAGCACCAGCAGCTCCGCTATCGGAAAAAGAATCATCCTGTGCAGCCAGCGCTGTGACTTCGTATCAGCGATCGTAACCGCCATGCAATACATTGCAGTCAAAATCATCAGCGCCGGCATTATCAGTTGTCTCCCTGCAGCGATACACAGAAAGCTGATCACACCAAGTGCCAGGCAAATTTTTTTCGTCTGTGCCCGATTCTGCCTTAATAATTTATCCGCATTTCTCTTATATTCCGCATTGACAAACACAGCCAGATCTTCCTGCGTCTGAAACTGCTTCGTCCTGTGCAGCACATCCTCCAAAAGCGTTTTCATCGTATCTTTTATCGCTTCCATATCCGCCTGTCTCCGGATTTTATAGCAATTTGCAATGTGAAAGTCCTCTTCGCCAAAATGCCATCTGCCGCCCTGCCCGCTCCATCCCGGCATCTTTGGGAAATATTCCCGATAGCATCCCTGCCCTGCAATTTTGCTTTCCCTGCGCAGCAGCGCCTCCTTTTCGAACCGTACTTCCACACTGATTCTGAACGTGATTGTATCGTCTTTTTCATGCCAGCTGGCAAATCTGACTGACCTGACCAGTCCGTTTTCCGTTTGTACAAAATTCCCGCGCTTTCCCGCAAATCTTTCCTTTTGCAAAATATCCCTGTATACCTCCTGCAAAAGGCTGTCATACATATTCTGAATATCCATATCAATCCAGTGTCAAACCGCACTCAAATACTTCGTTTTCCTGACAGAACCCATTCCTTGCGTACCATTTTGTGGAATTGTCGCTTGGCCATGCAAAGATCAGCTCGCACCTGATATCTGTGAGATATGCTTTGATATGGTTTAATACCTGTGTTCCGATTGTCTGGCTCCGGTATTCTTCTCTGGTATATACATTCGTGAGATACGCAATATATTTCGCCTTTCCGTTTGGTCTGGGCGTTTTGGGAACCAGATATACAAACATGGCACAAGCCACTACCCCGCAGTCATCGGCAACAAAAATCCGATACTCCCCATGCTCTTGTAAAAAGCTGATAAAACCAGAAATAAAGCACTCTTTATCGACACCTTCCAGATTGTGCTCGTGATAATCAATGTCGTCCTCCTCACAGTGCAGCCACTTCATCTCGGCGAGCTGCCGATAATCCTTCTCCTGTGCATATCTGATGTCCATTCCCTATATCCTCTCTTTCTTCTCTCTCAAAAGTTCCTCAACCCTTGCAGCTGGAATTCCCTGCTGCCCTGCATACTTTAGAATATTGACAAGTTCTTCTGAGATGTACTTTTCAGGCTCATTCTTGGAAATGGAAATCAATACATCATATGCCCTAATCTCCTCCGTGCATTCTTCTAATACGCCTTCATGGATAGTGATTTCCTTAGCCCCAATCTGATACATAGCATCTTCGAGTGCCTTCTTCTCCACTTCCGTGATACCTGTGTGTATGCAGACAACAATGTGAGGCCTGCGGAGCAGTCTCTTTCCCCATATTTTATTCATCATTTGCTGGAACATCCCGACTGCAGCAGCATAATCTGCAATCATTCCCTGCCGCAGCGGTGAAATGACCTGAATACCCTTTATCTCTTTCCCAGCCATCTCCTCTGCCTCTTTACCGACTGCAAGAATTTTCCCGTCAGACCGGGTAAATGCAATAAGAGATTTCTCCTTGAATACCATTCCCTTTTCTTTCAAATAAATCTCTATGTCCGCGGGTTCATAGCTGTTTATCTCTGCCATAGGATACCTCCTCACATACATACAGACTGACAGGCGCGGAGATTGTTTCCGTACGTCCTCACTTTTCTTATCGTCCATAACTATCTCTGATAAAAACAAGTCATACAGTTTCGTCTCAAATATGCGGTTTCCGATTGCCACCATTCCATCATGTTCCTTTAAAAACCCGAAAGTCACCCCAAGAGCAATCAGGTGATTGTCCTCCTCAAACGGATAGGTACTTCCGCAAAAAAGAATGTCCTGTATCATCCTTTTCAGTTTCGGAAAATCTGCCAGTTTCTTAACCATATCATCAAACAGCGTACTGCGCTGTTTCCTCAGCATCAGCTCAGCTGCCACAATGCCTTTCCGCGTCCAGACATCCTGCTTGTTCGGAAAATCCTCGGTTCCTGCCAGCCGTTTGTCTGCCAATTGGCAAATACGCGACACCAGATAGGGATACCCCGAAGTATACTCGTAAATCAGTTCGCTAATCCCCGCAGCGTCCATACCCACATGATGCTCCTCCTCATACTCCTGCAGCATTCCCGCAATCTCCTCCGCAGAAAAACTCATATCAACATGGAAATCCGCCGCAATGTTCCACGGACTATTATACTTTTTTTCTTCATCAGGTCTGAGCTTGAATTTCAGGTTCTTGATGTCGTATACACCTGAAAGAATGACACTGTGAAATGTACTGTCCCGTCCCATTTCCCGTTTCAGATATTTGTCCCTGAGCATTCCGAGAAACCCCAGAAAGATCTGATTGTCAGAGCTTTTGTCCGCTTCATCGATCATCAGTACCACTCTTTGTTCAGCCTGTGTGCACAGAGACGTTATCTTTCTTCCGAGCATCTTTAGCGGATAGCTGCCCTCTATTTTCTGCTCCCACCCGCTTACGATACTCTCATGTACATGATTTCTTCTCAATTCCTCTGCAATGTCCATGGCAAGACCATTGACAAAAACCCCCATGTTTGCAAAGTAATCATCCGCGGACTCGAGGCTGATGCTGATGACCACATAATCGCTGCACAGGCGTCTCTCCAAAGCGTTGAGCATCGTAGTCTTCCCATACTGCCTTGCCCTGTTGATCGTAAAGTATGCTCCCTGACTAATGTACTCGTCAATAATTGTATCCACTTTTTTCCCCAGATCGACCATATAATGTCTGTCTGGAACACAAACTCCTGTGACATGAAATCTCTTCATCAAACCCCTCTTCTATTCTTGAAAATCAACCCATCTACACTTATTATATCCAATGCCTTATCTGGTGACAAGTCCGCAAAAGGATTAAATTCCATCTTTTTGAACGCTTGACACCAGTTCCTACCTTTTTGAAGAACCGCAATATCTCCTGAAGCAGGAAGTGAGAGAAGCAGCTCTGTATAACACGATCATTTCTGTGGTCGCCACAGGCAGTACAAAGGTACAAAGCTATCAGAAATCGCCTCGAAATCAGGTGAGACGACAAGTGCCTGCTCTGCTGTTCTCAAAAAGCTAATCGCGCTTGGACTCGTTGTGCTCGAAACTCCATTCGGGGAAAAAGAGGGACGGAAAAGCCTGTATGTGATTGACGACAACCTGTTCCGATTTTGGTAGCGTTTTATACCAAACAATATTTCAGCGCTCCAAAATGATATGGCGGAAATTGTGTATGACATGATAGAGAATCAGTTTCAGTCCTATATGGGGTCTATATTTGAGGAAATATGCCGCCAATATCTGTGGCAGCTCAACAGACAGGGACATCTGCCCTTTGCCTTTACAGTTTTAGGACGCTGGTGGGGAGCCAACCCGTCAACACGGCAGCAGGAGAAAATTGATATTGTTGCCGCCGACAGCAATCAGAAAAACGCCATTATCTGCGAATGCAAATGGAGAAACGAACTGACAGACGTGTCAGTTCTTGACAGGCTGGCGGAACGCAGCAAATTGCTTCCATACAACCTAAACTATTTATATCTGTTTTCCAAATCAGATTTTTCAGACACCTGTATCAACGCAGCAAAACAAATGGGAAATGTCACACTTGTCACTTTTCAGGAAATGTGACAAAAAAATGATCGTCGTATTCCGTTTGGCGCATGATTCACACTATTTTGGCGCGGGTGTGAAAAATAACGAACACAATATTAGTAAGAACCAATATTTGCATATACCTATTGAATCCGTGTGCAAAAAGTGATAAGATTAATTTGATAATATCAATTCAATTTTGTGATTATTTACTATCGCAAGGAGGTGTACTTATGATGTCAGAGAACCAAGACCTTCTACTGCCGCCATGGCTTGCCTGCCCGGAGATTGAGCGCGGCTCGATCGGCTGGAGAATGGGCTATGGCGAGGACTATATCATGAAATGGCACAGATGGTACCAAAAACTCTCTGCCAGGAAATGCGCTGACTATCAGGAACTTTTTCCCGAACCGCCGACATGGAGAGGATTCTGGAATCATACGGACGAATGTACCTACTACAGGCACGGCGAATTTCGCATCACATTCTGGCAGAAAGACGGCGTTCCGAAATATTCGCTGGAACAGCTGTGCAAAGACTACCATGCTGGAAAAAATTTAAACTATTGTATGTTCTGGAAAACACAGCCTGCGTCAGATACCACGCTCAGCAGAGGATGCCTGAGCCAGTGGTACAAGTCCCATTTCTTTTCTGTCGCAACCCACTACTGCTGCATGGAACAGTTTATGATGTCCCAGAAGGCGCAATTGTTTGGCGACGAGGAAATAATGCAGCAGATTTTATCCAGCAACGATCCCAGGAAAATCAAAGCGCTCGGGCAAAAAGTGAAAAACTTCGACGAGACAGTCTGGAGCAAGGTAAAGTACTCCATCGTGCTAAATGGAAATTATAAAAAATTTTCGCAGAACCCGCAGCTCAAAAATTTCCTGCTGCAGACAGGGGACAAAATTTTAGTCGAGGCCAGTCCCTATGACGGCGTCTGGGGCATTAAGATGGCTGAATCCGATGAAAACGCACAAAATCCCCTCAAATGGCGCGGTCAGAATCTGCTCGGCTTCGCGCTGATGGAGGTCCGCGACGCGCTCCGGGAAGTCTGCAAATCAGAGATTTCATGAGTCACCTGCACTGCCCGCTGAGTCCGGAAAAACAAATATCCTGGCAAAAAAGCAACGCTGGTCAAACACGCCAGACCGCAGCTCAAATCAGGTGTGTGAGTCGATGACCGTTTTGACCAGCTGCCATGCGATACTGCCCTCCCGAAGCAGACTGAGTGCATCCTCGAACTTCACCCACTCCGCAGCGTCCACTTCCCCGGACAGCGTAAAATCTTTCTTCTCTGCGACAGCCTTAAACCCGAGCATGAGCATTTCCTTTTTCTCATACGGATAGCTCTTTACATACTCCACTGATTTCACATTCAGTCCTAATTCCTCGCCAATTTCTCGCGCCACCGTCTCCTCGGCCGATTCCCCAGGCTTCATCACGCCGGCGACGCATACATAGTTCGTCGCTGAGACATAATTTTGCCGCAGCAGCGCAGCCTCACCGCACTCATTCACAACCGCCGCAATAACGCTTGTGGTGAACATATCCCACAGCGGCACCTCGCAGTTCGCACAGTACGGGATCACTCCCTCGTCACCAATCTCTTTCCTCTCTGCCTTTTTCCCACAATACGGACAATACTGAAAACGCATGACATTACCTCTCCCTTCTGAACATTTCGCAAATAAATAAAATGTTTATTCGCTGTCATCATTCTGTTTTGCTTGTTCGTTCTTCTTAATTTTATACTGCCTCATAATCGATTCTAACAATGGCAAATTACAACAACGCTGCTTAATTCTTCTATCACTTTCATTCAATTCCTCATCAATCGTAAAAATTAGTGTGTGCAAATTTTTAGCAGTCCTTGCTATCTGTTCTCTATCCCTGCGAATACAATCATATTGATTTTGAAGTAAACGCTTATACTTATCATCCTCTAAATTTGGAATATCGATAAGTATTAGCGCATCTTCAACTACAGGAAGCATATTGTTAAAATTAATTGCTCCATAAATTCCCTGATTTATCTTTCGAAAATCTTTTGAATTTTTCATCTTCCTATGCTTCAGTTTCGGTGATGATAATGGAGCATAATAATTAATTCCATCTATTTCCAAAACAACTCCCACATATGGACGATGCTCACTTTTGTTATAAGGAACCTTTGCATCGTACTGTTTTATAAATTCAATATATTCATCTTTTATGTTGTATATTTTCATTCACTATCTCCTGTATAATATGATTTCATATCCTCATATGTCCTATTTACCACTTACTAAAAAAGGAGCGAACAAACCGCTCCTTTTTTAGGTTCTCTCTTTATGGTGGAGACTCACCGCTTTTTTAAGTTTCCCTTATTTTGGCAGGAACTCACCGCTTTTTTAGGTTCTCTCTTTATGGTGGAGACTCACCAAGCTTTGATTATATTATACACAATATACCCAGTCACTGCAACAAATTTTTCAAAAATCCAGTCCGTAAACAATCCCTCTGTATTATTAATTATAACATTTTTCGCACATAAGAATAACTATCTCCTACCACTCATTGATATTCGGTCTGGGCACTCTCCACCACTGCTCAAAGTCTGTCGTGTACCTTGACAGCACGTTTCCAATGTTGGACGGAATCTCGTACGACGTGATCTGGAGGAAATGTGCCGCAAACGCATCGACCTCTGCCATCTCCTGCGTTTTTGCAGCCATTCTTCCCAAAACAACCAGCTGGGCCGTCTCGTCGGATATCTTTTCCACAAATTCCTCCAGCCGCCTGTTGCTCGGAAACAGAATCTCATTTTCCTGCAAAATCATGCGGTAAATACTGTAGATCACCTCGTTCACCGCATGGAGCTTCATATAGCCGTCAACCGGACATGACTTTAGAAAATAATAGTAGTTCAGCCAGAAGTCCGCATAAAATGACAACATTTTCTCCTCTTTCTCCTGTTTCTGGAAAACTGGAATCTTATCCACAATCTGCGGAATTTCCTCATCCTTTGTGAACAGCACCCTCGATTTCAGGAATGCGTTTCTCGCCGGTTCACTCCCTTTCTCTGCCGCATCCTGCAAAAATTCCTTTGTCATATATTTCACGTCAAAATACCCGCCCTCGTAAGTGCAGTATCCATGGATCGTCTCTGCGGTCGCGCCGCTTTCCACCCGGCGCCTGTACGCCTCATCCGTGACGACAATCATCGCATCCAGATCCGAGTCCGGCCGCTCACAGCCCTTTGCGACAGAGCCGCCAAAAATCACCGCGATCACTTCCTCCTTGTCTGAAAAATATTCTTTTAACCGCTCAATAGATTCCTCATGATGCTTGTACATTACTTTACCTCCAAGTGTTCTAAACTATAATTCCGCCAAAATCTTCGATATCACCGTCGAAATTCTGCCCGCCCCATACCGTTCATTACTCTGATTTCTGTCTGGTTGGAGTACCGCTTCATGAGCTGGCAAGCACACGATCCTTCTGTATCATCAATTCCTCGAGCTCCTGCTTCGTTCCCCTGAATACATTCACATCAATATATTTCTGGTCGCCTGTATACCCCTCCAGCATCGCAGTGTCCATATACTGCCAAAAACTCCATTTATTCCCAAACAAAACCGTCGGCGGACAGTAAATGCTCCGCACCCACAGCGGATAATCCTCGAACTCCCCCTTGATATAATCATTGTAGACAGTGTATGTGGTATAGATGATCGGCTTGATCTCATAATGTTGTTCCAGCGCATTCAGCATCGCACTGAGATTTTCCACCACATCTGTCCTGTCAGGCGGATTGCTCTTCTTATTTCCATAATATTCCACATCGATGACCGGTGCCAGCTTTCCGTTAAGACTTCCCACTGTATCGATATAGGACGCCGCCTGTCTGTCCCCCTCACTGTCAAAACTGAAAAAATGGTAGGCGCCCAGAGCCAGATGCGTCTGCTCCGCCGCCTGCCAGTTGTCCAGGAAACGCTCGTCAACATGCGTGCTTCCCTCTGTCGCCTTGATGATGGCAAAATCCAGATTCTGCTGTGACAAAACTTCCCAGTCGATCGCTCCCTGATAGTGGGATACGTCCACTCCGTGAACCTCATATCCCTCTGCAAAAAACGGATTAATCTTAATATCCTTGCGCAGCACAAGCGTCCCTGCGGCGATGACTGCGGCTGTCAGCGAACAAATCCCTGCTGTCCAGAACCATCTCCTTTTATTCAAATTCTTTTTATTCCAATTATTCTGCTTTTTATCTGAATTTATCTTGTCTGAATTTATCTTGTCTGAAATACTGCTATTCAATTTTTCTGTATCTAAATTATCTAAATTCTCTGTACCCGTAATCTCCTGACCTGACAATATTATATTCTGCCCCATATACACCTCTGTTTTATGATAATCGTTCCGAAAAACTGTAAAAGGTTGGATTTAAATACATTATAACCATACTGCTGCAATTTACTCTGCAAACAAAACACGGCAATAATCGAACGTGCATTCTTAGTAAACATGTGCAGTATAACCATTTTCTATCATACAACAAATTTGCATCATTTTTGCATCATTTTTATAAATTTTTTTAATATCATCCGTGATACCGGATCCGCTCGACAAGCGACTCCTTCCTGACATTTCTGCTCAGAACAAAGGACAATACCATCTGCAGAACACCTATGAAAACAAACAGAAACAGCACTTCCCGAAACGGAAAATGATAGACGCCCAACCCGATAAAGGAGTTCTCCTTGCAATATCGAAACAGCGCATATCCCAGCGGAATCCCCGCAGCCAGCGACACCACCGCCGTGCCAGCACTAAAGATCATCCCCTCCAGCTGAAGACTCAGCACCAGCTGCCTGTTCGTCATGCCGACCGCCTGGAGCACTCCGAATTCCTGCTTTCTCGTGACGATGCCTGTAATCATCGTGTTTGCCATATTCATGAAACTGATAAATGCTATGATTGCGCAGATCAGATACGCCGGCAGCTTCATAATGCGCATGGAACTCTTTACTATTTTCAACTGATTCTGATAGCTGTCCCTCGCAATATGTTCCGCGCCGTCTGTCAGACGCTTCAGGGCTTCCCCGACAACTTCCACGTCCTCCGGGGCACAGTCAATCCAAACATCATAATATGTGACCCCCGCAAAAAACATCTTGTCATAAGTGTCTCTCGTCATAGCCATGTGCGCCCCCAGATACCGGAATGCCGCAATCATCTGCGGACTCCACACTTTTTCTTCCACCCCGTCATAGAGCAAAAGATGATACGTTCCTCCTATCTCAAATCCGCTGTCCTTCATATAATATCCGGTGCCGTAGCACACGGCATTGCGCGCGCTCATCTCGTCGTAATCGAGCCCTTCTATCTCATCATCCCGCACTATTTTGTCAAAATCCTCCCTGTCCAACACCAGGATACTGTATCGCTCCCCGGTCTCATTTCCCTCCGCATCCAACCGCTTCGCATAGAGAATGCTCTGTGTCCTGACATCTGTCACCTCCGGTATTTCCCAAATCTTCCCTATCAGCTCATCGTTCAAAGGATTTTTCTCTAAAATATGATTGAGATTGTTTTCCGGGTACGCCTCATCCTTCAGGTTATAGCGCAGTTCCAATTCAAACTGCCCATGCTCTACTTCGTCCCTCGCCGCATACTCCGCATCCATATTTCCCAGCCAGTTCGCGAGCACGACAAACAGCACGCAGGACAGACCCATCGATAAAATTGTAGATATCGTGCGCCTTTTATGACTGGCGAGATTGGCAAACGTGAGAGAAATGACATGCAGCTCACACTTTCCTCTCCGCAGTCCGGCGCGTTTCCCGCCCTCCTGATAACGCATCGCCTCAACTGCAGAAACCGATGCCACCACACGCATAGGTTTCCGCAAGGCAAGCCATACCGTAACAAACGCAAGCGCAGCCATCAGGGACAGCAGCGGCACATTAAAAACTGACACACCTGTCATTTTTAATTCCACGCCGCCCGCATTCATCTCCCTCATAATATATTCCAGTGCCGCCCCCGCCGCACCGATTCCCAACAGCAGTCCAAACGGCACACCGACACAGGCCAGGTACATCCCCTCCCTCATAATAACCTGCCGCATCTGGCGTCTCGTGGCACCAATCGCTTTCAGCTTTCCATACTCCTGCACTTTCTGTATCACACCGACCTGAAAAATATTGTAAATCACAATCACGGAAAAAAATACCACACCCGCGCAGACCACTGCGCAGACCGCGATCGTCTCCGTTCCCGGATCCAGTCTCCAGCTCAAATAATTTTTGTTTATGGCAACGTCCCGCTCATCAATACCACAGCGCACCGCCAGCGCCTTCATCACGTCTTCACTGTTGTCCAGTGTCATGCCCACACTGTCATCAAGACAGAACAGGACCGTGTAACGCCTGTCCTCCCCCGCAACACTCTTCTCAAAATGTTTTACAGATGTACAGGCTGCCATGGAATTTGTCTCAATATCAGACTGTCTCAAAAGTCCGCAGATGACAAACTCCTCCGACCGGTAAGCCGATTTCAAATCCGTCCGGAATGCAATCGTCACCGTATCGCCAATCCGGGGATTCGCCATGCCCAACAGCCGGAAAAATCCCGGCGCAGCGGCAATCTCATTTTCCGCCTCCGGAAAATGTCCCTCCGCAAGAGAACGCTCCATGCGCGTCATAGACCGCGCCGTCCCGTCCATACAAGTCAAAATCAGCGTCATGGCATTGTCGACCACCGCATAGTCCGCACTTACCCCGATGCTGGCAAACTCCGCATGGCGCTTCATCTCCTCTATATTCTGCATCGTCACATCCTCGTATATGCCATAGAACTCCCCATAAAGCTCCGCCGCATTCGTCACCTGCATCCTGATGAGACCATATCCGGCACTGGAGACAGCCGTCAGAAGCAGCGTCGTGAGCGCGATTGATATGATAATCAACACGCTTCCCGTCCTGTCCTTTTTCACATTTGCCTTCGCAAGCTTCGTTATGGTACTCATCAGCGCATCTCCCTCACCTTTCCGTCCTCAATCACAATCATCCGGTCTGCCAACTGTGCAATATCTTCGTCATGCGTGATCATCACAAGTGTCTGCGCATACTTTTGCGCAGACATTTTCATCAGTGTGATGACCTCATCGCTCGTCTTCGAGTCAAGATTTCCCGTCGGTTCGTCTGCAAACACAATATCCGGTCTTGCCGCCAGCGCCCGCGCAATCGCCACCCGCTGCTGCTGACCACCCGACAGCGTATTGGGCAGATTATGGATTTTGTTGTCCAGCCCCAACGTGCTCACAATATCCTTCACAAAAGCCGTATCAGCCTTCTTTCCGTCAAGTCCTGCCGGAAGCACGATATTCTCCCACACATTGATGGAGGAAACCAGATTAAACGCCTGAAATACAAATCCCATCTTTCTCCTGCGGAATACGGCAAGCGCATCTTCCTTCAATGAAAAGATGTCCATGTCACCCACATACACTTTTCCCCTCGTCGGATAATCCAGACCGCCCATCATATGTAACAGTGTGCTCTTTCCAGAACCGGACTTTCCCACAATCACCACAAACTCTCCCTGCCCAATGGCGATATTGCTGTCGTCCACTGCCCTCACCTCACTCTCGCCCGAACCATAATATTTGCACAAATGCTCTGTCCTTAAGATTGTATTCATAAAAAACTCCTCCTTTCTCTGCTATTATTATCTCACAGCTTTCTTTCAATCCGCTTTCAAAAACAGAAAAAAGCCTTACAATTTTGTAAGACTTTTTTCGTGTTCGCGATTCTGCCTGCTATTCAACTGTCCTTTCGAAAACTGCCAAACCTTATTGTCAACTACAAATACGGAATCTGAAACACAAAACAGCTCCCCTGTTTCTTATGACGCGGAGCTGACACCACGAGCGTCCCCTCATGCCTTGTCACAATCTCGCGTGCCAGATAAAGCCCTACGCCGGAGCCGGATTCCCCCTGCACCGCTCCCGCCCCGCCTCTGTAAAACCGCTGGAATATCCTGTTCCACTCTCTCTTCGGAATCCCGATGCCCTCATCCTCAATCTCGACGCGCAGATATACGGTCATCTTCATCATGCGGATCGTGATCTTCGTCTGACCGGCGCTGTATTTCACCGCATTTTCCAGCACATTCAGAAACGCCTCGCACAGCCACTTAGGATCATGAAAAACCTTGATCTGCTGCAATTCCTCCTCCGCTTCCAGCGCAACCGCAATCCCCTTCTCCTCCGATTTCGGATAAATGCGGCTCACCGCAAGCAATATCGTATCAAACAGATTCCGTTCCGCCTTTTTAAGTTCAATCATTCCTGTCTCCATACGGGAAATATTGACCAGCGCTGAAACCAGCTCCCCAAGCCGCACGATCTGAATCCTGCATCGTTCCAGAAACTCCCGATATTCCGCCTCCGTCAAGTCGTCCGACTGCAGGATCTCGAAGCTTGTCCTGAGCGCCGCAACCGGCGTTTTCAGCTGATGGGAAATGTCCGTCACGAGTACCTTTGTCTCCTCCCGCTCACTCTCCGCCCGCCGGCGAAACAAAACGATGCTGTCCGCGAGTGCTGCAAACTCCAGCAGAAGCCGCCCCAAATCCTCGTCACACTCCTCCAGTATGCGCTGCCTGTTATCCAGATGCCCACTGCAGCGTTTTTCGGCCTGCGCGTCAAATATGACACTTCTGTCATTTTCATCCTCTGCCTGACCTGCTGCCAGACTATCATCAGACGGCTTCACATCCGCATTTGTATCCACATTTTCCACACGATGCAAAAAACGTTCCGATGCACTGTCCCGCAGCGCAGTTACCTGCTCCTGCAGCCACAACAGTTCCTTTTTCCGCACCCGTCTCTGCCTTTTGCCCATCCAGCAAAGCAGTGCCAGAAATCCCGCGTAAACAAGACAAAATGTCACAGCGATCACTGTCCAGCTGCGAAACAAAGATTTTTTATAGCGGTTCTCAAAGGATTCATCAAATCCATACTGCTCCAAATTCTGCACCGAATCTGACACGTCTGTCATAATCTGCCCTTTCAGCAATCCTGTCACAGTGTCGACCGGATCTGCCCCCTCGCTCTGCTGCTCCAGAGTCACATACAAAATTTCCATCTTTTCTTCATAGCTGCGCCACGCAAGATACATCAATACTCCTGCCAGGAATACCAGCACAAAGAACAGGAATACCGCCCTTGTAAACCGTCTGCTATCCTGCCCGGTTTTTCTCATATCATTTCGCACCGGTTATCCCTTTCATGCCCTGCATTTTTTGAGACAACAGCTTTTTGCGCAGACACCAGTAGACAATCGCTCCCACAGGAAGCGCAAAAACAAACTGCCTGCCGCCAGTGCTGTATATTTTAAATGAGGAAAAGACAAACCAGGTCACGCTTCCGCCCACATGAAAGCTGGCAGGCGCTGCCTGTATCCAGAATCCTATAAAAGACAGCGCTGCCGCCAGCCACACCCCAAACAGCCGGGGACGTTTCCGAAGAATATCGACCACCGTGACAATAATAAGGAGGTAGGACAGGACACTCAGGAGCAGCAATGCCCATTGAAGCGCAGAATTCTTTCCGGCAGTTGTGAAGCCGCCGCTGACCAGCACAGGCTCAGCTCCGGCATTGAGATTGAACTGGTACACCCCGTCTCCATTGTCATCGCACCGATAGGTAAGGGTGATCGTGTAATCCTGAGCCTGCGTATAGACATAGTACTGGGCCTGGCAGATGAGATAATCCCCGGATTTGTTCACGTTCTTTCTGGTGTTGATGGACCTCAGCTTCGTGGTGTGTCCGTCGGAAGGTTCCCAGATCTCGCGAACGGCCGCATACGACTTGTCAAATTCCTCCCGGGTAACGACACCCGGATACATCGACAGGAAAATCCGATCGGCATCGTCCTCATTTAACGCCTGAATCAAATTCTCCACCTCCCTGTCCATGTCCTCACTTTTGAGCAAGTCCGCGCATCCCGACAGGACACAGCAGAACAGAACGGACAGCAGCAACATCAGAATACCTGATTTTTTCATTGGAATCCCCCTCCTCGAAAATTGTTTATCCCTGAATTCGCCCATCCGGGCAGGTACAATATCCACTGCCGGATCACAAATGAAAGATATACCCCATTCCCCTGACATTTTTAATGTACTGCGGTTTCGCCAGGTCCTCCTCCACTTTTTCGCGCAGCCGCCGGATCATGACTGCAATCGTGTTTTCCTCCACAAAATCTCCCTCCGCATCGAACAGGGCCGCCAGGATTTGATTTTTGGACAGAATCCGGTTTGGATTCTGCACAAACAGCATCAACAGCTTCCACTCCGTCTTGGTGAAAAACAGCTCCTCGTTCTCCCTCCATGCGCGCATCTCATTCACGCTGACACGAAACTTTCCAAATGAGATTTCATTGTTCGCCGCCCTCCTGTTCCGCCCGAAATACGCCTGCACCTTCAGGACCAGCACTGACAGGGAAAACGGCTTTGCCACATAATCATCCGCCCCGGCACCATACCCCATCACATAATCTGTCTCGCTGTCCAGTGCAGTCAGACACAGAATATAGATATCACTCTGCATCTCCCGCACGCCCTTTATGAAGTCCAGCCCATTGCCATCCGGCAGTGTCAGGTCGCAGATCAGCATCTGCGGCTGATGCATCTCCAGCATGTGCCCCGCCTCACGGATACTGCCGCACGCATACACCTGATACCCTTCCCTTTCCAGCGCAAAACTCACGCCGCGGCGCACACTCTCCTCATCCTCCAGCAGTAAAATAATACCTTCCAAAGAAAACGCCCCTTTTTCTATATACTCTCGAAATCTCTCTAGAGCGTGTTTGAAAAATGCTCTAGGCCATGACCTTATTGTACCATTATCCCCCGCATATTTCAAACCCAGAAAATATTCCACGTCGCACTCCATCCCGTCACAAAACGCAAAAAGCAGGTTAAAGTGCTTATCACTCTAACCTGCCTATGTATTTTGTAGGAAAATATACACCCATAACCGCTTAAAAAATATCCTGCTCACAGCGCAGAACCGTCAGATTACTGTCTCGCATAAAATATTCTATAGTACAGTTTCAGATATTCTTCCAGATAATTCTTCTCCGGCGGACACGCACTCTTTCCTATTTTCCTCAGATAATCACATCCGCCATTGCAGTACGGCAACAACTTACACTCCCTGCACTCGTCCACTTTGTACGGATCCAGGCAAAGCTCCGCATCCGCGCAGCCAATGTGATTCGGATGATACACCAGCGCACCGTCGACAATCTGCGCAAAAGAATCCTGTGGGTCATAAGAGCGGTCACACTGATACAGATACAATCCGGGACCAACCACATAGTTGTTTCTTGCATAGACTCCGCAATACACACCAAAGTTCTGAAAACAGCTCATATCACTGATATGAAACTGGTGATCCAGTGCCCAGTTCGCCAGCTCGATTACATGTTTCATATATGTGTCAGTGTCCAACTCAATCTCCGCACATGGTCTGTGGTCATAACTTACAATCCGGCTGAAAGAAAATGAGAGCGATGAGTGTCTGTAACCTGAAAGTTCCTCAAAGATTTCCCTGATGTTCTCCAAATTAGTTCTGCAAAGATTCAAATCCACTATCACATTGGTATGCCTCGTCATGCTGATAATATTCCTGATCACACGGTCTGAGTCGTACTCTGCTGACGGACGCAATGCACTGTGTATCTCTCCCGCACCGACCACCGAGACAGTCACATTCGTCAATCCATAACGGTCCATCATTCTGAAAAATTTCTCATCGTAGACAGATGCATTCGTCGAAACGGAATAACTATACTTGTGCCGTTTATCCTTATCCGCTTTCGCACAGAACTTTAGTATCTCATCCTTTGCCAGAAGCGGCTCGCCGCCATACCAGCTGATATGTATATTTTTCTGTGGTGCTCCTGTCAAAAATTCATACAGCCCGTCGAAATCGTCCTCTGTCATCTCTGAATACGGAAAATCCAAATTTCTCTGATAACAATAAGTGCAGTCGCTATTGCACTTCAATGTACTGATTACTGTTATATTCAACTCGTCCGCACTGTTCACCGTCTTCCAGTGTCTGCGCTGGATCTCCTTCAATTCATCATAGTCGTCCTCGACAATGAATCTGTCCTCATAAAGCTTACTCCAATAGATTGATCTGGTGTTGTTGGGATTTTTCAGGCATTCGATACAGCCTTCGTTCCGATCAGCAGGAAGCTGGAGCAGGGTATCATTGACCAAATTGTAATACAGGACAAAATCGTCAATCCTGGCTGAAATGAAATAACTTGATGTTTTCATAGTTGCCCCCTTTCGTGACATGTGGCAACTCTTACTGCATGTTTGAAAAGCACTTTTATCATAATATATGTCACAATTTATGGGAGATTGTCACCAAATCAGGAGGGCACAGTGTGCCGCGCCAACGGAATCCGGACAAATATCGCACTAAATAATGAAAACAACATACATCGTTGTACAGATACCAAAAATAATTTCTCAAAAATGCTCCAGAGTAGTTATTTATATTAATGTGTATCATTATACCACTTATCCGGACCGTTATCAATGCCCAGAGCTGTCCAGAATCGGTATTCTGTTTTGGACAGCTCTGGGCATTGCTTTTGCGGTATACCTGCGTTTAAATAAAATTATTGAGTCACTTGTTCATGGATTATTCTTGTTTTGCGCTGTTATAGGCGAAACAATTGACTTAGTAGTTAATACATTTTTACGAAAGAAGGAATCATAAATTATGAAAGAAACAGTTAAAAAGGCAATGAGCATTATGTTTTTGCTTGTTCTCACAATTACTTTGAATGCAGGCGTTGTTGGAACTATTCCGCATGGTGATGATGGCGGGATTGCACCTATGAGTGATGAACCACCAATCACCGATATATACATTTAAGTAAATGTCGATTTTAGTTTCTCAAATCTTTCTTTCATTCTCATCTCTCGAGCAGTATTTTTATTAATTTGACATAATGCAATGCACTTCTTCAAATATTCATCTTCACGATATCCCTGCTGCACAGGGATATTTTTCTTTTTGCGCTGTCCATAATTCCATGCACTAAAATATAAATTCAATTCCAAAATACTCATTCTGTAACACTGTACACATTTCTTCATAACATTTAAACTGATTACATCTGATTTATCATATTCACCCATATTACCATAGGTGTTTGAAACGTTGGTCATTATTATTTCCCATACTGCAATATGTTCCATAATCCCATCATCTCTTTCTAATTGCTTACATAATTCTATCAACGTGTCCAAAAACATATCAATACTCAATTTCTCTGCATTCATAGCAATATCTAAAATGCATTGCATTTCTACATTGGTTAAATATTTATCCCCTTCTTTTATTGCCGATTCTAAAGAAATAGTATACGCCAGTATCGATTTCAATTGTTCCCTTGCCTCATCTTTCGTTATTATTCCTTGTCTGAATTTGAGATTTACCTCAATTCTTTCTTTATACTGTCTGTTGATCGGATTATCCATAGGTACATATCTTTCTAGCTGGCTCAACAATACTTGCGTCTTCTCAAAATCACGGTTATTAGCACAACGTATAATCTCTCCAACAATCGGATACGCTCGAACATCCTTCGTCACAACCTGCCATCTCTGATACTCCCCAGACAAATTCAACTTCTCAAACAGCAGCCGCACAATCTCGATCTGCGGTTTCGTTTTATTTGCCTCCAATCTCCCGATTGTCTTCTCAGAGCAGATTCCTTCGCAGAGTTCCTTCTTCGTCATACCCAGCATTTCGCGTCTTCTCCGAATGACATCGCTAATGCAATACGCTTCCTTCTGCTGATACAGATAGCAGGAAGTCTCCATCCTCCTGTGTGTTCCGCACAGATTATGCACAAAATCCAGCGCATCGAGCCAGTCCGTCATCATGTCAATCACCTTCTGAAGCGCCTCCCGTTTCCTGCCCTCTTCATCATTCGCCATTCCGTCCCGCAGCCGCGTCAGGCCTTCTCTCCTGATCTCGATGAGTTCCCAGAGATAGTACATTCTTCCTGTCGTCCGCAGCTGCTCGATTCCCTGATTGCTGAGACGCAGCAGCCGATTCCAGTCCCTGTCCTCATCCGCAGTGCTCAGATACAGATAATAGATAACTTTCGGATAGATCTTCACATAGCTGTAAGTGTCGAACATCTCACTGCTGATATATGCCAGGATTTCCTCACAGCGCGAGGCCAGCCGTTCCGGGCGGCAGCACCGCTCGTACTCCAGTATCATATCCAGCTCCTGCACAGAGAGACAGAGCTTTTTGATTGACACATGGTCAATGTCGGAGACTGTGAGCTTCACCGCCTCCTCATAGAGTTTTGCAATCACAGCGGAATCTTCCCGGCGTTTCTGCATAATCTGCGCCCGCATCACCAGACAAAACTGCTTCTCCAGATTGAAGTCGTCATTCGTCTTCTCATAAACAGCCAGCTCTTTCTCCGCTATGTCGAAATCCGACTTCTCGATCGCGTTCACGATGCGCTGTCTTCTCTTCCACACGAGATAATCCTCATAAAAGAGAAAGTTTTCGTATCCGTCGCTGCACACGCCGAGCCTTGCCAGGATGCGGTCACGAAGCTCTTTTCCCGCAAGCCTCTCACCTCTCTCGATTTTGCCCATCATACTAAATGAACAGAGATCTTTGCACAGTGCCTCCAGTGTAATCCCCTGTATTTCCCTCGCCTTCCTGATGAGCGTGGGAAAATCCCACAGATCGAGCGCCTGCAGCTCATAGTATTTCTTACTTTTCTCCATAGTCCCATTTCCCCCATAACAGCTGTCTCCGCAGCCACTATTTTATCTTTCGTAAACCTCTATCCGGGATAAACACACGCAAACCAGTTCCCTCCACACTCATCTGCGCGTCAAAAACCCCAGTGTGATAAAGTGTTCTTCTTTATTCTATCACACTGGGGTATCTATTGAGTTCATTTTCTGAGACTGTCTGGCTTTATTACAGTCAGCCGCCCATTACTCTTACAAATATTTCTTCAATACATCTACCTTGTCAAGCTTCTCCCAAGGCAGATCCAGATCGTTGCGCCCGAAATGGCCGTAAGCTGCTGTCTGCTTGTAAATCGGTCTTCTGAGGTCGAGCATCTTGATAATGCCTGCCGGACGGAGATCAAAGTTCTCGCGCACGATCGCAACCAGCTTCTCGCTGTCCAGTCTGCCGGTTCCAAATGTGTCGACATTGATGGAAGTAGGCTGTGCTACACCGATCGCATAAGAAAGCTGAATCTCGCACTTGTCAGCAAGTCCTGCTGCCACCAGATTCTTCGCCACATATCTCGCTGCATAGGCACCGCTTCTGTCCACCTTGGTGCAGTCCTTTCCGGAGAATGCCCCGCCGCCGTGGCGCGCATATCCGCCGTAAGTGTCCACGATAATCTTGCGCCCTGTCAGTCCGGCATCGCCGTGCGGTCCGCCGATCACGAACCGGCCTGTCGGATTGATGAAAAACTTCGTATCCGCGTCAATCAGCTCCCTGGGCAGAATGACATCAAATACGTGCTCCCTGATATCCTTGTGAATCTGCTCCTGTGTCACATCGTCGTCGTGCTGCGTGGAGAGCACTACCGCCTCAAGTCTCTTCGGCTTGCCGTTCTCGTCGTACTCCACAGACACCTGTGTCTTTCCGTCCGGTCTCAGATAGCGCAGTGTGCCGTCCTTGCGAACTTTCGTGAGCTGCAGCGCCAGCTTGTGGGCCAGTGAGATTGGATACGGCATATACTCCTCTGTCTCGTTGGTGGCATAGCCGAACATCATTCCCTGATCGCCCGCGCCGATTGCCTCGATCTCGGCATCACTCATCTTATTTTCTGAATTGTCCAGGGACAATTTGCCGTCAGACTGTTTTGCCTCCAGCGCCTTGTCCACGCCCATCGCGATATCGCCTGACTGCTCGTCGATCGCGGTAAACACAGCACATGTATTTCCGTCGAATCCGTACTCCGACTTGTCATAGCCGATTTCCTTGACTGTGTCGCGCACGATCTTCGGAATATCCACATATGCCTTGGTCGTGATCTCACCTGTCACCAGCACAAAACCGGTACAGGTAGCTGTCTCGCAGGCAACGCGGCTCATCGGATCCTGTGCCATCAGCGCGTCAAGGATGGCGTCAGAGATGGCATCGCACACTTTGTCAGGATGTCCTTCTGTTACTGATTCTGAAGTAAATAAAAGCTTCTCCATTGGTAATTTCCTCCTAAAAAAATCCGCTTACTCGTTGGAATAAGCGGAAGTGATTGGTTACTCGATAATCAAATCCTCTTATTGTTCGAACTATTTCATACTATGCGCTGCTATGCAAATAGTAACTCGCTCAGGTTGGCACCTTCCGCTAAAATAACGGGGTTGCCGTAGCTTCACAGGTCCTTTGTACCTCCACCACTCTGAATAAGAGTATCTCACGTATGCGTGACTCACAATATTGAATTGTCATATCGGATATATCATATACTAATTTGTATGCGATGTCAATAGGCTTATCCGACTTTTAATTTGAATTTCTGTAATTCTTTGTCCGACTCCACCTTTTCAATCTGTGCGCCGATGCTCTGCAGCTTTACCTCAAAATCCTCATAGCCGCGCTCGATATATTTGATATCCTCAACCGTGCTGAATCCCTCCGCTGTGAGACAGGCAAGCACAAGCGCTGCTCCTGCCCGGAGATCGGGCGCAGTCAGATTTGCGCTGGTAAATTTGTCGACACCTTCTATAATGGCCGTGTTTCCCTCAACCTTGATATTCGACCCCATCCTGGCCAGCTCATCCACATACTTAAAACGGTTGTCAAAAATGCTCTCCGTCACAATACTTGTCCCTTTTGCAAGTGCCAGCGACACGGCGATCTGCGGCTGCATATCTGTGGGAAAACCCGGATACGGCAGCGTCTTGACATGGGTGTTCTCCAGACGTTTTGACGCGACAACACGCACAGCGTCATCTGATTCCTCCACCTGACATCCCATCTCCATCAGCTTTGCCGTTATGGACTCCAGATGTTTTGGTATCACATTCTTAATGGTGACATCTCCCTTTGTGATTGCCGCGGCAAACATAAACGTTCCCGCCTCGATCTGATCCGGTATAATCGGATATTCCGATCCGTGCAGTTTCCTGACGCCCGACACTCTGACCACATCTGTGCCGGCTCCCTTAATATTTGCCCCCATAGAATTCAGGAAGTTAGCCACATCCACGACATGCGGCTCTTTCGCGGCATTTTCGATCACCGTCTTTCCCTCTGCCAGCGCGGCGGCCAGCATAATATTGATCGTAGCTCCCACTGACACCGTATCCAGATAGATATGGGCTCCCCGAAGCTGCTGTGCATCTGCGATAATGAGTCCGTGCTCAATCTTTACGCTTGCCCCGAGCGCCTTAAACCCCTTGATGTGCAGGTCAATCTTGCGGCTTCCAATATTACAGCCGCCCGGAAGCGCCACCTCCGCATGTTTGTATTTTCCAAGCAGTGCACCCAGCAGATAGTAGGATGCCCTGATTTTTTTGATATAATCATCCTCGATCACAAGCCCCGATATCATCGATGCGTTAATTCTTACGGAGTGTCTGTCTATCCGGTATACAATGACGCCGATGCTTTCCATTGCCTGAAGCAGAACATTGATATCTCTCACATCTGGTATATTGTCAATAACTGTCATTTCATCTGTCATAATTGCTGCGGCGAGCACGCCCAGTGCTGCATTTTTTGCGCCGCCGATTTCAACTTCACCAACCAGGGGATTTCCCCCCTTAATTGCGTACTTTTCCATCGTCCACCTCATAATTTTCCTGTAACTGCCGAATTGCCCGCAAAGTCAGGATACTGCTCCATTCCCACTTGTTCCGCCCGGTTACATCTATTTCATACTCTGACAATCTTATTTCTTTATTTCCCTATTCAGTTATATGCTGTTCCGTTTTCTATCTATATTTCCCGATATATTTCCTGTATATTATTCGCGGCATTTCTGCCGTCCGTCAAAATCGCACAATGATCGTCCATATGTTAATGATTTCTTAAACTCTTTCGATTATATACCTTTTTCGTACATTTGTAAACCGCCAGACTGCTATGTATATTTTCGCAATAAATTGATTTTTTATGAATATTAACGAAACACCCATCACAAATACGGGTGTTTCGTCGATACGTATTAGACTATTTGCACAAAAATCTCCTGCTAATTTAGATATTTTAATGGATTGACCGCGCTTCCGTTAATACGGATTTCAAAATGAACGTGCGGTCCGGTGCTTCGACCTGTATTTCCGCTCAGGGCAATCCGCTCTCCCTGTGATACGGTCTGACCCGTCTTGACCAGAACCTTGCTCAGATGTCCGTATCTGGTCTGCCTGCCATCCGCGTGATTGATATAAACCGCATATCCATAACCGCTTGCCCAGCCTGCATGCACGACAGTTCCCGCGTTGGATGCGACCACGGAGGTTCCGATCGGCGTCGCCCAGTCCACTCCCTTGTGGTTTGTCGAAGCACCCTTTGTCGGTGCACTTCTCGCGCCGAATCCAGAGCTCAGTCTTCCGCCGGATATCGGCTTTATGTATGTCGGAGGTATCTTCGTTCCCCGCTCTATGATCTTGGGAACTGCCTCAGCGTAGATTTGTTCTTTCAGGATTTCCCTGCCGATCTCCTGACCGTTTTTGTACGCAATTACGGCCGCCACCTTGCGCCTTCCGGCAGACGGCTCCTGCCGCGTCACCTGCTGCGTGGTATACCAGTCGTCGTTGGGTATATACTGCACTTCCGCCTCGTAGTCCTCTGTATACACCTGCTCCTCTTTCCACATGATCGAAAGCTCCGGCTCCGGAACCGTGATCACCAGCTCCTGGTCAACACGTATCATGGTGTTTTCATCCTCAAGGGCATCGTTGATCGCGATCAGCTCATCCATTGGAATGTTGTTCGTCAGACTGATCTGCGAGAGTGTATCTCCGGAAACGACCTTGTAGATGATCTGTGTCTCCTGCTCTTTCGTCACAAGATTGACAGCTTCCTCCACGGTATTCAGCTCGTCCTCCAACAGATACGCCTCCACAACCTCGATTTTCTCTGCATAGTCGATGTCCGTCAACCCTGCCGCGTAATCCTCGAATCCTTTTTCTATCTCAGGCTCCACCGCGGCAAACATTTTCTCCAGATCAGCTGTCACACCCGCAGATGTGTTGAATTCCTCTTCCTCCGTCGCAGCTTCCGCCCGCGGCGATATCACGGCCTCCAACACATTGATCTCGCGGTCACTGTCCAGTTCGAGCCCGACCTGATACTGATTCTGCGTGTCGTAAGGCGACAGCGCCTGCTCAAGCAGCGCGTGGACATCTTTGTAGGAGCCCAGATTGACCGCTGTCTCATTGACTTTCACCGTGTAGGAGCGGTGAAGCGTCTCGCGCGTGCTGCGCTTCATGACATCAGCCATTCTCCCCACAACATCCTCTTCGTCGTCCACAGACGCCCAGAGCTTTTCACTCCCCTCCGTCTCAAGTTTTGTATCGATAAAGACTAATTCATCACTCCCGATTTCTTTGACCGCCTGGCGTCTTGCGCGCACCAAAAGATCGTCAAGATTCTCTGTCGACGAGAGGCTCCCCACCTCGACTCCGTTCAGCCTGACTGTAAAATAATTATCTCCTGTATGTTTAAAAAGCCGCATCGACGGGAACAAAAGCGCGCAGACCGCCAGCGCGATCGCAGCCGCTTCGATGTAACACAGCTTTACTCTTCTATATAAATGCATACTGTATCCTTTATATCTGTTGTATTTGCAGGGAACTGCCCGAGATACCCACATTACACGTTATTTCCGGGCGATTCCGTACCGATACCATTTTAACAGCCTTTTGGAATAATGTAAAGAAAAAACTACAGTGCCGTAAACAGATCCAGGATCAGCTGACCACTCCCACTGTTGTGATAACTGTGGTCCTTTGCAGCGTCGAGCTTTATGGCATGGTTCGCGGAAACCTCGTATGTTCCCTCGGCCGTATGCAAGGTCAGCACTCCCTGCACTACCAGAATATATTCACTGCCTCCGTCCCCTTTCCAAAGGCACCCACAGCCTTCGCCCGGCTCTATTTTCATCTCGTACACCTCGAAATTTCTGCGCCTGTCATACGGAAAAATCGAGCGCACCTGATACACCCCCTCCTCCGACCGCAGAAGCGGAAGCTTGTCGTTGTCTATGATGAGCACGGACTCCTGTCTCGGATAGAACAGCTCCTCGAAAGAAATCCGGATGCCGTCCACAATCTTTGCGATCGTGGCTACCGTGGGATTCGACTCTCCCCGCTCAATCTGTCCCAGCATGCTTTTGCTCACGCCGGTCTTCTCCGCCAGCGCATCAAGACTCATATTTTTTTGTTTTCTGATTCTCTTCAAATTCGTTGCGATATTTTTATCCAACTGGTTCATAGGACACCCCCATAAAATGAAAAAGCACCAGACTTTCCCTGCACAATGAAAGAAAATCCGATGCTACACCTTCGTGGCACTTTTGCTTGATTCAATTTTCTGAACAATCTCTGATTCAATTCTATGATAATAATTTTTGCCTCATTCGTCAAGGCTTTTTTTGCACACTGTACCCGAACTTGCCAAGCTTTTTTCCGAGATCATAATATTCGCCGTGACTGTACACGATCGGTCTGGCATCTTCCAGATGAAAGCTTCCCTTTCCGTCCATGTACTGGTCATCCACATGCACAGCGACCACCTCGGCGGTAAACAGGTCGTGTGAGCCAAGCTGCTCTCGCTTTACCACCCTGCACTCAATGTTTACAGGGCTCTCCGCAATGCATGGAGCTTTCACAACATCGGACTGCATCGGTGTCAGTTTCGCCTCTTTCCATTTATCAACATCCCTTCCGCTGCGCACCCCGCAGTAATCCGCGGAGCGGGCGAGCTCTTCGGTCGTGAGATTGATGACAAATCCGCCCGTCTCCATGATCATGTGGTGAGAATACCTTGAAGGGCGGACGGAAATGCTCACCATCGGCGGGTTGGTGCATATCGTTCCTGCCCACGCGATGGTGATAATGTTGGTCCTGCCTTCCCTGTCTGCCACGCTCACCATCACTGCCGGCAGCGGATAGAGCATATTTCCGGGTTTGAATGATATCTTTGCCATGAACATCCCTCATATTTTTAATACGCGCCCATCACCAGAAGCGCCCACAAAGCTACGCTGACTGCCGAGAGCACTACGGAAATCACACTGAAAATCATCACTTTATTCAGCTTCTTATCCAGCTCCTTTTTCAGCTCGTCCGCCAATTCCTTTTTCAGTTCCATGCGCTCTTTCTGCGCATTTTCCGTGCTGCGCTTGATCTCATCGACCACCACCGCCTGCACATTTCTGTATACCTTGACATTCTCTTTGTGCACAAAGTCGTCCGATTTCTGAAATTTATTTTCCAGCAGATCGGTTATCGCTGACAGATCCGTCTGTTTCTGTTCCTCCGCTGTGCGCTCCTGCTCGATGCGCTCCTCCTCTTTCCGCTCCAGCTCTGCCTCGCGGTTCCTCGTCTGCTCGTCCGTCAGGTCCCTGAGCGCTGCGATCAGCCGCTGCTCATCCTCCTTCATCCCCTGAATTTTATCCGCGTTCTCGCCGATCATCAGATCCAGCTTTTCCGTAAGCTCCGTGTTTCGGTAATTGAGTTTTCTCATCTCCTGCAAAATTTTCTCGTATTCTGACACCTGCAGCTGCAGCCGCTTCATTTCCTCCGCCTCTGCCTGGGAATTTGCCCTGATCATCTCCTGCGCGCTGAATTTCTGCGCAAGTTTATCCATGAAATTATCCATCTCCTCAACCGTACCTTTCCTATACCCACTCTCAACCACTCTGTATCTTCGCAGTTTTCCCGCAAATCAGTCAATCCAACCTATGACCCTGATATCATCTTATCATTAAACTGGTTGTCTTACAATCAGAAGTTGCAAAAAATCGTGTACTGCTCCTCCGCCAAAAACAGCCAGCCTGCCTCATGAAATCTACCCGGTCAGCGGACGTTGGCGCAGACATCTTTTTGTGTGTTTTGCATAGAAATCGCTGCTATTTTCTCGCGCCAGTATGCATATTAACAATAAACTAACATTTTATTCATAATTTATTCATAATTGAATGGTAATATTGAAACATAGCAAGCGACAACAACGTAGTGTTTTCATTACACATAGATAAATTTTTTCATAATAGCCCCGGTACATTTCTCAGAAATGTGCCGGGGCACTCCTCATTTTATGCCAAATCCAATGATAATTGCTTTACCTCTTCATTCAGCGACAGCATCTTGGCATCGAGTTCTGACACCATCCCGGCGCACGCATAGAGTTCCGCCTTGATATGTTCCGGAACATTCACGTCGAACTTGTAATTGATCTTGTGCTCCAGGCTAGCCCAAAAGTCCATCGCAACGGTTCTGATCTGTATCTCCACCTTCGCGTCCACTCTCTTTTCTGACAGATAGATGGGAATGGACACAATCATATGGTAGCTCTTATACCCACTCGCTTTGGGGGTTTTAATATAATCCTTCACCGACAGAATCCGGATGTCATTCTGCCTCTCCAGCATTTCAGCAATCCTGTATATATCTGTCGTAAAAGAGCATATGATACGGATTCCAGCGATGTCATTGATATGCTGGATCATGTTGTCGATGGTCGACTCATAGCCATGTTTTTTCAGTTTCTTGACAATACTCTCCGATGTCTTGATCCTGGACTTGATATGTTCTATGGGATTGTACTGATGCACATGCTGAAATTCATCATTCAAAATCTCAAGCTTTGTGCCGATTTCCTTTAAAGCAGAGCTGTACACCAGGATCACTTCTTTCCAGCTGTCCACGTCGGATTTTCCATTTGCACTATATTCCATATACACAACGCCTCTCTTTCCCCTTTACCGTGCTCCTGCATATCAAATCCATCTGCAGATGATGGCACAACGCCTATTATTGTACCACACTTTCCTGGCTTGTGGCCATCAAAAATTTTTAAATTTGCATAAAATTTCTATGAATCCACACATTTTTGCCTGTTCATGATACAATAGGAATGTTCAGCCGCATGCGCACACTCACACAGCGCCCGAGTCAGGCTGGACTGCTATCAAAAATATCGACAGAAAATACATAAGGAGATTTGAGTATGTTTAGATTATGGGCAAGAACTTTCAAGGACAACCACATGCTCCGGGATACTGTCATCTGCGACGATCGCCCGGAGACGCGCACACATAAGGTGTTTGATGCGCTCGAGTCAGTCTGCTACCAGTTTGACCTCGGGAAACCAATCTGGCTGGATTCCAATATTTCTGATTTTAAGAAACACGATAAAACCCGCTTTTCCTCAGACAATTTTATTGAGGCGATTGACTTTGACTATCTTGAAATACATGTGATTGAGGAGGACTGAGCATAATCTTTTACATTTTTTGATAATCCTGATTGACATTGAATATAATAAGTAGTAGTATTATATCAAACAGTATATAGTTTTCAAAACTACATTATATTTTATCTAAATCTACATTCTGTTTTAATTGGCAGAATATTAGTGCTTAATAATATGTAACAATAAGAAGAATACATTGTAATCGAGGAGGAGTATCTTATGCAGTTGACAATCAGGGAACCCGGAAGCGCGATCACGCATTTTATCGCATGTCTCATGGCGGCTATCGCCGCGTCGCCGCTCATCGTGAAGGCGCACGGAGGCATGACGGCCGTGTCGCTCGCCATCTTTGCCGCGAGCATGATTCTTTTGTATGGGGCGAGTGCGCTGTACCACAGCGTCAATGTCACCGACAAGGTTTTGCGTGTCTTTCGCAAAATTGACCACATGATGATTTTTGTGCTGATCGCAGGCTCTTACACGCCGGTATGTCTCATCGTCCTCGGCGGCAGTATGGGTTATACTCTGCTGGCTCTCGTATGGGGTGTCGCAGTCGTTGGCATGTGTGTCAATGCATTGTGGATCACCTGCCCAAAGTGGTTTTCCTCTATCATCTATATCGCTATGGGCTGGCTGTGTCTGCTCGTTTTCGGCACCCTGTGGAACACGCTTCCCCACGCGGCGTTCGGGTGGCTTCTGGCTGGCGGTATCATCTATACGATCGGCGGTGTTATCTATGCGCTGAAGCTTCCTGTGTTCAACTCACTGCACAAATATTTTGGCTCGCATGAGATTTTTCACCTCTTCGTGATGGGTGGAAGTATCTGCCACTTTATCTTTATGTACTGTTATGTGGCATAGCAGCGCTCTCTGCCATGCTTCCGCACAAGTCCGCGCATGTCGATGCCCCCGGCGTGTATATAAAAAGCATGTACCATCCCCCTTTTAAAAGGCGTATTGTACATGCTTTATTTCTTCACAAAAAAACGTTCTTCACTCCCCTGCCGGCATTCATCAGCTCTGCAAAACTTTCATGCGGTAGAACTCACCCTTCAGATCCATCAGTTCCTCAAACGTGCCGTACTCCACACACTTTCCATCGGCAATCACCGCAATCCGGTCCGCATCGCGAATCGTTGACAGGCGGTGCGCCACGATAAATGTCGTCCTGCCTTTCACCAGATTGTTGATCGCTTCCTGTATCATTTTTTCCGAGATGCTGTCAAGCGCTGATGTCGCTTCGTCCAGCACGATAATTTTCGGATTGCGTATGAGCGCCCTCGCTATGGCAATTCGCTGGCGCTGCCCGCCGGACAGCTTGCCGCCGTGCTCGCCCACCATGGTGTCAAGCCCTTTGGGCAGGCTTTCCACCAGGTCGCTCAGATTTGCCGCGCGCACCACGTCCGCAAGCTCCTCGTCCGTCACATGTTCGCAGCCGTACGTAATATTCTCCCGAATCGTCCCCGAAAACAGAATTGACGTCTGCGGCACAACGGCCAGATGCTTTCTGTAGGTGCGCAGGTCGATCTGACTCATATCATGTCCGTCGAGCAGGACTGTTCCTCCGGTTGCCATGTGAAAGCCAATGACCATATTCAATATCGTGGACTTTCCAGCGCCCGATTCGCCGACAAAAGCGATGGTCTGTCCCTGCTCCACGTGCAGGTTCAAGTGATTCAGCACCTGATTTTCATTGTTACTGTAATGAAAGCTGACTTCCTTGAAATCAAAGACGCCATCCACATCGGTCAGCTCTTCTTTGCCCTCATTGCGCTCCACGTCCTCAGACAGCAATACCTCTCCGATTGAATTTACCGATTCGACGCCCTTGGTGATAATCGGAAGCAGTGTCACAATCGCTGACACCTGGTTGACCACGGTGGAAAAATAACTCTGGTAGAGCGTGATATCTCCGACCTGAATGCTTCCCTTCACCGCGAGATACCCCGTAAACGCCAGACAGATCACCTGAAAAATCTGGAAGATCGCCCAGCCGACAGAGCCAAACAGCGCCTGCACCACATCCAGCTGATAGCCCTTTTCCGCCACTGCGAAGAGCTGGCTGCTGATTTTTCGCACTTCCTCGTCCTCGAGGGCGTGCGCCCTTGTCACGGGTACAAGCTCCACCATCTCCATGACGCGGGCGGAGGTCTCCTCCATCTCTTTTCGAAATTCCCTGTTTTTGTTCTTCATCACATTCCGGAAGGACACCATCGTGACCGCCGCAACCGGCGCCGCAAACAGGAAAAACACAAGTACTGTCTTACTCTTTGAGCCAGTGACAATCAGTGCCACACTGATATTGAGAACAATGTTTAATATGTTCAGAAACATCTGTGTGGACAGCGTCTCCACCGCCTCAACATCACGCATAATCTTGGACTGAAGCCGCCCGGACTGCGTCTCCACATGATACGATATGGAGAGCTGCTGCAATTTCCGCACCAGCGCCTTGCGAAGCCCGGTCTCCACATAGCGCGTCGCCAGGCTTTTGTAGGCGGTGTACAGATAATTCATGGGAACATTAATCACAATCAATATTCCCTCAAACACGGTGTAAAACACGATATTCCGCACGGTGTTGGGATTGCCTGTTGTCACATCATTGATGATATTTGCCGTCAGAATCGGCAGCACCCACACACAGGCGTGTTTGATAAAAAAGCTGATCACCGCCAGCACAAACTTGTGATAATTTCCCCGGTACAGGGAAATCAGTATCTTCATCGGATGTCCCTGATGTCTCCGATAGCACTCGATAAACCAGCTCTCTGTGTCAATCTTGTTTCTCGGCGACATCTTTCTCTCAAAATCTTTCATTCTAGTCTCCTCTTTCCTAAGCGGCTGCGCAGATAACCTGTGCAGCCCGCCCTGTCATCCCAATACTCCTCATGCTGTCATTATACAGCATAAATCTATAATATTCTTCCAAAATATTGTGTAAATGTATCGTTTTTTTACTTTTTTATGCTGTTATAAGAATCGGGTAGCGAAGACTTTTCCCTACCCGCGCGCCGAATGCCCGTGTGCATAAAAAAAGGAACCGAAGGACGGTTCCTTTTTTAGCGCCTATTCTCTTCCATAGATTATATACCGAATCAGCTCCTTTTTACCGGGCGGAAAACAGCAGATGCATAGTATTGGAGAACGATTGATCTTCATTCAGATAATCGAATGCCAGCTTTGCTGCATTCGCATGATTCCCGTTTTCTCTCTCCGCGGCATATGCAGAGGCCGCGCGCTTCAACGTGTCTGCCAGCCGTTGCCCATACCTGCTTGGCAATGGAGCTGCCAGGGCTTTCTGTCCGCCGAACATTTCTCTGTTCCGCTGCAGTATCTCCTTTGATTTTGCTGCAAATTCCATTTCATCTGCGATTCGTCCAAAAGCTTCATTGAGGTACTGCAAATCTTCTTCCAGTGTCACTTTGTGATACTGCAGTCTGCCGTTTTCGTCCATTCCATCTGATACATAGACATCCCTGGTTCCATCTGCGTGCCCTTTTTGTAACATCTCGTACTGTCTCGTATATGCATCCATGCGGGCCGCGATCAGATCGTCAAGCGTATAGCCTCCCTTTGCCTTCTTGACCGCATCTATGGAACTTTGTACATCTTCCCTCATTGCCCACAGCATCTCATCAGACGGGTTCATGCTCAGCTTCGGCAGAATTTCTCTCATTCGCTGGATCTCGTCGATATCAATCTGTTCGAATGCCCCCTGCGTCTGTGCGCGCAGCGCCTCCAACCCTTCCCTTGACAAATCTACAGAATCCGTCTTAATCCGAATGTTTTTACATTCCGGCACCGCATCCTTTATATATCTGGTTTGACTGTTTTCATAGACATTTCCATAATTTTCTTCTATTCGCAGCATTCGCCCTCTCTCCTTCTATCACAATTTTATCCCGTTATGCATGACTCCTTACACTGCCTCTATTGCGCCGAACCTTTTCCCTCTGTTTATCGGCAAATCTGGCGCTTTGACGCAAATTATTTTTATAAGCCCGCGTAATAATCCCAGATACGGTTCAGCTCACTTTTTGACACAGCAGCGCTGCCGGAGTCTGACGGAAAATCCCCCTTATTGATGGCAGACATAAATATCCGGTATGCCTGATCCTTAATCTCCCCTTTTTTCGGTTTCACGCTGTCCGAAGAAGCTGTCTGCGGCTGATAAATTACCTGCTCTTTCACCTGACCGCCTGACTGATGGTATATAATCTGCGGCTTAAAATCCTGCAGATCCCGCAATATTTCTGTAAAATGTGCCATCGCGCTGCTGTGCTGTTCATAGGCTTTGTCCAGCAGCTCCAGTTCCTTCTCTTTGGTCAATTGTTGTATGCTTTTATCGTCAGCGACATAAAAGGACTGCTCCTGCTGTTCCTGACTCATATTCGCATATTTTTCTTCTATTTCCTGCCTCATCTTCCTGTAGGCCGATACCATTTTATCCACATGACGGTCAAAGTTATTGACTGCTGTCTTGTCTCTCTTCTCCTCCGATACCGCCTTTTCAAAATCCTCAAAAACTCTCAAAGAACTGACATTAGTAAGCGTTCTGGCAGCATTTATCCCCTGCCCCGCCCTGATCGCTTCCAGCATCTCACGATCCAAAGCCCAGCGCCCATCTGCGGAAATATCTACGGTATCATAGCCTGAAGATTTGGCACTGCTCCTGTCCTTGTCCTGAAATTTTTGTGTGAGTCTGTCCATATCAATGGTATAGTTTTCATACTGTCTTGATAATTGTCTTTCTGTTATATTCATTCCTTTTTTCCCTCCAAAAACCACTCTGTTTCATCAACAATTCCTAAGCTTTTATATCAAATGAGCTTTGCATGTTTTCAAATTCCATATTGTCTGCCCGGACAGCCCCGTTTTCTGCCTCCCGCCACGCCGCGTTATAGATTGTACACAGATTAGTCTGCCTTGCCGCCTCCGCGTTTGTGGTGTACATCGTCCAGCCGTTATTGGAATACGTTGCCACCATCTCTCCATTGCTGTCATAAAATTCTATGTAATCGCGCTGTCCGGAGGGCTGCTTTTGATATTTGACTTTCCCCTCAAGCAGCGTCGCTATAAAGTCAATCGGCTTTGACATCTTCTGATTGTTTCTCGCCACGGCCTTCAGCCCGGATGTTATGATGCCTTTCCTGTCCGGTGACACTTCGGATGTGTAGCGCTTCATCAGCTCAACAAACCCGTCAGACTGATTTTGAAACTTTCCGTTTTCATAATCCTGATAAGCCTGTTCCATAATCTGTTTTCTGTATTCTCCCTCGCTGACGCCGCTTTTTTTCTTCGAATACACATAGTCACCATTAAAATCAGGCAGCGATATCCCTCCAATACTGCCCATTCCCGACATAAAATGGCGCTGTGACGAAATACTGTTTAAGTTGATTTGCATATCTTATATCCTTCCCCAAACGATTCTTATTCACTGCTCCCTGTGTCCCGTAAAATCCATTTATGTCTTAAATATCGGCTGACATTCCGCTTTTGACAACCTCCACTGCACCAAATGACTATAACGCTGTCCTAATTATTTATGCTCTCAAATCAAAACCTCTGGTATATTCTTTTGTCCACTCATGGCTGAATGCTTTGTTTTCCATCTGTCTCTGTGCTGTTTTCCGCTCCTCTGCTTCCCTCTCGGCACGTTTCTTCTCTGCTCTCCTGGCAAATTCCTCCTGTTCCCTGCGCTTTTCTGCTGCTTTATCCTCTCTTTTCTTTTTTGTACTCCCAACCGTTTTGCCCTGCCCGCCTGCACTCGTTCTTGTGGTGCTGCTGCAGGAACACTGCATACTTCCGTCTGAATTGATTTTCACCGAGAAATCATGTATTTCCATGCCATCACTTTTTGCCTGTGCATACATCCACTGATGTGCTGCCGGGATGCCTGCTATGTCATTCTCTATTTTCCTGGCAAATTGGGGATCACCCGCCATCTTTTTTAAACATTCTTTCGATAAATTTAATACGATTTCATTTTTACTGCTGACCTTCCTGTCTCCGTCTGTATTAATGGAAGAAATCTGTGGAAATTGTTTGCACAGCCGTTCGTAATACTCCTGTACTGCATCTTTACCGTTTTCTGATGTATTCGTATTGACCTGCGCGGATTGTCCGCTTTCCCGTTTTGCATTGCCCGCATTCGAAGCTGTGTTTTTATAATAATTTTTATAATTGCTGGTGATAAACATTGACATTTCATGTCCTCCTTTGATTTTATTATTCTATCTTGTTTATCGCCAATCTGCATTTTCAATTAACGGCAGCTGCGTGAACAGCTTCATTTTGGGTGCGAAAAATCGCTGCTGCCTCCATTCATCATGACTGTGAGCTGGAACATTCTTCTCCCTCCTGATTCTGCGATGGAAACGTCTATCTCACCCATGTACTTTCTTGCACATCTCTGGATATTCGCCATTCCAATCCCATGCACTTTCTTATCTTTTTTATCGCTGACAGGAAGTCCGGTCTCCTCATTGATAGATATGTCCCCGGCAAAATCGTTGGTGATTTCCACAAAAAACAGATTTCCTTTGAGATAAGAACACAGTACAACTTTCTTTTTCCCCTCCACTTTCTCACAGGCTTCCACCGCATTTTCAAGGGCATTATTCAGGATAATTCCTATATCGTAGGCATCAATCTTCTGCTTCGCCGGATATGTGAAATCGGTCTCAAATACAATCTGTTTTCTTGCTGCCTCCTGCCTTTTCTGATGGACAATGATATCTGTGATTGGATTTCCCGTCTGCGCTGAAAAATCCAATCTGTTGATTGTATCCTCCATTTTTCCGATGTAATCCGCAAGCTCCTCACCAGTCTCTCCAACGGTCTTTCTGACGAAAGCTGTAATATTTCCCAGATGACTCCTCATATCATGGCGTAACCCTCGCATGTCAGCGTATATCTCCTGTATCTCGTTCACCTCTCTTCGCATTTGCTGCACCTGGTTTTCCAATATGACACATTTCTTTTCTTCTTCTGACAGCTGCACCAATTTCTGAAACAGGATAACCGATGAGATAATCATTCCCAACAGCAGGATACAGATCAATGGAATCCAGAACTTTGTCGCAGAAACCCTGTCATAAATCACAACCGTCATTCCGTTTTCAACAGATACCACCATCATCTTGATTGTACATGCAACACACAGGGCCACAACGCTTGGAAAGAGCAAGTAAATATTTTCATATGCCTGCAGCTGATAATCTCTTCTCACAAACCGCTTCCCAATCATTTTGATATAACACAACACGATCTGTATATAGACAGCGATGCATAATATCAGAAAGGTACGGTTGAACACTTTTGTGAGAAAATCAATCTGTTCTAACGAGACGATTGTCCCCTGTACAATCCAATGGTTCAAAACCTTGTTCCACGCATCATATAAGACAACATAAAGTACACTGACAATATATCTTGATATCTCTGTTCCTGCGACAAAACTGAGTGTCACAAACAAGTGCTTTGCCCTGTCCCCGCGGCATAAAGCCGTCACCAGGCAGAGAAAAATTGTAATATGCACAGCTATGTCTGCAGCGCCATCGAACGGATACACCCTGTCAACCAGCTGGAACATTGCTACCTGAACTGTAAAATAAGCAATTGCCCACAGCGCCACTGTCGAGTTTCCCCGCAATTTTTTCAATGACAATAAGCGGGCTGCATAAATGTATCCTAATATGCTGTTGGCCAGATACACGGCAATGGAGAACAGCCCCATTTCAAACATTGACAATCCCTCCACTTCTCGCATAGTTCATGTATTTTCTCACGAAATCGGGATATTTCTTTCTCGCGAGCAGTATCCGGTCCCCGTTGAGAACTTGTATCGTATCCGTACAGTAAGCGGTAATGTTTTCCATATTCACAAGATACCCTCTGTGACAGCGATAGAAATTTTCTCCCAGTTCATTCTCATAGTTCTCCATTTTCCCATACCCTTGTATCACGCTGTCTTTTGTGTGAATAATGACTTTCTTATTGCTGCTCTCAATGTAACAGATGTCCTTCAAAAATATTTTCTGCAAAACGCCCAAACTCTTTATCATAATGTATCTGCGGTTTTCCTCCTCTGCTGCGGACATCTCCCTCCACGCGCGCTCAAAGACAGCTGCAAACTTGTCCTCATCGATGGGCTTCAACAGATAGTGATAGGCGTTCACATCAAATGCCTCCTCCATGTATTCTCTGTAGCCTGTCACAAAGATGATAATACTCCTCTTCAATCCCCGCCTTTCCTGTTTCTCACGAATGCATTTTGCAGCATCCATACCGGATATTTTTCCCATTTCGATGTCCAGAAAAGTAATAGCGAAATTCTCCTCACTCTCAAGCAGCTCCTCCCCTGAGGAAAAAACAGATAGTTCCCGTTCCGCTTCCGGGTGCTGTTTTCTGATCATACGGACAATATCATCTCTGGTACTTACATCATCATCACACACTGCTATTCTCATTATCCCGTTCCCTTTCTACAATGCCCAGGCATGTAATATGCCGAATTTATTAGTCTTAACAAAAATGCGCCATCACTGACGCTCATTATATCGTCTTTTTGTGTTATATTTCCAACAATATGGCGCGAATAACCACCTTTTAACCGCAAATTACCGCAAAAGTTTGGTTAATTTTTTTGCAAATTTCGCTTACATAAAATATTTTTTTGTGCTAAAATAGATACATAAAGGTTTCTGGTAATTATGTGTATCGATAAGCTGCTTCACATTTGATTTCCGAATGTGATAGCGGTTTTTTTATACACAGTTCTATTCATTAGGAATTGTCAAAATAGTTCCTTTGGAAAGGAGTTTTTGAATGTTTCAAATTGGAAGTATCGTAATGCACCCGTCGGCTGGTGTATGTAATATCGAAGATATCCGGGAAGAAAAGCTGACCGAGAGAAAGCGCACGTATTACATCATGCACCCTGTCTCAGACAACAACAGCACAACAACGATCTATGTCCCTGTGGACACTGACAAAGTCCACCTCAGGAAGCTTATGGGCAAAGACGAAATCATCGACATCATCAAACATTCCACGACAGAGAAAATTGAATGGATTGACAATACCAACCTCAGAAAGGCTGCTTACTCCGAGATTCTCCACAGTGACAACACGAGCAGGATTATCGCACTGATCACCGTTCTTCACACCAAAAAAGAGCGCATGATCGAGTCCGGCAAAAAGTTTTCCGCATTCGATGAGAAAATCCTGCACGATGCAGAAAAGAAAATTCATCAGGAATTTTCCCACGCCCTGTCCATGCAGGAGGAGGAAATCCCCAAATTCATCATCACACAGTTGGCAACTGATCTGGTTTAAAAACGACAAAAAACCGCAGGTGTTCTATCACCTGCGTTTTTTTTAATTTCTATGATTCTTTTGTCCAAAATGAAGTTCGCGCAGCCCTTCCACCTCGTCGCATACCGTTTTCAGACTGCAGGTACTGCAATCCATATTGAGGCTCGTAAAAATATGGTTGAGCGACTGCGTAATCTGCTCCGCCCTGCCGAACATTTCCTCCAATGCACGATAGTCAAAATCCCTGTGTGTGACAAAAATGACATTGACATTTTTCACCTGGGCAATTTTCTGATACTGCTCCAAATACAGTTGTCCGATATCGCGGAAACTGATATTCTTCTTCAAGGCTTTCCTGCTGATGCGCACTGGTTCCCGCTGGCTTACCGGCGAGATGCGCGCCATAAATCCCTCCGGATGAATGTGATAGCGCACATAGTCAATCTCGCGAAATTTGCGGTACAATGCGTCCTCATCGGTCGATTCTTCCAACTGTACAAACACAATCCGCGCATAGGACTGATGCTCTGTAATCTGTGTCAGATCCCTTCCATATAAGTATACTCCCTGCTGATACAGCAATGGTTTCGTCGTGTAGAGGCAGCCGCTTAGTCCCAGTGTATTCTGTCCGCCAAGCTCATATGCCATCTCTTTCCCGAGTATCATGTGATGCGCTCCCACATCCCTCCATGCCCTTGACGGTTCTTTCAGACTTGCCTGTTCTGCCGAAGAAATCCGATTCAATTGTCCAAGAATATTTGTTATCATCCCGTCAAACAGATTCATTCTCTTACCACAATCCAAAACATCGTATTTATTATAAGCGCTCTTCCTTCTTTACTTTATCATAATGCTTTGCAATGACCGGCATAATCTTTGCCGCTGCCTTCATGTCAAGATTGAAAAAATACACAGTAAAGGTCAATGCGAAAAATACTGCTGCCACAATCACTACACCCAATACAATCTTTACTATTATCATAGCTGCTCTCTTTCATTATGATTCCATGCTTTTCATTCTAATAGGAAACCATTCTATTGTAGTCATCAATCACTGCCGAAAGTCCGGTTGCAAAAGAAGACAGCGAACAATTCCCCGCAATATTTCCCATCATCTGGTCGGTCTGGCTTAATTCCTCCCCATTCTCTACTTTCTGCAGTACTTCTGTCAGGGAAACTTTGGTATTTTTCATATCTCTGATAAACCAGCTCCAATAACCGGTATTTTTATAGAGTCCTTCTGCATTCAGCTTTTCCTCATCCTCATCAAACGCGAGCAGATCATCTACATAGCCAACAAACTCGTCGTATAACGGCTGAATTTTTTCCAGATCCATATCCAGAATATTATCGTCCCACACTTCCTGATTATACAGTTCCTCCGCTATCTCATTGGCAAGATCGATTGCTTTGTTCATCGTATAGGCCACTTCAAATCCTTCCTCTTTCATCTGCGCATACGATTCTTCCCGGCGTTCCCTGGCAACGGCATCCAGCTCTGTCATAAACGCATCACCTGTATTAATGTATTCCTCCAGGACACTCATCAATTCTGCGTGATACTCTTTTGCCTTCTCATAGTCATCATCCAGATATGATTTCATATCTGTGTATGTCTCGATCTCATTGAGTGTTGATATGACTGCATTGATCGACGGATACATTTCCAGAAATGTCTCATCCAGCTTACTCTTATCGCCCTTGCCATTCACCAGTTCATAGGCATCCTCGATATCACCGATATAGGAATCTGCTATAGAATAACAGCTAAAATAGTCATCATCAGGATCCAACAGCGTAAACTCCTCCTGCTCTATATCTACATAATAGAAATAGCGTTCCAGGGAATCCGTGATTCTGTCGACCATAAAATTATTAATGTCAATGTATGTGTTGTAAAGCTTTTGTTCTTCTGTTTCACTCAATGTCCTTGTCTCGTCAGCCTCCTCAGTATCTGCACTGACTGTGCTCTCCTGTGTACCAGCTCCGCTCGTCTCACTATCGCCAGAAACACTGTTGCTGATGGAAGCTGCTGCTCCTTGGCATGCGGTGACAGAACATGCCATGATTAACGCGGTCAAAATAATAGTTGTTTTTCTTCTCATTATTCTCTCCCTTTCATTTTCTTTTGGATCTTTTGTCACAAACATTTGCTTATGTTTTTTCGGAACTTCTATTTCCCTTCCCGTTTTCAACATTCTATCCAATTTCTGTATTGAAATTTTATTATATCACAACTATTACGAAATGAAAATCCCCATTTTTAAACATGTCCCTTACGTTAAACGTGTCCCTTACGTTAAACGTGTCCTTTACGTTAAACGTGTCCTTTACGTTAAACGTGTCCCTTACGTTTTGAGTACTCCGCCGCCCCGAGTGCTCCCATGAGCTGCGGATCGACTGGCAGATCCACGACCTTGATCTTGAGCACTTTTTCAATCGCCTGTTTCAGCCCCTCATTTTTTGCGCAGCCGCCTGTCAGGGTGATGCGGTCTGTCGCTCCCGCCTTCTTTGCCATGACAAAGCACCGCTTGGCCACAGAGAGCTGTATCCCCGCCGCAATCTCCTCCATCGGCTTTCCCTCTCCGACGAGAGAGACCACCTCGCTCTCGGCAAACACAGTGCACTGTGCAGTGATCGGTATCACATTCTTTGCTTTCAATGACAGTCTGGAAAATTCCTCCAGCGACATCTCAAACGCATTCGCCATGCTCTCAAAAAAGCGCCCTGTTCCGGCTGCACACTTGTCATTCATCGCAAAATTGAGCACTGTCCCGTCCGTGTCGATGGCGATACCCTTGACGTCCTGTCCGCCAATATCAATAATCGCGTGCACATCCGGGTTTGCCATATGTACCCCCATCGCATGACAGCTGATCTCAGAAATGTTTTCATCCGCAAAAGGAACTTTATTCCGCCCGTAACCCGTGCCGACCAGATACGTCAAATCCGCCGCCGAGTGCAGTTCCTCCACCTGCGCGACAGCCTCCTTAAGCGCCGCCTCCGCACTCAGCACCGGATTGATACGGCTCCTGTTCGTGACATGCGCCACAATTTTGCTGTTTTCATCTATAATCACACATTTCGTGTAAGTGCTCCCCGCATCACAGCCACCAAAATATCTCACTATTTAACCTCCTCACACTTACCAATTATTGTCATCATCGAAATCCTCAAGGCTTGCGTCAAGCGGCTCCTCGCGAAATACGGTGCGCATATAACGGTTGACCTCCATGCGCATATCCTTTCGCGAAGCGTCCTCCGGCTTCATCAGATTATGATTCACCCAGATCAGATGAATGCCATGTTTTCTTGCCTCCTCTTCAAACAGCCCGTGATAGCCGGACATCGCCTTACAGCCCATATGACAGTACATGATGACCACGTCCACATCAAAACTCTCGCAGAAACGCCACAGATCCTCGACACCGACCTCGTAACCGCCGTTGGAGCGGCTGCGCATAATCATCTTTCCATATAAATATGCCAAATCCTTCAATGCCTGCTCCTTATCCTGCGTGTCAACCATGCGCGTCGAGCAGAGACTCAGCATATCCACAAGCGCCGCCACACCCCAGCAGTTCTGCAGCCAGACTGTAAAGGCCGTGTAATACGCCGACTGCACACCCCATGTAATCGCGCGGTGCCTGATTTCCCGGCAGACCAGTTCCTTTCTCTCATAGCCTCTCCTGACATAGCGGTTCAGCTTTTGCTCAACCTTCCGAAATACCTCATACCTGCCGCCTGTCGCCTGATAGACGCAGTAGCGGTAGAGCGCGAGATTTGTACCGATCATCTGCGGGTACTTCGTGCGGCTGATCTCAAACCAGTCGAGCATGTTCTGTGTCTCGACATTAAAGAGTTCCATGCTTTTAAAAAATGCATTCCAGTCAAAGGTCTCCCCTGTATGTCTTTCAATAAAAGCGATACAGTTCTGAATCTCCTCCACCGCATATGGCTGCACACTGTCGTATGTATGACGGATTGGAACTGCAAGTTCATATGTCGGAATGCCAAAGTACTGCCCTTCAATACTGTTTCCCATCAGGCTGCCGTCGCATGTGGTGTTGCAGTGCACCGCGCACGCCCCGATTCTCGGATAGTCGTCCTCCAGGGCAACGCCGAGCTCTGCAAGCGGCATCGGACAGACATCGGAGGGAATCCCGTATGTCTGCGCTGCGTCCGTGTAATGCACCACGCCGTCCTGAACCATCATGGCACAGGTGTACACTGCAGGTACTTCAACTGAAGTCCAGATCAGATTCGGAAATCCGTTCATGATCTCGCTCATCATATTTTCATCAAAGAGCACCATCTTCTTCCGGAGCTTCTCGTCGTTTCCGATATTGGGATCTGCCTGAAACATTCTCGTCATGGCTTTGCACATATCGATGACGACGATGCTGAGCGCCGTGTGGGTGATGCGAAGCTGTGAGCCGCGCATCCCCTCTGTGTGCCGGTCAAAAAAATCGGGAACCACCAGATAGTTGACCATCCAGCGATACCGGAAAAATGCTTTTACATTATTGGGTTTTACCGCAAAACCGATCAGCACGCCCCAGATCCGCAGCCACTGTAGATAATCGTAGAATGTGTCTCTCACGCCGCGCCACTCTCGTCGTTTTTTTGCCTTTCTGCCTGTATAAAAAGAACCGAGCTTCTCGCTCCCCATCTGTTTTCCCATCTTACTGCCCTATGCCTTTCTGTGCTTTTCTTAAAAACTGCTTCGGAACAGTTCCTTACCCCTTCCCTTGTAACTTCTTGATTTCCAGACTCTCCACAAACGCCTGAAACCTCGTCCTCAACTGCCCTGAACTGCCCGTCACATACGGCCTGTCTATAGAAAGTGTCGGCACGCCGTATTTCTCCCGCATATTTTTTGACGCGTAGGCGCGCTCATAACCCCAGTAATCGCAGAATTTCATCTGCTGGTAAATCACGCCGTCCGCGTGATACTCCTGCACCAGCTGATGCACATAGTCCTGCCGCTCCAAAACCTTCTCCGCATTCATATAGCGCGGGCATTTACCCATTTTCAGATAGTGCCTGCAAATCTGCGTCAGCACATCTTCCGCGTCATTCAACGCAATCGGGATGCGCTCTGGCAGCGATCCAAAACAGAACCGGTCCGCGACAACTCTTGCTCCAGTCTCCTCCATCAATCCAATCAGCCCGGGATCATCAATCTCGGAACCCGCGACAACCACCTTCACGCGAAATGCCGGTTTCCCATCGGGCTGCCTTGTCTTTAACTCCTCCGCGACCGATATGAGTTTCTCCATCAACAGCTCCTTGGGACAGCAGTATGTGGCAGTGCATAGGACAGCAAATTCATAGCCCGTGATGCGCGGATTCTCCTCCTTGCGGTACTCTGATATCTCCTGCAAAATGCGGCAGATCTGATTGTGCTGTTCCACTGCTTTCCGAAGGTTCTCCTCTGAAATGTCAACTCCAAGCTTTTCCTGCAGCGGGTTTAACACATGCGCCTTCATCTGCCTCACGTAATGGCGGAGCGCAGTGTCATCTGATTTCATGGGTGCATCACAGTAGGACACGAAAAAACCTTCTTTTTCGATACAGTTTAAGTGCTCAATATTCTCCACACACCGGTTCATCTGCGAGCAGGCATCCGGTGCGATGATGCAGTCAAGGAATTGATAACCGCCCTCAACCGCACGCTCGAGAATCGCGCGGCAGCACTCGCACAGGAGGCTTGACATATAGTATGTACCGATATCAATCGAGCCTGTGCGCGGCGCCCGGAGTCGCACCGAAAAGCACCCCGGCAGATTCAGCAGCGGCTCTGGTATCAGCGAGCAGACGCTTCCAACCGGGTGCAGACCTCTCGCCACGCCCTCGCGCACCAGGTCATTGTTTGCTTCCTCCAGCAGTTTTTCAAAATAATATAGTTGTGATAAATCTCTCATATGTTCAACCCAACTCCCATGAATCCGCAAAGCGAAATTCCCAAATCTGTGCGGAGAATGACGCACTCTGGTGCATTCTCACACTATATCCCCATACGGTCAAGCACTTCCGCCGCGCCGCGCACAAGTTCTGCGTCGGAAGCCAGTGTGAAAACACTCTCTCCCTTTAAATCCGCCTCGGCAAGTTTTGCATCTGAATCAATGTAACTCATGACAGGGATGTCTCCTGTGTCAATCAACCTGACCGACTCCCTGGACAAGACGCGGTTCACGACTGTGCCCGCCTTCTCATACATCACAAGCTCGTCCGCCACCTTCTTAATGGTCTGAATCACCTGTGTTCCCTTGCGGCTTGTGTCTGTCACCAGCAGCAGGTGCGTCACTTTTTCCATCACACGGCGGTTAATCTGCTCGATTCCCGCCTCACCGTCAATCACCACATAATCAAAATTATCGGAGAGCAGCTGTATCACCGCCTTCAGATAATTGTTAACCCTGCAATAGCAGCCAGCACTCTCAGGACGCCCCACCGCAAGAAACACAAAACCGCCGCACTCTGTCATGGCGTCATAGATGCGGTACTCCGATTCCGCGAGAAGCTCCAGCGCCGTCCGGGTATCGCCATCCTCCACCGTTGCCACGACGGCCTTTCTGATATCGTCGATTGTCTCATGAACTTCCACGCCGAGCGCGGTTGACAGACCGACCGCCGGGTCTGCATCAATGGCCAGAATCCTCTTGTCCGGGTATCGCTCTGCCAGCACTTTGACCATCGCCGCTGCCAGTGAAGTCTTGCCCACACCGCCTTTTCCTGCCACCGCAATCACCTTTGTATCCTTCTGCATTTCTTCCTCCAACAAATATATGTATTCACTATCCATATCAGAAATCAATAATATTTCCAATACAGTTCTCTTTCAGGCTATAATATCACTATTAGGTATGTTGTAATTCAAAATGCGAAAGATATCTTCTCTTCCAATCAGTGTAAAATCAATATCGCACTCCGAATCCTCTTTTTCCAAGGCTCGCTTTTGTGATAATAAGTTGTTTCTTGAATCCGCACTCGCTAATGCCAGAATATATTTTTCAGCACCTTTCGCGTCCAACATTTGTTTTAGCTGCATAAAATATTTATAATTCTCTATCAAAAATCGCTTAGGACTAACTTTACATTCATAAAATTCTCCATACTTCTCGCAATCTGCCCATCCAGCTATATCAATAGTCTGTTTATGTTCTGAATTACACCATCCATATCCCAGCTTTACCATAATTCCATCGACATAAACGATGCAGCCCTTGCAAAACTTATGGCCTCGGAATCTCTCGCAGACCGCCGCGCTAATTATCTCCTCCAAAAGCAGTCCTCTATATTGACCTAACCTTTTATACGGATCACGCATGGCATTATCTGTCTCTCTTGCCTTTTTCTCAAAACTCTCATCCTCAACCACCTGCCAATAGAATTCCTCCATCAGCTTTGTCAATACCCTATACTCTTTCAACATGCCCATATTATTATCATCAATCCTGTATTCTGCCATTTTCAATGCTTTCACAATATCATTCACAATATGCGGATTATACTGGTTATATACATTCAGAATTTCACACACTGTATATACAAACTGTTCAAATTTTAAAGCCTGTTTCGCAATAGGTTGTATATATTCTGTAACTCCATAATAGTCTTTATCTACATGTTTCAATAAAAGTCTCATCTCTATTGCGCTTTCTCCAGTGTTCTCATCACATCAATTGTGGGAAGCATTATTGGCTTGGGAAGCATCTTTGAAGACACAGTATATAGATCCTCTCTCAGATAAGACCACATAATACGGGCTCCCTGAACCTCCATAAACTGCTGTGCCCTGAATGCATCTTCTATTTCCTTTTCAAACTTAAAAATGCCCACCTTCTCCTCCTCAATCTGATACCCGTCATTTTGGACAGAAATATTTATAATACTTTTCCCCATATTTTCATTCATGATTTCTCCCTTTATTTCAGCAGAAATAGTAAACTCAGTGCTCACACTTTCGGACACTTTCTTCGCATTAATAAACGTAGTTTCAACATGCACCAATTGTGTTGGATACATTACAATCTCTTCAATATTCATTCTGACTTCCTCCTAATCTTTACGCTCCCATATTCATAAAATAAGGAACCTGTTCGAAGGTTCCCTGTGTATTAAAAAAATATTCAATATTTCTGTCCCTCGTATCACCCTGTTCCGAATTATTGATACTGCCATGAAGAGTATTCTGAACAGACATAAATTCCTTTGCAAACTGACTTGGAATCGCATACAGGAGATCAACCAGACTGTAAATGTCACTTTCTGCACCAACAAGCAAAAAACTGTAATATTCTGTAAATCCTTCCATCTTCTTTTCCTTGTTGATATCCAGCCGCTCCAATGTTGTTTGCAATAAATCCGAGCCTTCGATATCAAGCCATGAACTGAAACTTTCGATAATATCTGCCAATATCGGCTCCTCATGAGCGAAACATCGCAATTTCCCGACATAATTATAGTAGTTTTGGATAAAAAACTCTAATTTATCCTGAACATTTGATTTGTCCATTTCCAGCAAACCTGATAACTTATTATTCATCATTCCCACCTTAAAATATACTTGGTCACTATTCTCATCAAACACACATTTCTGCCTGAACAGTACTTATATTATTTACAAATAAAATTGACTGATTCCTAAAAACAGCTTTGTAATTATTATATATTATTGCTCTAAATAATGCAAACTATTTCTCAATTAAAATTAGCGATTGTGTATTATAACGTTACTTTTCACACCACGCCAAAGTAGTGGCAATCATGCGCCAAATTGATGAAAGGAAAAAAGCTGACACTTTTGTCAATTTGGCGCATTCCCACTACTTTGGCGTGAATGTGAATCAATGTCATTAAGGAACTGTCAATAAATAACGCAACAATTTGACTTGTCAGAGGCTGACATGGCTAAATGTTCATCTGCGTCATCAGATAATCTTGACGTAAGGCATTGCCCTTTATGCCTTTGCCTCCTACGCCTGCGCTTATCTTCTAATTACGTAAGTAATTTGCAGATGAACATTTATACAGCGTCAAATTAACAAGTTATTTCTTGACAATTCCTAACTTAAGCTCTTAATAACCGAGATTGGTGAATAAACACAATGATTTATTAAGCATTTTTGAGTACAATCTGTTAGTCAAGTTTCTTAAGTTATTTTTCTACAAATCCTTAATGACATTGGATGTGAATGGTAACTGTGTAGGTTACTGTCTGATATCCACATACCCGACTGCCAGCGAACTCTCGCAAAATTCATAGCTGCCGCCATATGTATCCAGATTCAGATACAGATACCCAAGCTCCTCCTCCGGCACAAGCCATGCCATATGGACAGTTGCCGTCTCCCCAGCTTTCAGGTTCGTAATATAATTATTCCTGCGCTCTCCGCCGTGCACATCATAGTACCACATTTCCGTAAAGCGCGCCGCTCCTGTGGGAACTGCATCATCCCACGCCGCGTTTTCGCCAGATGCCTTTCCGGTGTAGAGTCTCATCTGACCGTCTTCCTCCACAATCTTCATCAGACTTCCAAAGAACAGCACTTCGTCCAATTCCTCCGCTCCGGTATTCGTATATTCAACGGTGACATACACCAGCTTCTGCGGCACTTCCCGGCTGTCTGCCACTTCGTTCAACGTGTCGATGCCGTTTCCGTATTTGATATAATTGATTTTTGCCGGAAGCAGTTCTCCCGCCTGATTGACCTCCTTCTGCAGCTCCTCCCTGAAATCAGCATCCATCACAGATGCATCGAGCAGGCTGACCTTGTCGCTGACCTGCACATCAGTCACTTTGATAGTGACATTGCCGCGCCAGTCATCTTCCGTCGATTCCACATATGCTGCAAAAGCTTCTCCGACTGCATGGACATTTTTCATCGCAGATTTCGGTACGGAGTCTGCCACTTCCCACTCAACTGCTTCCTCGTTTCTGGATTGTATGTATTCACTCCAATTATAAGCGTATACGATGTCCTCTGTATTTCCATCGGAGACGGGCTGCAGGCGCACGCCCTCCGCAATCTTCAGGGCCTCCTCCTTCGTCACATCGGAAGCGGCATACATCTCCATCACATAATGGACATCTGTATACGCCACATAGATGCGCTGATCAAATGAAATCTCCTCGTCCTCTCCTCCATACAGTTCACAGTAGATGCCGTCGTATCCATTGACACTGATTTCCTCAGCAGCCTTGACGTTTGTGGTCAGCATGTCAAACTGCGCATCTCCTGTGTCCATTTTATAAAAAGTAATGGACACACCGCCCTTGTACAAAGCATCTGCATAGCTGTATTTTCCAGCCCCTGTATCGACCATGCCCTCCGGCAGATATAAAACTTCCATTCTGACATCCCTGATATCAGTAACTTCCTGTGTCTTCTCTGCCGCAGAACTGCTTTCCTCCGTTTCCTCTGGATTCATCTCCACGATCTTTGTTTCCACTGCATATTTTCCCACGGGTTCACTGTGCATTTTGTAGACAACACTTGCGGCCACTGTCGTTCCGATTAGCAAAGCCGCTACAAGTACAGCTATCACAGACTTTTTAGCCATATGCCTCCTTCTCCTTCCTGACGGTGCTGCCCCGATCTGTTTTTGCACTTCGCTTTCAACCATTCTTCGCATTTCTGCCGGCATTTCGGGAAAATACTGTCTTAAATCCTCTATTCTCACTTCTCGCTGTTTCATCTTAATCTCCATTTCCGTCTGGTCCGCATCCTGGGACACAGGCACAATTTGTAACTGTCCGTTACCACAATCCTTTGTCATGTGAATCAGGCACACATGCTGCCTGCTGTGGCATGACCCCAATTCTCCGCATTCCTCACTGCGCCTCCGCCAGCTCCTTTTTTATCTTATCCCGCGCCCGCGCCAGACGATTTTTCACTGCACTCTCCGTCGTGTTCATCAGGGCCGCGATTTCCCTGACGCTGTACCCCTCCATGTAGTAAAGTGTAACCGTGAGCCTTATTTCCTCCGACAGATGTCCCAGCGCCTCATACAGATCAGAGTAGTCCGCGCGCTCCTCCGCAGCCTCCTCCATGGTGTAATCCTCCAGGGGCACGAGCTTTTTCTCCCGCCGCATAATGGCGTAACATTCGTTGATCACGATGCGGACCAGCCATGTCTTTGCACAGGAGTCCCTGCGCAGCGTCTGAAATGATGAGAACGCCTTCACGATCGCCTCCTGTATGGCATCCGCACAGTCCGCGTCACTGCGCAGAAGAGTTTTTGCGACATGATACATCGTGTCCTCCGATGCGATAACTAAATTTCCCAATTGTTCTTTTGTCATAATATCCTTTCCGCCGGCTTTCCTTTATAACATAACAATTCAATGCACATTGATTTTTGGAAACGGTGAAAATAACATCTGCAGACCAGGCAGAATGCACAGGCTGTCTTTTCACTGTTCCTTACACTTATTAGATGAACAATACCCTCAATCGGTCGCGTCGGAAATGAAATTAATTTAATTTTTCGACCGTGACTTCCGTCTGGACAGAACAGTCGACCTGCACCAGTTTCTGACTGTCTCCCTCCGAAAACAGATACCCGCAGACGTGAAAATCATAAAGTCCCTCCTCGTAAATGACATAGACCACATTGCCGTACTCCGTCTTGTCCACCCACAGATTTACAGGATTTCCGAGGGAAAGATCCTCTCTGATCCTGTTGTCTACGTGCTCCTGCACTTTTGTTTCCTCCGCTGTAAAAATAATCGTATCCAGCGTATAATAGTTCGTGGTCTGCCAATGCTCCAGGTCATACGCCTCCTTCTCCCCGTCATTGTCAAGATCGCTGCACATGCCATAGTCGCCCTCTGTCTCTTCCTCCGCCGTTCCAACCGGCGTATAGGAACCCGACTGATATTGCCCAGAAAACACTTCCAGCGCATCGGCAAGTCCCCGGTATTTCCCATTCGCCAGATAAGATGTTTGGATACTGCGGGCATTCTCCCCCTTTTTTTCAGTGATGGCAAGCCACACGCCGCCCAGATTTTTACCGTCCTCATACGTCTCCAGCGAAATTCCGTTGACGCACTTTTTTGTGAATTCCCATGTCGTTTTTGCCAGATAATTTTTTCCATCCCAGCCAAAGAATCCAAATTCATTCTTCAGTTCCGCCTCACTGCCTGTCAGCTCATACTCTCCTTTTGCTGTTCCTTTAAAAAAGTAATAGTATACCGAACCAAGGCTTCCGCCTAAATATTCACAGAGAAAAATATCCTCTATCCCGTCATTGTCCGCATCCACTTCAAGCCAGATTCCCGAACCGCCATAAGCTGACCGAATCGCCAGCAGCTCATTTTTTATCATAAGATTTTTCCCGGCAAGCGCCTTCACCTCGTCGTTCGTCAGTTCCCGGTCTGACACCAGCGCTGCCATCGCTTCCCGCATCTCTTCCCTGTCTTTCAACAAATACTTCGACAGATATGCCACCAGTCCGTCTGGTATCTGTCCGCCATTTTGCCGGAGCTCCTCTAACTGTATCCGTTCTTCCCAGATGGAACCATACTGCTCGAGCATCTGCGCGCCGTCGACATAGACAAAACGGCTCTCATCCTCCTTCCACAAATACCCGTCAAACACTTCCTCTGCGAAATCCTTATAGACGCAGGCCGGATCAAACAAACGCCTGTCGCACAGAAAATCCTCATATCCGTCCTGGTCAATGTCCATAATCTTCAATTGACAATTCCAGATATCCGATTCGGTTGTGGACACAGGTGTCTGATAATCGCCTCCCTGATAAGTCTGTATTTCGTCTGTAGTGCGCTGCAGCACCATAAAAATCTCTTTCTCCGTTCCCTGGTTAAAAAGAAAATAGCATTCCGTTTCTTTATCACCAGACCGCTCAACCGCATGACGGCCGCTGTCTGTCCGCACCAGCCCATCGTCCATAAACTGCCAGAATGCCTCCACATCGTTGGCATGATCTGTTATATTGAAATTACCCTCCCTGACATAAAACAGTTCGGTATCCCCTGCCTCATTTTCCGAAAAGAGGAAATACTCCGTGCTTTTTTCCTCCTCATTTTCTCCGTACATCCAACCGCCTTTTATTTCCTGCGTCTTCCCTGAGCCCTTTATTCCATACAGCAGCGGCACAGAGAAATACGCCCTCATCGCGGCTGCCAGTTCCAGCGTCAGCTCCGGCATCTGTCTGATTTCATAGGAGGTAATCCGTATTTCATGTTCATATCCGTCATTGTGCGCCTCGATTTCACCGCCCTCATATTCCGAGTGCGCATCCACCAGAACATATTGTGCCACTCCCTCGTCCGATACCCGCTCTTCTATTTTCCAGCCCGGCGGAAGTGTGATTTCCAGACTTCCAACCGCAGCTACGGTATTTGTATCGGATTCCTGTCTGCTGACAGCCAGTGATGTCGGAACAATCTCCACTTCGCGCTTTTCAGCGACGATATCATTTTCAAACTCCTGTTTGTTTGCAGTCGGCACATCCAGAACGATTTCTGTCTTGCTCTCCTCGGTTCTTTCACATCCAGTCTGCATCACCCCCACAATGCCCGCCATCAATAATAGTACCACAATTTTTATCTCTCGCCTTATCCTGTCCATTTTTGCAAAACCCTTCCTTTCCTTATTTCAATTTCAGTACATTCTACAACGCGCAGGCATCATTTTTGCATCATTACTATTCACGGCCTAGGAGCCGCTCATAGTAATGATTCGGGGCGATATGCAAAGTTTTTCTTCGCAACAATCGCCCATTTTGCAAAGCAAAATTTTCACCCCTGAATCATGTTCTCACGGAATGCGCAGTTCAGCGCATTCCTGCCCCGTAAATAGTAATTTGCATCTTAAAAAATGATGTCCTTGCGGCGCAAATATATTTGAGCTTTCACGGAAAATATGCTATGATGTGGTAAAGAGATTACTCGCGGGAGGAGAACAATATGGACAGAAAAGCAACCGCAAGAGAAACCCTGCAAATCATGGAGCAGGGATATTATCAATATGAGGGAAAGCCGGTCGACATTCAATCCGATATGGACGCTTCTGTACGCGCCAGTTTCCTCATCACACCAGAACAGGGCGCAGCACTTTTGGAAAAATACAGCAGAGCAGACAGCACAACAATACGCGAAGCGCGCGTGGAAAATCTCTCCACGGTAGACGCGATTCGAAAACTTGCAGCGGAAGGCAGGGACAACATCGGTGTGTTGAACTTTGCGAGCGCCAAAAATCCAGGGGGCGGTTTTATCAACGGTGCAATGGCGCAGGAAGAGAGCCTGGCGGCGTCAGGCACCCTGTACAGGACACTGACGGCCCATGAGACGTACTATCAGAAGAATCGCGCGCAAAACTCCATGATGTACACCAACCACGCAATCTACTCTCCGGATGTGGTATTTTTCAGAGATGGGCGCTTCCAGCTGGTGGAGACCCCCGTCAAGGCCTCTGTGCTGACGCTGCCCGCTGTCAATATGGGGCAGGTCGTGTTAAAGGGCGAAGACACTGAGGAGGCCAGACATGTCATGCGGCAGCGCATGAAGCTGGCACTGGCAATTTTTGCGGAGCAGGGTGCAAAACATCTGGTGCTGGGCGCTTACGGCTGCGGCGTGTTCCGCAATGATCCGCATTTGATCGCTGTCTGGTGGAAAGAGCTTCTGGAGGAAGGCATGGGCGGCTATTTTGATTCCGTTTTTCATGCAGTGCTGGACCGGTCCAAAAACGGGGAATGCATCACAGCTTTTGAAAATATCACAAAGCCTGTAGACAGAAAGGACAGGATATAATTATGGAAGAGATAAAAAACGAAGATACCAGCGAACAGTTCCCATCAGAGAACAACGACGACTCGCCCTGCAAGGCAGTCATTGACCAGCTCAAAAACACCAATTCCGAGCTTTCCGATGCCCTGCGCGCAGCCGAGGAGGAAAACCGCGCCAAGAGCAACTTTTTGTCCAACATGTCCCACGATATCCGCACACCGATGAATGCGATTATCGGGATGACATCTATCGCGCTTTCGCACATTGACGAAAAACCGCGTGTGCTCGACTGCCTGCAGAAAATCCAGACCGCCTCGGCACATCTGATGGATCTGGTCAACGATGTGCTCGATATGTCGCGCATCGCAAGCGGCCGCATGACGCTGTGCGAAGAGGTGTTCTCCCTTGCCGACATGGTGCACGACCTCATGATCATCCTGCGCCCGCAGGCAGCTCTGAAGCATCAGAATTTTCATCTGGAAATCGGACAGATTTGTGAGGAAAATCTGATTGGCGATCCACTTCATCTTCGGCAAATCCTGGTAAACATCATAGGAAACGCAGTGAAATATACGCCCGAGGACGGCGCGATCCATGTCAATATTTCCCAGCATTCTGAGCCGCCTGCACACACCGGTCAGGAAGCATCAGACAAAGTATGGCTCGACTTTCTGTGTGAGGACAACGGAATCGGCATGAGTCAGGATTTTCTCCAAAAGATTTTTGAACCGTTTGAGCGCGTGAACAGTTCCACAATCGGCAGGATCGAAGGGACCGGCCTTGGAATGTCGATTGTCAAAAACCTGCTCGACCGCATGGGCGGCACAATCACTGTCACGAGCGAGGAGGGTAAAGGCAGCTGTTTTAGTGTGTCCATTCCTTTCGCACCTGCCCCTCCGCCCAAAGATGCGCAGACGCTGCCGGTCGGCCAGACTGTACTGATTGCCGAGCGTATGGACACGAGGGCGCAGCAGATTGCCGCCTATCTGAAAGACGGCGGTATGGAGTCCGTGCACCTGAAAAACGGTATGGACGCCGTGACATGGCTGACCGAGGCACAGTACGAAAACCGCATGCCTTGTGCCCTGCTTCTGGGACAGGAGCTGAACGATATGTCCGCTCTCGATTTGACAGCCCATGTGCGTGAGCTCGCCGGAAGCGATTTTCCGATTATTATGGTCGCAGATGCAGACTGGGCTCAGATTGAATACCGCGCGACGAGAGCCGGCATCAACGCCTTTGTTCCCTGTCCGCTGTTCAAAAGCCGGCTTTTTGCACCGCTGTCCGAGCTGACATACAAAATGCAGCACAGCCGCTCTGACTGCAGTGGCAGGGAAGTTGATTATGGCCAGTATCGCCTTCTGCTTGTCGAGGACAACGAGCTCAACCGCGAGATTGCCATAGAACTGCTGTCACAGACTGGCGTACAGATTGAGACAGCCGAGAACGGACTTTGCGCGGTGGAGGCATTTGAAAATTCACCAGAGGGCTATTACGACCTGATTTTCATGGATATCCAGATGCCTGTAATGAACGGCTATGACGCGGCAAGAAAAATACGCCGGCTCCCCAGAAAGGACGCGGAGAGCATTTGGATTATCGCCATGACAGCCAACGCTTTCGTGGAGGATATCCGCCTGTCCAAGGAAGCCGGCATGAATGAACACTGCTCTAAGCCCGTCGACGCTGACCGCCTGCAGGAGATTCTGCGCAAACGCTTATCATCAGAAGATTGAAATTGGAGGAAACATCTATGCAGCCATATCAGGAAGAATACATTGCCAATTTAAGGGATATTGCTGTACTTGCAACGCGCAAAAATCCGGACTGTCATTCCTTTGATACATACCGCGATACCCTTCTGCAAAACCGGAGTCTCATAGCGGACAAAATCAACCGCAACATAGCGCTGCTGCGCGATGAATTGTTTCCGCTGTTTGACAGGCTGTTTGAGGCCGGACCAGATGAACTGGCACAATTAGAGGAATTTGCCCAGAATTTGCTGGACGGAAAAAACGAGCTGGACGGCGGACTTTTTTGCCAGATTTATCAGGCGCTGCTGAGCCGCGCACGCCATAGGAAAGACCACAATGCAATTATCCGCTGCCTGTACTGGCTTGGTATCGGGCACCACAATATGTGCGGCAAAATGGTTGGATTGGACTGGCCGGATATCGAATATTACATGTCGCAGATGCGTCTGTGTTTTGCGGAAGCTGCGGCCTATCTGAAATATTACGATGAAATCGATGATATTGAGACCAAAGGATATATCCTGCGCTCCCGCGCCAACACTTCCCTGGGACAGTTCAAATCTGCCAGCTCCAAAATCCGTCTGACCAGACAGACGCTCACGCTTCTGCAGGACGAAGAATTCCAGCAGAAGACACCGGAACTTCCCTGGGACAGATACATCTACATGACGCATCAGCAGATGACTTCCAGCATTTCCTACAGCAGGGACAACGACATGACAGCACAGGATGTGACCGCTATCATGGAGTCCGCGCATATCGTCCACAGGCGGCAGATTCAGGAGGCGATCAGCAACAGTGAAGCACCTCCGATGCGGTCTGCCTTCTCCTGCTATGCCATTGAATATTACTGCGGCCTGCTCACCCTGGAAGAGCTGCTCGGAAGAATGGAAGAACTGATGGATCTGGCTGACACATCGAGCTTTTCGAGCGATACCATATATACCATAATCTCCCTTCCGGCAATCTACTGCAAATATCTAAGAGAGTATCCGGAACAACTGTCTGGACGGGAAAAATATCTGGAAAGTCTGTATCGGAAAATTGTCGCCTACACAAAGGCATATCCCGCGAACGAGGCAAATGAGCAGATTTTTTACTTTCTCAGACAAGCCGCAACGACTTTTATTGAGACGGCGAACAGTATCTCTTACGGGGAATTTCAGCAGACGATGCTGATTCATTTTGCACCTGACATTTATGTCCACTCCCAGGTCGTCGGCAAGACAGCCGCCGCATTTTGCGAAATCATCATCAGCGAGGACCCCGCCTTCTTTGACGATATTGCATACATCCGGCAAATATCCAACCCCGACGCCAAGCGCGAGGCCATACTGGAACTTGCGATGAACAGCGGTGTCTTCCACGACGTGGGCAAGATCAATTTTACCAGCCTGTATACCCGGACTGCAAGGCAGTGGTTTGAGGAGGAATATGAGATCACGCACCTGCACACCGTCGTCGGCAGCGCACGCCTGAACGCCTGCGCGTCAACGCGCCGTTACGCAGCTGCAGCCCTCGGACACCACAGCTGGTACGACGGTTCACACGGCTATCCGGAATCGTACAGGCGTCTGGAATGTCCTTATCGCCAGATGGTCGATGTGGTCGGTCTGATTGACTGGATGGATAACTCGATGACCTACGCGTGGCTGTACGGACACGCGAAAAAGAACTTTGACGAGGCTGTTCAGGAAGCGATTGCCCTGGAGGGAAAACGATTTTCGCCGCTTCTGACAACAAGGCTCCGCGACAAGGCTGTTACCGGGGCGATCAGGCAGGCGTTTGACGCGGCGCGCTCTGAGGCCTATCGCCAGCTGTATCTGGAGACAGCATTGCACGAGAAATCGCTCCAGGATATCATCAAATTATAAATCAGATATAAATAGGAGGATGCAGCGTTTTGCTGTCATCCTCCTGACGGTAACGGACACGATTTCTTTCTATGCAGACTGCAGACCACTTCGACATTTGCGGTAAAACCAAACATGTCGACGGGCCATGCCTCGCCTGCGATATACCCTTCTCCCGCAAACCATCCCAGATCCCTGCCGAGTGTCTCGGGATTGCAGGATACATAAATGACTTTCCCAGGCCGCAGGGAAGCTGCCGCCTTCACGAATGCCTCCGTGCTTCCGCTTCTCGGCGGGTCCATCACAATCACATCCACCCGCTCTCCCTTTTGTGACATATGTGTCATATATTCTGTCGCGTCCGCAGCGACGAAATGCATGTGCTCCAGATTGTTTCGCTTCGCGTTCGCCTTTGCATCCTTCACCGCCTGCTCATTCAGCTCAATCCCTATCACGCGCCCCGCCTTTGCGTGCATGCACATTCCAATCGTACCGATACCGCAGTAAGCATCAATCACCGTCTCCGTGCCGGTCAGACCTGCGGCCTGTATCGCCCTCTTGTACAATACCTGTGTCTGCGCAGAGTTCACCTGATAAAACGAGCCCGGTGATATGCGGAAGCGCAGTCCCAGCAGCACATCCTCGATGTATCCCTGTCCGTACAGAGTCTTGTTGCGGTCGCCCAGGACCATTGTCGTCTGTTTCCCGTTGATATTCTGCACAATCGTCGTAATCTCCGGGTGCAGCTCCCGCAATTTCTCCACAAAATGGTTCTTGTGCGGAAACTCCGGCGAGGCAGTCACAAGCACTACCATAATCTGTTTCGTGGATGTTCCCTTCCTGACAAGCACATGACGCATCAGTCCGCGCCCGGTATCCTCATTGTACACCCACAACCCAAAAGATCTGACCAGCCCTGTCACCGTCTGGATAATCGCAGACGCCTGCGCGTCCTCGATCAGACAATCTTTTATTGGTATAATCGTGTGGGTTCCCTCCGCATACGTTCCCGCTATAATCTCGTCCTTTCCTTTGTCCAGTCTCCTGCCAAACACTGCATGTACTTTATTTCTGTAATGATATGGATAATACATCCCTGCCACATCATTTATTTTGTCACAGTATTTTCCGATACTGTCAACCACCCACTTTTTCTTCTCCGCAAGCTCTTCTTCATAGCTCTTTTCTCCAATGTGACAAGCGCCGCACTTTTTCACATAGGGACATCTTTCCGCAATTTCCTTTTTTTCCACAACCGCACCTCTTCCCTTTCATGATTTACCCATACCGACACTCCCTGGATAACATTTCAAAGGGAACGCGTATACTTTCACAGTATACCATTCCCTCTCAAATCTGGCAATCCATTACTTTAAGCAAAATTTAATAAAATTGTGCATATGTTTGTGGTAGAATAATGGTGTTAAACGATTCAACAAACAGGATTTTTCTGATAGGAACAGAAATAATGAAGAATAAAAAAAGATATAAAATTGCAGAAGGCAATACGGCTGAGATTTTTGAAATCGACGAGAAAAAAGTACTAAAATTATTTAAAACGGGTTATTCGAAAAGTACTGTGCATCATGAATATGACAATCAATGTATGGTAAGCAGGGTAATGGAGAATATACCTAAAATGTTTGAAATTGTAGAGGAAAATCAACGATTTGGATTTACAATGGAAAAGGTTCAGGGAAAAAGTCTTGCATCACTGATGCTGGATAATTATACTTTTGAACAGGCAATGGAACTATTTACAAGTCTTCACAAAAACTGGCTTACGAAAACTATGGATAGCGCAGTTCCGTATACAGAATGGATGCTGCATATGCTCAGTGGAAAATCAAATGATGGTGATTTGGTAGATAAGATAAAAAATTTACCTTCAGGAAACATTTTATGCCATGGCGATTTCCATCCATATAATATCATTCTTACCTCCGAAAGAGATTTTGTTATCATTGACTTTGCAAATGTTTGTAAAGCCCCAAAAGAATATGATATAGCAAGAACATATTTCTTGTTAAATCAGGCAGTACCAGAAAAAACAGCTGCTGAATTATACTTGAAGAAAATGCAGATGGAATATAGTGACATACGTGTATATATTGAGGTCTTAGAAATCCTGCGTCGATATGAACTATAAATTCGAATTCCAACAGACAATCCGCTGCCTTTTTTATTTTCAAAAAACATCAACACAGCACAGAAAGAACGAGGTGAATGGAGCAGCCAGGTGGCTTACAAAAATGTGCTGAAAACTGCAGACTGTCTCGTATCCACCTTCATTGTCACTGCCCTTATACTACCCTCCCGCGAACGCCTCAGCGTTCGCGGCGTACCTGAAAGATATAGAATTTCAGGTAATAGGACTCGTCCGCATTCCACAGAATCGGGTGGTCTGCCGCCTGTGTCCGGTACTCGACCTGGCGCAGTCTGCAGTGCACGCTCCTCGCCGCCTGCGCGATCGTCTGTGTAAAGAGCTCGTAATCCATGAAATGGGAACAGGAGCAGGTCGCCAGAAATCCGCCATCCTTCACGAGTTTCATCCCCCGCATGTTAATCTCCCTGTAACCCCTGATAGCGTTTTTCACAGAGTTTCTCGACTTTGTAAAAGCCGGCGGGTCGAGTATCACGACATCATACTGTTCGCCCGCCTCCTCCAGCTTCGGAAGCAGGTCAAACACGTCAGCACACTGAAATTTCACAATATCCTGCAGGTTATTCAGCACTGCATTTTTTGTTGCCTGCTCAACGGCAGACTCCGATGCATCGACACCCAGAACGCTGGAAGCCCCCGCCACCCCGGCATTCAGCGCAAAGGAGCCCGTGTGTGTAAAGCAGTCAAGTACTTTCGCTCCCTTACATAACTTCTGAATTGCGAGTCTGTTATACTTCTGGTCCAGAAAAAATCCTGTCTTTTGTCCATCCTTTACATCAACCAGATACCGGACGCCGTTTTCTGTGATTTCCACATTGGTGTCAAACGCATCACTGATAAATCCCTTAAAGCGCTCCATTCCCTCCTGAAGCCTTACTTTCGCGTCACTTCTCTCATATACGCCCCTGACACGAACTCCATCGTCAGCGAGCACCTCTTTCAGACATTCTATGATTTCTGGTTTTAGCCTGTCAATCCCAAGTGCCAGCGATTCCACCACCAACACGTCCGAAAACTTGTCAATCACAATCCCCGGCAAAAAATCCGCCTCGCCAAATATCACGCGGCAGCTTGACGTGTCGACTGTCTTTTTGCGGTACTCCCAAGCTTCGCGCACGCGCATCCTCAGGAAGTCCCTGTCAATCTGCTGATCCCTGTCGCGCGTCATCACGCGTATCCGAATCCTGGAATTCCGATTGATAAACCCGCGCCCCATCCAATATCCGTCGAAATCATGCACTGCCACGATATCGCCATCCTGAAACGCACCCATGATTGTGTCAATCTCATTGTCATAGATCCAAAGCCCGCCGGCTTTCAAACTTCTTCCCTCACTCTTTTTCAGTGTCACGATTGCTTCACTCATACTTTCTATTCTCCTCTTCCCATTAGGATCTCAGGAACCGGCGTGTGCAATCGAGCAGGCGAATGACCTTCTAACCCTGCCCGTGTACACAAAAAGCGGAACAGCCCTCGTGAGACCATTCCGCCATCCTGAATTTTAAGCTGCATTATTTTGTATTGTACTTTCCAACCAGGAACTTAATTACCGCAATAATTGACAGAAATCCTGAAAGATAACCAATTACCTGCTGCTCCTGCTCAGATGTTCCTTCCAGCCGCGCATAAATCTTCACATAGCAATTGCCAAGGAAAACAATCAGCCAAATTGTTGATGCAAAAGAACCAACTATCGGAATGAATGGAAGAATAATCCACACCACCCACCAGAATTTGTAGAGAACTGCCGGAACCGAAAGTGTTCCAAACAATGTCACGCTCTCCTGATTTGCTGCCGCCGCATCTGCAAGTGCATACTGCTGCGCAAACGGTATCCATGCCATCCACGCCTTATCATAGCCCAATGCCTTGAGCGCTTTCATGTGTGCCAATGATGACAATACATAAAACGCAAGTCCAATGATCACGATCACCATGAGATATGCTCCGAGCACCGCTATAACTACTGCCAAGTCGTCCATATTTGACCCTCCTCATAATAAATGAACAATTACATTGATAAACAACTGTTGCGTTAGTCAACGACAATAAAACACTGAATACCACTAATCGCTGCTGTATCCGTCTATACTCGATAACTACCGCATACTATTGCTATAATATAACATTTTTCGCGCCATGTCAACATGTTTATACTTTCCCGGGACCTCTTATACTGCTCATGTTACAATTCACACCTACGCCAGTTTTTATCATCTTATAAGTTATTGAGGTGTGAATTATAACAGATTTTGGCGCACGATTCCCACTACTTTGGCGCGGGTGTAAAAAGTAACTGCACATCACCCTATTTGTTTACAGAAACCCCCGCCTGACAGCCTCCTCCATCAGCTTCGGCTGAATATCGGGGTAGGTCCAGTCTGTCGGCATATCGTCCATGATAACGATTTTCTCGATCTCACTGTGAAGGTCCTGCTCAAACTCCCTGATCTCCGCAAAATATAACATTCCAAAAGATTCCTGTCCGTCAAAATTATCTTTCGCGATCACGGAATAAACGCAGATCGGAAATATATCAAACGCAATTGCCCCGGTTTCCTCATACAATTCTCTCCTGGCCGTGTCCAGAATCACTTCTCCCGGCTCCCTGTGTCCGCCCGGTATCTCCAACGTATCTCTCAGCCTGTGCTTGCAGAATACGTGCTTCCCCTCCGTCTTTGCGATAATCACCGCAAATTTCAATAATGCATCGTCCACTTCCTCATAAAAATTTACTGCCATCTCTTTGTATATCCTCCTCGCTCCATCTCTGAATGTCATACATAATCATCTGTACTATCAATGTGAGTTATATTATAAGGGCTGACACCGCACAGTGTCAACCCTTACTTTACCAGACAACATCATACAATATCTTATTTTTTGTTCTTTTTCACCAAAAAACCTGCAACGATTGCCGCCAGTACCACGATGATGCCGCCTGCGATCAACGGAGTATTTCCTGATGCTTTTTCTGCGTTTTCTGTGTTTCCAGTACTCTCCGCGCTCTCGGAACTGACACTTGTGTCACTTTCATTGTCCGTCTTCGCCTCTGCCTTTACAATCGTATCGTCCCCCTGCACAAGCACCAGTGCCGAGATACCTGCCACAGACACCGTTCCCTCCGCTGTTCCTACTGACACTGTTCCTGCCGTCTGCTCATTAATGCAGATCTCCCATGTGCCCGCCGGAAGCGCTACATCGACGGGATTTTCATTTCCATTGAAAATCACTGCAATCTTCTCAGCCGTGTCGCCATTTGCATTGTCTGCAATTGTGTACCCGACTACGTTGGGCTCCAATCCGCTCATGAAGACAAGATTGCTCTGTATATCCGCCTTCGTCGTCATGCGGAGTGCACTGTGCGCCTTGCGAAATGCAATCAGACCTTTGTAATATTCACAGGTATCCATCACATTTGCCTTGTTTGACCACTTGATGCTGTTTGTCGAATCGGGTGATGTGTAGCTGTTCTCGTCAAAACCGCCCTCCACTGTCGCTGACGGCTTGCTTCTGAGCATTTCCTCCCCCGCCTGGAAGAACGGTACACCCTGTGACGTCAGAACGATCGCACTGCCGAGCTTATTCATTTTAATCCTTGTCTCTTCGCTGTCGTCCCCATTCGATATGGCAAGCTTATCCCAGAATGTCAGGTTATCGTGACACGAAATGTAATTGATGCTCTGTCCTGGCTGTTCCGCCCAGCTCCGGCTGCCCTTATCGTTCTTTGATGTGAGCACCTGCTGATGTGGTGTCGCTGCAACCACACTGAACTTGATACTCTCCTCCATTCCAGCCTTGCCGCTGACAAATCCCCTGTCCTGCGCATCAAACACACTGCCCTTGATTGCATCCCTGATGTCATCGCTGAAGGCGCCGACTCTCTCGATCTTTGACATATTTGCCTTCAAAGCCTGCTGCGAGGTTGGAATTGCAGCGTCCCCGGCAGTCCATCCCTCGCCGTAGACCATAATCGAAGGATCAATCTCGTCAAGCGCTGCCCTGACTGCATTCATCGTATCAATATCATGCACAGCCATCAGGTCAAAGCGGAACCCGTCAATGTGATACTCTGTAGCCCAGTAGACAACGGAATCCACGATATATTTGCGCATCATCGCACGGTCGGAGGCCGTCTCATTTCCGCAGCCTGATGCGTTGGAGTAGCTCTCCCCTACTTTTCTGTAATAATAGTCCGGCACTGTCTTCTGGAAATTGGAATCTTCTATATTAAATGTATGGTTATACACAACATCCATGTTCACACGGATTCCATTTTCATGAAGCGCCTGTACCATCTGCTTCATCTCATTGACGCGCACTTCCCCGTGATAAGGGTCTGTGCTGTAGGAGCCTTCCGGCACGTTGTAATTCTTCGGATCATAACCCCAGTTGAACTGCGGTGTGTCCAGCTTTGTCTCGTCAACCGTGGCATAGTCATAGCTCGGAAGAATCTGCACATGTGTCACGCCCAGATCCCTGATGTGGTCAAGACCTGTGGCAAGTCCGTCTGCATTGGTTGTTCCCGTCTCTGTCAATCCCAGAAACTTTCCTGTATTGCTGATTCCAGATGACTCATCCGATGACAAGTCTCTCACATGAAGCTCATAGATCACCGCATCGGTGGGATTGACAAACGCAGGTCTTGTATCATTTTCGAATCCCTCCGGATTGGTGGCACTCAGATCCACAACCATGCCCCTGTTACCGTTCACACCTGCTGTCCGTGCATACAGATCCACAGCCTCATTGGTCTTATTCCCAATCTTGATCGAGTACGTGTAATATACTCCGTTCAAGTCCCCCTGTTTTTCACAGGACCATACGCCCTTATCACCCATTGTCATGGGAATCGTCTCGATAAGGTTATCGCCATCTCCCTGCTCATACAAATTCAGCGCAACCTCGGATGCAGTAGGTGCCCACACCTTAAATCCGGTCTTTTCTTTTGTATATACAGCTCCCAGATCATCGCCGTCATACGTAAAAGCATCGTCAAAATAACTGGAACCAATAATCTTATTCATCGATACCGTAGTGCCTTCGTAACCGTCCATTGATATATCATATGTCTTTGACAATTCCAATTCCTCCTCCATTGTAAGCAGAATCGCTCTGCCATCCTCGCTGTCCGCTGAGGCTGCAGCGTACTCCACGCCGTCCCCGTCCGTAACCTTTATCTGCGCCGCCAGCGCACTCAGACTCTTGGGCGCACGCGACAGTGTGCAATAGATTTCCCTGCTCGTTGTCTCTGCGAAATAAGCCTCAGCAATCACAGGATTGTAAATGACTTCCTCCATAGTATACCACAATACAGGATTTCCTTCCACTATGTACACATCAATTGCATCGCCGGACGCTTTCTTCAGGTCAATCTCATAATCAAGTGCATCGTCCGCATTTCCACCTTGTATCACGCGCACACCGGCTGTTGACACGCCCTCTTTCGGCAGTAAGCCAACCTGAAAAACCGCACCGAAATCATCTGTCCCTGACAGCGGATAGATGCCGCCAACATCGCTTCCTGCCCACGCATAAGCCTCCACGCTGTCAGCACTGTACCTCTGGTCAAAATTGTAATAGTGGACATTTAACTTTGTCGCGCCATCCTCGTTGTACACATTCAGTCTTGCCTCCTCAAGTGCTGCGATATCGTACTCCGCTGCCCCTTCAGGCGCTTCCGTGGAAAATTCGGTCTCTCCGCTCGTCACCCAGATCTCGACAGTCTCCCCGTCCATGACGGCAAATCTGTCATCACCTGTATCCTTGTCCTCCCACTCATTTTTCCGAACGATAAAACCAATTTGGGACGGATTGCGGTTTGTCTGGTAGACCGCCACTTTCCCAAAATCATCCTCGTCCGTAAAGTCGACCTGCTGGCCTTCCCGTCCTTCCTCCCATATCCACAGGTTCCACCCGTCATAGCTGTCGTCGGCTCTTCCGCCGTAATGAACGATCAGTGTCGTTCCTGCTGCCCTTGCCGTCATGCCTGGCGTAAAAACTGACACTACTGTCATAATCACCATGAGCAGTGCCAGCAATCCGGCAATCTGTCGCTTCCTTCTCATAACTGTTAACCTCCATTCGATGTTCTATTGTTCAGAATCTCTCTTGATGGTCTTATTATATCTGCTCGCGACGAAAAAAGCTATTGGAAATTTCGTAAAATTTCGGAGCTTGTTTTTAGTTATATTAACGAAATTAAGCGAAAATAAATGGGATGTATACATTCGTATACACCCCGTTTATTCTCTAACTTTATTTAATAACTACATCATTCCAGGAATCCGATGGAACAAGTGCCACATACGTCTTTCCTGTGTTCAGCTCGATCTGCTCTCCGGTCTGCTTATTGAGATAGATCGTAATATCGCTCTCGTCCGCCTTGATCCATGTTACCTCCATCGCCTTGCCGTTCGTAATGTAATAAGCATCGCGCCCTGAGTCGATCGCGTTGTAGATCAGATAACCGTTCTGATCAAGCTGCGAGAATGTTGTATTCTGAATCAGCAAATTCTTGAATGTAAGCTGCGCATTGCCGTGCTGTGGATCTGTGTGTGCCTGACCGTACTCATAGTAATCATACGTACCTGTCGACTCATTGTACTGAAGTCTTGAGCTGTTGTGCGGGAACGGAAGCTCAATCTCCCTGCAGTCAACCGTAGCGCCCACTGAAGCCAGATCAATCTCTGAATTGGAGAAGTTATAGTGCTGTCCTTTGTAGTACTCATTATACTCTGTAGAATAATTTGAGCTGCTGAACTTCTTGTCCAGATCTCCTGTACAGATATACTCTGTGAACTCTCTTGACTTACCGTTGTCTACGCGGGAAAAACCGCCGCTGAAATTCGCTGAATACTTCTTCGCGATCCAATCATTGATATAGAACGGTCCTCCATCGTGGCAGAGTACCGCATTCCACTCTGCTGCAAGCATGATGTTGGTCGGTCTCGTGCTTCGGATGCTGCCAAACTGTACAATCTTTCCCCAGTCCTTGACAATCGCCATGAAACGTGTAATCCTGCCATTTGCCGTACTGTTCATAATCTCATACACCACATCCGCTTCGGTAAGTCCGTAGTGCGGAAGTGCTGTCTTCTCATTGTCAACCATAACTGCGATCGGACGCTGATTCTTTAAGCTCTCGTCAATCCACTCATTCGTGAGCTCACTGCGGTACATGCCCTCGCGCGTCTCCTCCTCTGCCATCTGCTCTGCAGAGGACTCCTCCGCTCCTGGTGTCTCCACCGCGTCATTATTACTGCTATTGTCCGAACCTCCGCCTGTGAGATCTGCAAAATCAATCTCTGTCGCAGGCTCCTTTGTATCTTCCTTATTGCCGCACCCTGTCATGGAAGCGGCTGCCATTGTAATGACAAGCAATAATGCAATTCCCTTTTTTTTGATATTTTTTCTTTTCATAACGTCTCCCTTTAGCACAGCCCGATCAATCATCCTGTGCCGCTATACTTCTTCCTTAGTTTTCCGATTTTCCTTATGTTTATTCACCGCTTTGCGGCATTCAACATTTTATCGTGCAAACGACTTCGAATCCTATGCCCATGCACGTTACCTCTACAGTTAACTCCGCCAGGCACCCTCGCGGCACATATGAAATCCGCCTTAGTGCTGCTGCATTCCTGCCCTGACACGGTTCAACGGCACATATTGCGCGAGACCCAAACTTCAACGCCACTTATAAAGGGCAGCTGCACAAACGCAGACCCTCTGTCGTTTATCACCCCCACTATAGCGGATTGTGGGTACAGGACACCGCTAACGCCCCGGCTGCACGATGCTATTATTATAACCTCATAATTACCGATAAGTCAATGCTATTCATAATTTTTTAATCAAAACTGGTAATACCGGTTCATTTTATTTTTCTTTCTCCTGCGCGTCAGTATCTCATAGTACATCAAAACAGTGACAAGCTCCCTGATCCACGGTTCCTTCTCCCGCCACGGAGCCTGTTCTGTCAGCGCCTTGTCTGTCATATCGCTTTCCACGATATTCAGTACCGGCACGCTTTGCATTGGATTCCCGGACAGATTCTGCGGCGTAATGGCAGTCTCCGGCAAGGTGCTGTTACTCTGCATATCATTGTTCACCGCGTCCGCAGCCTCCTCGTTTGTCCTGATAAGCGCCATAACACTCTCCACCATGCGCTGAATCGTCAGCTTGTCGGGATACTGGTCGTAGATGAAGCTCCCGTCATAATCCATCTTGTTGACGACACTGCTTATGGTACTCTGGTATTTTCTGGCATATGTAGGATACATCTGCTGCAGGTACTCAAGGTCCTCCAATATCCTGTCCTCCGGCACGATTCCGGGCTGTGCCCACTGTCCGTAACCCTGATATCCCATATAAAAAGGAAACGCACTATAATAATCCATACTTCGAGTTCCTCCTTTTTATGATTATCATATGCATTCTCCGATAAAATAGTGACCGGAAGTTACCGTTCCGACAGGAATCGGCTTTTGCCGCCAGGTCCTCAGGTGAGGAAACCAAAGTCTTGACATTATCCGCAAATCAGCATAAAATAAGGAAAGAATAGATAACACGGAAAGGGAGTGTATTGTTGCATGGACAGTTGTGACGGCAGCGGACAACATCATATGGGTGAATACACGACATTCCGTGTTTTTGGTACAGGGGAAAAACATCCCCTGTCTGATTGTGCGTGCACGGGAAACGGGCCGCTGCACTGAGTCTGGATTCGCCCACAGCAAATTGGTATATACTATGATATAGAAGGGCGATGATCTTTTGGAAAATGAAGTTTTTACTGAACCAGACTACATCAAGGAGTTAATCGAACTGATCCGAAGCGGCGCAGGCAGGGACCGGCTTGCGGAGGAACTCACCAATTATCACGACAATGATATCTCAAATGCGCTCGACGAACTGAATGCGGACGAGAGAAAAGTACTCTACCACATTCTCGGGGACGAGCGCGTCTCAGAAATCTTTGCCTATCTGGACGATCCCGGAAAATATCTCGGGGAGCTGGAGCTGGAACGGGCCGCGGACATCATCGAGAACATGGATGCGGACGATGCCGTGGATGTCCTCGAGGAGGTCGACGAGGAGACAAGAAAACAGTTAATCGAGCTGATCGACGAGGAATCAAAGGAGGACATCAAACTGATCTGCTCCTATGAGGAGGACGAGATCGGCAGCAAAATGACCACGAACTTCATAGAGATCGGCAAGAGTCTCACCATCAAACAGGCCATGCGTTCCCTGATCGCTCAGGCGGAGGAAAATGACAATATTTCGACGCTGTTCGTGGAGGACGACGATGGCACTTTTTATGGCGCCATTGACCTGAAGGATCTGATCGTGGCGCGAAATTACATGAATCTCGAGAACCTGATCACACAGTCTTTCCCCTATGTGCGTGACCACGAGATGATATCTGACTGTATCGAGCGCCTGAAGGATTACGCGGAGGACTCCATTCCTGTCCTGAACGACAGAAACGAGCTGATCGGTGTCATCACTGCCCAGGATATCGTTGAGGTTATCGATGACGAGATGGGCGATGATTACGCAAAACTCGCCGGCATGACCGAGGAGGCCGAGCTCGAGGAATCCCTCGGCGAGAGTATCAAAAAGCGCCTGCCATGGCTGATCGTGCTTCTCGGGCTCAGCATGTGTGTGTCCACCGTGACGAGCCTGTTTGAGGGCGTCATCGCACAGCTTGCCATCATCGTCAGCTTCCAGTCGGTGATACTCGGCATGTCAGGAAATGTGGGAACACAGTCGCTCGCTGTTACCATCCGGCTCCTGATGGACGAGAATCTCGAGACCAGGCAGAAGATCGGCATGATTTTCCGGGAAATGCGGATTGGATTTTCCAATGGGCTGATACTGGGATTTTTATCCTGTTTATTCATAGGCGGTTATCTTTGCCTGCTCAAAGATAAGTCACCGCAATACGCCTTTGCGATATCGCTCTGCGCGGGAATCGCACTCCTGATGGCCATGACGATTTCTAGCATTGTGGGAACCTCCGTACCAATGTTTTTCAAAAAAATAAACGTCGATCCGGCAGTAGCGTCCGGTCCTCTGATCACCACTGTCAATGACCTGATCGGTGTTGTCACATACTATGGCGTCGCCTGGCTGCTGCTCATCAACTTCCTTCATCTGGGCTAAGGATCTGTACCTGAAAACCGATAATGCATAAAAATCCATTATATGCAAATACTAGCAATACAGTTAAGCTATATTTTGAACTTGCTAATAATTAGGAACCCTGAAGAAGACAGAGATAATATGATTTCTGAAGGTTCCATACCAGGAATGGAGGAAATATCGGTGAAGGCTACGGGAATAGTGCGTAGGATTGACGATTTGGGACGCGTTGTCATACCAAAGGAAATAAGAAGGACTCTGAGGATAAGGGAATCGGATCCGCTTGAAATCTTTACGGATCACGAGGGAGCGATCATTCTAAAAAAATACTCACCCATCGGTGAGCTCGGAAGCTTTGCAAAACAGTATGCGGAAAGCCTCTCTCAGGTGTCAGGCCATCTGGCACTGATCGCAGACAGAGACCAGATCATCGCAGCTGCAGGCAGCAACAGCAAACAAGTGCTTGGAAAATCTGTCAGCAAAGCATTGGAAGAAAAGATGAATTCGCGCGAGACAGTGTGCTCTTCGCGCAGCGATAAAGATTATGTGTCCGTGACGGAAGATGAATCTGAGGAGTATCAGCACGAGGTCATCATACCGATCATCACGCAGGGTGACGTGATCGGCGCAGTCGTGCTCCTGTCCGCCAAGGCCGGCGACGAGATGAACGAGGTGGAGATGAAGCTTGCGCAGTCGGCTGCCGGCTTTCTCGGCAAACAGATGGAACAATAAAATCTTTTACACAAAGAAAAAGGACATTGAATTGTCCTTTTCTTTGTTTATCCCCGCTCTGTAATGATTCTGCTGATATCCGCAAGTGAGTCAGCCACCGCATACAGCAGCGGGCTGATCTCCTCGTCAGGCTGCGTCAGATCCGGCACCATCACTGGTTTACAGCCCGCCGCGTACGCTGACTTGATGCCGTTTGGCGAATCCTCCACCGCGATGCAGTCCGATGGTCTCTCCCCGATCTGCTCACAGGCGTAGAGATAGACATCGGGTGCCGGCTTTCCATGTGCCACCTGCTTGGCACTCACAATTTTATCAAACTGGTCCTTCACGCCGATTTTCTCAAGATGCTGCAGCGTGAGCCCGATCGGTGTCGCTGTCGCCACGGCCGCCTTGATACCGCTCTCACGCAAAAAAGCCAGTATCTCGTCAATACCAGACTTTTTCTCCAGGCCATACTTTTCCAACCGCTCCGCCACAAGGCTTCGCCTGACCTCCCGTATGGCAAAATAGTCAAAGCCTGCCCCAAAGATGTCCTTCATCATCTCTGCGGCAAGCCTTGCATCACAGCTGCGAAGCATCAGCGCATGTTCCCTCTTAAAATCTTTAAACCCCGCCATGTGTGCCGCTTCACACCATGCTGCATTGTAATGTTTTTCCGTATCAATGAGTACTCCGTCCATGTCAAATATTACTGCCTTGATCATATTGTTCCTCTAACCCTTATTGCAGAAACGTTTAGTTTTTTGAGTATAGTATCTTCTCCTTCGGTATTTCCTGATTCTGCTGCATTATGTTCAGGAGCGTGATGTAGTTCTTGATCATGTCACGCGCAGTATTTTCCCCACCGTCCAAGTTTTTCCCATACTGCTGCTTCAGAAAATAAATGTAATCATCATGCTCAAGTTTCGGAGTGTACTCGTACAAAATCCCATGTATTTCCGCAAGCTTCTCCAGCAGAACATACATCTCACCCGGATTCAGTACGGACAATTTGATGACAGGCGCTGCCATATCCCTCATTGTCACGCTGCCTTCCTGTCCAAAGCTGGAATCTGCAAGCCTTGAGCGCAGCGGCTCAAAACTGAATACTCCCCTCACAGGATCCTCCATGGCTTCCTTCGTGACGCTCATGATAATGCCCAGATGGGAAGCCTTTCCCTGCAGCGCGTCATTGTAGATCGACAATAGCTTGTTGTAATTGTACTCCCTGCCTACACGGCTTGGAATCTCATACAGCGTCGAGAGCTCATCCATACACACGTAAAGCCCCGCATAGCCTGCCTTCACCACAAAATCCGCAAACAATTTCATAAAATCATACCAGTTATCATCCGTAATGATCAGATTTACCCCTAAATCTGTCTTCGCCTCTGTTCTGGTCCTGTACTCCCCACAGAGCCATCGCAGAGCCCTTTTCTGCAGCTCCACATCCCCCTTACGGTATCCTTTGTAATAGGAAGCAAGCACTTTCCCGAAATCAAAACCGTTTACACGCTCCTCCATCGAGGAGGTGATCTTGTAAATCTTCTGACTGACCCTCACGTCGAAAACCTCGTGCCCCGGTACAAGTCCCTCAAATTGTACCACTTCGTTTTCGAGCGTGCCAATCCACTTGTCAAGAATGAGCTGCAATGCCCCGTTATCAGGACTCGCATGCGTCGCCATGTTTCTGATCAATTCCCGATATGTCGCAAGTCCCTGTCCCTTGTTTCCGACAAATCTCTTGTCCACGGAGAGCTCCACATCTGTCACGACAAAGTTTTTCTCCATCACATGATTTCTGAGTGCATGCATGAGAAAGGTCTTGCCGCTTCCGTATTTCCCCTCGATAAACCGGAACGCTGCCCCTCCCTGCTCAATGATGGAAACGTCCTGCAATAGCGCCTGAATCTCACTCTTTCTCCCCACAGTGATGTACTCAAGTCCTATCCTTGGAACGACTCCGCTTTTTAAGGAATTTAAAACGGTGGCTGCTGTTGTCCTCGATATCCCGTTGTCCATACAACCCATTCCTCCCCTTACTGCTGTGTGCTTTCGGAAACTCCCCAGTCCCATCCGCACTCTATGTAAAAAAATCGAAAATCGATTCTCTTACCGATGTTATACTACTTTGAGCTGTGACTGCACGAAATCCGCATCCGCCCTGATCCGCTCGAGATTTTCCAGGCTGAACTCAAATGCAAAGGACTCTCTCTCATTGTCCTTGTTCAACTGCTCAAACGCTTTCTCAATCATGATCATGCGCTTCTGATGAAAAAGCATCGCGTAAATGCGCTTATGAATCTGCTGTGTTGTCTTGCCGGAATCGGCGTCATAATCGATCACCTCGATCAGACGGTCCGCGTCATACGGATAAAAATCGGTCGAACATGTCCTGCTCGATTTTCCCACCGGAATATAGGTCCCCATAGACAGTTCGCCATTGCACAGATAGACCATCAGTATCGGCCGCTGCAGCAATCCTGCAAACACATCCGTGAGCAGGTCTGGATCAATTTTTCTCTTAAGGATTACCTCAAACACTGACAATCCCTGCTCCCTGACAAGCTCCTTCATGTCCTTGACTCCTTCTTTGTCCACCAGATGATAACTCCACTCGACACACTCAATCTCGGCTTCAAAAATGCGGCGGCATTTCAGATTGTCAATTTTCTGGAACAGCGCGTCCAGCGGCATTCCCTTATCAACTTTGTACTGCTTTGGAATATTGTATCTTCCCTCGCTCATACGAATCTCCCACCTTTACATATTCAAATCGTCAACATTTTATGTTAATCGTTTCTTAACCATTATAATATACTATTTGAATAATTTCTACAATTTATTGAATTTTTTTAATTTTTGTGAAAAATGTTGTGCTTTCAAAGAAAATCGGGAATGAAAAGAGGAGAAAAACTGTCACATTACACAGTTTTCCTCCTCTTTGATATCCCCATTTCAATCCAAATCCTTAGTTATGTCATCCAGCTCCGCCTGCAGCCGCGCAAGATCCTCCCGAATCGCGATATGCTGCGGACATGCCTGCTCACATTTGCCGCACCTGACACAGTTGGACGCCTTGTTTGCATCCTCCATTCCTTTTGTCCAATTCCGTCTTGCCTCGTCTATATTCTCGTAAATATGGTACTGGTTCCAGATGCGGAAGCACTGCGGAATATCGACGCCAGCCGGACAGGGCATGCAGTAGCGGCATCCTGTACAGTCATTCTGAACTCTGCGGTGCAATGTATCCGCAACCTTATCGATAATCGCCCTCTCCGCATCACTCAGCGGCTCAAAGCTGGCAAATGTCGAGAGATTATCCTCCACCTGCTCCATTGCCGACATACCGCTCAGCACGACTTTCACATTGTCAAAGCTCCCTACATAGCGCAGAGCCCATGAGGAAGTGGACGCCTCCGGGCGCGCCTTCCTGAACAGCTCATCGATTCCATCCGCCGGAAGCTTTGCGAGCGAACCGCCCTTTACAGGCTCCATGACCACCATGGGAATGCCCAGTTTTTTGGCGAGTTCCACGCCCTTCAAAGTCGCCTGCGTGTCCCGGTCCATATAGTTTAGCTGAATCTGGCAGAAATCCCACTTGTATGAGGTGATGATCTCCTCAAACGCCTCATAGTCGTCGTGGAATGAAAATCCGAGATATTTGATTTTTCCGTCCGCGCGAAGCTTCTCGCAGCATCCGAGGATATCGAGCTCCTTCACAATTTTCCATCGCTCACCGTTCAGCGCGTGCATCAGGTAAAAATCAACAAAATCCTTCTGCAGACGTTCTAACTGTTCGGAAAAAATGCGCTTCACATCATCGATCGTCTTCACCGCCCACACTGGCAGCTTTGTCGCCAGATAATACGAATCCCTCGGATACCGTGCGAGCGCCTTTCCCGTGACTGCCTCGCTCTTACCCCCATGATAGGGATACGCCGTGTCAAAATATGTAACCCCGGCCTGATATGCCCTGTCAATCATGGCGAGCGCTTCCTCCTCATTGATGCTGCCATCCGCGTTTGTCGGAAACCGCATACAGCCAAATCCCAGCAGTGATGTGCTGATTCCCAGATTCTCCATCTTCCTGTACTCCATAACAAGTCCTCCTCTTCCCATCGATTTCTTATCACACACATTAAGAACTGTATCAAATAACACAGATCATTCTCGCAGAATCATGCTGTGCTGATTTTTATTCCTGAAAGCCCTTAGGATTTTTCTACAGTTCCTCAGTTCAGGCATCATACAGCACTGTCATATCCTCGAGCAGTTTGCCTGTATGTGCCATCATGAGCTCTGCCTCTTTCTCTATTAAACCATATTTTTTATACTTTAGCACGAAATTTGGCGTCCCTTTTGCGGAAAATTCCAGTACGCCCTTGTACTTTGCCATCAGGTCGGGAAGCCGCTCGACACGGACGGGCGCATAGGGCTCCATAAAAAATGTGACCTGCCCTACTTTTCCCTTGATCTCGGTCACATAGCGCTTGTGCGCTGTCACGCGTATCAGAGATATCTGTATCAGATTTTCAACCGATTTGGGCACATTCCCGAAGCGGTCCTTCAGCTCTTTTCTCATGTCATCGCACTCCGCCGCGCTCTCAAGGCTTGCGATTCGCTTGTAGATGTCAAGCTTCTGGACTTCGTTCACGATATACTCGGGCGGGATAAAGGCGTCGACATCCATATCGACGTAAGTGCCAAAATCCGTGTCCACCTTTTTGGTTCCTTTCAAGGTCCTGACTGCCTCGTTGAGCATCTTGCAGTACAGATCATAGCCGACTGCCTCCATATGGCCGTGCTGGCGCTCTCCCAGAAGGTTTCCGGCTCCCCTGATTTCAAGATCCCTCATGGCAATCTTGAAGCCGCTTCCAAGGTCTGTAAATTCCCGTATCGCCTGCAGGCGCTTCTCCGCCACTTCCTTGAGCATCTTGTCTTTCTTGTACATTAAGAACGCATATGACGTGCGGTTTGAACGTCCCACGCGCCCGCGCAGCTGATAGAGCTGTGACAATCCCATCGCATCGGAATCGTGGATGATCATCGTGTTGACATTCGAGATATCAAGTCCGGTCTCGATGATTGTCGTCGACACCAGCACATCAATCTCGTTGCCGATAAACTGGAACATAATCTTCTCAAGCTCGTGCTCCTTCATCTGTCCGTGGGCAAAGGCCACGACAGCCTCCGGCACGAGGCGCGCAACCTGATTGGTAATTTCTTCTATGTTGTTGATATGATTGTACACATAATACACCTGTCCCTGTCTGGACAATTCGCGCACGATCGCCTCGCGCACCATCTCCTCATTGTACTCCATGACATACGTCTGTATCGGCTGGCGCTCACCGGGCGCCTCCTCCAAAACACTCATGTCGCGGATTCCCACAAGGCTCATGTGCAGTGTTCGCGGAATCGGCGTCGCTGTCAACGTCAGCACATCCACATCCTCTTTCACTTGTTTGATCTTCTCCTTGTGACGCACACCGAAACGCTGCTCCTCGTCGACAATCAAAAGCCCAAGATCCTTGTACTGCACGTCTGCTGACAACAGTCTGTGCGTACCGATGACAATGTCCACCAGACCTTTTTTCAGCCCTTCGATGGTCTTTTTCACCTCGCCCGCGGTCCGAAAACGCGACATCATCTCCACGTTCACCGGAAAATCCTTCATGCGCTGCAGGAATGTATTGTAGTGCTGCTGTGCCAGAATCGTCGTGGGCACGAGATAGGCGACCTGCTTGCCATCCTGAACTGCCTTGAATGCAGCGCGTATCGCAATCTCCGTCTTCCCGTACCCCACATCGCCGCAGATCAGACGGTCCATGATGCGCGGGCTCTCCATGTCACTCTTTGTCGCCTCTATCGCAAGCAGCTGGTCTCCGGTCTCCTCGAACGGAAACATCTCCTCAAACTCCTGCTGCCACACGGTATCTTTGCTAAAGACAAACCCCTGCTTCTGCTGCCGGACTGCGTACAGTTCCACGAGGTCTTTTGCGATCTCGTTGACAGCACTCTTTACCCTCGACTTTGTCTTCACCCACTCCTGTGTGCCGAGCTTGTTTAATTTCGGCTTTTTGGCCGCGTCGGAGGATGCGTACTTCTGAATCACATCAAGCCCCGTCGCAAGGACATAGAGATTGCCGCCGTCGCGGTACTCAATCTTGATGTAGTCCTTCACGACCTTGTCTACCTCGACCTTCTCAATCCCTTTATAGACGCCGAGACCGTGATTTTCATGGACAACGTAATCCCCGACCTTTAAGTCCGAAAAGTTCTGGATTTTCTGTCCCTCATATGTCTTTTTCTTTTTCCTGCGCTGCTGTTTGCCGAAAATATCCGTCTCCGATATCACGACAAATTTTAACAGCGGATACTCATACCCTTTCAGAACAGAGCCGTGGTAAGTCATAATCTCTCCTGGCTGCAATACTCTGTCTGGGTCCTCCGAGTAGAAGGCGAGAAGCCCCTCGTCCATAAGATCTGCAGCGAGGCGTTTTGCGCGCGTCGCTGAGGCGGACAGCAGCAGCACCCTGTACCCCTGCTTCTTAAAATGGTTTAAGTCCTTCACAAGCTCTGCAAAGCTATTATTATAGGAAGAAATATTTCTGGTATTGACGGCGAAACGGTTTGCAAACTTAATGCCAAAGCCTTTGAACTCCATCGTAGAAAGCGCAAGAATACGCTGATCTTCTAGCTTTGCCATCGCCTCCTGCACAGAAAAGAGCACATCCATCTGTCTGGGCAGGATATAGCCCTTCTCCACCCTGTTTGTCATGCTCTCCCGAAACTCCAGCTCCACCGCCCTCGCGTGCTCCTCGATGCGGAGCGGCTCGTCGAGATAAATACAGCATCTCCGGTTCTTAAAAAAGTCCATAAAGGATATCGTCTCTTCATAAAAATAGTTGATATAACTGTCGAGATTGACAAGACTCTGAAACTGCATCACCTGCTCCCGCAAATCCCTCACTGCCGTCTCAAGCCGGTGTGCTTCTTCCGGCTTTGTCTGTTCCCGGAAACGTTTTGCCTGCGCCTTGCAATCCTGCTCAATCTTGTGAAAACCCCTGTCGAGTACGGACTGCGACAGAATCAGCTCCGCCGCCGGATAAACTGACACTTGTGTCATATTTTCTTCAATAGACCGCTGGCTTAACACATCAAATGTGCGGATGGACTCAACTTCATCCCCCCACAGTTCAATGCGGACAGGGTTCTCCGCGGTCAGGTCAAAGATGTCCACGATTCCCCCGCGTATTGAGAACTGCCCCGGCGCTTCCACCTGATAATTTTTCTCATATCCCATCGCGACAAGCTTCCGCGCAAGCGCCCGTTCCTCGACTATGCTGTCTTTCCCAATGCAGATGATATTGTCCTCCAGCACGGATAGCGGTATCTGGTGCGCCATCAGGGCAGCAAAAGTCGTGACAATCGTGACAGGATTGCCCTTCGGGCTGACCTCAAGCAGCTTTCGCTGTACTTCGATCCTTTCTTTTACAAGCTGATTGCCGTGCACATCCGCCTGATAGAAAATCAAATCTTTTGCCGGATAAAAATACGACTCGCGGCAGTAGAGACGGCAGTCCTCCAGAAGCTCCCTCGCCTTGATATCGCTGTAGGTCACGATCAGCTTCACGTCGTAACCCTTATCTGTGCCAAATACCATATGAAGCTTCTGGGAATCCACACAGCCGCTTACGCTCGCCATTCCGCCCTTTTTGTCCAGTGCTTCTGTAATCCCTTCATACTCGCCAAGCTCCCTGAGCGGTGCCAATAACGTGTTCACAATTGGTTGTCCTCCATATCTATATCCATAATATTGATACTTTTCATTTTATAGCGCTGCATTGCATTCTACGGCGCTGCATCTTTCGGATTCTTTTTCACATTATATTTGTTCATCGCCATATCAACCTCGTCCTCGAGCATCATGTTCACTGCGCCATCCACTTTCCCGAGACTGTCCTTCATCACTTCCAGCTCTTCTTTGCTGAAATGGCCGAGCACATAGTCCGCCAGATCGTAACCTTTTGGCTTCTCACCGACACCGATCTTGATGCGCAGAAATGTGTCGTCTCCCAGATTTGCGATAATGTTCTTGATGCCATTGTGACCACCGGCACTGCCTTTTTTGCGGACGCGCAGCTGCCCGACATCAAGGCTGACATCGTCGTAGATCACAATCAGCTCGCTCGCCGCATCCGCCTTGTAATAATCTATGACAGCCTTTATCGCCTCACCACTCAGATTCATATATGTTAAAGGTTTCACAAGCACTACCTTTGTGCCATTGATTGTACCTTTTCCGATCAGTGCCCTGTGTTTGCAGTCCATCACACTGATGTTGTACTTGTCCGCGAGCGCGTCGATCGCCATAAAACCGATATTGTGTCTCGTATTCTCGTATTCCCTTGTGGGGTTTCCCAGTCCTGCTATGATAACCATCTTTTTCTCTCCTGTCTCAATCTCTTCTGTCCTGCTTTCTTCGTCTTTTCTTCCTTCTGTTTTATATGTTTTACTTTTATGCTTTTCTGCGCTATGTTCTTCTGTGCTGCTTTCCCCTGTCTTTTTCCTTGTGCTGTCCTGGAACGGCACAAGCCGTTTAAATCTGTTTCTTAACCACTGCATACTCGTCCCCATTTCTATAATAAGGAACTGTTCAGTTCCTGGAACAATTCTTATACTGTCCCTCCATCAGCCGCACCATGTCATCCTCGCCCATGCTGGCTTCACAGTAATAACCCTCGTCTTCCTCGTCATAAATATTATATGCACAAGTATCGCAATTTGAACTTCCCATTTTATCCATTTCCTCCGCAAATATTACGAACCATTTTTCATTTCTGCCTGTGTCAAAAACCTTCAAACGCTGAATATCAGCATACCACACATACGATCTCCTTTCAAGCCGAACATCGAAAGATTCGGCAGCGCAAATGGCGACAGGTTTTCATTCCTCAATCACAACCTGACAGACTTTTCCGATACTTCTCCCCCTTTCTGGATAAGGAGATTGTCCGCATGGAGCCGTGCATTGAAAAAAGCCACCCGCTATGAACGGATGGCTTTTTACCCACATTTTTTATACAATAATACTCTAAGAAACTGCTTCCTCGTCCGGCTCTAAAAGTGCCTTCTCATAGCTTTCAAGAATTGTCTTCTGAATTGTGTCTCTTGTGTTAGAATTGATCGGATGAGCGATATCTCTGTACTCACCATCTGCAGATTTCTTGCTTGGCATCGCGATGAAAAGACCCTTTTCACCCTCGATGACCTTGATGTCATGAACCACAAATTCATCATCAAGTGTAATAGAAACTACTGCTTTCATTTTTCCCTCTTTTGTGATTTTTCGAACGCGAACATCTGTTATTCTCATTCTTTTGTCCCCCTTTTGCAAGTCGTTAATTACTTTTTGTTATAAAACATACCTCTCATTTTTCTCTACCACAACTTTAATGCCGGTCTCCCCGACGTGGTGTGAGTTTGCTCGAATAGTATCGCGGCTTTCTACTATACAATTTTCAATGTGGGTGTTATCGCCTAGATACACATCATTTAAAATGATGGAGTTTTTAATGGTGCAATTGTTGCCGACAAAAACCTCCTTGAACAGGATGGAATTTTCCACCGTTCCATTTACAATACATCCGCTGGAGATCAGGCTGTTTCGAACCTGTGCTCCCGGATTGTACTTTGCGGGCGGTAAGTCGTCAACTTTGGAATACACGTCAGGATACTGCTTGAAGAAATAATCGCGGATATCTTTCTTGAGGAAATCCATGTTCGTGCCATAGTAATCCTCGACCGTCGCGATATTTCTCCAGTAAGACTCGATCTTGTAACCGTATATCCGCTTCACATCTTTATAGCGTATAAGGATGTCCTGCACGAGATCGTGCCTTCCCTCCTCGGCGCTCTTCTCAATCAGTTCGATGAGCTGTCTGCGTCTGATCACATAGATGCCGCACGACACGGTCTTTGACCGCGCCACCATGGGCTTCTCCTCGAACTCTTCGATCCGTCCGTCGTCATTCATCCTGACAACGCCGTACCGGTCCACATCCGCATCCTCCGGCATCTCCTTCACAACGACTGTGATGTCCGCCTTCTTTGCGATGTGATATTCCAACACTTTATTGTAATCCATCTTGTAGACACAATCGCCTGTGGCGATGACTACATACGGTTCATGACTTCTTTTTAAAAATAAGAGATTCTGGTAAATACTGTCCGCGGTTCCCTGATACCAGTTGCTGTTTTCGGGTGTAACTGTCGGCGTAAATGTATACAGACCTCCCTGTTTACGTCCGAAATCCCACCACTTTGATGAACTCAGATGCTCATGAAGACTTCTCGAATTATACTGCGTAATCACCGCAACTTTCTGAATGTGTGAGTTGGACATATTACTCAATACGAAATCAATACTTCTATAACTGCCTGCAATCGGCATCGCTGAAATCGCTCTCTTATGGGAAAGTGCTCCCATCTTCCTGCTGTTTCCACCAGCTAATACAATTCCTAATGCTCTCATTCTATATCTCCATTCTTAATTATACCAGCGAATTTGAGCGCATGCTCAAACTTTTAATCCCCCACCTTTATCAATGTCTTGCCGCTGTCCAGCACACCATTTGGATAATCGGAAGCCACAGTCTCCCCAAAAATAACTGTATTCTTACCGATCTTAACATTGGCGGGAACGATCGATTTCTCACCGATAGTGACAAGCCCGCTATTATAAATGTCCGGTCTGGTATCGTTCTCCTTCTCAGAAAGTGTGCCGAGCTGCGTCTCGCTGCCCACTTGGGAATACTCGTCTATGATTGCCTTCTCAACTGTGCACCGGTCTCCAATCTGTGTCTGGTTCATGATAATGGAATTGCGCACAACAGTTCCCTCCCCGATGACAACACCGCAGCCGATAACCGAATTGTATACTTGTCCATAAATTTCCGAGCCCTCACCGATGATACTGCGCTCAACGACACTGTCAGCAGCGATATACTGGGGTGGCAGAACCTCGCTCTTCGTGTAAATCTTCCAATATTCCTCATAGAGGTTAAACTCCGGTACGATGTCGATCAGCTCCATGTTTGCTTCCCAGTAAGAGCTCAGTGTACCGACATCTTTCCAGTATCCGTTAAACTCGTAGGAGTACATCGGGCAGCCTTTCTCATGGCAGTACGGAATGACATGCTTCCCAAAATCAAGCGCAGGCTGGTCTGCTTTGGCGATCAGCGCCTCTTTGAGTGTTTTCCAATTAAATATGTAAATTCCCATGGAAGCCAGATTGCTTCTCGGGTTCTCCGGTTTCTCTTCAAAGTCGATAATCTTCTTATTCTCATCTGTGATGACGATGCCGAATCGTTTCGCTTCCTCAAGCGGAACCGGCATGGACGCGATCGTCACTTCCGAGCCGCTCTCCTTGTGGAAGTCGAGCATCACTTCGTAATCCATCTTGTAGATATGGTCTCCCGAGAGAATCAGCACATAGTCCGGATTGTAGTTCTCCATATACTCAAGATTCTGAAAAATGGCATTGGCTGTTCCAGTGTACCACTCACTCTCACTGCTCTTCTCATAAGGCGGCAATACAGTCACACCGCCGACATTCCGGTCCAGATCCCAGGGAATACCGATACCGATATGTGTATTCAGCTTCAACGGCTGATACTGTGTGAGCACTCCGACTGTGTCAATACCGGAATTAATACAATTGCTCAGCGGGAAATCAATGATGCGGTATTTCCCTCCAAAAGCAACAGCCGGTTTTGCCATTTTCGATGTCAGGACACCCAGTCTCGAACCCTGCCCACCTGCTAAAAGCATGGCAATCATTTCTTTTTTAATCATGTTGTCACCCCTACTTACATAATAATGGGTTCCGCGAATTTCCGCATATAACAGACCCTAATTCATTATAGCATACATTTTCGTTAAAGGGAACAACTTTAACAACCAAATTTTATTTCCTATAACTATGGAAAAGTTCGTCTCTGAGGTGTATATTAATAGTGGTATCACAATAAAATGAAACATATATACATTACCGCTTACAACCATCGCTGTTTCAAAACATGTGGTCTGCAATAAATTAACAGGAAGGAACATCAAATCATGTATCAGATAAATTTCAACAACCCTGTCCGTGTACATTTCATCGGCATTGGAGGGATCAGCATGTCCGGTCTTGCCCAGATTTTAATTGAGGCCGGCTTTACAGTCAGCGGTTCAGACGCAAAGAAATCTCCGCTCACGCAGCATCTCGTCTCCATGGGCGCCAGGATCAGCTATCCCCAGATGGCAAGCAATATCGACAGCTCCATCGACCTTGTGGTGTATACCGCCGCCATCGCGCACGACAATCCGGAATTTGCCGCTGCTGAAAGACAGCAGATTCCGCTCATGACGCGCGCCGACCTGCTCGGTCAGATCATGAAAAACTACAAGATGCCTATCGCAGTCAGCGGCACACACGGAAAGACAACCACCACTTCCATGATATCCGAGGTGCTTCTTGCCGCAGACGCTGATCCCACCCTGTCCATCGGCGGAATCTTAAAGTCCATCGGCGGCAACATCCGTGTCGGCCGGTCGGACTATTTTGTGACGGAGGCGTGCGAGTACACGAACTCCTTTTTGAGCTTCTTCCCCCGCATCAGCATCATCCTTAATATAGAAGAAGACCATATGGACTTTTTCAAAGATATCGACGATATCCGCCGCTCTTTTCAAAGATTCGCCGAGATTCTTCCCGATGACGGCTGTCTGATCATCAACAGCGGAATCGACCATGTCGAACAGCTTGTCGAAGGGCTTCGCTGCAGGATTATCACGTTCGGCGCAGATGCCTCCGCCGATTACAGTTTTGCCGATGCCGTCTACGATAAGCTTGGACGCGCTTCTTACACGCTTGTCAAAAAAGGCCAGGAATGCGGCACTGTCCGACTCGGCGTTGTCGGCGAGCACAATATCCTGAACTCTCTGTCCGTCATCGCCCTGATGGATATTCTCGGTTTTGACTCTGACACGGTACATAATGCCCTGTCCGCTTTCGCCGGCACAGAAAGACGTTTCGAGCGCAAGGGCGAAGTCGCCGGCATCACGATTCTCGACGACTATGCACACCACCCGACGGAGATCACCGCCACGCTGAAAGCTGCCGCAAACTATCCGCACAATACATTGTGGTGCGTGTTCCAGCCACACACCTACACGCGCACAAAGGCGTTTTTGAAGGATTTTGCGAAAGCGCTTTCGCTCGCGGACAAAGTGATCCTGACAGACATCTATGCCGCGCGGGAGAAAAATACAATCGGTATCAGCTCTGGAGACCTGCTCGCCGAACTGGAAAAGACAGGCACAGAATGCTACTATTTCCAAAGTTTTGACGAAATAGAAAATTTTTTATTAAAAAATTGTATCAACGGCGATTTGTTGATAACTATGGGCGCCGGAGACGTCGTAAAAATCGGTGAAAATCTGCTCGGAATATAATTATCCACATTATCCACATTTTTTTGTGACCAAATCGTCAAAAAAGGGTGTGGATATTTTTTGCTTTCATCCACATCATGCATGATAAAAATTCACATGTTACCTTTGTTGTTTCACAAGGAATCAGGACTCTGCCGCACTTGGATATCCACATTATCCACAGTATCCACATTACCCAAGAATCCAGTATTCACAAGGGGTTGAGCGGTGTCGGGGGCTTGCTTTTTTTTCCAGGTGTGCTACAATACACTTACCTTACAGATGCCGGTGTCTCCCACGCCGGATCGCTACTAAGGAATTTCTAACCGGACGGAGGTTAATTATGAATCGTGTCAATATTTATCGGGCTGCCACAAATGACCAGACAAGCATTTCCAACTTATTCATTGACGAATATATGGCAGACGCCAACGACGCACAGCTCAAGATCTATCTTTTTCTGATCCGCATGATGAACGCGAATCTCCCAACAAGCGTAACCGATATTGCGGACAAGTTTAACTATACAGAAAAAGACGTGCTCAGGTCGCTGACGTACTGGGAGTCCAGACAGCTTCTGGCACTTGACTTCGACGCGGCTCACAACCTGTCCGGAATCAGGGTACTTTCCCTTGAAACTTACGAGGCGCCCAGAACGGCTCCCCGTATCACCCCGGTCTTATCTTTTATAAGACCGGCCTCCATGCAGACGGGCATGACTGCCAGAGCCGGATCGGCTCCGCTGGCTGCGAATCGTACTGTCGCAGCCATGGGCAGCCAGCCCGCAAATGGAAAACTTAACAGCGGCACGATTGCAAGACCGGACTATTCCCTTGACGAGCTCAAAAGCTTCAAGAGCAACGAAGATATTGAACAGCTGCTGATGGTCACAGAACAGTATGTCGCAAGACCGCTGACGCGCAGCGATATGGAGACTATTCTCTTTCTATATGACAGACTTGATTTCTCGACAGACCTGATCGACTATCTGGTGCAGCACTGTGTAGAGCGCGGCAAAAAAGATTTCCGGTACATGGAAAAAGTCGCTTTGGCGTGGCATGAGCAGGGCATCACTTCACCGACTGATGCGCAGAATGCTTCACGCAAGTATGACAAAGCGGTCTACACGATCATGAAGTCGCTCGGCAAGAACACAAATCCGGCTCCAAAAGAGCTTGAGTACATAAACAAATGGACGAAGGAATACGGCTTTCTGCTGGATGTGATCCAGGAAGCCTGCGACAAGACTGTCATGACGACGGACAGCCACCGCTTCGCGTACGCGGACGGTATCCTCACCAAGTGGTATCAGGCAGGCGTCCATCACAAGGCTGACATTCCGGCGGCTGACGCGGCGTACAGGCGCGTTTCCCCCAATGCGGACAAGCCCCGCAAAATGAATACTAAAAACGATAATATCGTAACTAAGAATAAATTCAACAATTTCGCACAGAATACCTACGACTTCGATGAGTTAGAGCAAAATATACTGAGCAACTAAAATGCGCAGCCATTCCGAAAACAGAAGAGGTAATATACAGATGGCACTGACAAACAGCCAATACGATGCGATCATGCGCTCCTATGAGGAGAAACAGCGCGCCGCCAGACACCGGCTGGAACGCAACACTGAAACGGTATACAGACAGATTCCGGCCTACGAGGACCTGGACCGGCAGGTCGCTTCCATCTCCATCGAGCAGGGCAGAAAACTCCTTGGCGGAAACGGGAATGCATTGCAGGAATTAAAACAGCGCTTAAAGGAACTCTCCGAAAAAAAGAGTTCCCTGCTGCGCGAATACGGCTTTCCCGATGACTTCCTGTCCCCGGTCTACGCGTGTGACAAATGCTGCGACACGGGCTACATTGCCAACCAAAAGTGCAGCTGCTTCCGCGCGGAAGAGATCAATTTAATTTACGAACAGTCCCACATCAAGAACCTGCTCCTGACAGAAAATTTTGACTCTCTGTCCTATGACTATTATGCGGGCGAGGATCTCGAAAAATTTATGAAAGCTGTACAAATATGCCAAAATTTTGTGAAAAGCTTCGATAAGGACTACCGAAACCTGTTTTTTTATGGTACAGTAGGAACGGGAAAGTCTTTTCTGTCCTGCTGTATCGCAAAAGAATTGATTGACCATGGAAACCTGGTGATCTACTTCAGCGCTTCCCAGCTCTTTGATATCCTGTCGAAAAGTACTTTTGACAGAGACAGCATGGAGGCGGCATCCGGTATCTCCGATGACATCTGTGACTGTGACCTGCTGATCATCGACGATCTCGGGACAGAGCTCACCAATTCCTTTGTTTCCTCCCAGCTTTTTTCCTGCCTGAACAACAGACATCTGCGGAAAAAGGCTACGATTATCACGACAAATCTCTCACTTGGGGAACTGCGGGACCGTTATTCTGACAGAATCTTTTCCCGCATCACAAGCAATTATGATATATGCAAGCTGACCGGCCGGGATATCCGGATGCTGAAAAAGACAGCGGCAACAAACAAATGATAATAAAACACATACAGAAACACTACACAAAACAATATAGAAAGCGAGGGTTTTTCAATGCCAGTTCGTGAGGAAAAAAGAAATCTCAATTCAATACCTGTAGGTTCATTAGGCATCATTCCTTTGAGTGGCTGCAAGGAGCTGGGCGACAAAGTTGACGAATATCTTGTCAAATGGAGAGCCGAGCGCGAGAGTGAGCACAAGGACTCTCTTGCATTTGCCGGGTATCAACGCGATTCCTACATTATCAATACCCGCGTTCCGCGTTTTGGTACCGGGGAGGCAAAGGGCGAGATCTTAGAGTCGGTGCGCGGCGATGACATTTATCTGCTGGTGGATGTCACGAACTATAGCCTGACTTATTCCCTCTGCGGCCAGGAGAACCATATGTCGCCTGACGACCACTATCAGGACCTAAAACGAATTATCGCCGCAATCGGCGGTAAGTCGAGGCGCATCACCGTGATCATGCCCTATCTGTATGAGAGCCGCCAGCACAAGCGGAATTCCCGGGAATCCCTCGACTGTGCGCTTGCGCTCCAGGAGATGGTCAAGATGGGCGTAGACAACATTATCACTTTCGACGCGCACGATCCGCGCGTGCAGAATGCGATTCCTCTGAATGGCTTTGAGACCGTATCGCCCACCTATCAGTTTATCAAGGGACTGTTAAATCATATACCTGACTTAACCATCGACGCAGACCATATGATGATCATCAGCCCCGACGAGGGCGGCATGAGCCGTGCGATCTACATGGCAAACGTGATGGGGCTCGATATGGGTATGTTCTATAAACGGCGCGACTACACGAGAGTGGTAAACGGCCGCAACCCGATCGTGGCACACGAGTTTCTCGGAAGCAGTGTCGAGGGAAAGGATGTCATCATTGTGGATGATATGATCTCCTCCGGCGAGAGTATGATCGAGGTTGCCACAGACCTCAAGAAACGCAAGGCAAAGCGAATCTTCGCTGCCGCCACTTTTGGTCTGTTCACTGCGGGACTCGACATCTTTGACGACGCATGCAGGGATGGATTGATCTACAGGGTACTCACTACAAACCTGATCTATCAGAAACCGGAACTGCTTGAAAAAGACTGGTATATCAGCTGCGACATGAGCAAATATATCGCATACATTATCGATACCTTAAATCACGATTCTTCCATCAGTGACCTGCTAAATCCAAACGACAGGATTCACAGCTACATCAACCGCTACAAAAACGGAGAGATACCAACAATTTAATATCAGACAGGGATGCGTTTCGCCCCTGTTCATAAATAAAATACCGCTGGCACCCAGCGGTATTTTATTTATTATTTATTCATCATATCCGTTCGGATTGTTTGACTGCCATCTCCAGCTGTCCGCACACATCTCCTTAATGCCGTACTGCGCTGTCCAGCCAAGCTCCTCTTTCGCCTTTGTGGCATCTGCGTAGCAGGTTGCAATATCGCCCGCACGTCTTGCCTTGATCTCATACGGAATCTTCACGCCTGTCGCTTCCTCAAAGTTCTTTACGATGTCAAGCACGCTGTAGCCTGTTCCTGTGCCGAGATTGTAGACACAGAGCCCTGCTTTCTCCTCAATCTTCTTCAAAGCTTTCACATGTCCAACAGCGAGATCCACAACATGGATATAGTCTCTTACACCCGTTCCGTCATGGGTATCATAATCGTTGCCAAATACACCCAGCTTTTCGAGCTTGCCCACAGCTACCTGTGTGATATATGGCATCAGATTGTTGGGGATTCCGTTCGGGTTCTCTCCCATGGTACCGCTCTGATGCGCTCCGATCGGGTTAAAGTAACGAAGGAGAATCACATTCCACTCCGGGTCAGCCTTCTGCATGTCAGATAATATCTGCTCTAACATAGACTTTGTCCAGCCGTATGGATTGGTACACTGTCCCTTCGGGCACTCCTCTGTGATTGGAATAAATGCGGGATCTCCGTATACCGTGGCAGAAGACGAGAAGATAATGTTCTTGCAGCCATGCTTTCTCATCACATCCACAAGCGTCAATGTCCCTGCGATATTGTTGTTGTAATACTCCCATGGTTTTTGAACAGACTCACCAACCGCCTTCAGACCTGCGAAGTGAATGCAGGAGTCAATCTCTTCGCTTTCAAAAATATTTTCCATCGCGTCCCTGTCAAGAATGTCCGCCTTGTAGAACGTGACCGGTTTCCCTGTAATCTTCTCCACACGCTGCAGAGACTTGACACTCGCGTTGGATAAATTGTCCACCACGACCACATCATAACCTGCATTTTGAAGCTCTACAACTGTGTGACTGCCGATAAATCCGGCACCGCCCGTAACTAAAATTGCCATACTGTTTACCTCCGTTTTCGCTTTTATTTCATAATTCATCGGAATGAACGATGTCCTAATCTCCACTTTTTATGATATCCCTTTTGCCAAAAGAAAACAATAGCATAATTACTATTTTTTGATGTAAAATTGACCACACAGTCCTTTTTTCCCTAAAAAATTTCCATTTTTTTAATTTTTTATACATTTTTAGATATTTACAATGGATTCTTTCGCACTATTTTTGTGGATATTGTGCATAAATATGTGGATATTACCTGTTGACATCACTGTCATAGAAAGTTATCCACATCTTACAGCCCGTGTCACCACACTTTTCGACATCGACCTCCCATACAATGCGATATATTGTCTGACGATTTCCCGCGTGGTCGCTGTGCTCACATGGAATGATTTTCATCGTGATATCGCTGCAGTTTTCCGGCTGAATCCTGCACTGTCCCTGCTGCCCTTTAATCCATACCGCCCCGTCTTGTACGACCGGCTCATACTCTGTGACAATGTTTTCCGCGATCGACTTTGTATTCTCGCAGGCCGCAAAGCAATCCTGCAATTCGATCTGCATTTTATGCCGACAATTTTTCTGCGGCTCTTTTCCTTCTATATTAATAGAAGGCTTGTCACACATCCTGATACGGCGGACCAGCTTCCCGATACTGCCTTCTGCGTATGCTCCCGCAAAGGATATCGTCAGCGTGTGCATCTCTTCATCCCACGCAAATCCGTCTGCACTGTATCCGGCTCCCGCACACTGCTCCTCACCGTTGATGATCGGAACGGAATGTCCCATGGAACGGTTGCATAAAATCTCATATCGTTTATCGCCAAAGTAATCCCTGGTGTACTCACCCGCCCCCAAATCGGTGAGCAGCATCTCCCCGTTAAACACACACAGAAAATGTCCGATATCATTGTGGTTATGATTCTCGTCGTTGTTTCCGCCCTTCGCGGCAAATCCGTTTCCGTTTTCATCCTGACAGATCAGCCACTGTGCTGCCGGAAGCAGATATGCAGTCAATGTATCTGCACGGTTTCCCGCTGTCTGCGCTTTTGCGATGTCTCCTGCTACTTTTTCTTTATCCTGCCTTCCGCTTTGGCCGGAAACAGCATCCGCATCCGCATATCGCATAAGCCAGCTGATATTCCGCTCGTTTGTGAGATAGCGATAGCATGCGTCCTCGTCAAAACGACGCGCAAGTGCGTAATCCGGCGTCCGCACCTGCGGATAACAGTGTTTTAGATACGCAGTCAGTCCGGGAAGAAACGACTCATCCCTGCTCCCATCAGAGAAACTGATGCTGACCCCCTTTCCGACACGGCTTGTGAAATAACATTTCTGCTGGAACATTGCAATCTGCCCGCATTTGTCACGATACATCAGCTGTTCCGCATTCTGCTCGTGGCTGCACGCTGCGCAATACATTTCCGCAAATGCTGCATAGAAAGACATACCATAGTTGTAATAGCTCAACCCCTCCGTGCACGCACCGTCGGCCTCCATTCCATCCAGATAGCACTGCAGTGCATCACAGGCGCGTTTCAGACAATCATTCTTCCAGTTAGGTGACAGCTGCCGGAAACAGTCCCGGTACAGCAGAACATCGAGCGCGGTCAGCGCGTCCTTATCATGGTTATCCGGCATGTACTGTTCCATGAGCTTGTGGTTTAACGCGTCAATATTGATCGCCGTCATGCCGACAGAACCTGCACAGACAGCAGACCAGTTGCAGCGGTCTGTCTCCCACCAACTGTAGGGAACGGATGATGACGCAAAAGGCTGCAGCACACGTCCGATCACTTCGCGCGCCACACAGGTCACGGTTTCACGCGAAAGCCTGTCATACAAACGCAGGACAATCTCTGACAAAGCCTGCGCCGTCTCTGCCGCAAACAAATCAACCGTGTGCGCCGTCTCCGGCTGGTCAATCCGTCCAAAATCCACATGCGCCGGCAGCGCCCAGAACTGCTCCTCACAACAGATACTGACCATGATCGCTTCCAGACGTTTCACATAAGCTTCCTCCGCAGAGTCCTCAATCTTCTCCTCAATGATCCCCTGCCGCGAGAGCTCCCTGCTCCACAAGGCCAATATGGCATAGACTGTCAGATACTTCCTTCTCCCAAAATACGCATTCTCATACACAAGCCTGTTTCCAGTCTCATGAAACAGGAAAAAATCTTCTCTCGTGAGCCCTGGCATCGGCTTGTCCCGCATCTGCAGCTCCGACTCCTGAATCTGTCTGTACAGATCTCTGATATAGTTTCTTTGTTCTTCTCTCATTTTCTTCCCTCTGCTATCAAAATCAACACCGCTTTTCTGCGGATACTTTCCTCTACTTCACATAAAATCCCGCAAGTTTCATATCCGCGTCAAAGGTTACCGTGTAAGTCACACTCGTGTTGGAATACGACACGCTGACCTGAACCATCGCATAAAATTTTCCGTTCTGCTTTGCCTCCGAAGCGTACATATTCCCAAACGCATAAAGCTCTCCGAAATCCTCATTTAACTGGGACTTTGTGTACTGGAGCGTCGCCGCATTCAGAACCTGCTTCATGTCATCATTCATGCGTGCAGTCACTGCCTGAAAATCGTTGTCGCTGTAAAGCCTTATGATCTCCTCCGCCTCTGCCTTCACCTGCTCCCCGCTGAACACTGTACTCTCGCTGATATCGCTCCACCTGGGCAGATTCCAGTACACAACAAAAAGTATGATCGCTATGATGATGAGCGCGATTCCCCATGTCTTCATGCTCCGCTCGCGTTTTGCCGCCTTTCGCTCCGCCTTGTCAAAATGATCGTTGTACCGGTTGGCGTAATCCCACGGAATCCCCATGCGTTTCAACACGTCCTCCAGGGCTTCCCCGTCTGCAACGGCATTGTTGATCTCCGATAACAGCTGGCTCTTGATCTCCCTTTTCTTTGACGTGCGGCATTTTAACAGTTTTCCCACTTCTCTGACATATCGCTCTGCTGTCATAGCACACTCCTCCTAAAGTATTTTCGTCTTACAACTGCAATTCTACTCTATCCCCTGCCAACCATCAAGAGCATTTTGTAACAAATCAGCTGCCTTACCGTATCACACCGCAGCCAATCTTCTCTCCCGCGTCTCCCGACGGCTGGGATTTGAAATCGTCCGGCATCTTGTGGATGATGACGCTTCTTCCCATGATTTCAGGAATCGTAAACCGCTTATCATAAAAAGCAAGCCACGCGTACCCCTGATTTCCCATGAGAGGTATCATGTCCCCCGCATGGTCCGGGTGCGGCTCATTGGTAGGATTGTAGTGACCTCCTGTTCTGTCAAAGGGCATCGTGCAGTCCCCTTTCTCATGTATGTGCATCGCATAAAAATCTGATGAGAACTGTGTCGCAATATCGGGCAGTCCAAAGATCTCCGCCTCAACCAGAACGCCGGAATACGGTGTCGTGTAAAATTTGACGATACCGCTCAGCTGCGGATTCTGCGCGTTTCCGCGAATCCACGCCAGCGCATCCGGCTTTCCATTCCTCAAAGTATCCGTAAAAATCATTCCCGGGGTGATATCTGCCATAATGACACAAGCCTCCAATATGTCTTTGTAACAATCCAGTATCTCCACAACTGCAGATGCGCAGATATGCAGATATGTGTGAACAACTACTTTTACTTTATTTTATGTAACAAATCAGAAAGCGTTCAGAAATTCCGCACATTTTATCAGGCGGGCGGCGCAGCCTGCCTGGAAAATCTGATGTCGGGCATTATCAATCGGGCGGCTCCTAAAAAATAAGTGCATAACATGCCATTCGCATCATGTTATACACTTATTTTACTGCGTTATGCTCCGCGCGGTTTATTTACTTGTCTGCAGCGGGATTGTCTTCGCGCACAATGACATTATACTGTACCGCTGTGTCCTCACTTCTGCATCATCCCGGCAAGGATATCCACACATCCATCCAGACCAAGGCTCTTGCTGTTCAGACACAAGTCAAACTTCGACGGATCGCCCCACTTCCAGCCGGTGTGCGTGTTGTAGAAATTGCTTCTCCTCTTGTCCGACTTGCGCAGAAAGTCGTCAGCCTCGGCTGGCGCGATATTTTCTGTCTGGATCGTGCGGTTAATGCGGTAATCCTTATCCGCATGGACAAACACTTTCAGACAGTCCTCCCTGTCATACAATATGAAGGAAGCGCATCTGCCCACGATCACGCAGTCATGTTTCTCGACAATCTCCTCGATAATCTTTTTTTCTTCCAAAAACAGCTTTTCGGACATCGGAAGACTGGCATTCTCCTTTCTGCTGCCTCCGATAGCCGTCTTGGAGAGATTGAAGATGATGCTTCCCGGCGCGGTCTCCTCCAAATCACCGATGTAAATAGGCGGAATTTCCAGCCGCTTTGCCGCCTCGACCAATATGTTCCTGTCATACAGCTCTATGCCAAGCTTTTTTGCCACCCGTCTGCCGATCTCGTTGCCACCGCTCGCAAACTCACGCTCCATTGTTATAATCTTATACATATCACCAGCTCCTTTTCTCTTTGTTATATCTATTTTAACATAACATCTAAATATTTACTAGAAATATTATAATATTTGGTATATTATTGGTAATCTTGTATAGATAATTCCAATCTGAATCATACCTCCACATCGACTGCGCCGCCCTCAACTATTGTCATCGCATCGGGTGCCGCCTCCACCGGGATATCCACGCCGCCCAATTCCAGCGAGACGCCGCTGTTTCCACTGCCGCTGTTATCATAACTGATGCTGCTGTAATTGCTGATGCTGTTACTGTTGCTCTGCTTCTCCTTCTCGAGCTTGTCAAACATGAATTTCAGATACTTCATGTCCGCCTCAACGATTGCCCGCATCTCATCGGCGCGGTGCTTCTTCTTCATGAGCTCCAGATCTGCCGGGTCCATGCTGATCTCGCCGCTGATTCCCATCTCGTCCGACAATTCATCCATATTCTCCATCTGCTCGAGCTCTTTCATGGCTTCCTGCATCATGCGCTCATACTTTTCCATCATCTTCTGCATTCGCTGCATATCCATCTTTGCCCTTTTCTGCTCTGCTTCCTGCTTATGAATATCTTTTGTGGCCGCCTCCTGTGTTTTCTCCTCAATGTCTGCCTGGCAGAACGTGCTGTCCTCTCCATCCTTTTCGATCTTTTTCTCTGCCCGCTCTTCCTCCTGCAGGTGTTTCTCACGCTTTTTCGCCACCCGCACGATCGCCTGCGCGTGCATCAGCGCAGCAAAAACCTCATCGTCATCGTACACACCGCCCTTGTACATCAGCCGCAGCGATACCACTTTCTGCCGCGCGCTGATCAATACCTGATGCGCATTGCCGGATTTCTTTGTCTTTAATAGTCTTGTCGATATCTCCTTAAAACTGTACGGCAGGCGCTTCTTCACCACCACCTGGGACGCCTTCCCCTTCGTGACTGTGACCGAGCCGACCACCTTTCCGCTCATATCTTTGATTTCCAGCCTCTTTTTACTAGAAGTACTGATTCCCAACATCATACTCATGCCATCATCCTCCCTGATTCAGACAAAAACTGCCGTGCACGCTCTCGTTCCTGTAATATGCGTCCGTGCAACACAAAAGCGGCACATTAATACGTGTCATAATCTATATCGTACAAATTAAGAGATATCTTTATCCTCAGGGCCTGTTATGCGCAAAATTCTATCAGAAATCAGACTACAATCTTCTCTTCCTTACCGCCTGTCACAGATATGATATGGGACTTGCAGATGCCAAGATCCACATGCAGGGTACAGGAATCCCCACCCAGAGTCCACCTCAAACATACCTGATCCTCCGGACATGCAACTGTTTCAAAGGTGCCGTCAAACGCGGGATGACTGTTGCGAAATCTCGCCAGCACCATCAGCCTCTGGACCACTGCCGTCTCCACCGCGGCATCGACCTCTTCCAGCGTGTAATTATGGCGGTTCATCTCTCTGTTATCACCAGTCTGATCCGCTCTCTTTGTATCATTTCTGCCTGCCAGCATACCTACGTAGTAAACCTGGGGGATGCCCGGCACAAAGAACTGAATCGCCCTTGCTGCCAGATATGCGTCGTCATCACATCCCAGCGCTTCATAGTAGGTGCAGACAATCTGGTGTACGTCAAAACCATTTCTGCCCTTCTGACTCTCTGACAGAATGCGGGTTATGCGCGCGCCTCTTTCCAGACATGTGTCTGTCACAGCCAGCGCATCCGCCTCATCAATCACGCCGTCCAGATCGGGCTTGACCGGAATGCCGTCATGGCAGTCCAACGTGACAAACTGGTTTTCAGGCCGGTTTTCCAGATACTGATAGAGCTTGTTGTGCCGTTTGAATATCATGGTGTCCAGCATCAGGTATGGCATAATAAAATCATAGATCCATATTCCACGCCTCGCCAGGCGATACTGGATTTCGATGTTCGCATGCACCTCCGGCAGAATGTCGATCTGCAGGGCATCGGTGATTTCCTTCACCCCGCTGATATAGTCATACATCTCCGGCTCCAGACAAAAACAGCTGGTTCCGGGCTTTTTCAGTACATAGCCGACGGCATCCAGACGCACCATTCTGACACCGTTTTGGGCAAACCGGGTTAAGACATCCCGAAACATCTCCTGTACAGCAGGAGAATGTACATCCAGGTCAATCTGCTCGGAAGGGTCAGATGCCCCAAAAGTAGTCCATACCCGTTCTTTTTCGCCGGTCTCCTCAACCGTAAATTCGGAGTAGGGAACATCACGGCGCAGCGCCACCTTATCTAAATCCGCCTTCACCGGCTCGCCATCAGGCCAAATCTTATCCAGTGTCAGAAAATAGTCCGCATATTCGGAATTCCTGCCCTTTTTGAGAAAATCCTGAAAATATCCGGAGCGCTGGGAGATGTGGTTGACCATCAGGTCCACTGCAATCGCAAAAGTTTCGCCGATCGTTTTCATATCCTCCCATGTTCCGAAGGCAGGCTCTATCTCAAAATAGGTCATGGGCGCAAAGCCTCTGTCCCCGGAGGATGGAAAAGGCGGCAGAATATGCACGCCCCCCTCAAAAACATCCACAAAATGTCTGGTCAGAACCGCATTTAACGCCTTTAGATCTCCCCCCAAAGAGTCGGCGTAAGTGATCAGCTGCACTTTATTCTTTAACGCCATCGCTCTCCTCCTGTCCTTTCATCATAACCCTGACAGATGCTGCCCTGGAGCCTGACAGTTCTTCGCTGTAGGGTTCCGGCTGACAGCCTCCTGCAAAAATGGTAAACGCACCTGGTTCAAATACATATTCTCCCTCCTCAGTTACAACTGCAAACTGCCGGCTGTCCACTGTGAAAGTCACGGTCGTTTCTTCACCGGGAGAAAGGGTAATGCGCCGCATGCCGCAGAGCTTGTGCACAGGCACACGGACGGATGCCTCCTCATCTCTCAGATAGCACTCTGCGATTTCGTCTGATGTTACCTCGCCCGTATTCCTGACCTTCACTGTCACGGTCACATCTTCTCCCGCCGCAAAGATTTCCTGCATAGCCTGCATATCACTGTATGCAAAAGTGGTGTAGCTCAAGCCATAACCAAAAGGATACAGCGGTCGTTCCTTAAAAAACTTGTAGGTCCTGTTATCCATGCTGTAATCCAGAAAATCCGGCAGCTCATTGTCGTTTCGGTAGAATGTGACAGGCAGTCTGCCGGAGGGTGAGTATTCTCCAAAGATCAGGTCACTGACAGCCTTGCCGCCCATCGCGCCGGGATACCATGCCTGTATAATCGCGTCGGCCTGATTCCCCTCCCCGAAATCCACTGCACCTCCGCTCATATTCACCAGCACCACCGGAGTGTCGCGCTCCATCACTGTAGCGATCAGATCCTGCTGGCATTTGGGCAGCAGCAGATCGTTCCGGTCACCTGTAAAGCCCTCTTTTCCGACAATCTCCTCCCCTTCGATGGTTTCATCCATTCCCACCACCAGGATCACTACATCGGCCAGATCCGTCTGGGCCTTTACCTCCGCGAGACAGTCCCCTGCAAAACCTGGATCCTCCAGCTTGTACTCATAGAGATGGCTGCCTCTGGAATAATTCAGGCGCACGCCCTCGGGCAGCGCACTGCGGATGGACTCCAGCACGGTATGATACTGGTTTGCAGTGCCGTGATAGTTTCCGTTTAAGGGAACTATGGAATTTGCGTTTGGCCCGATCACTGCTACATTGCGGAGTCTGTTTTTCTGCAATGGAAGCACACCGTTATTTTTCAGTAAAACCATCGTTTTTCTGGCTGCCTCCTCATTCAGGGCACGGCTCTCCTCCGTGTCAATGGCATTATAATCGATATCGTCAAATGGCGTCTTTTCATCGAACATGCCCAGCCGGAATCTGGTTTCCATCAGCCGCTCACAGGATGTCCGAATCTCCTCCTCCGTGATCCTGCCCTCCTGATAGGCAGCCATCAGGTAGACGTACGTATTGCCGCAGTTCAGATCACAGCCGTTTTTTAACGCCAGGGCAACCGATTCCGCGGGCGTACTGGTCACCATATGATGCAGATGGAAATCTGCGATCGCCCAGCAGTCAGAAGTGAAATAACCGTCAAACTTCCATCTGCCGCGCAGAATATCCACCATCAGCGTCTTACTGCCGCAGCAGGGCTCACCGTTCGTCCGGTTGTAGGCTCCCATAAAGCCCTCTACGCCTGCATTGACCAGATCCTGAAACGCAGGCAGATAGGTTTCCTCCAGATCCTGTCTGCTGGTCACTGCATCAAATTCATGGCGCAGATTTTCCGGCCCGGAGTGCACGGCAAAATGCTTCGCGCAGGCAGCTGCCTTCATATATTTTGGATCATCACCCTGCAGGTTTCTGACAAAAGCGGCACCCAGTTTTCCTGACAGATACGGGTCTTCCCCGTACGTTTCCTGTCCTCTTCCCCATCTGGGATCCCTGAAAATATTCACGTTTGGAGACCAGAACGTCAGTCCTTTATAAATGCCGTAATCCTTATATTTCTGAAAGGTATTGTATTTGGCCCGTCCCTCTGTTGCAGCCACTGCCGCCATCCTTCCCACCAGCTCCGGGTCAAAGGAAGCCGCCATGCCGATCGCCTGGGGAAACACAGTGGACATCCCGCTCCTTGCCGCCCCGTGCAGGGCCTCGTTCCACCAGTTGTAGGCCTTGATGCCCAGACGGTCTATTTTCTTTGCCTCATAGATCATCTGTGTGGTACACTCATCCACAGTCATCTGTGCAACCAGATCCTTTGCACGCTCCCGGAAACTCAACGTTTCATCTTTATATTTTGGTATCATAACCGACTCTTCCTCCCTGTTTTATGTTGTATGATGCAGCCCGCTACGCCAGCGTTTTGGGCTCTCCGAGCAGCCTGGCAAAGATGATCGTCCTGGCTGCATTTTCCACGGCATCCATTCTGGCAAAGGCGTCCGCAAGATCGCTGCCACAGGTGATGACTCCGTGATTCTGCAGCAGGATCACGCTGCTTTCCGCACACTTTTCCACCTCTGCGATCAACTCCCTGCTGCCTGCAGGCGCATAGCCTGCCACTGCGGTTTTCCCTAACAGGGCTGGAACCTCCAGCAGAATGTTCTGCGGCAGCTCCCTGCCGCAAACTGCAAAAGCGGTAGCTGCCGCAGGATGGCTGTGCACGATGGCTGTGATCTCCGGCTTCAGTTCATATAATCTGCTATGCATTCCGGCCTCCCGCGTAGAGCGCAGCTCTCCCTCCACAACAGTTCCGTCAAACCGCTGGCGCAATATCATCTCCGGCTCCAGAAACGCCTTGCAGACACCGGAGGGCGTCACCAGCATTTCATCCTCCGCAATTCTGACACTGATATTACCATCCTTGCCGCTGACCAGCCCTTTTGCAAAAAGCATGGCGCTGATCCGGCAGATCTCCTCTCTCCATTCCTGTATCTGTTTCACATCCATTTGTCCGTCCCTGTCCTCTCTGTTTCGTTATCCGGGAAAAAATAGTCTTCCAGCATTGCGCACAGGGTGTGATATACGGGAAGGTGATATTCCTGAATCTCTGCTGTCACACGGGCGGGCACTGCGATGCACACATCACAGATTTCCCTTAACCGCCCGCCGTCCCTGCCGGTTAAACCAATTACCGCCAGATTTCTTGCCTTTGCCACAGTCGCTGCATGCAGCACATTGGCAGAATTGCCGGAAGTACTCAGGGCGACCAGCACATCACCTGCCTTTCCGTAACCGTATACCTGCTGTGCAAAAGTCATATCCGCCCGCACATCATTTATGAATGCTGTCGTCAGCGCCGGATGGCCTGTCAGCGCAATGGCAGGAAGCGCCCCCTGCAAAAATGCGCTGATCTCACCGATTGCCACCTTCTCCGTTTCTGGAAGCGGACGCTGCCTGTAAAAGCCCTTCATCAGCTCACCCACGATATGCTCGGAATCGGAAGCGCTGCCGCCGTTCCCGCAGACCAGCAGCTTGCCGCCGCTCTCATAGGAAGTTTTGAGTATTTCAAACGCCTCCTCTACTTCCCCGCTCACGCCTTCCAGCGCCGGATATCTGTCCGCCATTAATTTCAAATAATCTGTCATCTTCCTCTCATCCTCCATTTACCGTGCTGACCGCCGCTTTTTCCAAAAAGGCCCCGCTGCCAAAGCTCCCGGATTTCAATACCAGATTCAACATGCCAAGGCGGCACTTTCCCCTCATAAACGGTACACCGGGTTCGATTTCCCTGCCAATCTCCATGCGGTAGATCCCAAGCTGCCTGGTCACTGCCGCGGAGGTATCTCCTCCTGCCACTACCAGGTTTCTGCAGTTTGTCTGCCTTAAAATCTCCTCCGCTGCATGACTTAAGCTGCCGGAAATCAGCCTGCCTACTTCCTGCCAGGAAAACCCCAGATGGCCGCCGTGCTCCCTGGCCTCTGCCACTTTGCCCGCATCCTGTTGGGAGCAGATCATGGCATGGCCTGATTCTGTCATCGCTGCCACCGCTTTCTGAATCAGCTGCCGCTCTGCCTCCCTCTGGCTTTCCCGGTCAAATACTGCCCGGGAATCCAGCTCAAAGACCGGCCATCCCAGGGAACGGATATGTGCAGTCTGCGCCCTACTCTGATCGGTCAGACTGCCCGCCACAAGCAAAACCTGACCGCCGGACATCCGCGCATGTTCTGCCTGCATCCTGTGATACACTCCCGGCAAAAATTCTCCAATGGCTGAGCTGCCGCAAATGTTTTTCTCCCCCGCCACTGCCTCAGCCACCAGGGCAAGGTCGTCCTGGCTGCGGATGTCGAACAGCACATAAGCGCAGCCTTCTTTCTTCAGCCTGTCCTTTTTTGCCTTGACATACAGCACTCCCTGATCCAGATCCTTCCAGGTCACAAGACCGACACTGCGGTCAGACTGTTTTGCCAGAATGTCCGGCAGATAGGAAAGCTCCATCGGATGGATCGGATCACTGCGAAACTGTGAATCCTCCAGTCTGACACCATATACATAGTGTATCCCATCCACGGTGGTTCTTCCGTTTTTTGGAAAACCCAGAATCACCATGGAGGAAGGCACCCCCAGCACATCCTGCATACTGTCAAATTCAGCGCCGATATTGCCCCTGAAAACAGAACAGGTTTTGTTGAAATACCTGTCACAAGACAGTTTTTTCAACATCTGCGTCGCTCTCGCCACCTTGTCTGCCGCCGTTTTGGAATCATCAAACCGGCTGTCTGTATCGATGATGACCACATCCAGCCCACAGGCTTCCTCCTGTAGATCCTTGTCCTGGATCAGCTCCTGCGGAAAAACCGCCCCCCGATAGCCGCCGCTGGCAAAACAGATGCCAATGTCGTTTGCACCTGTGATGTCATCAGCAACCACACCTACTCTTAGTCTATTCATACTCTGTCTGCACTCCTGACAAAATCTGCAATCTTCTCTTCCACAACAGCCTGTACGGCATCCGCCGCCCTGGCAAGCGCCGCAGGCTCCATCTCCCAGATCTCTCTGTTGGTCTTTCGCCCGCAGCCCAAAGAGCCCAGAAAAGCCTGCTCTAAGTCTGTGGCTATATTAATCTTGCTTACACCGCCGCCTGCAACGGTGATGGCTTTCCACACAGTCTCCTGCGGCAGACCGCTGCCACCGTGCAATACCAGCGGAATATCAATCTGTTCCCTGATCTGTGCCAGACGATCCAGATCGATCATGGGATTCTTAACCGGATACACGCCATGTGCTGTGCCGATAGAGACCGCCAGCATATCCACACCGGTTCTTTCCACAAATTCCTTCGCCTCCCGCGGATCCGTATAAAGACTTTCATCATTGTCGGTCTCTATCTTGTCGGTGGCACCGATCCTGCCCAGCTCCGCTTCCACTGCCACACCTCTTGCATGCGCGTATTCCACCACCTCTCTGGTGATCGCAGCATTCTCCTCAAAACATTTCTGGGAAGCGTCGATCATGACGGACATAAACCCTGCGTCGATAGCCTCCCTGATGACGGCAGGATCTTTGGTATGATCCAGGTGAAGCACCGCCTGCCCTTCGTAATTTTTATGTACCTCATAAAAACGCTCTGCAAATTCCTTTGCGCTGACGTCAAACCAGCCAAATTCATTGGCTGAGATCTGAACGATCACAGGAGATTTCTGCGCCTGGGCCGCCTTTAAGACAGCGTCGATCAAAAAGGTATTTCTCGCAGAAAAAGAGCCCACACCATAGCCGCCCTCCTGCGCCCTCTTCAACATTTCCGTAACTGGTACTAACTGCATAATCCTGTCCTCCGTTTTATTCTCCCAGCATTTCTGTCAGCCGGGTGTATCTCTGATATTTTTTCCGGCAGTTTTCCGCTTCCTGACTGTCTGGCTGTATCCTGTCCTTTAACCGGGCCTGTCCGGTCAGCCCTGCCGCGGACAGCGCCGCCCCCGCCGCTGCCGCCTGCACCTGTATATCCGTCTCATAGGTGTGCGATGTGAAATCTGCCTTTGCCTGCATCAGCCTGCGATTCATTGTCCCGCCGCCCACTGCATGGATGGTTTTCGCCTCTATGCCCGCCTCTGCCAGTTTTTCCAGAATCACTGCCGATTCACAGGCAATCCCTTCACAGACCGCACTGACCAGGTGTGCCGCACTGGTATGCAGATCTGCCCCCAGAAATCCCCCCGGCAGCTTCTTCTTCCGATGGGTGCCTGCGCCGTTCACAAAGGGCAGGTACAAAAGCGGTGTATGCTTTTCACACGATGTCTGCATCAGCTCCTGATATCCCATCTTCCGCCCGTTCTGTGAAAGCAGACTGCGCAGCCATTCAATAGAAGCGCCTGAGGACGGCATATTGCAGATCCAGTAATACCGGCCGCCGTACCGCCCTGTCAAAATGCCTCTCTCGTAAAGACTGTACAGATCGGGAAGCACTTCCATAAATCCCACATACACTTCCGACGTGCCCATGGAATTTAGCACATCCCTGCCCCCAATCCCCAGCGCCTGCGCCGCACACAGATGATCGTGTCCTGCGATGCAGATCCGCACTTCTTTGTCCAGCCCCCATCTCTCCGACAGATACCGCGACAATACCGGCCAGTCCCCCGCTTTTGCGACAACACAGGGCAGCCTGCCTGACATGTCCGCAAGGCCTGTCAGCTCCCTGTCCCAGCACTGTCTGTGGATATTGTAGAGCATCGTGCGGCAGGCCAATGATTCCTCTGTCAGTTTCTGTCCGGTGAGCCGGAACAATATATAGTCGGACACGGACAGAAAACAATCCATTCTTGCAAACAGTGCCTCCTGCTGTGCGCGCATCTGCCAGAGTCTGTTGATGGTATATTTGGGATGCCAGCAAAGCCCGGTTTTCTGATAAAGTTCCCAATCAGTAAACGCTTCCAAAAAGTCCGGCTTCTGACTTCCCAGTCCCTCCTGATTCCATGGGATCAGCGGCATCAGCGCCTCCCCGCCCGCGTCTATGGGAATGCCGGCCTCCGCCATGCTGGTAATCCCAATGGCGGCGACCTGCGTTTTGTCTACTGTCTCCAACACTTCCCGAATACAGTCTGTGCAGCGCTCAAACAACAATTCTGCCGGGATGGAATCTCCAAATACCCTGTCCGGCATCAGCTCCTGATCCCGCTCCGCCACAGCCAGGCAGTTTCCGCGCACATCCACGGCGCAGACTTTCAAATGGGTAGTTCCCACGTCAACGCCCAGGTACAATCTTTCCATTTTAATACCCTCTCCTAATATCGTCTCTTCACACCAAACCACAGCCTGCCCAGTCAGTCTCTCTTTTCAACTGGCATCCCTGCCATCAATTCCGCCAGAGCTGCCACACCGCTGGCCGGGCTCGTGAGCAAATGCCGCCGTTCCTCCTCGCCAAGTCCTGCAGCTGCCCGGGCCATGGAAGCCTGTGCCAGGACAACAACGTCATTATTCTGAGCCAGTTTTTTGAGTTCACTGCCCACAACGCGATCGTACTCTGTCCCTTTTCCGTCTGCCAAAAGACTGTTCGCATTGTCAATCACCTTTGTGTCAACCAGAATCTCATTGCCCAGTTCTGCTGCCTTGCGGACGATCAGCTCCGTGGTAGGGCCGATGGTGGACTGCAGCGTTGCCGCCACTCCAACCCTGTGAAATGCAGCCGCTTTCTCTGCCATAGGCTCATCTATGCGCAGAGCCGGAATCGATAGGACTGCCCTGCCTTCCTCAAAAATACCGCCAATGGAAGAGCAGGCGCAGAGAACTGCATCCGCCCCGGCAGTCTGTGCCATAAGCATCAGCGTGTGCAGGCGATAACTCACATCCGGTGTGATTTTTCCTGCACGATTGATCTCTGGAAGCATACTGTCGTCCAACAAATTGATAACCTCTACCTGACCGCATGCGGCCAGGATTTCTTTTTTCAGAGCCGGAATAGTTACCGGCGTGGTATGAATCACTGCTACTCTCTTCATCCCTATACCCCCTTGCGTGCTCCGGCACGCATAACAATCAATCGTTTCACAGACGACCTTCTTTCAAATCTTATCCTCCAGCAGATCGGTCTCTGTCACTTTGCCGTCAGCAGAGATCCGGACCGTCTTGATTTCGAATGCGCCAAAGGTGAGCTTTACCTTATCCTCCAGTCCAAATACAGTGAGCGCCGTATCACAGCTTTTTCCCACAGTCTCTACCAGACGCAGCACCATATCCCCGCTGCCGTCTTCCGCTTCTTTTAACACAGCTGCCAAAACGTTTTGTGCCTCCACGGAGAGGAAGGACGCACGCATGGGAAGCTCGCCCTGGTGGTAGGTTTCAAACAGGGCTGCCGGCTTTTCGTTCAGCATGCGGCTGCGCTCTACCGTCTTTGCTGTCTCCCAGCTCCCGTCATGAGGGTACATGCCCCACTGAAAACGCTGCACTCCCTGGTCCATATATACATACTCTAAATTATCATCCGGCACGTATGGCTCGTGATTGCAATAGATGGGACTGCGCAGCACAGTGAGGGAAATTTCCCTATGCTTTGCGGAGAAGCTGGACTTGCCGTCATTGAGCAGCGACAATCCCTGCTCAAGTGTATCAAGTCCGGGATTTGCTCCCTCCACATCCACAAAATTCTGCATCGGATACTCTTCTCCGTCAGGCTCTCTCTGGGAAACCCCATAGGGAATCTCACTGGTGGTGCGCATGTAGTTTAGATTCATCGGAAACTGCAGCTTTAACATTGAAAATCTCTCATGCCAGTCTACCATGGTCTTTACCCGGACAAAATCCAGTTCCCGGTAAATATTATAATCCTGAACAATACGGGAACTGCCGTAGGTACTGGTGACACGGATCACACATTTTACGGGGCCTTTTTCCACACATTTGACACTGGATGCCGTAAACTGTCCCGCCTTCGTGTCGAAGATGCGCACCGCATGAGCCCAGGTATCGTTTTGATCTTCGATCACCACCGGCACTGCCGCAGGTTCCCTGAAATACTCTGTCCCATCATTTTTCTTCCTGAATGAAGTGATATAACCGGTCGCTTCGTCAAAGGTGATGGAAAACCAGTCGTTCTCCGCATAGGTATCTGTACAGGTTACATCCGCAAAGGACTCAGACTGACCGCGGATTGCCAGACGAAAGGTTGCATACCCCATAGAAGGCAGATCCGCAACAAAACAAAGGCGTGTCCTGCCATTGCTGGAAGATGCGGACTGTGTCTTCTGCAAGGGAATCTGCCTGTCGTTTTCATCCAGCAAAACCATACCTTCCTTTAACTCCGGACACTCCATCTCCACCTCAAATCTGCCGGAAAAGGCATTGGGGTTCACTACCACGATCGGTCTCATCCCCTCTTCCGCAGGAATATCAATGTGCCAGGAGATCGCCTGTACTGCGGCATTTAACCCCTTAGCGGCAATATCCAGGGCTGCGCCGTAGCTTTCCCGGGCATCATCATAAGCGGGCTCAATGGATGTGCCTGCCATGATGTCGTGGAACTGGTTAAACAGCACATTTTTCCAGGCCTGTGTATATCGGGCAGCCGGGTAGCTTCCGATGGACATGTGCTTTGCCATCACAGAAACCTTTTCCGCCATGATCAGACGGTTTTCTGCCAGACGGTTCCAGCGCTTCACACCAGAATGTACGCTGTAGCAGCCGCTTGCGTGGTGCAGCAGGTCTCCTGTCACAACCGGAAGCTCCTCACCGCGCTTTTTCACAGCTTCGAAGTACGCATCAGGATGGGAGAATTTTAACTCGGGCAGATCCTCCCGTTTGTTCAGATCCCGTATGGAATCCAGATTTCTCCTGGTGGGACCGCCGCCATGATTGCCCACGCCGTAAAAGCACATGGCAATGCCATCGCTTTGCTTGATCTTTACGGCACAGCGGCGGATATGCTCTTCGATTTCTTCCGGCCAGGTGCAGTATTCATAAGGAATCCGAAAAGCCGTCACCTCAGATCCGTCCTTGGAGATCCAGCGGAAAGTTTCCCCTTCCAGCCCCTTTTCATGACAGCCCGGACGCATGAACACATAATTGTCCATGCCTGATTTTTTCAGAATCTGGGGCAGCATCCCATGATGGCCGAAGCTGTCAACGTTATACCCTGTATGAGCGGTTACACCGAATTTTTCCCGGAAATAACGCTGGGCATACAGCCCCTGACGGACAAAGGATTCTCCGCCGGGTACGTTGCAGTCAGGCTGGACCCACCAGCCGCCCACGATGATCCATCTGCCTTCCCTGACTCTTTCACGGATCTCCTCAAACATGGAGGGCTCATTTTCTTCCACCCACTCATAGCCGGCCGCTGTACTGCTGGTGAAGAAGAAGTCATCATACTCCTCCATACGATCCAGCGCGGAACGGAAAGTCGCCTTGATCTCCTGAAACCCTTCCTGCCATTGCCACTGCCACACCAGATCCAGATGTGCGTTTCCGATCATATATAATGTTTTATCCTTTTCTCTCATTCTCCTAATCCTTCCATTCCAATAAATTCACGATCTCTGCACGTTCCCCTCCCTGAATGATCTTCAGTGTCAGAATCTCATACTTTCCGATCGCAACCGGGTAGCTGTATTGCCCTACCCTCACCTGACACGCTGTTGCTATTCCTTCACACTCCAGCAGACGCACGATCACAGCCTCGTCATCCTCACACTTCTTCATCAGTACGAGTCTGACATTCTCCTGATCCACACCGGCAAAACTGCGGTTCTCCGCCTTCTGTATCCCCCTGTGGGCGCTGTCCGCCAGGTAAAAACAGGAGCCGTGGAGCTTCTCTGCCATGCGGTACATTTCCGCTTTGGAAAGCCTTCTCTGATGCGGCCTTAACACCAGGAAGAAGGTTGTCTCTCCCTGATCCATGTACTGATAGCTTTCGACCTCATTCTCCCAGTCCGGATCGCAGCTGCCCTGAGCATAGATGGCGCTGCGGCAGAGCGTCAGCTGCAGTGCTCCGTTGTCCATGTTAAAGGCATATTTGCCGTCGTTTGCAATATATAAGCCTGCCCCCTCCTCATCCGTCACATCCACGAAGCGCTGCATGAAATATTCTGCACTGTCATCTGCCGAGATCTCTCTTTTACAGATGCCATAAGCCGTCTCCGCTTCGGTATATCTGTGTGATGTACCCAGCGGATAAGCAGCTTTTAACAGTGTCCATCTGTGGTTATAGTTCAGGCGGTTTTCCACCCGCAGCTCCCTCTCCTTCGCCCCAAGCGAGTACAGCTGCTCTAACAAAGTTGCGCCCAGACGGCTGCGGACACGGATCACTTCCCGGATCGGACCGCTCTCCACCTTGTCGATGGAGACGAAAGTAAACTGCTCCTGGGTCTTCCCGTATTTCCTGTTCTGCAGACCGCCCCATGCGTCTCTCTGATCCAGATACACCTGAATGCGGACCGGCCCTGTCAGGGAATCATAGCCGGTATCTTTGTCAATCAGGGAAACGAGTTCACCGGTTTCGGCTGCAAACCTGGCACAGATCATTTCGTTTTCCAGCACCAGCGTTTCCGGATTCAGGATCTCCATCTGATTGTTATGGCATAGCGCAGGCTCTCTATTGACTGTCCGGTAAACGGCAAAACCGCAGGACGGAATCTGTGCCCGGAAAACAAATCTCCGCCTGCCGCCCAGAGTAGTATGGCGAACCTTGGCGTCTGTGTGGATCCGCTGGTAAGGAATCTCCTCGCCTGCCGGATCAAGCAGCGTTAACGGCGCCTGACAGAACCACTCCAGCTCTGCCTCCACCAGATCGTCAAAATCCTGCCCGCCCGTATGAAACAGCAGTAATGGAAACCCTTCGCCTGTGGTATCCATCAGATTCGCCATGTTCTGTACCGCCAGCGCCCGAATGCTGCCGGCTTCCGCACAGGCAAGTCCCAGCTGCATCACAGCCTCCTCCCTGGCGGATTTGATGATCGTGCCGCCCATGGTATCATGGAACTGGTTAAACAGCACATTCTTCCAGAGCTTCTCCATCTGACCGGTCTGTCTCATCCAGCCACAGCCCATCAGGTATGCCATGGACATTAACGTGTCCGCCTCTATCAGTCTGGTTTCTGCCAGACGGTTCTTTTGCTTAAAAGCGCCGTCATTGGCATAACAGCCTTCGTTTACATTCTCAAAAGCACCAGTCCGCACCGGCAGTTTCCAGTCCCTGATATCTTCCAGAAATTCCGTATAATTGGAGAACTTTAAATGCACATCTGCATGCTCATCAGAAAAACTGTTCTCCAGCGCCCGGATACTCTGAATGTTCTCTATGGTAGGTCCGCCGCCGTGGTTGCCCACACCGTAACAGCAGACCATCCTGTCATACCCTTTGGTCCGCTCCAATGTCACGTTGATATTCTTTACCGTGGGATCGTGAAACCATGTGGTATACTCTGCCGGCAGACTGATGGCATTTACATGGCTGCCGTCCTCGCTCTCCCATGTAAATACAGGCGTATCCAGGCGGGGACGCATAAACACATAGGCATCCATGCCGCTCTTTTTCAGGATTTGAGGCAGACTGGGGTTATGCCCGAAACTGTCTACGTTGGAACCTGTTTTCGCGATTTTGCCAAACCGGCTCTTCAAATACCGCTGCCCGTAAAGTCCTTCCCGCACAAAAGCTTCTCCGCAGGGCAGGATGCAGTCCGGCTCCAGAAACCAGCCGCCTGCAAGTTCCCATCTCCCCTCCTTCACACGCTGCCTGATCTCCTCAAACATCTCCGGAAGCAGTTCCTCGATCCATTCAAAAAAGACAGTGGAGGTGCTGCTGAATTGAAAATCCTCAAATTCGTTCATTCTCTCAAGCACAGATGCATAAGTGGATTTTACCTCCTGCATCCCCTCCTCCCAAGTCCAGAACCACACCGGATCGATGTGGGAATTTCCAATCATATATAGTTCTTTCCTATGTCTTTCTTTTCTTTTCATGAAAGAGCCCTCTTTCCTTTCTGTAAATATCGTATTGCAGTTGTCCGCACACCTGCCACCGTGAGATTCAACGTCATCGCTATTGGATTTTTTATAGTATTTAATAATGGTACTCCTCAAAAAAAGTCTTAAACCACGGATTGTAGTAATTGGCAAAAGCCATCTTTGCTTCCTTTAATCTCTGGTCCGCGTCCGCGATCAGCTGTGCATTCACATGGCCAAAAGTATAAAAATCATAATGTCTTGCCGTGATCTTGTCCAGAGTTTGAATCCATGCCGCCTCATTGGATCCGATCTTCTCGCTGAAACCACCCCAGACTGCATCGCCCGCAATGAGAAGATGATACTCTCCCGCTGTCACATCAAAACTGACAGACCCCATTGTATGGCCAGGCGTATAGATTGCTTCTGCTGTCAGACCTTCCCCCTGCCAGAGATCACCCTCCTTGATCTTTCCATCCACTTTACAGGGCGTGGATTCTGTGCCATACAGGATTGCCGCCGAAGTTTTTAGGGAGTCGCCTGTCTCCACCTGTCCGATATCCTTCTCGTGTAAAAACAGCCTGCATCCATACTCCTCCTTCCACAAGTGCGCCGCTCCCACATGGTCATAATGCCCATGTGTACCCAGAATCCATCTGATGTCTGCCGGGTCGGCTCCCGCCTTCCGGACATTCTCTTTGATCTGCCCATATCCTTCCGGCGTTCCGCAGTCAATCAGAAACCACCCTTGTGTTCCCTTTAACAGATAGACAGTGGCGTCAAAAAAGTGTGTCAGCCCAGGACCGCCCACCTGGTAAATATTATGTAAAAGTTTCATCCTGCACATACCTCCGTTGTTCTTGTCCCCACCATATCATAAAACTGAAAACTGCCCCGTTCATACAGATCATGGTAGGCTTTGATCCCCACTGAAATCGCCGCATAGTCTCCGATCATCTCTCCCAGACTGGCCGGTACGATCCTGCATGCCTTTCTGGAAGCTGCCAGTGCTTCCCTCTCCAGAACCCGGTACATTTCCTTATCCAGAACTTCCTTTTGTCTGCCGTAAATACTGCCGATCACAATGAGCTGGGGATTTAAGATATCGATCAGCACGGAAAGCCCCCTTCCCAGATACCTTCCTACAATGTCATAGATCTCTGCTGCCAGCGGATCGCCTGCATGGAGCGCATCTGCAATCGATTTGCCTGATATGGTATCCAGCTGGTCCTCGCTCTGACAAAACAGAGGCGGATTTCCTGACCGGATCGCCTCCAGCGCTTTCATTCTGCCAAGGCTTGCAATCCCGCCGCCGCTGCAAAAACCTTCAAAGGATCCGTTCTTCCCGTATCCGTAAGGGCCGTCATCCTCCAGGCGGATATGCCCGACCTCCCCTGCCAGCCCGCAGCTTCCGCTGTAGAGCTCATTGTTCAAGATCAGACCTGCCCCCATGCCGGTTCCGAAAGTGAGAAAGATCATATTCCTGCTGCCCCTGCCCGCTCCCATGGACCACTCGGCCAGGGCGCAGGCATCTGCATCATTCTGAATCATAACCGGCACGCCAAAGCTTTTGTTTAACGGGGTGAACACGTCCGCATGATCCCATCCCGGAAGGTTCGGCGGTGCCATGATCAGTCCTTTTTCCGCATCCAGCGGGCCGCCGCAGGAGATGCCGATGGACATCAGCCTCCACTCGGGATGCTCCCTCAGTTTGTCCGCAATGATGCAGATGAAGCTCTGCATGGCATTATCAAAACATTCCCTGTCCGTCTCCATCCTGACTTTATCCAGAAATTCGATCTCCTTCTCCCTCATATGCGCAAAAGAAACCGCACACTTTGTTCCTCCAATATCAATTCCCGCAACTACTTTCATCTGCTCTCCCTCCTAGATTCAACGCTTCCGCTTCTGCCTGTTCCAGACTGCCTTCTGCCCTGATCAGTCTCTTCTCCCCGGGCAGAATGCTCAGATAATTATCCTCCCAGTAGACGGGCGCTCCCTCTTCTTTCTTTAAAAACACATACAGAGCAGCAATCTCACCGACATTGGTAATCCGGACGGCTCCCTTTTCTTTTTTTATTTTCAGCACAGGCTTCTCTGTCCGAAATACCTCTCCCAGATCACCAGACAGCGTAAACAGATACTCATTATCCGCCAGCACGCTCCCCTCTGCACGGTGCCTCAGTCCAAGCCGCAGCAAGACCAGCATATGAGGAGTTTCTTCCAGCTCCCAGCAAAAGATCCCCGCCTCGCAGGCTTTGCTCGCTACTTCACTCAGGCTGTAGCTTTCCTCTTTTAAAAGCCTGCCCTTCAGCGTCCACAGCTGTGCTGTAACGGTATAGCCGCCGTCTGCGTCCCTCTCTGTCTCAGGCAGGTTTCCGGCCGCATAGAGAGCTGCCCTCAGTTCCCTCTTTCCTGCAAGGGAAGCACTGTCAAAGGAGGCGCTTACCATCCACGGGGCATAAACCCTGCGCACCCCATAGTAAACCGGTTTGGGATTGCCATAGTAATCCAGTGCAGAGGTACAAAACAGATTGGGATAGGGCTCGTTAAACTGCCACGGAAACATACCGCTGCAGCGGAAAGCCCTGCGCCTGTTGCACTCCATGGCGTATTTCAAGCCTTCATACTGCATGTACTGGCTGGCACGGCGAATCTGTTCCACATCGGTCAGATTACCGCCAAAGGTTTTCTGAACCAACGGCTCGTTGTTCCACCATGCGCCCCTGTGGAAATAAACCGGGTTGTCCTTGGACGCAGGCAGCAGATGCTCCGGCGCCACATTCCGGTAAAGCGCTCTCGCGCTGGTCATTCCCTCCACCCCAAACTCTGAGTGCATCAGGCAGGTTCCCTTATTGTACAGCTCATAATGTCTCTCCAGTCCCTGGTGCTCCCACGGTCCGTGCACATCGTACATCTGATCCGGATACCTTTCCAGATTTTCAAACGAGTTCAGGAATACTCCGCCCGAAGGGGAGGTTGGCAGCCATTTGCGTTTGGGATCCCACCGCTGAACCGCATCCCCTATGACTTTTATCAGCGGATCGTTTTCATCGATCGGGGTTCCGTCATCGTACTGCAGCTCATTGCCGCCGCACCAGACTGCCAGCGCTGTGTGGTTGCGCTTCAGTTTGACGATAACCTCCGCCTGCTCTTTTAACAGTTTCCTGTAGCTTTCTGCCCAGGAGGGCTTATTGTCGATACCGGAGCTGGAAAGACTGAACTCCTGCCATACCAAAATGCCTGCACGGGCACACATTTCATAGAAGGAATCCCTCTCGATCAGGCCTCCGCCCCAGACCCGGAACACATTGATCCCCGCCTCCCTGGCCAGACGGATCAAATGCGCCATCTTTTCTGTGGAAACTGCTCCGTAAAAGAGATCCGCAGGTACCCAGTTGTAGCCGTTCATAAATACGGTTCTGCCGTTTAATCTCATGAGAAAGCGTCCTCTGTTTCCTGTGACACCCTCATTTTGTACAAATTCTATTTCCCTGATCCCGCGTTTTGCAGTGCGGATGTCCGAAAGATCCCTTTGCCTGTCAAACAGCTCCAGCCTGACCTCATATTCAAAAGCCTCCCCCTGTCCGTTGCACCACCAGAGACGGGGATCCTTTATCGTCAATTCACAGAAAAAATTGTCCTGTCCGACAACACCGGTTATCTGCTGCTCTCCAAATGAAAACTTATATGTGCAGCCTTCTGCCTGCTGCGTCCAAACCTGTACCGTAACCTTTGCCGCTTCCCTGGAAACCAGACAGGTGTCAATCAGCCAGTCCCTGATCACGGCCTCCCCGGTAATCTTGAGATACACCTCCTGCCAGATACCCTGATGAACCATTCTGGGACAGAAATCCCACCAGTAAGTCATTCTGGACTTGTTGGTGGATACCAGACTGGTCTTTCCTACCTGTGGCTGCTCGAAAGGAGCCGGTTCGATCACCACAGCAATCAGATTCGTCTCCCCGTAAATCAGACGCTCACTCACGTCGCAGCTCCACGGAAGATACATCCCTTCCTGCTTTCCTGCCGGGCATCCGTTGACAAATATTTCAGAAGCATAATCAATCCCTTCAAAATAAAGTCCGATCTTTCTACCTCTTGCCTCCTTTGGTATAAAGATCTCCTTGCGATACACCCATGTTCTGGCAGAAGCCCATTCTCCCAGCTTGGTATTGCATTCATAATGAGGATCGGGAATCATTCCGTTTGCCGCCAGATCATGCATGACGCTGCCTGGTATCGTCGCCTGGTACCACCAACGCACATCGCCAGTGCCAGGTTTGACAGAATCGCGCCATACCCAATCCATCCCCACAAATTCCTTCATTTTCCAGTCGCTGCCGTTTAGGCTGATTTTTTCCGCTGCATTCATTCTGACTCCTGCGCCCCTCTCCTATGAAATGTTCTGTCCTATATCAGAATGCGGCTTCCAGCGCCCTGACCGCCATCATGGCCGCCCCTGCTGCCGCCTCTTCCTTCCATTCCCCAAATTCCACCGGCATGCCGAACAACCGCTCCACTTCCTGCGTCAAAAGCCTGTTTTTGCGAATGCCGTTGCCGCTGGCAGCAATCCTTCTGCGCCCCTTGCGCAGCTTCGGCGGAAACTCCAGATACAGCTGGTACAATTCCTGCGCCATACCTGTCACATAAGCCTTCAACAAATCCGAAGGATGGAAATTCTCCTCTGTCAGATTCTGCACGCTTCCATAGCTGTCATCTTTTCCCCTGACACCATAAAGGCCGGGGTTGACAACCAGCGTTGTCTCCTCTGCAGCCATTCCCAAAGCTGTCATCTTTTCGTAGGCATCAATCTTCGCACCCGTGAACAGCTCCACCGTCTCCTCAATAAAAGCCGCAAGCTTCTCATAAACCTTCCCGCCGTTTACCGATGCCTGCACATAGAGATAACCCTGCCGGGTAAACGGCCTGATCTCTCCCGTCTGTATGGATTCCAGCTGTGTGTGCATCACAGAAACCTGTGCCCCGGTTCCGACGTTGACGCTGACCGCGCAGCCGTCCTCTCCGGCAGCTGCATAGAAGCTGGCCTGATTGTCCCCAACTGCCGGCATCACCGGTATATTGCGATAAACCCCTTCCGCCTTACCGTATGCCGCAGTCTGCGGATAAAATCGGATATCCACCCCTGCCGCTTTCAACGCGTCAAAGTCAAACGCCCCCGCAGAGAGATCAAATCCCCCAAAACTTGCTGCAAGACTGCAGTCTGTTCTGGTCTCTGACAGACCGCACAGCCGCATTACCAGATAATCCCCGATATTTACCATACCGGCGGCCCTGGCAGGAATCTCCCCCATTTTGTCCAGTACGAAGTGGGTTACGGTTCCATAGCCTGTATACATCGGATAGCCGGTCTTTCCAGAAAGCCATTCTGCAGCCTCCATCCCTTCAAAAAGCTTCTTCCCGCATGTTTCTTTCCATGTATAGTAAGGTGAAACCGCCATCCCCTCCTGATCCACGTACAAAATGCCATGCATCTGTGCAGACACGCCGATCACGTCTATGTCTGTATTCCGTTCCAGAAACCAATCCAGTTTTTCTTTCACCACAGACACGATCCAGTCTGCATCCTGCCGGAAAACCCCTTCCAGAAACCGGTTGGGAACGCTGACGCTCTCCTGTATCCTGCCGCTTTCCTGGTCATACAGGACCAGGCAGATCGAGGTCGTTCCAATGTCTATTCCAATAGCTTTCACGACAATTCCTCCCACATGCTGTACTAGACACAATTCCCTGTATCATAAATCACTTCCAGAAATATATCATCCTCCGTGCAGGCGGCTGTCACAAACTTCACGCCCGCCGCCTCCTGTTCCTTCCAGACCGCCGCCCGGCCGTCCACCCGGACCTCTTTGGGGCTTACTCTGGTGAACAACCCGAAGGTTCCCGCGTCACTGACCCTGAACGCAAGCCGGTCAGCTCGCTCATACACGGCGGTGATGCAGCCTGTGGGAATGAACTTCTCCAAAATACCAACCGGACATACATCCTTTACCGGCAGCAGCAGAAAGATCTCTGCATCGTTTGGATCCAGTGTGAATGTATATTCTGCCTCCTCTGTCAGACAGGACAGCGCCTGGTTCTTATGCCCGCAGACATACCAGTCCTGCCCTCCCAGTCCCGGAATGTCGGAAATCCGAAGGCTCGCTTCGCACTGTTCCTGGGTTTCTCCGATGTTAAAAGCTGCAACCACATAGCCGTTTTTGCAGCGGTTAAAGACTTTAAATGCACCCTTTCTTTTGACCGGATCTTCAAACAGGCAGTCACATGTCGGTATTCCATTGTCCTCACACCGGATGATTGTCCCGTCCTTTCTTATCAGCGGCCAGATGTAATCAGGATCTGTCCTGCCTGTCTGATCGCTGGTGTAAACCGGGCCGCCGCTGACTGCGCGCAGCACTGCATTCTGCCAGTTCTCTGCATGATCGCTCCAGAACATATCCCAGTCATTCCAGTAAAACTGTCCCTGCAGCAGGGAATTAAACGCATTCTGAACCGCGTGCTCCCTGAAACCATGCTCCACCTGCGGCACGAAATCGTCACTGCTTCTGGAAACCGCGCTGCTGGGACGATTCCACATGTCCTCGCTCGCCATGCCCATACAGTTAATCATAGCATTGTCAAAATGCACCGCTGCGGATGCATCCAGACCTGCATGCACTGCCGCGGATGCCTTTCCATACTCTTTTCTTCCTGCATGAAAGAGCGCGATGGCACTCTGTCCGTCAACCTTGACAAAATCAATTCCGCATTGATTCCTGAGATATTCATGCCAGATATCATAAAAACGAAACGCTTTCCCCGCTTCTGCTGCCGGAACAATGCGGCCGTCCGGAAGTCTCTCACTGCCTTCCTCCAGCGCTGCCTGTGCCTGGCTCTTGTCCTGCAGGCCATTCCAATAACCCATCACCGCATGCCATACGCCAACCTGCTCCATGCCAAATTCCTTTTTCATGCGGCTCACACACGGTCCCAGTCCCTGGGGAAATTTATCCCTGGCCGCATCCAGACCCAGCAGCAGCTGTCTGTCATAATCGGCATCCAGCCAGCCGTCATCGATCAGCACCCACTTTACAGGCACCCGTTTTTCCTTCAATTCTGTCAGCTTGTCATAGATCCCTTCTGCGGAAACTTTGTGATAAAAAGCGTCCCAGCTGCACCAGCCCAACTTTTCAAACACGGCAGGAAACCTGCGGTTTCTGCGCAGCATGGCTGTCCTCCTGGTCAGCTCCAGCACATATGTAACCGCTTTTTCACAGCACTGATACGGGTTCTTTCCCCATGCATATGACAGGCAGATATCATCCAGCTCATTCTTTCCGCTGCAATTGGATGCAGATGTAACGCAGATTCCGTCTTCCAGGCCGGATAAGTCCGTGCGGTACTCCCTGCCGCACACAGCGAGCACTGCCAGACAGGTCTCCCCTCTCTTTAGCAGCAACAGCTGGGTCCGCTGGGGAATCTCTGCAAGCGAAGCCGGAAAAGCGGGTCTGATCCACCAATCCTTGTGCTGGTAGACTGCTGTCATCTTTTCCGCGCCGGCAATCTGCACTGTGCAGGAAACTCCTGCCCTGGCATCCAGATAATCCTGCGGGCCAAACAAGGGCTCCCTCGCCTCCTGTCTCCCCCTGATCGATATGACACCTGCCTGCTCTTTCTGCACAAGCTGTACCTTCGCCGCAAAGCGCAAGTCTTCCCGCGCGAATTCTTTCGGGATAATCAAGGTCATACCGTTATCTGTCTGAACCAAATACTGATCTTTCATCTTCTTCTCACTTCACACTTTGCAGTGTCCTTTCTATAATACATTGTGATCCTTACTGTGCATTGCTGGTAAAAACATCATTAACCATCTCGTTGAAAAACTGTTCAGCCACAATCTCACCGGCACCGATCACCCCTGCATTTTCTTTCAGACAGGATATGGACATCTGCGTTTCCTTCGCGCCCTTTACTTTGTATGCATTCGCCACATCCTGTACAATCTCAAAATAGCGGGGATATTTCTGAATCAAAATACCGCCCAGCACGATGCGCTGCGGGTCCAGAACATTGATCAGATTGCTGACCGCAACTCCCAGATAAAAGGCAGACTGATTCAAAAGAGAGATGATCAGGAGATCCTTCTTCTCCACCATCCCGAACACATCCTCAATCTCCAGCTGATCTCTTTTTTCGTACAGCGGATGCCCTGGTACTTTCTCCAGCTCGTTGCGCAGATCCCTCAGGATCGCAATGCCGGAGCTCATTGCCTCCAGACATCCCCTGTTGCCGCAATTGCACAGCGGACCGTTCAGATCCAGCGTAATGTGCCCGAACTCTCCGGCGATACGGTTCGCCCCGACATTCATCCTGCCATCTATAATAGACCCTGATCCGATCCCCATATCCACATCAATATAGGTCAGGTCATTGGTATCTTTTTCATCTCCACACCAGTACTCCCCAAACGCGATCACGTTGGTATCTTTCTGCACAAAAACCCTGCACCCGAAATGTTCTTCCAGGATTTCCTTCAGCGGCAGATACTTCAACACGGAAATATTGGGCGGTGTCAACACAACACCGTTTATCGTGTCCACCGGACCGGGAACACCGATCCCGATTCCCAGAAACATCTCCTGGGCAATGCCCGATCTGCGGACAACCTCTTTCACATTGGCAATCACCAGCTCCATAAACGCATTCTGGCTCTGGTTCTCCTTCGGCATACTGAACCTGATCACTTCCACCACATCGCCGCACAGGTTCAATACGGCAATGCTCGTCACAAATTTATTGATATGAATCCCGATCGTATAGCGATAATTCTCATTGATAGCATAGGAAACAGCCTTTCTGCCTACATTTCCGCCTTCCATCTCATCGCAGCGGACAAGCTCAAGGCTCTCCAGTTCTTCGATGATCTTCTTGATCGCCATAAATGTCAACCCCGTCACGGACGCCAGCCCCGCCTTCGTTGCCGTCTTCTTTTTACGTATGTAATTAAGCACCGATCTCCGGTTAAAATTTTTCAGCTGCTCCTGGTTTCCCTTCTGTGTCATCTGTACCCTCTCCTTTTATCCGTAATAGCGGACGTATGAGCGCCCGCTATTTTCATTATAGGTCGGATATTAGTCTATTACAACCTCAGGATACTGATCATGCAACGCCTTTTTGAAGTCTTCAATGACACCTGCGTTATCTTTGCCAGCCTTAATGCCGTCTGTCGCCCATTTCTGGAACAGGTTCTGCACGGAACGGGTATATTTGTCCGGTGTGATGCCTACGACCTTATTGCAGATCTCACTGTAAGTCGCCATAAGATTCTGGCCGCCGAAGTCTTCGGAAGAATGATTTTCTGCCAGTGCATCGCATACAGCCTTGCTTGCAGGAACCTGGTTGTAGTTTTCCGCATTGATCTTCTGGAAATCGTCAGATGCCACATATGCCAGGAATTTCGCCGCAAGGTCTTTCTTGTCTGTGCCATTGTACACACAGATACCTGTCGCGCCTTCATAGGAAGCCCGGAAAGGAGTCGCCACGCCAACATTGCCTGCATTCTTTTCCCAGTCCGTAAAGAAGTCCCAGCTAGGCATAACCCTGAATAACAGCTTGCCATCATTCCATGCCGCTGCCCAGTCAGATCCCCAGCTGCCCAGCTCTGCATTTGCTTTGGAGCCGTACATGGTGCGCATATTATCCAGCATGCCCATCCAGTCGTCTGAGATGACCAGCTTACCATCCTTTACAAGCGGATCGAAGGAAAATGCATCAACCTTGACCATCTCTGTGATGTTAGGCCACAGTGAGACTTCTCCGTTGGATTTTTCGTATATTTCCTCCCCCTTTGCGATCACGGTCTCCCAGTCACACAGCATCGCAGAGATCTCTGCGGGATCACTTGTGCCCAGCCACTGTTCAGCCGCATCCCTCAAGTACCAGAAGCATACAGGCGAAGACTGAAATGAGAGCGTCTTGATATTGCCGTTAGAATCCTTCATGCTGGCTTTTTGGAAATCAAAGAAATCTTTGGTCAGCTCCTCAATGTTCATGTAAGACAGATCAGCAATAATATCACTGTCTAAAAATTCATACATATAGTTCTCTTCCAGGTCAAATACATCCGGAACATCCTGGCCGCTCTGCAGCGCCGTTAAGATTTTGGTCTTATATTCGTCACCGCCGAAAACCTGCAGGTCGATGCTGACATTCGGATAGACCTCATTAAATGCCTTTACCAGATTGTTCGCACTGTCTGTGTAAGTCCAGTATGTAAACTCACCAGTAACCGATGCGGGATCCTCTGCCTCTGCGGATGATGTCTGCTCTGCAGGCACAGTTTCTTCCGCTGCCGGAGTTGTCTGTCCGGCTGAAGGGGTTGTCTCCGACGGGGTTGTCTCTGACGGCTTTGAGCCGCATCCGGCAAGGACGCCTGCCAGCATAGAAGCAGTCAATAAAACAGACATAATTTTCTTTTTCATGTTTTTTCCTCCTTAACAATGTGCTTTGTTTTACTTTGTCGCAACTTATATCAGCCTTTTACAGCTGCACCAACGGAGATCTTCTCCATGATGATCTTGGATGAGAAGCAGAATACGACCACCATCGGGATGATGGAAACCAGCATGCCGACATACTGTGCACCGTAGTCTGCGTGTGTGGAATCACGGACTGACGCAATCATCAGAGGCAGCGTGAACTTCTTTTTGTCGTTCAGTATGATGAGCGGAGTCAGATAGCTGTTCCAGCTGCCGATGAAGGTCATAACTCCCTGTGTCACCAACGCCGGAACGACCAGCGGAAGCACAATCCGGTGAAATATTTTCAGCTCTCCGCAGCCATCCATGACAGCCGCCTCGATCAACTCATTCGGCAAAGCGCCGTCAATAAACTGTTTGTAAAAGAACACCGCAAAGCAGTTCGAAATCGTCGGAATGATCAGCGCCAGGTAATTATTTAACAGATGCATCGCCTGAATCTCTTTGTAAAAGCCGATGATACCCAGCTGTCCGGGAAGCATCATCGCTACCAGAACAACAGAAAACAGAAAATTCTTACCCTTAAATTCAAACTTCGAGAAGGCATAGGCCGCCATCATGGTAAAGTAATTCTGAATCACCGTAACTGTCACTGCCAGAAACAGGCTGTTCATGATGCCCTTCGCAAGGTCAATATTCTGTGTCAGGCGCATAAAGTTTTCGCTAAAACGGGAGCCCGGCAGCACATTGATCTTAGCCACAATATTGTAATTGTCATGTGTGGAAGAGATGATCATGACAAAAAAAGGATAAAACGCCACCGCTGCGACGATCAATGCAAACAGGTAAATAAAAGTTCTGCAGACTGCTCTTTTGATTCTTGCTTCCCCAGAAGAAATATTCGTCCTCATTTCGCCCTATTACCTCTCTTTCTTGTAGATTCACCGTAATCATCCTGTTTCTCTCTTGTAACCACAAGCGATATCACACTGAAAAATGCGATGATCACGAAGATTCCATAAGCAACTGCTGCGCCGTAGCCAAACTGGAATCTGACAAAAGCAGAATCGTACATATATTTCGCCATGGTCGTCGTCGCATCTCCCGGCACTGTGGTAAATACCAGCTTCGATTCATCAAATATCTGCAGACCGCCGATAATGGATGTTACCATCACATAGATCAGGATCGGCTTCATCAGCGGAATCGTAATCCTGCTGATCTTCTGCCATGCAGTCGCTCCGTCCACCTCCGCCGCTTCCATAACCTCCTCCGGGATTGAGTTGATACCGGCCGTGAAGTAAATGATATTGAAACCAAAGTTCTTCCAGCATATGGCAATCGCAATGACAACCCTCGCCAGCATCTGGTGGTTCTGAAAATCTACCGCCTCCAGTCCCAGCATGGTAATCACGTTGTTGACCGCTCCCCCGGGATAAGAGAACATCGCCCCGAACAGAAGGCCTATGGTGACAGGTGTCACCAGGTTCGGAAAGTAATACAGGTTTCGCAGTACCATCTTGCCGCGAAACCACTTATTGCTCAGGATCAGCGATAAGATAAATGCAATGGACAGCTGCGGGATGATCGACATGATCCAGATCAGCAGGGTATTCCCAATGGAACGGAAAAAGTATCCGGATTCGATCAGTCGGACGTAATTCTCTCCCCCCACAAATGTCAGCTTCCCCGACAGCAGATCCATACTGCAGAAGCTCAACACGAATGAGTACAGGATAGGGAAAAGATTAAATATTAAAAAAACTATAAAAAATGGCGCTATATACAAATACGCATATTTATTTCTTTTTTTCGATTTCAAGGTTTTTTACCTCCTTATCTTTGTCAAAATGTATATTTTTTACAGTTTTTTCGCACATATGGCTGTGCTGTTTGTTCATGCCTATATCATATAACATTTCTCTTATGATTGCAATATATAATCAAACTTTTTTTAATAATTAGGTCCTTTTCGTATTTTTGTCCAAAACAGGCAAGTATTTCTCTATGTTTTCGCAATATTTTTGTGTTAATTTAACCAAAAATAATTATTCATATCAAATGTATGTTCTAATTTCCCTTTGGATTTCTGCCACAAAATGGTAATAATTAAAATTAGTTTAATATTTTAGGCAGAAATTCACTCCAAAAAAACGCCGCTAACTCACGGCGTTCTTTTCATATGTTTACATATTTTACTCTATTTTGCGTATACTATCTCGGAAAGGATGGTGCTAATATATGAATCTTGACGAAGTGATCTGCTATTGTCAGAATGTCACCAGCGGCATGATCAAAAGTGCCGTTGACAACGGAGCCACTACTTTAGCGGAAGTTCAGAAAATAACTGGTGCAGGAACTGTGTGCGGTTCGTGTATTGACAATGTACAACGCCTTATCGAACAATTCACTGCAGAGCATTGAGACCAGTAACCCACCAAACCGGGCAAAGAAGATCTATCTTCCCTGCTCGCGCGCCGGGCGCCCGTCCATACTTCCTCTGGGTGCCTGTGCGTAATACTTCAGATCATACTACCTCATCCGGCTCATCCCCTTCATACTCCCGATTAAAAGAAGACATCGGGTCATCAACTACGACAGCAGGATCATCAAAGTCACTGTCAACCCTTTACCCTTGCTTGAACATATAAGTTCACCGTTCATTTTAGCCATAAGTACCAAAGCGATATACAGTCCCAGACCGCTGCCGTCTATGTCGGAATTTTTTACGTTCCTGCCACGGTAAAATTTGTTCATTATTAGATCAAGCTCGTCAGCCGGAACGCCCCTGCCGTAATCGGTGATCGACAGTTTCAGATAGCCTCCACCCAAAGCACACTCAATGTTTATGGGAGTACCGGCATATTTATAAGAATTACCGATAATGTTTCCGATAACCTGCTCCATACGTTTTATGTCAATGTGTATCATACATTCGGGTATCGTACTCCTCCTCACAAGAGAACGTGTATCCGCCGCCCTGATGATGTCATACAGCACAGCCGCATTTTCATCAGTACAGTTCACGGTCATCTCGTCAAGATCGTCAAGTGCAGCAGTCAGCAGATCAGTGACGAGAAGTTCCATCTGCTGTGTCTTCTTCTGTATGCCCTCAACCTTGTCCAGAACATATTTATCCTGTACTTTCAGACGCAGCACATCGCAGATCGTGTTGATACCCGTAATAGGCGTTTTCAGGTCGTGACTCAGCTCAGCGGCAAGCTCTTTTTCTTTCCGTTTGAGTTCTGTCTCTCTGGCTTTTGATGCTCTCAGTTCCTCCCGCATGATATCAAAGCTCTCGGTGAAAGCCCCAAACAGATTGCAGCGCTCCATTTCAAGAGGACTGTCGAGATCGCCCATTGCTATCCTGCCTGCAAACTCTTTCATCTTGCAAAACGGCTTTAGGATGTTCCTGCTGATATACAGATAGAACGATACTGCCGCCGTTACCATGACAAGAAACAGCATTACAGCCGCACAGGTCAGTTGACAAAAAGCCCTGTTATACTCCGAAAAAGACGGGTCAGGCATCGCCGCTGTTGCAAGAAATCTGTCACCGTCCGTCACCGCAAGACACAGATAACCGTTATTTCTTGATTTCGTGAGCGTTAAGTTTTCGCCCCTGGGATAAATGCAGAAACCCTCCGTATCAAATACAAGGATATCAGTATCGGGAAACTTTTCTGCAAGAATAGCAAGGTCATTCATATTCTCTCTTACTGTTTCAGCTATATCATTCTGCAGCACGATGTCTGGCATATATTTTTGCCTGCCCGTCATGACGAATATCCCGATACAACAGGCAACGGTCATCGCAAGAAGAATAAGCGTTCTTCCGTACCTCATGACGTTTCACCCATGATATATCCTACACCCCAGACAGTTTTTATGATCTTCGGCTCATTCGGGTCGGCTTCGAGCTTTTCCCGAAGATGACGGATATGCACCGCAACCGTACCCTCACCGACGCACTCGTCTTTCCACACATTCTGCAGGAACTCGTCCTTTGTTATGACCTTTCCTCTATGCTCCAGAAAATAAAACAGCATTTTGTATTCAAGAGCTTTCAGCGTGATCTGTTCTCCGTTTTTACTTATGCAGTGCGACTGTGTATCAAAAAACAGACCGTCAATGATCTGTATTTTTCTGCTGCCTGTCGTTACAGGCGATTCTCTCACGGCAGACTGTGTACTTTCGTATCTGTTCAGAATAGCCCTGACCTTTGCAAGGAGAATATTCATCTTGAAAGGCTTTTTGATATAATCATCTCCGCCGATATTAAGTGCCATAAGCAGATCGTCATCACTTGTGCGGGCACTGATGAAAAGGATAGGCATATTGTATTCGCTCCTTATGCTCTTACACAGCTCAAAACCAGACTTGTCCCCGAGGTTTATATCTAAAAGCAACAGAGAAACGGTGTTCTCCGCAAGGAAGTCCACCGCATTCTCATAGCTTGTGACATAAGCCGTTTTTATATC
>CAMWTP010000005.1 GCA_947177165.1 uncultured Lachnospiraceae bacterium
GCGTTACAGCTCCGCTCTATTTGTCATGCCTGCAAACCGACTGTGAATAGTAACACTTTTTTTGCAACTTAGTTTGTTACTTTCACACCCACGCCAAATCGACTCTGTTATAATACACGCCTCAATAACTTACTAAGCTGATAAAAACTGGCGTATCGATGTATCGCTTGCTTTGACATTGCAGGAGCAGAACCTGACACAGTCAAATATCTGTTCCTGCAATACCGATCGCATCCATAAAAATGGTTTCAAAGCAAACGTATTTTTTCTGCCTCAATCACATTCTTATCAATCCGTTCAAACAATATTTGTATTTCAGGAAGAAGCTGACCTCCCTGAACTTCGTGTATCTGCCAGCTATTATCAATCGAAAGCCATCTGCAGATTTTTTTTGATGAGAACGGCAAAAACGGGTTGAGCAGCACTGCCAGGTTCGCAATAATCTGCACACATTGATATAATGTGTTTTGACAGGCATTTTGATCAGAAGTACGCGTAATCCACGGTGTCTCTGTATCAAAGTATTTATTTGCCCACCGCACAAACTCAAAAATTCCGTTGACTGCATCCTTAAATGCACCCTTTTCGATAAAATCACCTGTAGTCCGATACAAATTTGCTATCTTTGAATGAATTTCTGTATCTATTCTGCTGTCAGGCACAACACCGTCCCAGTACTTTCTGATAAATGAGAGCGACCGGTTTACAAAATTTCCATATGCGCCCAGCAGCTCTCCGTTATGGCTGTTGACATATTCTCTCCACGAAAAATCTGCGTCTTTCTTCTCCGGCCCATTCGCAAGGAAAAAATAGCGGATGGAATCCGGATCATATCTGTCCACAATATCCTTTACCCAGACTGCATAGTTCTGGCTCGTAGAAATCTTTCTGCCCTCAAGCGTCAGATATTCACTGGAAACGATCTGATCAGGCAGATGCCATCCTTTGCCATTTGCGATCAGCAGTGCAGGCAAAATGATCGTGTGAAACGGTATATTGTCCTTTCCATGCACATAGTAGTGCTTCGCCTGTTCTCCCCACAGATCATTGAAACTGCTTCCTCTGTCCTCCGCCACGCATTTGCTGGCAGACAGATATCCAAGCACATTTTCCGCCCAGATATAGATTGTCTTATCCTCATATCCATCTAACGGAACACTGATTCCCCACTCCAGATCTCTTGTCAGCGCCCTGTCCCGCAGGCCTTCCTCAATGTATCGGTTTGTGAACGCAACTGCATTTTTCCGCCAGGAATCCGCCTGGTCCGCCAACGTCCTCAATTCCTTCTCCAACCTTGAGATGGCAATATATAAATGTGTAGATTTCCTAAATGTCACAGGGCTTCCACAGACAGCACAGACTGGATGAAGCAGGTTTTCCGGCTCCAGCACTGTACCGCAGTCATCGCACTGATCCCCTCTTGTCTCCTTTCCGCACTTCGGACAGGTTCCGGTAACAAATCTGTCTGCCAGAAAACTCTGGCATTTTTCGCAGTATGCCTGCGGCGTCTCCTTCTCATATACCAGATCGCTCTGATACAGGCGTGCATGAAATTCCCTGACAAACCGTTTGTGTCTCTCGTCGGATGTCCTGGTATAGCAATCATAGCTGAATCCCAGTTTCTCAAAACACTGCACAAATTCCTCGTGAAAAAAGTCACTGATCTCTTGCGGTGTTCTCCCTTCTTTTTTCGCCCTGACTGCCACCGGCGTACCGTGACAGTCACTTCCTGACACAAAATACACCTGATCTCCACATGCCCTGTGATATCTTGCCAGTACATCACCCGGCAGTAGGGCTGCTATATGTCCGATATGCAGTGAACCGTTTGCATATGGCCATGCACCCCCGATCAAAATATTCCTTTTCATTTTCATTTACCTCATTTCCTGTTGTGATAACATCTATCGTTTCTTTAAAAAATAATATTGAACCGTATACACCTGGCCGAGCCCAAATGTATAAAAAAACCCTCCTCTCTGAAAATTTCTTTTCAGGGACGAGAGCTATCGCTTCGTGTTACCACCCTAAATTCACCCGTATCTCACGATAAGGGCCTTATCAACTACGGATGAGAAATGATTCATCGATAGTCTATCACTGTAACGGGTGCGCCCGTCGCAGCCTAGGCGCATTCACGCTTCGGTGCGCAGCTCCGAGACCATTTTCAACCGTTCCTTCCATATCCGCTCTCACCAACGCAGACTCTCTGTGATGTATCTAACGATCTACTCTTCTCTTCACAGCCTTTTGGTTATCATACCACAGAAAAATGTGATACGTCAATCTCCTTTATATTTTACCACAAACCGGTTTTTTAATCTCAAAAATTCCTCCAACTGCATCAGTGTATAAAATAAGAGTGCTCTGGCCTCGAACTCCTCCCTGCTGTCCGGGAGCTTTTCCAATTTCATGTCAGCAAACATTTTTCCCAATGATTCCAGCAATTTCTCCACATCGTTATCTCTGTGATACTGCGCCTCGATCTCCTCGAAAAAATCAGCGACCTGCATCGTCTGCGCCGGCAGCATCCTGATTTGAACAATACTGTCATAGATATTTCGAAGAACACGGCTCTGATTTTCCCGCATTCTGATATAGTCAAGCTCATAGGATGTCTGGCTCCAGAGCGTGTTGTTCCAATTTCTGAGCGCGCATTCTTTCGCCAGGCGAATCTTGTCCTCGAGACGTATAAAACAGTCAGAATGATATCCCGTCTTGTCCTCGCGCCTGAGATTTTCTGACATTCTGTGAACAATCCCTTTGATTTCCTCATCAACCTGTCTTGACAGTCTGTCGAACTCCCCTTCCTTTTTCCTCAGATGGAGATTGATCAGAATGCCAAAGAATGTGCCGATGATAAACAACAGCAATTCATTCACGAGCATTTCAGCGCCAAAATTCCGCTCTGTCAGAAAATGCGAGATCAGCACGGAATCCATTGCAATCGCCTCACCCCATCCCGCGCTGAGACACAGCAGCGCAAAGAAAAAGAGATAGACAATAAATGCACCGACACAAAATCCCAGCAGGGAATAGCACAGAAAAGCTAAAATCAGCGCACACAAAAAAGCCAGTCCCCTGTTTCTGGCAGTTTTTAGCGTCTCGCGCTTGGTATTCTGAATACTAAGGACGGTGATAATCCCCGCTGTGACGGCATACTGCAGCCCCAACAGATTTGCTGTCAGTATCGACAGCACTGCTGCCAGGGCAATCTTGAATGCCTTAACGATATGGAAACCTTTGATCCACTTCATCTTACGCCTTGATAAAATCCATAATCTCCGACTTTTGTTTCACACCGATCGAAGTGGCCGCTGCCTCCCCGCCTTTAAACAAAATCAGCGTCGGTATGGACCGCACTTTATATTTGAGCGCAAGAGTGTCCGCCTCGTCTGTATTTACCTTGCAGATTTTCACATCTGTGACTTCCTCCGCGATCTCTTCAATCACCGGCGACAACATCTTGCAGGGTCCGCACCATGGCGCCCAGAAATCAACCAGCACCGGAATGTCTGCATTTAGTACCTCCTGCTCAAAGTCTGCCTCCGTCAAATGTATCACTGCCATAATCAAATCCTTCCTTTCGTATCCTGTATTTGTAATAACTTTTTTGGTATTTATATAGTATACCACCTTTTTCTGAAAATAGTAAACAGGTTCCTGCTATTTATTCTTCTTTGTTTTCTCCGTTTAATATCATCGCGATAATATGCGCCATCGGATCGCAGGCGTTCATGGCTTCCTCCACCGTATTGGTCTGCGAACCGAGCTCAATCAGCATACTTTTCGGCCGGTAATGCAGATTGTACCGGTAACCTTTCAGATAAATACGCCTGGTAAGCCCCGGATAGTACTCCTCCGCTGCAAGCTGCATCTGAAAGGCAAAGGATAAATTGTCCTGCACATATGGATTGGGGAGGTTTTTCAATTCCCCGAGTGCCCTCGTGTAGCACAGGCCGTTGAAGAACATAAATCTCGCTGTCGGTCTGTCCTGTATTGTCGTGACAAGTTTGGTGTCCGGATTTGTCTGGTCTCTGTGCAGATCGATCATGACTTCTATGGTAGGGTTCTCTGCGAGCACCTTGTCTAATCCCGCCATAGCGTTTGAGTAGGCATTATCCCTGCTCTCCACATCGTACTCCCCTGTGTGATGGAGCACATTAAAACCATACTGTGTTCTAAGAATATCGCACAAATGCTCTCCTACGCCGACGATGGAAGTCGATGAATCCCCCGGCGTCGAATCTATGTATGCCTCCTGGGAATGCGTATGATAGATAAGTATCTGGACATTGCTGTTGTCCTGCTTCAATGCCGCATCAAATCCCATGAGTGTGTTGTACTGGAGCTGGTCTGTCCTGATCTGCGTGGTCGGATCCTCGGAATAAAAGGTTGTCTTGATAAATCCCGGGTCATTTAACTGCTCCACAGAGTACTTCGCGACAGGTGCCTGAGCCGGCGCAAAAGCGCCAGTCACCTGTTCTGACTCCTGCTGTTCGCTGTTGTCTGTCAGGCTTTCACTGTGGCTCTCTGTCTCGATTTCATTTTTCAGATTATTCTGATAAACCAGATTATTTTCAATAGCCGCCATTTCCTCGATAGCAGACGGCTGTCTGTACTCTGTCACATGGTTCTCCTGTTCCGACTCCATCAGCAGACACATCTCCAAAGGCATGTTTTTGAAAAACTGACTTTTTATACCACTATAATCACTGCCGTTTGCATACAACATGTATGGATTGGCAATCTGTACGCCCTGCCTTAGCAAAGCGATACAGAATCTTCCGCCCAGTGTCTCATCGTCCTTCAGACTATCCTCGACGTCATACGCGGCACGCATCATAAGGTGCACCAGAATCAGCAGGAAAACTATGATTACTATCCCCTGCTTTTTGACTTTACGGCTTATATTCACACATTACTCCTCCTGCTCCATATCCAAAGCAATATTGATCGCCTCCGACAATGTAAAGCTAAGTCTCTTCGTAGTCTCATCGATATTCTTTGCTGTTACATACATATTATGAAGCTGTGTGTCTGTACTATTCCTAAAATAATCAAGTGATGCTTTCCCGCCATCATATTCCTCTGACAGCTTTTCCAGCGCATCCGAGACAATCGTCCCCGCATCCACAACCATGGGAATCCCAATTGCAATCACTGGTACGCCGAGGCTCTCCTTCGTGAGCGCATTTCTGTGATTGCCCACACCCGAACCCGGATGAATACCGGTGTCTGTTATCTGCACCGTGCGATTCAATCTTTTGGTACTTCTCGCAGCCAGTGCATCTATCACGATAACTATGTCCGGTGTTGTCTCCTTTATGACACCCGTTATGATTTCTGCAGTTTCCATGCCAGTCTTTGCCATCACGCCCGGCACAAGTGCGCTGATCTGATGGATTTTCGACGCTCTGTATGCCTGTCTGCCGTACTCCCGTATGATATGCCTTGTGATGAACAGATTGTCAACAGTGCATGGTCCGAGGGAATCCGCTGTGACATCGCGGTTCCCAAGTCCCACTACGAGTATCGACTTTTCTTCCTGATCGATATCAGGCAGCACGCTTTTCAGCTGCCGCGCCAGCTCCTCCGAAATCTCCCTGTGATAATCCTCATCACTCTCCTGAAGCGCCGGTGCCTCGAGCGTAATATATGTCCCCATAGGCTTTCCCATACTCTTTGCCGCATTTCTGCTCATAATCACTACCTTGGAAATGTGAACATCCTCCATAATATCGTACTCATCGATGGATACTCCCCGCATCTGCCCCGAAGCCTGCTTTCTGACGCTCTCTGTCGCCTCCAGGGCCAGGTCTGTCCGAATCTGAAACTGCTGCATACATAATCCTCCCTGTCTGTTCGTAACGATATTCTATATTTTTTCTATTTTTTTGAAGAATATGTATTGACATATCAGATTCCATAAATTACAATATACAAGTATGTTTCCATTAGATCGTCCGTGTCCGGCTTTAATGAAACATCGAATCAAGAAATCGGGAAAATGGGAGGTGACAAGCATGGCAAACATTAAATCTGCTAAAAAGAGAATTTTAGTCAACAGAACAAAGGCTGATAGAAATAAGGCTATTAAGTCTGGTGTAAAGACTGCGATCAAGAAGGTTTACACAGCTGTAGAGGCAAACGACAAGGAGGCTGCTGCTGTTGCTTTATTAAATGCAACAAGTGTCATTGATAAGGCTACAACAAAGGGCGTATATCACAAAAATTATGCTTCCAGAAAAGTTTCTCGTTTATCCAAGGCTGTAAATCAGATGGCTTAAGCTTGAATATAGAATAAAATTATATAGCAAAAACAACCCATACCGTCATGTGGGTTGTTTTTTTGCTATGCTGCCATACTGTTTATTCATCCAGTCAATTGCACACGCAAGTCCTTCCTCGCTAAACGAAAAAAGTTCGGAGATCTTCTCCTCATCCGGCGTCGCCTCAAAGCCAAAAGGCTCACTCCAGAGATATACCTTCAGTTTTTTCTCTTCCTCCACGGTCTCCTGGTGCAGCATAAAGCGCATTCCCTTATAACTGCCTGTGAAATCCTCCTTTTTCACAAAATTGAGTGACAAAAAATCTTCCCTCGACAACATACAGACACCTTCCCAAACCTTTTATCATTGCAATTGAATCCCTGTCTGTGTCAGTACTTCCAGAAGCGAACCTTCGGCGGACACATATCGGTAAACCGGTTCCTTCTCCTCGCGAAAAACTGGATACCGATTGATGTAAAAGCCGTCAATTCCAGCCGCCTTTGCGCCTGCCATGTCAGATTTCAATTCATTTCCAATCATGACAGACTCCGCCTTGTCAAGCTGATACCGCTCACAGCATTTATTATAAAATGCCGGGTCCGGCTTCATACAGCTCTCGTCTGAAGAAATCAGTATTCCGTCAAAATAAGGAATCAGCCCTGTCAGTTCCAGCTCCTGCCATGTAAAACTCCTCTGCGCATTGGACAGCAGATAGATTCTCTTTCCGGCAGCTTTCAGCCCTTCCAGACACGCGAGCGTATCGGGAAACAGGCTCAGATAAATCAGCGAAATCCGCCGAAACCCCGCACAGAGATCCGCTGTCTGCTCATCAGAAATCTCATATCCGTTCATGGCAAATACATCACGAAAAACGTCCTCAATCTGAATCTCAGGCTTTGTGTATCTGCCGTTCTGTGCCGCCCTCTCTCTGTACTCCCGCTCTGTCGCGGTATACAGCTGATAAAAGAGCTTCCACTCAAAATGAAATCCCTGTTTCCTGAGCCATTTCGCATATTTCTTGAAAAAATTTTTGCTGTATTCATCTGTGTGAATATCAATCAAAGTTCCGTACAAATCAAAGATATAGTTCTGATACATCATAAAACCTCCGATAAATATATTTCTTCATCAAAATCAGGGATAAAGCTTTCGCTCGCAGTATCCCCCTCCTGCACAAAAGCATTCTCAACGCCCAATGCAATCGCATAGTCAACCACCCTCTGGTACTCTCTGCGCGTTACCCGCCTGCATATCCCGGGATAATCCTCCATATCATTCCGAGGCGTATACTGGTTCATGATACTCATATAAATGTCATCCCTGTAGGTATCATACAGGTACTTTATGACTGCTTTGGAATCCTTCGTATGCCCGGGCATGACCATGTGCCTGACAATCACACCGCGTTTCATCAATCTCTCACCGGAGAATGAATCGTCAAAAAGAGGCGTCCCCACCTGCCGCACCATCTCCGCTATCGCAAGAGATGCACAGCTGAAATATTCCGGCGCATTGGAATAGCGCGCTGACAGCTCCCTGCTGCAATATTTCAAGTCGGGAAGATAGATATCGACGAGCCCGTCCAGCATCCGCAATGTCGCTGCCCGTTCATAGCCAGATGTGTTGTACACGACTGGAATGGCAAGCCCCTCTGATCTGGACATTTTAAGCGCTTCTGTGATCTGCGGAACAAAATGTGTCGGTGTCACCAGATTGATGTTGTTCGCCCCTTTGCTCTGCAGTACCAGAAATAATTTCGATAACTGCCCTATCGTCAGCTCCTTCCCTTTTGTGCCCAGCGCAATCTCCCTGTTTTGACAGAATACGCATCTCAGCGGGCAGCCGGAAAAGAAAATCGTTCCAGAGCCAGCCTTTCCACTGATGCAGGGCTCCTCCCACATATGAAGCGACGCCCTCGCCACTCTCACTGTTTCACCTTCGCCGCAGTACCCTCTGCCGCTGCCCCTGTCAATGCGGCACTGCCTTGGACAGAGTGCACACTCTCTTAATCCTTCTTTCATCTATGTCCGCGCCTGATCGCCCGCAAGCCATTTATTCAGGCACTTATATACCTCCTCCGGTTCGATTGGCTTGGAGATATGTCCATTCATGCCGCAGTTATACGAATTTTTGACATCGCTCTCCAGGGCGTTTGCTGTCATTGCAATGATTGGTATTGTTCTGCAGTCCTCCCGGTCAATCTTTCTGATCTCTACCGCAGCCTCATCCCCTCTCATGACAGGCATGCTGATATCCATAAAAACCATATCATAAGTTCCTTCTTCTGCCGCCCGCATTTTATCGACAGCCTCCTTGCCGTCTCTGGCCTCATCTATCGTCAGCTCAGTATCTTCCAGAAAACCTTTAACAATTTCCATATTGATACGTTTATCCTCAACGATAAGAATGCGCTTTCCAGGATATTTCCCCTGTGCTGCCGCAAGTTCTGACACAGTGCCGTCCTCTGCCCCATCGCATACCGCAAACGGAAGGGTCACTGTGATCTTCGTTCCCACATTGACCATACTGTCAATCTGAATCTGCCCTTTCATAATATCCACCAGATTTTTTGTGATTGCCATTCCAAGACCTGTTCCTTCTATCCGGTCAGACAAGTCTGTATTTTCGCGCTCAAAGGGTTCAAAGACACGTTTCACAAAATTGCCGCTCATGCCGATTCCATTATCCCGAATGATAAAAATTACTTTACACTGTGTCTCTGTGTCTCCGGCCTGCTCGGTCACTTCCATGCTGATTCTGCCAAATGCCGGTGTATATTTTACTGCATTCGACAGGAGGTTTATGATAATCTGGCGCACCCTGAGCTTATCCATACACAGATACCGATGAACAATTCTGCTGCTGTCAACTACAAAGATCTGCTGGTTTTCCTCACACCGACTGCGAATCAACAATTCAATGTCCTTGATAAGCTTTACAAGGTCCTCCCTCTTTTCGCGCACCTCGATGACACCGCTCTCAATTTTATTCATATCAAGCACATCATTGATCAGCGCGAGCATATTCTGTGAAGATAACAAAATTGTGTTCAGACACCTGTCCACTTCCGCCGCATCATCGATGTGTTTTTTAGCCATATACGCCATGCCCAAAATGACATTCATCGGTGTCCGCAAGTCGTGTGACATCGTCGACAGGAACTTACTCTTGGCATTGTTGGCATTCTCCGCCTGCTGCAGGGCCTTCTCCAAATCCTTGCTCTTCTGAGCCAAGAGCCTTGTCATCTCAAGCTCTTTTGCCTTTGCTTCCAGCTCCTTCTGAAGCTGCTCTGCCTTCCAGATCTCATGCTTCTTGAACTCGTCAATATTTCTGATCAGTATGACCATCTTTGTACCTGACACGACATTTACCTTTGCATTGTACTGACGGTAATAATGATACTCCCCTTCTTTATCCCGGATTCGATATTCGCACTCCGCACGCCCTTCTCTGTGAAAGCGTTCATCTGACAGTTCTGTGAGAAACTTTTCCCTGTCCTTCTCATGGATGCTTCCCAACATCAGTTTCACCCAGTCAGAATAGATTCCTTTGTCAGGAAAATCCAATACATTCTCCAGCCAGTGATAGCTGCACTCATACCGGTCTGCCTCAATATCGCGGAACGCGACCAGCACATAAATGTCATTCATCGCCTCCGCCGCAAGCACTTCGTTTGTCCTGATCTGCATCTCCTCAGTGTAGTCTCTGAGGGCAAATATCATTTTTTCTTTATTTTTTCCGTAGTTCGGTGCCGGAAAGCACTCAAGTCTTTTCCACTTTTCATCATAAGATCTGTAGATAAATTCCAGTTTTTTCTCTCCAGATGCAAAACGTCTCTTTATTTCCTCTATGTCCAGCAGCTGTTGAAACTTTTCCCTGTACGGCGGCTTGGTCCAGGAGATAATCGCCATCTCCATAAGCTGTGCAAAATCGCCTGTGAGGTTTTTAATATAGTCATTATACCGTTCAGAGGAACGGATAATCTCATAGGAGCCTGTATTGAGATCTACCACATACACTTCGAAATACTCACGGCTGAAATACATGAGCATCTCATCCCTCTGGTGCTGCTTCATCTCATTGATATTCCACAAGGAGTATACTTTGCTGTTCTGAAATGCAAGAATGACAACACAGAGTATCACCAGCACAACACATGCAGCCTGAAAATACCAGTTGATGCTCAACAGCTCTGCCACCAGCAAGATGCACACTAAAGTGAAAATAGCATTCGTGCTCGCCGCTTTACCAAATCTCTGCAACATTTTTTTCATATGGTTAATCGTTCCCTTACAGCTTGAAAATCAGGTCGTGATTGATTTGCTTTGCATTCTTAATGATGCTCTTCTCCTGCTCCTTGAGATATAATTGGAGCTGGGCGAGTTCCCCCTCGTCAAATCCTCTCGAATTGACTACCGTCCGGCTCGGCAATATGATTTCTGCATAGTCGTCCCTGTCGTCTGTCTTTCTCTCAAAGCACACATGAATGACTTTGCCGCTCTTCCCCGGAAGCAGCCCTGTATGTGTCATGGTGATCTTGTCACTGTCGTTGATTTTGATATCCATCTTTCGCTTCTCCTTTTACTTGTTATTTCACTCCTTTCATTATAATATAAAGTGCCGCAAAAGCAAAGTGCTATTGCAAATTTCCTCTGCATGGGGGCTGCGCAAGCGCGCCAGGCAGAGGAAAAGAGGTTCACCAATATTCTGATGAACCTCTCAACATTTGAATCTTCATTCTTTTGGATTCTCAGTATCTGTATCAATACTGCCTGGCGGTGCACTTTATTGTGCAAATTGCTGTCTATTTATAATTGACGATCTTCCCGAAATCAGCTTTCAGGCTTGCCCCGCCAACGAGACCGCCATCAATATCAGGCTGTGCAAAGAGCTCTGCCGCATTTCCAGCATTCACGGAACCACCGTACTGAATGCGAACTGCCTCAGCAGTGTCCGCATCATACATCTCAGCGATGCAGTCACGGATGCCCTTGCATACTTCCTGCGCCTGCTCTGTTGTAGCTGTCTTACCAGTTCCGATAGCCCAGATTGGCTCATAGGCGATGACCAGCTTCTTCACCTGATCTGCTGTGATGCCTACCAGGTCTGACTTAATCTGCAATCTGATCCAATCCATCGTAACCCCTGTCTCTCTCTGCTCCAGAGACTCTCCGCAGCAAAGAATCGGCGTAAGACCGTGTTCAAATGCCTTGGCAACCTTCTTGTTGAGGAAAGCATCGTCCTCCTTGAAGTAATCGCGGCGCTCAGAATGTCCGATAATAACATACTTAACACCTGCATCCACCAACATTGCCGGTGCGATCTCACCCGTGAAAGCGCCCTTCTCCTCAATGTACATATTCTCAGCGCCAACTTCTACATTTGTGCCCTTAACTGCCTCTACGACCGGAACAATATCAATCGCCGGTACGCAGTATACTACATCGACATCATCTGACTTTACCAGATCCTTTAACTCGCCAACCAACTTAACCGCCTCACTGGGAGTCATATTCATCTTCCAGTTGCCGGCTACAATCTTTCTTCTTGCCATTTTATCTGTTCTCCTCCATTATTTGTTCAATTGCAATAACTCAGCAAATCTCAGGGAGCATCGTTTGCTCCCCCTCTGCACTTAATCTGTTATGAATATCGTGTAATTTAGCAAATCTTGGGGAGCGTTTTTTGCTCCCCTTAGATTTGGTTAATTACTTGTCATCCGCAGCAACAACACCCGGAAGTTCCTTGCCCTCCAAGAACTCGAGGGAAGCGCCGCCGCCTGTAGAAATGTGGCTCATCTTATCTGCAAATCCTAACTGGTTCACTGCCGCTGCAGAATCACCGCCGCCGATAATTGTGGTAGCTTCTGTCTCAGCCAGCGCTTTCGCCACAGCGATTGTTCCTTTTGCAAGGGTAGGATTTTCAAATACGCCCATAGGTCCATTCCACACAACTGTCTTAGCTGACTTTACAGCATCTGCGAAGAGCTCTGCTGTCTTAGTACCGATATCAAGCCCCTCTTTTCCTGCCGGAATCTTGTCTGCATCAACTACTTCCACAGTGATCTCCGCATCAATCGGATTCGGGAAGCCGTCTGCGATTGTGGTATCAATCGGAAGAAGAAGCTTCTTGCCAAGCTTTTCAGCCTTATCCATCATCTCCTTGCAGTAATCGAGCTTCTCATCATCAACTAAGGAATTACCGATCTCATATCCCTTTGCCTTCAGGAATGTAAAAGCCATACCGCCGCCGATAATCAATGTGTCGCATTTCTCCAACAGATTGTTGATCACGTTTAACTTGTCCGCAACTTTTGCACCGCCGAGAATTGCCACGAACGGTCTTACCGGATTCTCCACTGCATTGCCGAGGAAATCAATTTCTTTCTGCATCAGATATCCAACTGCATTCTCTCCGCCCTTTGCTGTGATGCACTTTGTGACACCTTCTACAGATGCATGTGCCCTGTGTGAGGAGCCAAACGCATCACATACATACAAATCAGCCAAATCAGCCAATTCTTTACTGAACTCTTCACCGTTCTTTGTCTCCTCCTTGCCGCGGAAACGTGTATTCTGCAGCAGGATGACATCACCCTCATTCATGGCTTCGACTGCTGCTGTAGCTGCCTCACCTGTCACATTGTAATCAGCTATAAATTTTACTTCCTTGCCAAGCTTCTCGGAAAGTCTCTTTGCAACCGGGGCTAAAGACTCGCCCTCGTTCGGTCCATTCTTAACCTTTCCTAAGTGAGAGCAAAGGATCACCTTGCCGCCATCCTTGATCAACTTATTGATTGTGGGAAGTGCAGCCACGATACGTGTCTCATCTGTAATCTCACCATTCTTGAGAGGTACATTAAAGTCGCATCTCACGAGCACTCTCTTTCCCTTTGCGTTGATATCATCTACTGATTTCTTGTTTAATCCCATTTTTACATTCTCCTTTTTTCATTTATTTGAATCGAAAAAAGGTCCGGTCCATAAGACCGGACCTTGATAGGTCTTTTCTGACTAAATTATGCTAACTCTGAGAAGTACTTGATTGTCTGAGGACAATCTCGCCGAATTATGCTAATTCTGAGAAGTACTTGATTGTCTGAGGACAATCTCACTGAATTATGCTAATTCTGAGAAGTACTTGATTGTCCTTACCATCTGAGATGTGTAGCTGTTCTCGTTGTCATACCAGGACACAACCTGTACCAGATTGTCAGCGCCAACCATTGTCTGTGTAGCATCAAAGATGGAACCATATGTGCTTCCAACAATATCAGAAGATACGATCTCATCCTCATTGTAGCCGAATGACTCTGTAGCTGCTGCCTTCATCGCTGCATTGATCTCTTCCTTTGTAACAGACTTCTCAACAGTTGCCACTAAGATTGTTGTGGAACCTGTCGGTGTCGGAACGCGCTGTGCAGAACCGATCAACTTGCCGTTCAGCTCAGGAATAACCAAGCCGATTGCCTTTGCTGCACCTGTTGAGTTCGGAACGATATTCACTGCGCCTGCACGGCTTCTTCTCAGATCGCCCTTTCTCTGAGGTCCGTCAAGAATCATCTGATCGCCTGTGTAAGCGTGGATTGTGCTCATGATACCAGACTTAATGCCTGCTAAATCATTGAGTGCCTTAGCCATCGGAGCTAAGCAGTTTGTTGTACAGGAAGCAGCAGAGATAATTGTATCTGATGCCTTTAATGTCTCATGGTTTACATTGTAAACGATTGTAGGAAGATCATTTCCAGCCGGAGCAGAAATAACAACTTTGCGAGCACCAGCATTGATGTGTGCCTGTGCTTTTTCTTTGCTTGTATAGAATCCTGAACACTCCAATACAACGTCAACCTTTAACTCTCCCCAAGGGCAGTTGTTTGCATCAGGCTCTTTGTAGATCTTCAATGTCTTACCGTCAACAGTGATTGTGTCCTCACCTGCTGTAACTGTGTCAGCTAAAGCATATTTTCCCTGTGAAGAATCATACTTTAACAAGTGTGCCAACATCTTAGGGCTTGTCAAGTCATTGATTGCTACTACTTCATATCCCTCTGCATTGAACATCTGTCTGAATGCAAGACGGCCAATACGGCCAAAACCATTAATTGCTACTCTTACTGCCATGTCATTTTCCTCCTAAAATCGATAATATTATTTTATCATCTCTATTTTGTCAATAATTTACACAGCGATAATCCTGCCACTAATCTTTTAGCAATTTTTATACAGATGGAATGTCGAAAAAACAGAGCAATTCGGCATTTTGTGTAAAATGATTGACAAAATTTTATCAACAAATTTATTTTACCTAATTATGGCATAAAATTCAAGACATATTTTGAAAAAATCGAAAAAACATAAATAAAAAATTTATAAACACACTTTTGTATATTATTTGCCACTGAAATATGATAAAATAATACCTAATCCGCCAAAAAAATGAAAAAAAGGAGAACTTCAAATGGCAATAAAAGCTGATTATCACATACACACACACTTTTCCGGGGACAGCAGCGCACCGATGGAAGAAACGATCCGGCGGGCCGTCTCGCTCGGGCTGACGCACATCTGTATCACAGAGCATTATGATCCCGACTACGTGTATGCGCCCGGCGGGGAGGTTCTGTTTGAATTGAATACAGACTCTTATCTGTATGAACTGTTGAAACTCAGGGAGAAGTACAAAGATCAGATTTCGGTCGGCTTTGGCGTAGAGCTCGGTTTACAGCCCCACCTAAAACGCCAGCTTGCTGTGTATTCAAAATCTCACGAGTTTGACTTTATCATCGGTTCCTCGCACATATGCAATCGTGCAGACCCTTACTACCCTGCCTTTTTTGAAGGGCGCACTGCGGAAGAAGCGCACCGCGAATATTTTCAAACTGTCCTGGAATGTGTAAAGACGCTTCCTTATTTTGACGTGTATGGGCATCTCGACTATGTGGTGCGATACGGACCGACCAAAAATGAACAGTACACCTACGCCAGACATGCCGATGTGTTTGACCAGATTCTGACCCATCTGATTGATAACGAAAAAGGGATCGAGCTCAACACAAACGGTTTTCGTGCAGGACTCGGACAGCCAAATCCATGCATCGATATTCTGAGACGATACCGCGAACTTGGCGGCGAAATCATCACGATCGGCTCTGACGCCCACACACCAGACGATATCGCTTCACACTTTGACAAGGCATGTGACATTTTAAAAGCATGCGGTTTTCAATACTACTGCATTTTCCAATCCCGCATGCCTGAGTATTTTAAATTGTAAAAGCCATCGTTTTACCTGATGATTGTGCCGCCTCCAAAGACACAATCGTTCTGATAAAACACAACTGCCTGTCCGGGTGTCACAGCCCTGACAGGCTTTTTAAAGCTGCACTTTAACTGTCCCCCTGGGAGTTTCTCAATCACACAGAATTCCCCTGCATGAGAGTAGCGAATCTTTGCCAGCACCTCAGCTGGCCCACTGATATCCCCGACTGCCATAAAATTTAAATCACCGCACACCAGAGAGTCCGTAAAGACATCTTCCGCCTCACCGATCACTACCTCATTTGTCTCCGGTCTGATCTCCGTCACAAACACAGGGTGCCCCATCGCCAGATTCAACCCTTTGCGCTGTCCTATCGTATAATGTATAATCCCTCGATGCTGCCCTAAAACTTGCCCCTCCGCATTGACAAAATTTCCCGGAGCCGGCATCTGATCGTCCTGTACCTCTCTCCGAATCACTGCCGCATAATCGTTGTCCGGCACAAAACAGATATCCTGACTGTCCGGCTTGTCCGCAACAGGAAGTCCAAGTCCCTGTGCAATTTCCCTGATTTCTTCCTTCCTGTAATCTCCGACCGGCATCAATGTATGCGCAAGCTGATCCTGCGTGAGATTATAGAGCGCATATGTCTGGTCCTTTTTTGCCGTAACCGAACTGCGCACCGCATATCTGCCGTTTTCCAGTTGCACGATACGTGCATAATGTCCTGTCGCAATATAGTCTGCTCCCAGTTCCATACTCCGACTCAGCAGAGCTTCCCACTTCACATGCCTATTGCACAGGATACAGGGATTGGGCGTTCTCCCATGCAGATACGCCTCCACGAAGGGATTGATTACGCAGTCACGAAACTCTTTCTTGAAGTTCAGCACATAATATGGTATTCCAAGCTTTGCCGCCACTCTCCTTGCGTCATCCACAGCGCTGAGCCCGCAGCAGCCACCGTTTTCCTCCATCGCGCGCTGCTCCTCATCCTGCCAGATCTGCATTGTCACGCCTATGACATCGTACCCCTGTTCTTTTAACAGGTACGCTGCCACCGACGAATCCACACCACCGGACATTCCGACTACTACTTTTTTTCCCATATTTCACTCTGCCTTTCCAAAAAATACTGTTTTTAGAATCATGATGATGATAGCATTCCGCCCTGTCTGTGTCAATGACCAATTGTTTCTTTGCTTATAAGACAATACCATGTATATAAAAGGTATATTTGCAAAATTTTTCCATACATTATATAGAATGAATCTATTGGAGGCATCCTATGTCTTCTGATATCTCTGCTAAAAAGCTTCGTTCTTATCTCAATCCCAAATACTTGAAAAGTCCTGTGATCACCGGCGCTTTTTTCCTCACTGCTGCTGGTATTATCACGAAATTAATTGGATTTTTTTACCGAATTTTTCTGTCAAGAGTTTTCGACGAGGAAAGTCTTGGTGTTTTCGGGCTTATTTCGCCTGTCATGATGCTTGTGCACGCTGTGTGCGCCGCTGGTATCCAGAATGCCATCACCCGCTTTGTAGCTGCATCCCGAAAGGACAAAGCATCGGAGGCCTACAGCTATCTTTTTACCGGAATCGCGATCTCTGTCCTGCTTTCGGGTTCCATGGCTTACGTCCTCTTCAACCAGGCTCCCTTTATTGCGATCAGCATCATCGGCGAGCGGAGATGCATCCCGCTGCTGCGCATCGCTGCCCTTTCCTTCCCGCTCGCCACAATACATTCCTGCATTAACGGATTTTTCTACGGCCGGAAAAGAGCCGCAATTCCGGCGTGGTCCATGATCATAGAACAGTCCTGCCGTGTCCTCACTGTCTATATCCTGTTCAGACTTTCTGTGGAGGCAGGGTTGAATGTGTCGTTATCCTATATATGCGTAGGGCTTCTTGCCGGTGAATTCTCTTCGGCAGTTTTTTCGTGTTTTATGCTGGCCATCAAACCAGATCAGGGAGATTTTTCCATGTGCAAGTCACTTTCCTTCCACAAGGGAATCTCCATTTTGTCACTGGCGCTGCCAATCAGTCTCAACAGAGTCTGTATCAGCTTTATCTCCACCATAGAAACCATACAGCTTCCCAAAATGCTTGTCATCAGCGGCCTCTCCACCTCCGACGCCCTGTCGGTCTACGGCGTCTTTTCCGGCATGGCGATTCCGCTCATTATGTTCCCGAGTGCCTTTACTGGCTCCGTCGCTTCTCTTCTGCTGCCGTCAGTGTCAGAAGCGCAGGCACAGGGCAACACAAAACGGATACAGAAAACAATCTGTCTGACAATCGGACTCTGCTTTCTGCTTGGTGTGGCATGTTTTCTGTTTTTCTTCACTTTTGCGGATTTTCTCGGGAAAGCTCTTTTTGACAGCGACATTGCTGCCAGTCAGATCCGTGCACTCTCATTTGTATGTCCTTTCCTGTATATGTCAGGCACACTCTGCAGCATTCTCCACGGATTAGGCAAAACCGGCATTACATTCCTATTTAACTTGTCGAGTATTCTTCTCCGGCTTGGGTTTATATTTCTGGCAGTTCCTTCGATCGGTTTTTCCGGGTATATCTATGGTACCCTGGTGAGTCAGATCTTTTTTGATTTTTTAATTATCCTTGCTTTGAGACGCTATTTGGTATATGATAAGGAATAGCGGTCAGCAGCCAATCAGCAGCCGGCCTTAGGAACTGTAGAAAACTCATTTTCCTACAGTTCCTTAATACACGAAAGGAGTCAAACAATGAGTTTTGAATTTATAAAAAAACTGCCAACTCCTGATCAGATCAGGGAAGAATACCCTGTGCCTGACGCGATGCAGGAGTTAAAGAAAAAGAGAGATCAGGCGATCAGTGACGTATTTACCGGCAAATCGGACAAGTTTCTTGTGATTATCGGTCCCTGCTCCGCCGACAACGAGGACGCTGTGTGCGAGTACGTCTCAAGACTCGCCAGAGTCAATGAAAAAGTCAACGACAAACTGATCCTAATCCCGCGTGTATACACCAACAAACCGCGAACAACCGGCGACGGCTACAAAGGAATCGTACACCAGCCCGACCCGGAAAAGGGCACCGACTTCTTAAAAGGCATCATCGCGATGCGAAAAATGCAGCTGCGCGTCATGAATGAATCGGAACTCACCGCTGCCGACGAGATGCTCTACCCGGAAAACTGGGGATATGTGTGTGACCTTCTCTCGTATGTGGCAATCGGCGCCCGCTCTGTGGAAGACCAGCAGCACCGCCTTGTTGTCAGCGGCTTTGACGTACCCGCAGGAATGAAAAATCCGACAAGCGGCGACTTCAGCGTCATGTTAAATTCGGTGTATGCGGCGCAGCACCCCCACCCGTTTATTTACCGCGGCTGGGAAGTCAACACGACCGGAAACCCTCTCGCACACACAATTCTGCGCGGCGCAGTCAACAAGCACGGCAACAATATTCCAAACTATCACTACGAGGATCTCATTCTTTTGCTGGAAAAATACAACGAGCGCGACCTGATCAATCCGGCTTGTATCGTGGACGCGAACCACAGCAATTCCAACAAACAGTTCAAGGAACAGATCCGCATTGTCCACGAGATAATGCATTCCCGCAGAACCAACAGTGATCTGGCAAACCTCGTAAAAGGTGTTATGGTTGAGAGCTACATCAAGGAAGGCTGTCAGAAAATAGGAGAACATATTTACGGAAAATCCATCACTGACCCTTGCCTTGGCTGGAAAGACACAGAAGATTTAATATACAGAATTGCTGATTTTATCTGATTTATACCGTACAAAACGTAAAAACGCAAGCCAGCGGCTTGCGTTTTTTGCAATCTTATCCTCTTGGATGCGCCTTGGCATACACTTCCCTGATGCGGTTATGCGTCAGATTTGTATATACCTGTGTCGTCGAGATGTCGGAATGCCCAAGCATTTCCTGAACACTTCTCAAATCTGCGCCATTCTCTACCAGATGCGCAGCAAACGAATGGCGAAGAGTGTGTGGTGTAATATCAGCCATAATACCAGCCTTCTTGGCATAATATTTGATCAACTTCCAGAAGCCTTGTCTACTCATCGGCTGCCCTGAACAGTTCACAAACAGAATCTCAGAATGCAGATCAAACAGCATTACATCACGCGCTTTTTCAAGATAATTTGTCATTGCTTTCTTAGCAGCAGCTCCGAACGGAATCACTCTCTCCCTGCTGCCATCTCTGCAGATGATAAAACCCATCTGCATATTCACATCGGAAACCTTTAGGGTAATCAGTTCCGTCACGCGGATTCCAGTCGCGTATAAGAGCTCCAACATTGCCTTATCGCGAAGCTCCTTGGGAGTATCTCCCTTTGGCTGCTCCAGAAGCCATATCACTTCCTCCGGAGTCAGAATCTCAGGCATCTTCTTCTCAATCTTTGGCGCCTTCAACCCATCAGACACATCTGTTTCTACAACGCCCTCTTTGCACAGATAATGAAAGAAAGCTTTTATAGAAGCGACATTTCTGGATATGGTTGCGGCCGCAAAATGATTGTCACCTAAATACACAATATAGGATTTCAGGATCTCCGATGTGATCTCATTCACATCAACGATATCCTTTTCTTCTAAATACTGGCGCAGCTTACCTAAATCCCTCTTGTATGATAATTCAGTATTGTTCGAAGTTTTCTTTATATTATGTAAATAAGAAATAAAACTATTAATTTCTCTTTCCATAAATTTTGAAAAACCTCCTCATAAAGATTTGATTTACCCCTTATGCCTACCACCATTATATATTGTATTTTACATAAAATCAAATGTTTTTTCAGAAAATTTAAAATTATTTTAACCAATTTCCGAAAAATATTTGATTTGTGCGCCATTTTATGCTTAATGCATCTATTTTATCGACAATTCCCTGTCAAAAAAGCAATACCACCTTCCGCATAATTTCTGGATTTATATAGACTTCACACAAGATTCCAACGCAGAAAAACAGCAATACCAGAACGAATATTTTTACTGCCTCTATTTTCTGATGCCGTCGCTCTTTTTTTATGGTCTCCTCGTTATGACAACATTTTTTGTTACTTCCCCAGTATTTCCGGAATATGATCAGAAAAATAATCCCATAAAATATTCCGTGCGGCAGAAACATTGAAAAAGTCAACAGAATCCCCTTCATACCGTACTGATAAACGAGAGAAAAAATCATCAGTCCAAGTTCAAATCCGCACCATCCCATGATGGAATACGCCAGCAGAGCCCCCACACTGCTCAGTGAACAGATTACACCAAGTATCAACTGTCTGAACCGAAGACTTACGACATACTCCAAAAGCCCCAGCCGGTTTACCTCAAAGTTTTGCATCAATGTCAGCTGTTCACTGTCCAACAAACTGCCCACACCGGCATTTTTCCCTCCGGTCAGGTAAAAAAATATCATACCCACACAGAATCCTGTAAGAAATACAAGTATTCTGTTGTCGGGTATCGTATTTTTGTAATGCAATTTTCTATAATCAATATATGCATCCTGCTGTGCATCCCTACCTGCACCCTGACCTGCATTCTGTTCCGCAACAGTACTGCGCACGGCAGATTCCTCTGCCAGCGCTTCGGTATTAAATCTGTTCATCGGTTCTTCTCACCCATGCTAAAGCTTCTCATTAATACCTATGTGTCAATTACCATATTTATTCTTGTATGCCAGAATTGACGCAATTGTCTTGGAATCCTCTATCGTTCCGTCATAAATCATCCTTTCAAGCTCATCTACTGTATACATTTCCACATTTACAAACTCGTCCTCATCAAGATGCTGCGCTGTCCTGACGAGATCTGTCGCAAGATAAATATCAATCTTCTCATTGCAGAACGCAACTGTCGTTCGTATTGTGATCAATTTTTGGATTTTTCCGCACCGATAGCCAGTCTCCTCCTCAAGCTCCCTCGCTGCCGCATCGATTGTCGGCTCGCCAGGATTCAATCCGCCAGCCGGAATCTCCAATGTAAACCGGTCGAGCGCGTTTCTGTACTGCCTGACCATGAGAAGCCTCCCGTCCGGAAGCACACCGACTGCCGCCGCCGCACCGTTGTGTCCCACAAAATCATAAATCTCCGTCTTTCCATCTGGAAGGATGACTGTGTCCTTATAATATTTTGTGATCGCACCCTCACACTGCAGCTCACGTTTGACACGCTTTATTTTATTCTCCTCATTTTTAACGTTTTTCATCCCAAACCTCCATTTAACAAATTCAAATTTCTTATTCAAATTTCTTATTCAAATTTCTTGTTCAAACTTCTTGTTCAAATTCCTTATGCCCCAAAAACGGACATATCTGTTTTCACACTGAGAACAATAATCGAGCAGGAAAAAGCCTTTTCCCTGCCCGCGCGCACCGGACACCCGTCAGCTCCAGCTGACACACTTCCTTTTGGTCCCATGTGCGCAAAAAAACCGCCAAGGCTTGTGACTAACAAGTCTTGGCGGTCAGCATTTCTAATTATTTCGCATACTCAACGACACGAGATTCCCTGATGACATTTACTTTAATCTGTCCCGGATATTCAAGCTCTGCCTCAATCTGCTTAGAAATATCACGCGCCAGCAATAACATATCAGCATCACTAATCTGCTCAGGAACTACCATAACACGAACCTCTCTACCCGCCTGAATAGCAAAAGATTTGTCGACACCTTTAAAATTGTTGGTTATTTCTTCTAGTTGTTTTAATCTGGTTGTATATGTTTCGAGAGTTTCACGTCTTGCCCCCGGTCTTGCAGCTGAGATTGTATCAGCTGCCTGTACCAGACAGGCAATCAACGACTGCGCCTCCACATCACCGTGATGCGACTCAACAGCGTTGATAACAATCGGCGATTCCTTGTACTTTCTGCACAACTCTGCACCTAACTGTATATGTGATCCTTCCATCTCATGATCCACTGCCTTGCCAATATCATGCAGCAAACCAGCTCTCTTTGCCATCCTGACATCGAAACCCATCTCAGCAGCAAGCAAGCCTGTGAGATGAGCCACCTCGATCGAATGCTTCAGAGCGTTTTGACCATAGCTCGTTCGAAACTTCATCTTACCCAGAAGTTTTACAAGCTCCGGATGAATGCCGTGTACGCCAACTTCCAGCGTTGCCGCCTCGCCTTCCTCCTTAATCATGATCTCGACCTCTCTCTGAGCCTTTTCAACCATCTCCTCGATTCTTGCCGGATGGATACGTCCATCAACAATCAGCTTCTCAAGCGCAATCCTTGCCACCTCTCTCCGTATCGGATCAAAGCCCGAAAGAATTACTGCCTCCGGCGTATCATCAATGATCAGTTCCACACCCGTGAGTGTCTCCAACGTCCTGATATTGCGCCCTTCCCTGCCAATGATTCGACCTTTCATCTCATCATTTGGAAGCTGAACAACGGAAATCGTTGTCTCAGATACATGATCCGCAGCACATTTCTGAATTGCAGTGACAACATACTCTTTTGCTTTCTTATCAGCTTCTTCCTTTGCCCTGCTTTCCATTTCCTTGATCATCACTGCCGTTTCATGTTTTACTTCGTCTTCAACAATTTTTAACAAATGCTCTTTTGCCTGTTCAGAGGTTAATCCTGAAATTCGTTCCAGTTCCTGTATCCGCTCTTCGTTTAGTCTTGCAACAACTGCGCTCTGCTTTGCGAGCTCTTCTTCGCGTGCGACAAGGCTGGCTTCCTTCTTCTCGATGGCATCCGCCTTCTTGTCAATGCTTTCTTCCTTCTGCTGAACACGTCTCTCGTAGCGCTGCGCTTCTGCCCTGCGCTCTTTGATCTCCTTGTCGAGCTCATTCTTGGTCTTAATGGATTCCTCCTTAATCTCAAGAAGTCCCTCGCGCTTTTTTGTCTCAGCAGTCTTAAGAGCCTCATCGACAATCTCCCTTGCCTTGTCCTCCGCATTTCCAATCGTGGTCTCTACATTTTTCTTGTAATTTGAAAATGCAAAAAAACAGCCCGCTACACATATTACAATAATAATTACTGCCTCTAATACGTATAGCATATACAGGAGCACCTCCTTATTAAATTTTCATTGTGCAACTGTTCAGTGCCTCCACAGTTTCCTGCTCAATCGAACCGGGATTCCCTCCCCGCCCGTCGCGCCGGATGCTGACAGCTCCGCTGTAAATTTCCTTTCCGCATCCGTGTCCATGAAAACCAATACACGCAACTCTGCGGTCTTGGCGCTGAAATCTATAAAGTATTCCGAATAGTCACTTTATTGTATCTTTTTGTATCTTTGCAGATACTACAACACACTAATTTTACTCTTTTAACCGGACGATGTCAAGCATTTATTCTTTTATTATGTACTATTATCTATCAATACTCTTCTGCCCGTCCAATGACTCTATAGATATTGTCCAGCATGAAACCTTTGCGGTAAAGAAATCCGGCCATCTTTTGACATTCCTCATACGTGGCATTCTGTCTGTCGAAATGCTTTTTTTCGAGAAGCTTATGAATCAATTCTTCTTCTGTAACTGTAATGCTGTTCTCCCTAGAACACTGTTCGTAAGCCTGTCCGATTTTTTCCTTTGATATTCCTTTTCGCAAAAGATCATTTTCAATCTGTCTTCTGCTCCTGTTCTGGCCTGCATATTCAATATAGGATTTGGCATACCGGATATCATCGACATAGCCATAGGAAATCACATACGCGACTGCAGCATCAATAACTTCCCCGGGGTAAAGCCCTTGTTTCAGTTTCGTCACAAGCTGATGCTCTGTGTAGTCCCTGCTCTTTAGCAGATTCATACACCTGAGTTTCGCCCGTTTTGACAGCACCTCATTCATTATCGTATCATACGTTTCCCGGGAAAACTCGCTGCCCTTGTTGACCGCAAGCTTTCTCATCTCACTCTTATACAGCGCAAAGCTGATATCACCGTCAACACAGACCTTGACTTTTGTCTTTGATATCTCCACAATATCTGTAACGACCATTCCGCACTACCCGCCTTACTCAGCCTGCGCTGCCGCCGCTGTATCCGGAGCTGGCTTATCGGATGCAGACTTTCCCGCTGATGTCCTGGTTTTACCCTTGCTTTCCGTTTTCCCGACTGGTTCTGCAGCTGCTTCGGCTCCCTGCAGTCCAAAATGCTCACGCACTTTATTTTCAACCTCTTTGCAGATATCAGGATTATCTTTCAGATACTGTTTGGCATTTTCCCGTCCCTGACCGATTTTATTTCCTTCATATGCATACCACGCACCACTCTTTACAATAATGTTCTGGGATGCCGCCAGGTCAAGAATATCGCCTACCACTGATATTCCTTCTCCAAACATGATGTCGAACTCTGCCTCCTTAAACGGCGGCGCGATTTTATTCTTGACAACTTTCACTCTCGTTCTGTTACCTGTCACCTCTCCGCTCTGCTTGAGTGACTCAATCCTCCTGACATCAAGACGAACTGACGAGTAGAATTTCAGTGCGCGCCCGCCGGTCGTTGTCTCCGGATTTCCGAACATGATACCCACTTTCTCACGGAGCTGATTGATAAAGATCACGACACAATTCGACTTGCTGATGACCGCTGTCAATTTGCGCAGTGCCTGTGACATCAGCCTCGCCTGCAGACCCACATGGGAATCTCCCATATCTCCGTCGATCTCAGCCTTTGGAACAAGTGCTGCCACAGAATCGACTACCACGATATCAATCGCACCGGAGCGCACCATCGTCTCTGTAATCTCGAGCGCCTGCTCGCCGTTATCCGGCTGTGATATGTACAAATTATCCACATCCACGCCGATATTTTTTGCGTATACGGGATCAAGCGCATGCTCTGCGTCTATAAAACCGGCAATTCCGCCTCTCTTCTGAACCTCCGCGATCATGTGGAGTGTGACTGTCGTCTTTCCTGATGATTCCGGTCCATAAATCTCTACGACTCTTCCCCTGGGAATCCCTCCAAGTCCCAGCGCGATGTCAAGGCTTAACGAACCTGTGGGTATCGTCTCCACATTCATCTGCGCGCCGGGATCGCCCAGCTTCATGACTGCTCCCTTGCCATACTGCTTTTCTATCTGTGCGAGTGCGGCATCTAATGCCTTTAATTTTTCTTCTTTTTCCATTTGTTTACTCCTTTATTGTTAGAACTAATGTTTTATCTGTATATACTTTAAAACATCTGTTCGCAATTGTCAAGATAATTTTGATATTTTTCCAGAAAATTTTTGAATCGCTCATCGGAATAACCTTATCATATACGGAATGACAAAACAAGTGCGAGTTTTTACATTTCGCCAAACATACATTTGATAATTTGTTAAAAAAAGTCATATTATTTACAAGGACAGGCTAAATATTTTTTCAATTTCTGCCGATAAAAATGAGTAGGCACTTTATTTTTTATCAACGGAGGACATACAATGAAAGTTGAACCAAATGATTGGAGACCATATGGTAAAATAGTTTATCAAAAACAAAATTTCATCGTCAAGCAGGTCGCAATGCTGCCTGAGAAAGCAGCTGAATATGACAGTGCTCCTGATTACACCTGCTGTCCGATTCAGTCATGGCAGCATACAGATTTACATAAATTATTTGATGACTGGCGCAAACAGTTTGCCAAGGCATCCGGGAACGGCATCTGCAAACGAATCCCGTGCATCTGTTATCCAGATCCCATCACTTTCAGAGCCGCCTATTTAGCAGGTCTAAAGCACAGCGCATTTATGAAAGCCATGGAAGATAACCTCAATCGCGGATGGGATGCCGCAAGACTCGTCGCGCACGACACTGTGACGAAAGCAACAAAATCAAAAGATATGAAGGAGATCTGCAAAGCGATCGGTTATCCGCCATTTATCATCGCCGCACTTGGCAAAGCCCTTCTCAAATTCGAGGACGGAAATGCAATGCCGCTGATCACCAAGTTTTATGAGGATCTGATCACAGGGATTCTCTATGTGCCTGTAGAAAAGCTTGATGAACTGGCGTATAAGATTTCTGATAAAACATGGGAAGTAATTGATTCTACGGAATTTAATTATTAGTACGCTGTCCCGTCAGAAAGCAGATGTCATTCTGCCCGTTTGCTGTGCAGTCACATCTTTGATTAAATCAGATTACAGAAAAGCCATCTGTTAAAACTCCTGTCATGTATTTGCATCCGCACAAACATGACAGGAATTTTAACAGATGGCTTATATTTTACCTTATATCTCTCCATCCAGCAGTACACTCTTATTTTTCACAAGATAATCGGCAAGGGAAACAACCGTCAGTACGACCGCAATCCACATGACAATCTGCGTGATTATCGAAAGCGCCTGTATATCCGCAATCATCAGACAGACCATGATCATCTGGAACGTTGTCTTGAACTTCCCCCAGTAGCTTGCTGCGATGACCACACGATTGTCCGCCGCCACCAGCCGAAAACCGCTGATGATAAATTCCCTGCTGATAATGATGATAACAATCCACGCCGGTATCCTGCCCAGCTCAATCAGACAGATCATCGCCGAACACACGAGCAGCTTGTCTGCCAGCGGATCCATGAACTTTCCAAAATTGGTGACAAGATTGTACTTTCTTGCAATCTTGCCGTCAAGCATATCCGTAAGGCTTGCTGCGATAAAGATTCCAAGCGCGATATAATCCGCATACTCCACGATTCCCCCAAATATTGCCATAAACCATCCCCACTGGGCATGGCTGCCGAGCATGAGCAGCACAAACGGAATGATCAAAATCACTCTGAAAACAGTCAGTTTATTCGGTAAATTCATCTTCTATCTCTCCTATCAGATCATATTCGTGCGCGCCTGTGATGCACACCCGCACAAAATCACCTGTCATCAGCTCCCTGCCCGTCTGGATAAACACAAAACCGTCCACATTCGGAGCATCCTTATAACTCCTCGCCACGTAGGCATGCTCATCCGGCACCTTGCCTTCCACCATGACAAGCAGCGTGCTCCCCACCATCTCCTGCGCCTTCTCAAACGCGATCTCCTGCTGCAGCTCCATAAGATCCGCCTGACGGTCAAGTTTCACTTCCTCGTCAATCTGGTCATCAAACAGCGCCGCCGGTGTATCCTCCTCCGGCGAGTACGTGAACACGCCGAGCCGGTCAAACTCCATCTCGTCGACAAACGCCAGCAAAGACTCGTGATCCTCCTGCGTCTCCCCCGGGAAACCGGTAATGAGCGTCGTCCGCAGACAGATATCCGGTATCCTGTCCCGCAATTTCATAACCATATCCATAAGTTCCTGCCTGTCTGTGCGCCGTCCCATGCGCTTTAAGATTTTGTCGGATGCGTGCTGTATCGGGATATCCAGATAATTGCACACTTTCGGCTCGCTCCGTATTGCCTCAATCAACTCGTCTGTAATCTCCTCCGGGTAACAGTAAAGGATTCTCACCCAGTAAAGCCCCTGAATCGCACACAGCCTGTGCAGCAGCTCCGGAAGACACTTTTCCCCGTACAGGTCCATCCCGTACAGCGTCGTCTCCTGCGCCACCAGGATAATCTCTTTGGCACCGTGCGCGACAAGCTGCTCCGCCTCCCGAATCAGGCTGTCCATCGGAATGCTTCTGTAGTTCCCCCTCACTTTGGGAATGATACAGTAACTGCAGTGCTTGTCACAGCCCTCCGCAATCTTCAGGTACACGTAATGTCCGCCCGTCGTGACGATTCTTTTCATATCATACACAGGTTTGCGGTTGATATCCTCCAGATGGTTGTGCCTCTTTCCGGAAAGCACCCCATTGAGAGCCTCCACGATCGCATCGGTCGCTGTCGTCCCCACGATGGCGTCCACCTCCGGAATCTCCTTCTGAATCTCATTCTGATAGCGCTGCGCAAGACACCCCGCAACGACCAGCGCCTTGATCTCTCCGCTCCTGCGCAGCTCAGCCATCTCCAGAAGGGTATTGATGCTCTCCTGCTTGGCGTCGTTGATAAAGCAGCACGTATTGACAACAACCGCATCTGCCTCTGCCTCGTCGTCTGTAATAGAAAAACCCCTCTGCACCAGCATACCAAGCATCATTTCCGTATCTACCAGATTCTTGTCGCAGCCGAGGGAAATAAATAAAATCTTCAAAACTTTGTCCTCAAATGGAATCTCTCAAATTTACTCTTCGTGTGTAATTTTGATTTTGCCCTGATTCAATTCCTCTATGGCAACCGATAACGGCTTCGTCTGCTTCGTGTCCACCAGCGCTTCCTCGCCGCCGATAATCTGCCTTGCCCGCTTCGCTGTCGCCATTACAATCGAATAGCGGCTGTTTACCACTGGTGCCTCGCCCTGTTCAACCTCATTGTTCACTACTTTCATTAAATCTGTGTAAGATGGATGTAACATATTTTTCCCTCACTTTTATTATATCATTTTATACAGTTTCGTCGGTGTCCTCATCCGTCAGGGCTCCCTGCGCCCTTCCGGCGATCGTCTCAGGCAGCAGCGCCGAGAGCACGACCTGACTGCTCTCCATAACCAGTACTGACTTTGTCTTCCGCCCCTGCGTGGCATCGATGACCGTGCCGCTCTCTTTCGCTTTCTGGACAAGCCTTTTCACAGGCGCCGAGTCGGGGCTCACGATCGCAATAATTTTTGATGTGTTGACAATATTTCCAAAGCCTATATGAATCAGTCTGTTCACTTGCCACCTCACTCAATGTTCTGTATCTGTTCCCTTACCTTCTCAATCTCGGTCTTCAAGTCGATTCCGCGGTTGGATATCGCAAGGTCGTTTGCCTTCGAGAGAATCGTGTTCGCCTCCCGGTTCATCTCCTGCGCGATGAAATCAAGCTTTCGGCCGATGCTTCCTCCATCATTTAAGGACTGTTTCATCGTCTCGATATGGCTTCTGAGCCGGACAAGCTCCTCGTCGACACACACCTTGTCGGCAAAGATCGTGACCTCTGTCAGCAGTCTTGTCTCGTCAACCGCCGCATCGCCCAGAAGCTCATGAACTCTCTCGCCCAGCTTCTTTCTGTACTCCTCGATGATCTGCGGTGAGCGCTCCTCAATATAGGCGACATGCTCCAACATTCCATCTAGCTTTGTGACCAGATCCTCCGCGAGATTCTGTCCTTCCCTGATGCGTGTCTCCTCCAGCCCTTTTGCCGCGCCCTGTATGGCTTTTGCCAGCCCTTTCCAGATCTTTTCCTCGTCTATGGCCTGCTCCTCCATTGAGAAAACCTCGGGATAGCGCGAGAGCGTCGAAACTCTGATATCATTGTCCAGTCCGAAGTCCGCTGACATGGTCCTCAGATATGCGAGATATTCCGCTGCGATATCCTTATTGTACTTGATACAGACATTACTCTCAGAAAAATCTTCATATGTGATAAAAATATCAATTTTTCCGCGCTGCACATAATTTTTCAGTTCATTTCTGATCGAACTCTCGAAAAAACTGAGTTTCTTGGGCATCTTGATGTTGGCATCAAGATATCTGTGGTTCACGGATTTCATCTCGACAGCGTATTTGCGGCTGCCGTCTGTGATCTCACATCTCCCGAAACCTGTCATACTTTTAATCATGTCAATCCTCCTGACTGCTGATTACTTTTGCATCTATCCAGAGCATTTTTGAAAAATACTCTTATGTATTATAGAATAATCCTCCCCGGACGTCAACCTATTTTCTAAGGAACTAATAGGAACATTAATGGATTATTTTATTGAAAACTTACTGTACACAGGCTATAATAAAAAGGTAATGTTGGAAAACTGTTACAAAATCACAAGGAGGTTTCATATGAAAATTAATTTTCTGAAAAAATGTGCTGCCGCTGTTTTGGCGGTCAGCGTACTGTCGACGGGACTGATCGCCAGTGCCGCGGAGATCAGTCCGGCCACTCCTGCCCCGCAGGTGAGCGATAATTCTGAGTGGGTTTTCCCCACCCCTGCCGATGGACAGGTGCCGTATGACCAATATCTGGGCGCTCTGCTGGATGTCTATTACAGGAATGACCCGCGGGCCTTTGTCGCATTAGGACTTGGAACGGAGGAGGAAGCCGCATCGATTTATAATGAAGTCCTCAATTCCGAAGTTCTCAGCATGGAACTTGATTCTTATTTCAACGCAGAATGTCCGGAAGATATCAAAAATGATCTGCAGACTCTCATGGCACAAATGCTGGGCAGCGCACGTTACGCCGTGGCGGGGTGCGAACTGCAGGCAGACGGCACTTACAAGGTAACGCTCGTCTACGAAAAGATGATCGTTTTCGAACCATTGATGGAGCTGTACATGGCAGTTGTGACAGATATGGCGGAAAACTGGATTTCGTACTACGCATCGTATCCAAGTGACGAGGAACTGATGATACACATCGTAGCTGCGCTCCGCGATAGTCTGAGAGTAACTCTTGAGAACGTTACGTATGCCGCTCCCGCTATCACAACTGTCACGTTCAGACCGCAGGGCGGTGTCTGTCTGCCCGATGTAAATGATATTGCCAAAATTGAAAGTGCACTGTTTGATACCGATTATATAATGGATTAATACTCAAAATAGATTCGATGATTTGCAGGACTGCAGATCACCGAATCTATTTTTGCGTCTGTCCCTCTCTTTTCATGACAGATGTCCGCACCAAAACAAAACAGCCTTGAAAACATGACAAAAAAATGCTATTGTTATTACGCTATAGCATTTTGGAGGAGTTAAAATATTAAAATGAAAAAGTTATTGTCAAAATACCCGGGAATCCTGTGGTGTCTGAGGAATCTGCTTCCTATGATCCTGTTTCCCATCGCAAATTTTTATTTATTTGAATGGTACACACACAATCCGTGGGAGACGATGAAGGTACCTATACAGTTTCTCAATATTTATTTTTTTGAGCTGCTTATGGCTCTGTTTTTGTTTGTTTTTGGACGCCTGAAATGGTCATTGCGCCTGCAGAGCATTTTTTTTATGATCGTCGGTCTGGCAAACTACTATGTCATAAGCTTTCGCTCCGCCCCGATCATGCCCTGGGATATCTACTCGATCGGCACTGCCATGAGCGTTGCCAACAATTTTAAATACACGATTGAAAAACAGACTGTCCTTGTCCTGATCGGATTTGTTCTGCTGATTATCGCGGAATCCGCGGTCAATCTGGAGCTGAAAGGCACCCTAAAATGGAAAAAACGTCTCTGGGGAATCCGCATTGCAGGTGCCGCTGTCATGGTCACACTGATCTGCAGTTTCACTCATATGCTCCACCTGGACAGCACCATCATCAAGTATGGCATGTACGATAAGCTGTTCACACCGACTGTCATGAGCAAGCGCGACGGCACTGCTGTCGCATTTCTGATGGAATTACAATATATCTCGGTAGACAAGCCGGCAGATTACAGCGCCTCGAAGGTCAGCGAGATCCTTGCGCCCTTTGAGGAGGAAACCGTGGCACCGGAAATGTCCAAAACATTTCCCAATATTATCGTCATCATGAACGAGGCGTTTTCCGATCCTGCTGTGCTTGGAGAGTTTGAGACCAACGAGGATTATATGCCGTATGTGCATTCTATCTTAAATGGAAAGATTGCCAATACGATATCCGGATACCTGAACGTGTCTGTGCTTGGCGGCAATACTGCGAACACGGAATTTGAGTTTCTCACCGGAAATACGATGGCATTTCTCCCGCAGGGAAGCGTGGCATATCAGCAGTATCTCAAAAGGGAAATGCCCTCTCTTGCCTCCCACCTGAAATCATTGGGCTACGAGACAATCGCCACGCACCCATACAACAGCACTGGCTGGGACAGAAACAAAGTATATCCGCTGCTCGGCTTTGATGAAATGTATTTCATAAGGGATTATAAAAATCCGGAAAAAATCCGAAAATATGTAAGTGACAAGGCCTGTTACGACAAGATTATCGAGATGTATGAGTCAAAACCTGACGGAACACCATTTTTCGTGTTCAATGTCACGATGCAGAACCATTCCTCATACACGGACGAATTTGATAATTTCAGCCCGGATATTGAAGTTGCTGGAAGCAACTCAAAGGCGCTGAACAATTACCTGTCGCTGATGAAGATATCCGATGAATCCATAAAATACCTGACAGACTATTTTTCAACTGCCGATGAGGACACCATGATCATCTTTTTCGGAGATCACCAGCCGACCAACTCTGTTGTCTCCAATGTGTGGAAATTAAACGGAAAGAACGGCAATGAGCTGTCGGAGACAGATGAGGCCAACCGATACAAGGTTCCCTATTTCATCTGGTGTAATTTCGAGACAGATTCAAAGACAAACGCTGATACCAGCACAAATTTTCTCGCAACAGACATACTGGAAACTGCGGGCATTCCTATGACTGCATATGAAAAATATCTCGACAGCCTGTCTGAAAAATATCCAGTCATTACATCCATACGCACGGAGACTGCCAATGGCAGCAGTACCGATACGGAGAATGTGATGGACGAGCTGAACGATTACGCGATATTACAGTATGACTGTATCTTTGGGAAATAAATACCAATTGCATTTTACTAAAAACGGAGGTGAAACGCTATGTTTATAAAAACAATACAAATCCAAAAAACGAATAAAAAGCCAGATCTGCTGTATCTGCTCTCGTTTCTGCTCCCGACGCTGATCATGCTTGTCATCTTTGTGATACAGCAAATATACCCGTTTGGAGAGCGCTCTTTTCTCCATATCGATATGTATCACCAGTATTTTCCATTTCTTGTGGAATTCTACCATAAGCTGAAAAACGGGGAAAGCCTCTTTTATTCGTGGCACACTGGCATCGGCTCCAATTTCCTTGCCCTCTATGTGTACTATCTGGCAAGCCCGTCGAACTGGCTCTGTGTCCTGATTCCCGAACGATTCCTGATGGAATTTTTGTCCTACATGGTCGTCATCAAGATCGGACTCTGCGGACTTACCTTCACCTATTATATAAGAAAGCATTTTCAGAGCGACTCATGGGCAATCCTGTGCTTTTCGCTGTTTTATGCGCTGTCAGGCTTCATGGCCGCCTACAACTGGGACGTGATGTGGCTCGACGTGATCGTCCTTGCGCCGGTTATCGTTCTCGGCGTCGAGCGGCTTGTGCAGGAAGGGAAATGCTATCTGTACTGTATTTCACTCGGACTGTCAATTCTGTCAAACTACTATCTGTCCATAATGTTATGCATGTTTCTTGTACTTTACTTTGCCGTACTCCTGATTGCACGGGAGCCGTCCAGAGAACAGGATTCCGCTCCCCTTGCTTTCCCAAAGCTTGACGGGATCCACAATTTTTATGGCAAGGCTGTGATCCGCTTTGGCGTGTACTCCCTGCTTGCAGGCGGCATGGCGGCTGTTCTGCTCCTGCCGGAGCTCGCAGCGCTCCGCTTTACCGAGTTCAGCGATATCAATTTTCCGAGCACAGTAAAAACGTATTTTCCTGTCATCGACATGCTCGCCAGACATTGCTTTAACGTGACGGTCGAGACAGGGCTTGACCACTGGCCCAACATATACTGCGGTGTGCCTGTGTTTGTCCTGCTGCCGCTGTATGTTCTGCAGAAAAGGATCCCACTGCGGCAAAAGGTTCCCAAACTGCTCCTGCTCGCCTTTATGCTGGTCAGCTTCTCTACGAATGTACTGAACTTTATATGGCACGGGCTGAATTATCCGGATTCTCTGCCTGCGCGCCAGTCCTTTTTGTACATTTTGCTGCTGCTCACTGTGTGCTATGAGGCATTTCTGCATATCCATGAGTACTCTGGGAACATGATCGGCGCAGTATTTGCAGGGGTTCTCTTTTTCCTGCTGTTCTGCGAGAAAACGGCGACGGACGATGCCGTGACTGGAACGTGTTTTCTGGTGACAGGAGTCTTTTTGCTGATTTATGCCGGTCTGATCTATTATGACAGGAAATACGAGAGACACCGCAGCAGCGCTTCCAGGCTCCTGTGTATCTGTGCAGTCCTCGTGACAGTGGCTGAATCCGGCGTAAACACTTACCTCACAAGTGTTCCCACCGTGTCGAGAACGACTTATCTGTCCAACTACGACTCCTATCAGACTCTGACGGACAGAACTGTCCAGAACGAAGGCGGTGATTTTTTCCGGTTTGAGAAGTTTGCGCGCAGGACACAGAATGACGCGATGCTGATCGGTTTTCAGAGCGGTTCCTACTTTTCTTCCACTTTGAACTCACTGGTGTCAGACTTCTATGAAAAGTACGGCATGCGCGCCAGCCGCGTCAATTACTGCTATGAGGGCGCAACCCCTGTGACTGCTGCCCTCCTGTCCACCCGGTATATGCTGTACACGCTGGACAGGGGATACGACAACCTGTTTGAGCTCGCCGACACGGAGGGAAAATTATATCTGTACAAGAACAATTATGCACTTCCGCTGGGATATATGGTCACTTCCCTGACTGCCTCATTTAACGACGCTGAGGATGTTGAGGAGAATATACACGAGGAAGATATGGACGACAGGAACCTGAACCCGATCCAGCGGCAGAATAAGCTTGTTCACCGTCTCGGCGTCAGCGGCGATGTCTTTCTCAAAGTTGACGTCACCTCTTACGGAAGCGAAGCGGATCTCTATATTGAGGAGGATGCGCACTATTATGCCTACACCTCCAATACAAAAATAGACACGATCAAGATGAACTACGAGGAGGAGTCCAAGAGCTTCAGCCAGATCAGGAAAAAATATATTTTAGACCTCGGCTATCACAAAGCAGGCGAAATACTGTCCCTCAAATCTGAGAACGGAGAAAACCTGAATCTGACTGCCTACAAAGTGGACGAGCCTGTTCTTGCCCAGTTCGCAGACCTCTTAAACCAGCAGACACTGACGGTCGACAGCTATGACGAGACCTCGCTGAACGGACACATCAATGTCTCCGCCGCCGGCCAGCTCGTTCTCTCCATTCCATACGATCCAGGCTGGACGCTGTATGTGGACGGCATAGAGACAGACATGGAATTATTTGAGGATACCTTTATCGGCACCTATCTCGACACAGGTTCACACACGATCGCGTTGAAATACTTCCCGCAGGGTTTTATACCGGGTGTCATTGTCTCTACCGTGTGCATTTTGCTGTTTGCCGCTTTATACTATATATCCCATCGATACAAAAAAGAAGCGTGACGCTTCTTTTTTTGCTTGACAGAATTGCCGCAAGATATTATGATAAGGAACGAATTGTCCCGGGAAACAGGTGAAACTCCTGTGCGAGCCCGTCGCCGTAAGGTACATACGTCTTATCACTGTCCTCACCGGAATGCCACAGTTTCGGGAAAAGTCATTGGATGTGATCTGAGAAGACCGGCCAGTGAAGTGCCAAGTCGGAATATCGGGACATTCATCGCCGATCCAGACCGCGGGCGCCGGTTTTCGGTGAATCGTAAAATACAATTCAAAGGAGATTTCAAGTATGAAAACAAAACGCACGAAAAAATCAATGTCATTCATCCTTTGTATGGTGCTTATTGTGGCTATGGCACTTTCTGCAACGGGTTGTAATGGCAGCCAGAACAATGAAACGCCCCCCGCATCAGCCGCAGGCGCAAGTGCCTCTGCTGATACCACCGTACTAGGTGAGGGAAGCACCAGCTTTGCTTTTTCCGTGACAGACCCGGACGGAAATTCGACACAGTTCGAAATCCATACCGACAAGGCGACCGTCGGTGAAGCCTTGCTGGAATTGAACCTGATCGCTGGAGATGACAGCGAATATGGTCTGTATGTCAAGACAGTCAACGACATCACCGTCGACTATGACAAAGACGGAAAATACTGGGCATTCTACATTGACGGAGAGTACGCCACAACAGGCGTGGACTCCACGCAGATCACGGACGGTGCCAGCTACGCCTTCAAGGCAGAATAAATATGAATCAGACTATTGACTGGTATGTGTGCCGGAGCACGCACGGGGTTTGAACGATGAAACCTACAACGAGAGAGATTGTCATTTTCGCGATGCTGGGCTCTGTCATGTATGCTTCCAAGCTTATCATGGAATTTGCACCCAATATCCACCTGATCGGCGTATTTACGATTGCCTTTACCGTCGTTTACAGGAAAAAGGCATTATACCCTATCTACATCTATGTCCTCCTCACCGGTTTTTTAAACGGCTTCGCGACATGGTGGATTCCTTATCTGTACCTGTGGACTATCCTGTGGGGCGCTGTCATGCTGCTCCCTGTGAACATCCCAAAAAAAATACAGCCAGTGATATATATGCTTGTCTGCGCAGCACATGGTTTCCTGTACGGAACACTCTATGCACCTGCACAGGCTCTCCTGTACGGCTTGAGCTTTCAGAAAATGATTGCGTGGATTATCTCAGGACTTACCTTCGACTGTATCCATGGTGTCAGCAATTTCTTCTGCGGAATCCTGATCCTGCCAATCATTTCCACACTGAGACTTGCAGAGCGCAATATGGGGAAGGCGTGAACTCACGCCTTCCCCTGATGTTTTTCCATCCACGGAATTAATTCCGCAAGCGCAATCGGTTTGCTGTAGTAATACCCCTGAAAACCATTGCAGCCCAATTCCAACAGCCTGTCTTTCTGCTCCTCAGTCTCCACATACTCTGCGATCGTCTCAAAGTGCAGTGACTTTCCAAGTTTCGTGATCGCTGCTATAATGTCCTTATTCCGATTGTTCTGCAGAACGTCCTTTGTCAGCGAACCGTCCAGCTTCACAACTCCGAAATGATTGGTCTGCAGATACATCAGAGACGTGTGCCCCATGCCAAAGTCGTCGATCAGGAATTTGTGTCCCTGCTCCTTTAACCGCTGTATCTTGTCGAGCATTTCATTCGAAGAAACAAGTGCATCCTGCTCTGTTATCTCAAGCCACAGCCGCCTGGGCGAGATATTGTACTTTCTGACCTTATCCGCCATACAGTACTCAAAATCCTCCCACGCGAGCGATTCGTTCGTGATATTCACCGATATCTTAAACTCTGTATGAATCACCTTTTCAATCTCAGAAACCGCATAGGCCGCCTCATCGAACAGATACGCCTCGATGTCGTGCAGCAGCTCTTCTTCCTTGGCGAGCTGAATGATCAGGGGCGGATAGATAAATCCAGCAATCGGATGCATCCAGCGAATCAGCACCTCCGCACCCATACACCTTTCTCTGGCATCCACCTGCGGCTGATACAGGAAAAAGAGCTTCCTGTCCCTGATCGCATCCTTCAAATCCGCCGAGAGAACTCTCGCCACGCCTCCCAGAACGTCCTGCCGCTCTGTCAGAGGCAGGATCGCGTTCTCCGCCTCCTGTCTCTGCAGTTCACTGGTCAACGCCTTGACATTTTTCACCAGCTGCCTCTCGTCACGCTCCTCAAACAGACGCAGAAACGGCAGATAGATGAGTACACCTGCCGCCAGACATACCGCCTGCAGAATACTACCCGCAATCGAGCCAGTCGCCAGATAACCGCTCAGAAATACCGGCGTCGTCCACTCCACCTGACGAACCACATGCGGGACGATACCGGCATAGACTGCCGCGTAGGAGATCACACACAGCACCACCGGAACCAGCAGATAGGGAATCACAAAAATCGGATTTAATATCACCGGAAGCCCAAAAGCGATCATCTCGCTGATGTTAAAAATTGCCATCGGAAAGGAAAGCTTTGCGACATTTTTGATGCTGCCTTTCTTGGAGAACAACAAAATTGCAATTACGAGACATAAGACAGAGCCTGTCCCTCCCATGAGAACGAACACATCCTGAAATGTCTTATTATAAACCGCCCCTTCACTGATTCTCACGAAATTCTCCTGCATGACCGGCTCCAACACATTGCTGCCGTGAATACCGACAAGCCACATACAGTGTGCCATCAGAAGTATGGCAATTGCCACGATAAGACCGTTTTCGATGGACATGAGCAGCCTGCCAACGACAATCTCCAGAAGTCCCTGCACGGAATCTACATGAAAAGCTGCGACGAACAGCTGGCGCAGCACTGCAAAAAATGCCATGACCAGCAATGTCGGTATAATCCCCGACACCGCTTCCGCATAACAGTCATCCGCTTCCATCCCGCGCTGACGTATGCGGAAAATGCCCTTATCTTTTATCCTGAAAAACAGCACACTGCATCCCAGTGCGATAAACAGCGCAGTAAATATATTGTTCGTCCCGAGTGCTGCCACGGAAAAATCTTCGCGCTGGATTCCCGAAAAACCGATTAATGACACCATCGTAACCAGCATCACCATGACAGAATCACTCTTGCCGCCTCTCTTATCCCTCTGCCGGGTCACCGCATAGCTATAGCTTGTCGTAAGTGCCAGTCCTACAGCAAAAAAGCCAAAAGATGCACTCTGGATAAAGCGGAGAAATTCCACAACCCGTCCATTGCACAGATTGACGAGAAACTCCTGATACATGGGAATCGGAAGACTGATCAGCATCAATGCCATGGAACCGCTCACCAACAGCGGTATCATCATAACCATTCCCTGCCGGACTGCCATAAACATGGCACTGTCGTCAAAATAGTCGGATATCCGGAATAACCTGTTTTTTACTCTTTCATTCATCTGCTTTGCTCTCTTTCGTCTATCAAAACTTATTGTCTTCGTCACTGCCGACGCGCCAACAAAGGCCATGGCAATCGTCCGCAAAAACAGCTGCTGTTTACACCTTACGCAGACAATTCGTACCATTTTACAATAGGACTCTAGCCAGCGGCCAATTTTATTATACTGCCAATTCGGATATTTGACAATTATTTCTATTATCCTAAATATTCAAAAAAAGTACTTGAAAAAACTCTAAAATCACGTAAGATATAATATAGGTAATTAATTTCAAATTTTAATTATATGATTAAGGAGATAGTATCAATGATCAACAGCAAAAGAAAAACAGTACTTATGAAAGCAGTCTCACAGTTGAAACAGGCTGACTACTCAAGAGAACCCGAGTTAAACGATATGTATAACAGATTATCCGATGGGAGAAATCAGTTCGCGGAAGTGTTCGACAAAAATGTCAACGCAGTCATGCAAATCAGCTCCCTTGACTTGACGATGCAGCATCAGACGCAGAAAATTGTTGATATATCCAATAAAATAGCAAAAGCTACCGAAACAATTTTCGGAACAACATCCGGGAGTACTAACAATCCGCAGGAAGAACTGACCAACACTATTATTCAGATTTCCGAGAAGACCGACGAGGTCTATAAGAAGATCGAGGAAGGTCAGGATGAACTGACATCCATCAAAGATCTCTCGACGGAAACAATCAATGCCGCAGGTGAAATGCAGTCTGATATGAACGAACTGATGAGCATCATCAACCACATCAGTTCCATTTTGTCGGGAATAGACACAATATCGCTCCAGACAAACCTGTTGGCGTTAAATGCCTCTGTGGAAGCGGCCAGAGCCGGTGAAGCCGGAAAGGGATTCGCTGTCGTTGCCGGCGAGATCCGGGAACTTGCGGAAGAAACGCAGAAGCTGACAAAGGATATGGGTTCTTTTGTCGAAAACATGAAACACGCCTCCAAAAAGAGTATGCAGAGCTCTGACAGCACAATACAGTCCCTGAACTCAATGGCTGGCAAAATTGCAAACGTGTGGGAGTTAAATGACCGGAGCAAAAAGGACATTTCGCAGATCAATGAATCCATCAGTTCCATGGCATCTGTGAGCGAAGAGATCAGCAGCGCTATGTCCGAGATGGAAAACCAGCTCAATGAAAGTACAGATTTTATGCGCACGGTCGGACGCGACCTCAGACAGGCGACAGAACCTGTTGTCAACATCGAAAAGACACTTGACGACTCGCTCAAAAAGATGGGACGCATGTCGAAGGACGCTTTTTACCACATAAAGAATCAGGAATTTATCGAGTATATGGACACCGCGATTTCCTCTCACCAGACATGGCTCGGGAATCTCAGAAAAATTGTCGACAGCCAGACTATTATACCATTGCAGCTGGATTCTTCCAAATGCGGGTTTGGCCATTTCTACTATGCTGTCACTCCTGATATACCTGGCGTCCTTTCAATCTGGGAAGATCTTGGAAATAAGCATCAAAAGTTCCATACATATGGCCGGACTGTCATCGACGCAATCAACAACCGTGAATACGGAAGAGCAAGACAGGTATATAACGAAGCAGCAAACTACTCTAAGGAACTCATCGCTGATATGCAGAAAATTATTGAATTGGCAAGAGCTTAAGAATGCTATATGGGTATGTAAAAAAAGATTACGCATTGACCTGCGTAGTCTTTTTTTATGCAGGATAATTCTGTTTGTCCCATTTTTACAACCTATTAGGATGAATTTATCTATTAAAATCTATCATAATAGGTTGTAAAAATGATGCGCAGTAAGAATGCGTAAAATGACAGAAAGAAGGTTGAATCATGCCCAAACCCAAAACCAGTTCCGGTGAAAAAAATCTGATCAGCAAACGTCTGATCGCTCTGCGAAAAAAACATTATCTATCCCAGCGGGATTTATCGCGCGAACTCCAGCTTGCGGGATATGACATGGATAAAAATGTCATTACCCGCATCGAGACCAACAAACGATATGTGACTGATATTGAGATCAGGGCTCTCGCCCACATATTCGGCGTTACCTGCGACTATCTGATCGAAGGAGAGAACACGGACTAATCAATACTGCAGACTCTGTCTGCCATCTGAATCGTGGAAGTTCTGTGGGCAATCATCAGAATTGTCCTGCGTCCATGCAGTCTGCGTATTGCCTCGTTGACAAGCCGCTCCGACTCATTGTCCAACGCCGAGGTCGCTTCGTCCAGCAGCAGAATCGGCGCTCCCTTGATAATCGCGCGCGCGATGGCAATACGCTGGCGCTGTCCGCCGGAAAGCCGGTTCCCGCGCTCTCCTACCTGTGTGTCATATCCGTTCTCCAGATTCAATATAAACGCATGGGCGTTTGCCACTTTGGCAGCCTCTATGATATCCCTTTTCTTTGCGCTCAGATTTCCCATCTGTATATTCTCAAAGACTGTCCCTTCAAACAGATACGGCTCCTGCGGCACATAGGCAAAAAAGTCCCGCAAATCCCTGTTTGTCATGTTTTTTACAGAATTTCCCATAACGCTGATGGCGCCCTTCTCAATCGGATACAACCCCAGCAAAAGTTTTGACACGGTGGATTTCCCACTGCCGGACGCCCCGGTAAGCGCCACGCTCTCGCCGCGCTGCACCACAAGGGAATAATCCTCCAGAACCTTGTTTTCCCCGTAGGAGAATCCGACCTTGTCCATCGAAATCATCCGCGCATCATCTGCATTTTTGTCCACTTTGCAGTCCTCCTCTGCCGTATACCAGTTCCGGGACTCACGCTTTTCTTCCAGCAGATCAAAGATATTCTGCGCGTATGCCAGATACGCCACCAGTTCCGGTATATATCGGTTCATCTGCAGAAACTGGAAAGAAAAACTGCCATACAAGGTATAGATTGCAGCCAGTGCACCGAGTGTGGTATATCCCCTCTGCACAAAGAACACGCCGAGCGCCAGAAATACCAGGGAACAAAGCAGGTCAAACCCTCTGTTTGCGCTCTCCAGCCCCGACGATATCAGAATCCTCCTGTTCGATCTTCTGGCATAGCGCTGACTCAGTTGTATGTACTCCTGAACGGTCTCTCTGCCATGTGCAAACATCCGCACCTGTTCCATCCCGTGCAGCAGGTCGGAAAGCTTCCGTGTCATACTGCTGTTAATCCCCGCCAATTCCTGGCTGACTTTCCGGAGCGGCTCCGCCAGAATCATGTTGAAAAGCATCATCGCCGCATTGACTCCCACAAGGCACAGCGTAAGCTGCGGACTGAGTATCATCATGGGAACCAGATACACGACGACTTCCAAAAACGGCATGATCATCCGCCGGAAACGGGAGCCATAGATGTCACCCATTCTTCCCAGATCATAGGATACCTTTGACATGATTTCCCCGCTGTGGTGCTTCTCATAATATTCATATGGCAGATCCATCTCCAGATTCAGTATCCTTTCGTACAGAACGCCGTACACACGTTTTGCCTCCACATTGTAGATCACTGCACCCTTGCAGTACATGAGCAGCGACACGATACCCGCTGCCACAATCCCTGCGATCATGATGCCAAGACTGTGGTAATCACCCGACTGGGAAATATCCACCACGCTCTTCATCAGCAGAGAGCTGAGCACTGAAAACATCGCCATGCCGACACTCATGCCAAGAATCGCACCGTAGTACAAAAAGCGCCGTTTTCCCATCACGCGCATTGTCCTACAGAATAGTTTCCATGTACTGGTCATACGTCCCCACCTCCTCAATTCCCTTATTTTTTACCTCAAAAATCCAGTCTGCATCCTGTATTGTCGACAGGCGGTGGGCAATCGTAAGACAGGTTCTGCCCTCCCGCAGCCTGGCAATCGCCTGCTGAATCTCCTTCTCCGTTCCCTCGTCGATGGCAGATGTCGGTTCGTCCAAAAGCAGAATCGGCGCGTCCTTCAAAATAGCCCTCGCAATGGCAATGCGCTGCCGCTGTCCGCCGGAGAGCGTCGCTCCCCGCTCCCCCACCACAGTCTGGTATTTCATCGGAAGGCTTTCAATAAAGTCATGGATTTCCGCCTCCCTGCACGCCTCCACAATCTCATCCGCCGACGCGTCCCAGCGCCCGTACCGTACATTCTCCTCGATCGATGCCGGAAACAGAAAGACATTCTGCGACACCAGTGCAAACTGTTCCCTCGCTTTCTCCTTGTCCCAGTCCGCGAAATTTCTTCCGTACAGCCGGTAAGCTCCCTCCTGCGCCCTGTAAAATCCGCACAGCAGATGAAAAATCGTACTTTTTCCGCCGCCCGACTCGCCCACAAACGCTACATTTTCCCCTTTCCGCACCTCGAACTGCACCTTCTCGAGAACTGTCTGTGCATTGCTATAGCCAAAAGTCAGATTGTCAAAAGCAAGCACAATCTCCTCGTCCAGCGGTGTCGTTCCGCTCCCGGAGGGTTCCTCGTCAGACCGCAGAATTTCTTCCACGCGCTGTATGCTCACGATACTTCCCGCGGCATCCACCATGTTAAACGGAAGTCCCATAAAGGACTCTACCAGTTTTCCCAACACAAGGATAAATGCCAGCAGCTCACCAATACTCAGATTTCCCTGCATGACAAGCACCACAGAGTACACCGCGCACAAAATATTGGGAATCCACTGTATCAGCTTCCTGATTAACACGGCTGTATTGGAAACCTTGGCACGCTTTTCCTCATTGTCCACCAGATCCAGCGTCGCAATATGCATTTTATCCTGAAAGTATTGCTCCAGTCCAAAGCTGCGCACAATGAGGATACCGTTGAGAGCATCCTGCGCGATTCCGGTAATGGCATCGGACTTTTCACGGTATGTCATTGTCAGGCCGTAAATTTTCTTTACCAGCTTATTGGCAATCCAGAGGACAAGCGGATAACATACCAGCACCAGCACAAAAAGCCTCACATTGAGTCTCCTCACATAATCCGCGTAGATGACAACAGCTATTGTATCTGCCGCAAGCATCACAAACGTCTCGTTTAAGAATCGCTCCGCCTCATTTAAGTCCGCATTGACCTTGTTGATGACCGAAGCGGAATTGTGCTCGTCAAAGTATTGATATTCCATCTGATACAGCTTCTCCGCCACCTGCTGGCGATAGCGTGCAGACACCAGTACACCGTATTTCCCGCTGACGGCCGCCGCTGCAAACGCTGCTGCAAAACCCAGAATCGTCAACACTGCAAACTCCGCAAGAAAACTGCCAAAGACAACATACTCTCCCGCAAGCATCTGATCAATCACCGCACTGATCACCTCGTTGCCTCTTACCACTGCCAGATTCAGCAGACTGGCAAGCACAATCCCGGCAACCGGCATATACCAGTAGTGAAACATATTCTTCAAAAAAACATTTCTTCTCACCTTGAAACACCTCCTCCTGATGTTTATTATATATCAAAAAATCATAATTTTCTTTCGGTTAGATGCGTAAATACTTTTCATTTTTACAATTTCATGCTATACTATGCTAAAATAAATTTGCTAAGAGAGGTGCTTTATCCATGCCATTTCCCATGCCCGCTGACGCCAGTTTTTCTATCGTAAAACGGTCGCTGGACTGCGATTATGTGATGCCTACACTGGAGGCTGCCAGCGATTACTATGAACTCGGATATCTGATCTCCGGGGACAGGCTGTCAATCACGCCTGACTGTTCCCACCCCCTGCACGCAGGCACAATCGGAACAATGCCGCCCTATATCTATCACCGTACAATTCCGCTCTCCAATGCGCCCTACATCACATATCTTGTCAAATTCAAGCCGGATTTTGTCAAACCGCTCACGGATGCCCTGGGGCAGAATATATTAGATGAAATCTATTCCCAGCTGTTCAACCGCTTCTCCCCGTCAATGAACAGCCGGATTTTATTATATTTTCAGGAAATGCATGAACTGTATGAGTCGGACTCCCCTTACAGACAATTCCGGATTCAGTGTATTCTCTGTGACCTTCTGCTCGTCGTGCTCAACAACCGGCTTCCCAACGATGTCGAAGACGACCCGCACCAGAATACAGGTCAGATGATCCACAAGTCTCCGCTCACGCCGCCCATCATTGATGCTATTTACTACATGGAGCAGCACTATCAGGAAAATCCCTCCCTCGAGACGGTCGCGCTGCTGTCCGGTTACTCTGCCTCGCATTTTTCCAGACTGTTTCACACACAGCTCGGAAAAACGTACTCGGAATATCTGACAAGAATCCGTATCCGCCATGCGCAGGATCTGCTGCTCAACACAAAAAAATCCGTTACGGAAATAGCCTTGGAAACCGGCTATCTCCATACCGGAAATCTGAGCGAGCAGTTTAAACAGCAGACGGGCATGACACCGCTGCAGTACCGGAAGTCAAATACTCACGCTCCAGCGCTTCCATAATGTGTATCATGTCACGGATACTGCCCTTTTCTTCGATTGTGTTTCGCAGATGCTGCATGACCTCATAGTAACTTACCTTGTCCGGCACCAGACCGTCCAGCACTCCCGGATACTGTTCCTGCAGATTGTCCAACAGGCATTTTACGAGCTGCTTGTTCAGTATCCTGCCGTAGTTCTCCCTGCACAGCCGGACAGTCTCATCGATCATGGAATAATACATCTGCCGCTCTGTCTCTGACTGCTTTTTTTCATACTCTTTCTGCAGCAATACCTGGTCATAGGATAAAATGCGGACTTCATCATCCGCCAGACCTTCCATGTCCATAATTCTGATGATTGGCAGAAGCATTCCCGTCTCAGCGGCAAGTTTCCTGCGGCACTGATTCACATAGTCCGTTTGCAATCCCTCTGCAACGCATGAGACCAGGCCGGCTCCCACTTCGATGCGCAGCGGCTCCGCAATCAGATTCTGTCTGATTTTCTTCTCCTCCAGAGCGTTTTTGTCCTCGCTGATCGGCATGACTTCTATCCCCAGCAGTACATCTGCATGTACTTTTAGCAGCTGGCAGATGCCGGAGACCAGCGTGACATCAGGAAGACTGGCTCCCCTCTCCCATTTTGAGACGGCCTGCGGCGTCACCCCCAGCCTCGACGCAAACTCCTCCTGTGTCATGTTCTGGTTTTTTCGAAACCTGCTGATATTCTCACCGATTTGCTGTAACATTTTGAATCCCCCTTTCCTACTTGATACATTTATCATACCCTATCAATCCTGTGTTGTAAAACAACTGACGGTTTGGAAGGAATTCAACGCTATGGCTCAGCCTTGCTGGACATAGCACATTACCACGCTGTTACTCCAATTCCCTGACTGCCTTTCTTATTAGGGACTTAACTATGAAATGCCGGATGAGCTTAGGAGCTGTAGGAAATACGTACACGCTTCCAGTCGTGCTGCTGAGTACACCATTGCCGCCAATCGATGGCGCCTAATTGCACCGCTAACCGATCAGGCACTTCTTCCCCTCAAAGGCAAACCCATACTTTCTGATATTCTCTGGCGCGAACCCGTCTGTGATCAGTTCCGCCTCATACTTCTTCTGCTCGATCTGCCTGAGCGCATTGGCGACAGTGTCCTCAAGCACAGTCTCATTATCATCCCTGCTCAGCACCTTAAACTCAAATATAAATGCCCTCTCTCTCTTGTCAAGCGGTTTTATCATCACATCATACCGCCCATATCCGCTCTCACGGTTCGATCTGACCTGATACCGGTCCGCCAGATCCACGACCATTCCCAACACAAAACCGTGATAAAACCGCTCCGGTTCTGTCTCCTCTGACGGCCGATTCCCGCTGTCAAAGAAGCTGAATGTATTGAGCGCCACTTTGTTCATGAACGTATTCATCTTCTTTACATTATCTTCCAGCAACGCTTTGATAAACTCATTGTACACTTCAGTTGAATTGCGAAACCAGCCCCGTATCATTCTGGCAAACATCCTGCGTACCTCATGGTTTGTCAATGCAAGCTCATATTGTTCATCCGCCAGACCTTCCATAATCTGGGAATCGTCTACCGAGATCACTTTTACATATCCACTCGCAAGAAGCAGACTCCACACTGAATTTTCGTCCTCATCAAGCTGATAATATACGATCTGTTCATCAACAGGAACAGTAATGTGTTCTCCTTCGAGCAGTGCCTCAAAACTTTTCTTGATATTTGCGCTGCCCTCACGCAGCAGCCTGTTCACCAGTCCGTTCGAGCTTGTGTCCGCCCAGTATGTCTTATATTTCGCACCGTTTCCAATAAAAGAAGTGATCGACCACGGATTATAGATATCCGTTACGCATCCAAACGTGAACCCATCATACCATGCTTTGATCCCTTGCTTCTCCTCTCCAAGCCCCATACTGTCCAGCGCACAGAACACTTCCTGCTCCGTAAAACCAAAATACTGTGCGTATTTATTCGAAGTGGTTGTGATTACATCAGGATTGTTCAGGTCAGAGAAAATACTTTCTCTTGAAATCCTCGTTATTCCCGTGATCAGCGCTCTTTCCATGTACGGGTTGGTCTTAAAAGCCGCATTGAAAAAGCTTCTGAAAAATACGACCGCTTCATCCCAATAGCCAGATAACCATGCCTCCTGCATTGGCGTATCATACTCGTCAAGCAATATTATTACACTCCTGTCATAATATCGGCTCAAAAAATTGGATAACGCATTGACCGCTTCCACTGCCACAGAACGGTCCATCCCTGGCTTTATACTCTCAAAATAGATCTTCTCATTCTCACTCAGAATCGCTTTTTCAAGCAGAAAGCTGTTCTGCTCATACACATCGGAGAGCATCTTCGTTATGGAGTATTCCATCCCTTTGTAATCCTGCGCTTTCACTTTGGCAAAGCTTAAAAAGATCACAGGATAGGTTCCCTGCAGTTGTCTGTAAGCTTCATCCTCCCACACGAAAAGCCCCTCAAACAGCTCCCCCCTGCCAGCATACTGATTTGAAAAGAAGCACTCCAGCATACTCATGTTCAATGTCTTTCCAAAACGCCTTGGGCGGGTGAGCAGCGTGACATCCGAACCGCCTTCCCACCATTCCCTGATAAATCCCGTCTTGTCCACATAGAAAGCCTTTCTCCTGCGGATCTTCTCAAAACTCTGCACACCGATATCGATCGTCACACTATGATCCATCATTCTCCTCCTCGCTGCATCAGCAATCTCTCTACCTACAATATACAAGAAAACACCTGCAAACACAAGAAGCAGTTATACCGCCCAAAAGTTACTTTTCGGAAAAACTGGCGTGGGTGTGAATTGTAACACTTTTCAAGAAGTCTGCGGCTTGCCGAGGGCAGCAGCCATACAGGGATTGAACAGATAACCGCTTACCGGTTCACGACGGAAAAAATCCAAATGACGCACACAGAAAATCCATATTTATATATTGTGCTTGACGGCGCGCTCCGGCTCTATACACCATCGGGAATGATGGATTATATGGCTGGGCAGTATTCCGTTTCAAAAATAGATACGCCTCTGTCGGGAACGGTTTTAACCTTTTCAGAACAGCAGGATTTTTTGGCGCTTGCTGTTGCGTTTACAGCGAATGATGTCATAACGGAAGTCCTGGTGATGGATAATGAACTGAGCGAGCGGATTATGGGAGAAAAACTGAGCGAAGAGGAACAGTCTGTCTCCGACCGGGAAGTCTTAGAATCCGTGTATCGAATTTTTGCCGCAATGAACCATTCACTGCCGTCAGAGTTTATCAGAAAAAATATCATGCGGGAAATCATATACTATACCCTCTGCGGAACCTGCGGCAGACAATTTCTTCAAAGCATCGTAAACATTGGAAAGGCAGAGGAAATATATGCGGCAAACAGCTGGATTAAGGAAAACTTCCGCAGCGCATTCACCGTTGAGCATTTGGCTGAGGAAAGAAACATGAGCGTGTCTTTGTTTCATCAGAAATTTAAACGCGCTGTCGGAATGGGACCGCTGCAGTGCCAGAAGCGCCTGCGGCTCACGGAAGCCAGACGGTTGATGCTCGACGAAAACCAAAATGTGACAGAAGCGTCAGTCAGCGTCGGATATGAAAGCGTATCACAGTTTATCAGAGACTACCGGAAGATGTTCGGATCTGCTCCGAAAGAAGATATTTTGAATATTAGAAAGCATTTCAAGAAATAGGCAATTTTTTTGCAGAAACAGGCAAGCGATGCGCAAAAGCCCGTGCTATACCAATCTCAGCAAATTTTGTACCTGCCAGAACTTTAGCTGTCCCTTACATCCCACGAAGCATGATAAGGGCTGTGCTCCTTGTATCAGCAAAAATCTGCGGCTAAAAGAAGTGCCCAGCTGTTTTTTCAATCTCGTGGAGAATGCAGACCAGAGAGCCGATGATTCCTTTTGCGCCTTTGCAGAACTGGTTCTTAAAACTCTGATTTAGGAACCTTTTATTCCTTTGACTTGGAATGCCAAAACAAAAAGTTGACAAAATCCACTAAATCTCCTATAATATTTAGTGGACGTTGTCAACTTTTTTTGTAATGAGGAGCATCTATGGAGATTTACAGCAAAACCGTAAATGAAATACGAAAATTCAACCGCTTTTATACAGTAACAATGGGTTTTTTAAGTTCCGGGTATCTTGACAGCGATTATTCCATCGCAGAAACAAGAATACTGTTTGAAATAAACACGCATGGAACATGCATACAAAGTGACATCGTGAAAACACTGCATATAGATAAAAGCTATCTAAGCCGAATCATTCAGCGATTTTGCAAAAAAGGGCTGGTCGAGAAAATAAAATCGGATGATGACAAAAGAGCATCTAAAATCACATTGACTGAAGCCGGAAAGATGGAAACGACGAGACTGATTGCATTAACCAATAAGAAAATACGATCGCAGCTTGCAGATTTGAGTCATGATGAATGTGATGAATTGTGTAAATCCTTAAATACCGTAATTTCTATTTTAGGCAAGGAGGAAACCTGACATGAAAGTTATTCCGTTTGAAGAAAAATACAGGCAGAGTTTTATTGATTTTAATACAGACTGGATCGTTTCAAACTTCGGCTTTTTAGAAGCGCACGACAGGGAAACCTTTGAAAAAATTGACGAAGAACTGAAAGCCGGCGCCATGATATTTTTTGCTGTGGAGGATGATACTGCGCTGGCAACCTGCATGGCAATGCCGTTGGAAGGAACAACATGGGAGCTGTGCAAACTGGGTTCTAACAAAAATATCCCACACAAAGGTGCCGGGAGCGCTGTGTTTGAGGCCTCAATGAACTGGGCACTGGAGCATGGTGCAGAGCGGGTTTTTATCCTTTCAAACAGCAGATTAAAGCCGGCACTCCACATTTATGAAAAATATGGTTTTCGAGAAATTAAATTAGACAATTACGAGTATGTCAGAGGCGACATTGCTTTTGAGTACAGAAAAGAGGTATCTACATAACACGGTAGTTAAAGTTTTCAACAGATTCTCTCTGTAAAAATTTACTTGCCTGACAGTTATTTTTCTAAGGAACTGTAGAAAAATAACTGTCAGGCACACACTCATCACCGCCATGACTGCAAATGCTTTTCCGTCAAAGAACTTCAGGAAAAATAGCCGTTCTTCCAGATCAGAGTTCATTCTGGCAGTTAAAGATTTTCTCGTAGAGTTCTAAGTCACTATCCTTAAAAACATTAAAAATAACCCGCTCCATACAGTCACTGTGCTTCTCCATGAATGCTGATACTGTTTTCCACGCAATTTCTGCCGCCTTATCATTTGGAAAACGAAATTCCCCTGTTGAAATACAACAAAACGCGACTGATTTAATATTGTTTTCCACACAGCACTTTAAAATATTTTCATAGCAATCTTGCAGATCCTGACAAAGCTTGCCATTCAGGCTGTCAAATACGATCGGTCCTACTGTATGAATCACATACGTACAGGGAAGGTTATAGCCCGAAGTCAAAGTAGCTGTGCCCGTGGGTTCCTCGTAGTTCCTTCCATACTTCATCCGTCTTCGGCGCATAATATGGCTGCATTCTTCCCTAAGCAGCATCCCCGCCGCACTGTGGATGGCATTGTCAATGCACCTGTGGCAGGGCACAAAGCAGCCCAGCATCTGTGAATTGGCAGCATTCACAATGGCACCGACTTCCAGCCTCGTAATATCCCCCTGCCAGAGTGATATCTTATCCGCATAGGAAAATTTACTGCTAAATGTCTCCTTGATCGTTGGGATATCTGTTAGCTTTACGATGCCCTTTGCACTCCGTTCTTCCTGCAGATATGCATCCTGCAATTCCACTAATTTATCGGAAAGTTCTCCGGGCATACGAATATTCATAAGGGAGCGGATTGCATTTTTCTTTTCCTCTAAAGTGTATTCTTTGGTTTTAAGTTTCTTGTATTCCGCTGAATCTGCTTTTAATTTCTCTAAAAAAATATCTGTTTTTTCTGTTCCTCTCATCCCGGATATCCGCCTTTCCTCAACTTTAAATCCTGTTTCCCAAATCCGATATTACTTCTGCCATGTCGCCGCCGATACCGACCGCCCTGTTTCCAAAACTCTCCGGGACAACAGCATCACTCATATTCAACCGAATCAGGGATAATTTAACGTTTTCGCGGACCATTTTTTCAAACGGGAAGCGGATGATCGTCGGGGTGTTAAAGCCAACACCAAGTTCCAGCAATACGCCTTTTTTATGTTTCATCTTTTGTAGAAAATCGTAATAACGTCCAGCCGACTCATGCCATTTTTCATCTTCCACAAAATACTGGTCACAGCGAAGGTGCATTGCCATATTGCCGCCGCAGACCGGACACTTCGGCACCATATAGGAAGGCACCAGACAGTCACATCTTGCCTGATCCATCTGACGAAACAGATCCTCTGCATCGTAAATCTTAGGATGACACCCTTTTTCACACTGGATATTACCATAATCTCCCTGCGTTGCAAAGATGCGCTCCGTCTGAAATCCGGCTTTCTGGAACTGGTGGTCAACATTTGTTGTCAAAATGAAATACTCCTTTTCCTTTACAATCTCATAAAGCTGCTTATACAGGGGCATGGCAGGCGGAAGAAAGCGGTTTATCATGCTGTGTTTTGACCAGTAACCCCATTTTGCCTCCTGTGTGGGAAACGGATAAAAACCCGCCGCATACATATCCGTCATATACGTAGAGCCGTATTTTTCTATGAACTCACTGAAATTACCTGTAAACCGTTCTCCGCTGTAAGTAAGCCCGGCTGCAGCAGATGCCCCTGCCCCTGCGCCAACCAGTATATAGTCAGCCTCTTTCATCAGTACGGAAGCCCGTTCAACCTGTTTTTCATAAGGAATATCCTGAAAAATGTAATCCCAGGCTGGAACACCGCTTAAAAACTGTGACCAGTCTGTCTTTCTTTTTCGACTCTGCTTCATGTTTCTCAACCTCTTTTCAAAATTGCTTTCTTCGGACAGATCCCATAACATCTGTCGCAGTGCAGACAATGCGCCTGATCAATCGACACTGCCCCCTCTGTGGTGTCATAGTGTTAAGCATCAAAATTTCCCGTTTGTGTTCTGCCAGCTTTCTTTGTCTGCAATCGTTTCCATTACATCCCAATGTTCGGCGATCTTACCGTTCTCCACTCTCCATAAGTCATAGTAACTGGTAGGTGCCCCGCCAAAGGTTCCCTCGCTGACAGCCAGCACATAATTTCCCTGTGCAAGCACCTGATGTACTGTCGTGTAGATCATCTGGATATTCTGCTCGGCCAAAGCAGCAAGCGCAGCTCCCAGACCGGACAGACCGTCTGCAATTCCCGTATTGTGCTGGATATAGGTATCCCCGTCAAAATAGTCTGGTGTTTTTTCAGAATGATTTCCCTGCATTACATCATACAGGAAATCCCTGACAAGCTGGCGGTTTTCTTCCGTCTTATCTAAATCCCTGACCGGCGCCACGTTATCGGTCTGTGTGTGGCCGGACGGATTCGGTTCTGCCTTGGCAGCAAGATTATCCCAATGTTCTGCAATTTTGCCCTCGCTGTCAAAACGGAAAATATCAAATGCTACCTGCTCTCCTGCACCTGCAAAATTGTAAACCGTCTGTAAAAATACCTTATCGCCGTCCTCATAAGCACGGATATTGTTTACGGTTGTCGGGGCAGGCGCGGATGCAAGATAGTTTACGCTTCCCACAAAAGCGTCACGCCCTGTACTGTATGCAAGGTTATGCTGGATATATCCCTCTGCCAGCAGAGACGCTGCTTTCTTAGCATCACCTGTTGCAAATGTGTTGATCAGTTCCTTTGCCTTTTCAATCTGTGTCATAGTCGTATCCTCCTTGTTTTTAAATGCTTTTTTATTTTGTGTAATGTTTATGGTTACATCTGATAGATATACTATAACATCAGTTAATTGTAACGTCAATAGTTACATCAAAGAAATTTTATTAACGAAATATTTATTATTACGTTACTACCATTCAAAAAAGCCGACAAACTATGATTTCTCATAAGTTCATCAGCTTTGCGTTTTTATTTCAGGCCCTTTACTAACCGTTACCTGTAAATTCTTTGCGTCAATCAAACTTTCCTATTGGCTCTTTATTACCTTCGCCAATTCAGCAGTCATCTCTCCAAGCGTTTGCACCACTTTTTCTGAATCCACAAACAGATTTTGAAGTAATTTGTCCAGATTTTCCTCAAAACCGACAGGAAGAATTTCCGCCTGTTCTTTCGCGTACTGAACCATCCGTTTTTCTCCAGGGTGTGTCAGTCTGTTCAGCGCAAATATGATATCAAAATACGATTCCAAAAAAGCCGCTGTCCTATGGTTTACACTAACCATATCTTTCCGGGCAAAAGCCTTTTTAATCTGAGCGTCATATGAGGGCAGATTTCCAGTCAACAGGCGTAAATTTTTATGGATAATATTGTCCCGCAGTTCGTCTGGATAAGAAATCCGGTACTTGTGAGTATTTCTATCAATTGACCAATACTCGTAGCTCCATCGGTTTTCATATCTTTGATTACTTCTTCAACGCTCTTTCCTGCAATCATGGCAATACATGCCTGTCCACACGTTGAAAAAGTGGGCTGCATAATCAGTTCCATATATTTTACTCTCCACCAAATTCATTTTGTCCGTCTCTCTGGTAAAACGGGATTTATCGTTCCATGATAAACTTAGTAACTTCAACATTTCCATCCATCTCTTTTCCAGCAATGTTGAATCCGCATTTCTCAGTACACAACATATACGGGAATTTGTAAACTGATTGAAATGCTTTGCTGCCACCGGATCGCCGTCGAAATTTTGCCTAGATTGATCTTCCCAATTCATAAGCATGCTCAAGTTCCAGCTTACCCTTAATGTCACCGACATCGCCATTTCCGCCAGCCAGAACATGGCCGAGATTTTTCCATTTCAGGTGTTCCATCAGATGGTCGTAATAGGACACAACATCTTCAAAGCCGTTTCCCTCTGCCGCCATCAGCAAGGCGGATGCTCTGCCATGACCGCGCAGGAGATTTTCGTCGCCTTCTTCCAGCCCGAAGAGCCGGGCAACAGCCGTGCGGATCTGGCCGCTCATATTCCAATAATACAATGGAGTCGCCTGCACGATCACATCGCACTCCCGGACTGCCGGATAGATCTGGTTCAAATCATCATTCTGGACGCAGGGACATTCCCTGCTGCTGTGACCGCCAATTGAGTGGGGAAATAAGAACAGAACGTGATCATTTCTCTCTGCGCCGGATCCAGCCCTGTCCGGGTGTAGTAGTCCCCAAAGCAGTTTGCTGCCAGCCAGCGGTTGATATGTCCGGCCTTTGTTTTTTAATTCTCTGATTTAGATTTTCTGGTTTCCCGCAGACCATACATGGCTTTCTTTTGCGGAATCCAGCGTATTCTGTGCCATAACCCCCACCAGCTTATGCGGAACATATGGCTCCTCCAAATAGGAAATATCGTCCGCCGATAATTTAAGTGCTGCTGCCTTTGCCGCCCCTTCGATATGATGGAGCTTCGTTGCGCCAACTACAGGGGAAGTTACCTTTGTCAAAAGCCACGCAAGGGAAATTTCCGTCATGGAAACGTCTTTTTGCGCGGCCAGTTCTGCAACCCTGTCAATAATTGCGCCGTCCTGCCCGGCAGTCCCGTCGTATTTCAGTCTTGCATAGCTGTCCTCCTGCATACGCTTTGAAGTTTCGCCGGGATGCTTCGCAAGCCTTCCGCCTGCCAGTGCGCTGTACGGCGTCATCGCAATATTGTCCTCCGCACACAGTTTTGCCATTTCCCGTTCTTCCTCCCGGAAAATCAGGTTATAATGGCCCTGTATGGATACAAATTTCGCAAAACCCTCTTTTTCCGCCAGTGCATTTGCCTTTGCAAGCTGATAAGCATAGCAGTTAGAAATGCCGATATACCGCACTTTTCCTGCTTTCACCACATTATTCAGACCTTCCATAATGTCATAAAGCGGCGTTTCGTAATCCCACATGTGGCAGATGTACAAATCCACAAAATCCATGCCAAGATTGGCAAGGCTCCTGTTTATCATCCGCTCAATATGCTGCTGCCCGGTAATACCCTCTTTGATTTCTTCCTGTGTGCGGGTAAGGAATTTGGTAGCAACCACCACATCTTCACGCTCTGCGAAATCTCTGAGTGCCCGGCCAAGATACTGCTCACTGGTTCCGCTCTGGTAAGCGATTGCAGTATCAAAAAAATTCACGCCCAATTCCAGCCCCCGACGGATAATCTGACGGGAATGTTCCTCGTCAACCGTCCATGCATGCTGTCCGTTTCCAGCCTCACCAAATCCCATACAGCCCATGCAGATACGGGATACGGTCAGATCTGACATCCCAAGTTTTGTATATTCCATCCTGCCACCTCCTACTATTCTACACGCCCAGCCAATCCGTCACCGCACTGACAGGATCTGCTGCCTGCAAACGTGCACAGACCTGACTCATTGCCTGATTCTTTTTCTACACAGGAACGGAACCTGTTTCCAACGCAGGCATAAGAGGTGCAAAACACGTAATTCCATATTCAACGCCCCTCCTGTGGTAAGTATTGTACCAGATTCCAAAAGCACATTCAACATGTCTGACCGCTAAAAATGCTTTTTGCTCATATATACTCTCCCACATCATTCTTATTTTGCAATATCCGGCTGTTTATGCTATAATGCTCCATAAAATATGTCAAAGGTGAGCTGATACAATGAATCGAACCAAAGATGCAATCATAGATGCCTTCTGGCAGCTTCTGGAAGAAAAACCATACAGCAAAATAACCGTAAAGGACATCGTGGACCGCTGTCAGATTAACCGCAATACTTTTTATTACCACTACCATGACATTCCGGAGCTTCTGGAATATGCTGTCAGGAAAGATACCGACCACATCATTCAGTCTTACAGTAAATTCGGCTCCTTGATGGACTGTATTGCGCCGCTTGTAAACCACTGCATGAGCCGCAAGAAAGCAATACTCCACATTTACCGCTCTGTACAGCGGGAAATCTTTCTGAATGAATTGGAGCAGACTGCCCTCTATACCGTGACGCAGTATGTGGATACTGTCGCCCCGGAACTGCCTGTCCACCCCGAAGACAAGGCACTGCTGATCCGGTTTTACAAGTGCACCATCGTCGGCATCCTGCTTGACTGGATGAAGGATGGAATGCGCTATGACCTGCTGTCATTTTCCGAACGCATCTGTGAACTGCTGGCAGGTTCCGCGAGACAGGCATTTCGCAGATCAGCGGACCTGCCGTTCGTAAAAAGCCCGCAAAACTCCTGATCCTACATCAAAGGAGCAAATATCCGCAGAAAATCCTGAAACAGCTTGGTAACGATATTCACCCTGCACTCTTCCGGCTGAACCTGGCGGCACTGTTCCAGTGTGCCCAGAAAATCTTCCTTTACCTGAAGGACAGCCTTGCTGCCGGATATCCGCACACCGCACTCAAAATGCAGATACAGACTCCTGAAATCCAGATTGGTGGTGCCTACCGTAGCGGTATGGTCATCCGAGACAAAGGTTTTCGCATGTATGAACCCCTTTGAATACTCATATATTTTTACACCTCCATGAATCAGCTCCCGGTAATAAGACCGTGTCGTCATATGGATCAGCGCCTTATCCCAGATGTACGGTGTGATAATCCGCACATCCACGCCGCTCTTTGCTGCCAGACACAGCGCTGACACCATGCTGTCATCAATGATCAGATAAGGTGTTGTAATATACACATACTCCTTTGCATGATTTAAAATCTGCAGGTAGACATGCTCCCCGACATTTTCATCGTCCATAGGACTGTCCGCATAAGGCTGGACAAAGCCGTCCGGTTCCATCGGTTTCAATGTTTCATACGCCGGCAAAAAATCTTTTGGCGCGCACTCCTCATTCCGGCACAATTCCCACATCTCCAAAAACATCAGGGTCAGACTCCATGCCGCTTTTCCCTCCACTTTCAGGACAGCATCCTTCCAATGGCCATGTTTTTCATAGACATTGATATACTCATCTGACAGGTTCAATCCCCCTGTGAATGCCACTTTCCCATCAATAGAAGCAATCTTTCTGTGGTCGCGGTTATTCTGGATCGCGGAGAGTATCGGCCGGAAGGGATTGAATACCGCGCACTGAATCCCCATCTGCTCCAGCTGCCGGGCATAATTCTTCGGCAGCGTCAAAAAACATCCGATATCATCATAGATAATGCGCACATCAACGCCCTGCCCGGCTTTCTCTTTCAGGATCTCCAGGACGGCATCCCACATCACGCCCTCCTGAATGATGAAATATTCCATAAAAATATACGTTTCAGCCTTTTCTAATTCCTCCAGAAATACAGGAAAAAATTTCTCACCGGGAGAGTAGTATTCTGTCTGCGTGGCGTCATAGATGGGAAATCCGGCAAACTGCTGCAAATACCGGATCTGCGAACTCTCCTGCGGAAACATTGTAACCGCTTCATCATAGGCATCGCGCGGCAGCCTGTAAAGCTCCCGGTTCTTCTCCTGTATCCTGATAATCTGTGTTCTGAACCGCTTTGTCGATGCCTGAAAATGGTACAGCATGTAAAACAAACCGCCAAATACAGGAAAGGAAAGAATCAGAAATACCCATGCCACCTTATTGGCTCCCTTATCCTTTGCGGAGATCACATGACGCACAATAAAGAAACTGACAATGCTGATCAATGTCCGCAGTATCCCCGATATATAATGCCCAATATTGAAAAACCACACCAGAAACATAACCTGCAGAACCAGCAAAAATATGATAAACAGGCGTCTGCGCAGCAGTACCCGGAACCATGAAGGTCTCTTCTTTATACGCTTCTTTATACTCATCTGTATCCCCATCTTCATCCCTGTCTGTACATCAAAATTCTATGCTCTCTTTCCTCCGTTTTGCAACTTTTTGCCACCGGTTTCCAGTGCTCGGCATATCTGTCACACTTCGCTCACAGATGCTCCGCCGACTCCGGCAGCTTTTCCTGACCGCTTTTCTCATGGGGTTCGCCTCCCTTGCCAATTTCCTTGTATCCGATTATAAATAAACTGTTTACCCGCAGCAATAGACAAACAGGGGACCTATGTCCAAAAAACAGACATATGCATCCTGTTTGCCTAAATCATTTGATATTTCTTCGAGGGTGTATGTCAAAAAACGTGGTTTGTGTAAAATCCTTTTCCTGCTTTGACAGATGCCACTCCATTTTCAAGTGTGATGTAGAACTTCTGCTGATTCATTTCAGTGGGTGCAAGCAGTGCTGCCTCCATTCCCTTTGAGAACCAGTCCGACATACCAGAAGCGCATCAAGTCCCCGGAACTAGTGTCCCAGAATGACTCCGGTTCGCGCGTGCGCATTGTTGTCCTCTATGACATGTCCGATATACTCTCCCCGTGCACCCTGCACCATGTGCCAATCTGACTGGAAAAGGCTTCCCGCACCCGCTTTGTCACCGCATCCATATAGGCATACCGCAAGCCGGGAAAGTTAAGTAATGAGCAGAGGGAACAGGTAAGGCAGAGAATCTCTAAGATTCTTAATGTCTGACAATAAGCGGCCGATATATAAAATGATACAGCGATAGAAATGCGGATATGTCATCAAAAATAGTGCGCTTTTGGAGATGATTGAATATGAAACTATATGATAAAAAACAGATAGACTGGAAAAATATTTTATTTGACAACAGGACACTATTTTGGCTGCTTTTACCGATAATTATAGAACAGTTTTTGAACTCCCTTATGGGTATGGTGGATACGATGATGGTTTCGACCGTTGGAAGTGAGGCAATATCTGCGGTGTCGCTTGTGGACTCGATCAATAACCTTGTCATACAGATATTTTCGGCAATGGCATCTGGTGCAACAATCATCTGCTCGCAGTATATCGGTAGTGGAAACAAACAAGAATGTAACAGGGCGGCGGGGCAGGTTGTGCTTACAGTGTCTGTCATTTCACTCTCAATAGCAGCGTTCTGCATTTTGGGCGGAGAGAAGCTTTTATGGCTGGTATTCGGAACCGTTGAAGACTCTGTTATGGAAAACGCATCGGTTTATTTTATGATAACAGCGATATCCTATCCGTTTTTAGCATTGTTCAGTGCGGGGGCTGCGTTTTACAGGGCATCGGGCAACTCAAAGTTTCCGACGAAAGTATCTGTTGTTTCAAACATCATAAATGTTGCTGGAAACGCATTATTTATTTATGGCTTTCATTGGGGCGTGGCGGGAGCTGCCATTGCAACGCTTTTGTCAAGAGTTTTTTGTACAGTCGTGATTTTTTACTGTTTAAGAAAGCCAAAACAGACTATTGTAGTAAGGGACTATTTAAAAATCCGCCCCAATATGTCACTAATATTAGCAATCATGGCGATAGGTGTTCCGTCGGGAATTGAGAACGGAATGTTTCAGTTTGGAAAGCTCGCTGTTCAGTCTACAGTTTCGACAATGGGGACAATCGCAATGTCGGCACAGGCGATGACAAATATTTTTGAGAATGTGAACGGTATCTTCGGCAACAGCGTGGGAATTGGACTTATGACAGTGGTTGGTCAATGTATCGGCGCAAGCAGGAAAGAGGAGGCAAAATATTATATCATAAAGCTGATGGGCATTGCAGGGATAGGAACATTGATATCATGTCTTTTAGTACTTGCAATTACAAGGCCTGTTACATGGCTTGCCGGAATGGAGCCCTTGGCAGCGCAAATGTGTTTTGAGTTGGTTGCTGCAATGACAGTTGTTAAACCTTTGGTGTGGGTAGGTGCCTTCGGACTTCCATATGGACTCCGGGCAGCAGGTGACGTGAAATTTTCAATGATAGTTTCTGTCAGTATCATGTGGGGCTGCCGCGTGGCACTCGGTATTTTCCTCGTAAGGATATTCCACTTCGGACTTATGGGTGTATGGATTGGAATGTTCGCTGACTGGATTGTCAGAGCGGTTATATTTACAACAAGATTTGTGAACGGAAAGTGGCAAGTGATCACAAAAGATTCTGCATAGCGTGTGCTGTAAACACAGCATCTGCCATCGTGTACATACTGTTATCGTCGTTCTTGTATCCTCGGGCATCATATCCCAGTACTCCTGTATGAACAACCAGTCAAGATACGCTCCAGTGTGGAGGTCATCCAGGAGATCAGCAGCTTCGTGGGATATCTGGACAACAATTATTTTGTGAAAGTCTTCAAAAAGCAGTATGGTCTCACGCCCACAGTCTTCCGCTTACAATATTAAACTATTATAATACGCTTTCAGAAACGTGTCGCAGATTTTGCCAATCTGGTCTGCGACCTCCTCCGGCGGTGTCTGCATTCCCTCCCTGAGCCACAAGGAGATCAGATGCCCGCAGCCGCCCGAGATAAACAGATATGCCGTATCCGCCTCCGCTTCCGTACATCCGGGGAGATTCTGCGCAAAACGCGGCCGATAAGCATTGTAGAACAATTCCGAGATGCGCGCCGCAAATGCCGGATCGCCGTTTGGCGATGCGAGCAACGCGTACGGGCCTTGGCTCTCCTTCATGCCTTTCACCACTGTGAACAGCACGCCCTGCGGCATTCCCTGACGCCCTGCCTCAATTTTTGACCGGATCGCATCCAGCTCCTCCTCCTCGATTTTCTGCAGCAGTTCAAACGGGTCTGCATAGTGCTTATAAAAGGTCGCCCGGTTGATCTCCGCCATGTCGCAGAGCTCTTTCACTGTGATTTTGCTGACCTGTTTTTTCTCCAGGCATTCCAGGAAAGCTTCCCTGACTTTCATTCTGGTATACCGCACTCTCGCATCCGTTTTCATAACCTTCATCTCCTCATTTCTATGGGAACTGTTCTTGGAACTGTTCTTGGAACTGTTCCGAGACAACTCATAATAATGAATTATTTCCAGACAGTTCCCTGTCACTATCATTTTGATTTATTCAACACTTTCCGGCCAACTGTCGTTTATGTTTCACTTCGGAAAACATTGCTGGTTGCTTTGTGTTTCTGAGTTTATTATAATAGACATATGAAAGAAAATCAACAGATGATGTTTATTTTAAGATTGGAGGTTTTATGATGCAAAATGAAGCTATTTTTCAGAAATCTGCATGGAAGGCAATCTTTTCTCTGAGTATTCCCTCTCTCATCTCCATTGTGGTGATGATGCTCTACAACATGGCTGACATGTACTTTGTCGGCCGGATCGGGGATTACTCCCAGGTTGCCGCTGTCTCCCTCGCCATGCCGGTCTTCTCCATCCTGATGGCGGTCAGCACCATGATCGGCAACGGCGGGTGCACCAAGATTGCCCAGGCGCTGGGACAGCATACCCGTGAACGGGTTCAGAGCTACAGCGCCCTCTGCGTGTGGGCAAGCATTGTGTTTGGCGTTGTGTTCGCCATAGCCTGCTTCCTCTTCTGCAATCCCCTGCTGCGCTTCCTCGGTGCCAATGAAGAAATGTGGGATTACACAAAATCATATCTGCTGATCCTCGCCGCCGGCGCACCGGTTATTCTGTTGAACCACAGTCTGGGCGGCGCCCTGCGCGGCGAGGGGGCGATCAAGGCCGGAATGCTTGGCGGAATGCTCGCAACGGCAGCTAACATTATCCTGGATCCTGTATTTATCATCCTGCTGCGGCTAGGCGTCAGCGGCGCAGCAATTGCCACAGTCCTTGGCAACGCCATCGCCGTCATCTACTACTTTGTCTACAAAGCAAAGAGCAAAACAGACTGCATTATCGAGCTCCGCCCTTCCTATGCCCGCGACATGAGGGCGCTGGGCAGCATTCTCGCACTGGGGCTTCCCAATGCCATCAGCAGCATCTTAAGCGGGTTTGCCGGCACTTTCAGCAATCAGATTCTCGTCCGCTACGGCACTGCTTCGGTCGCAGCCATGGCTGCTGCCGGAAAAGCCATTATGGTCACATCGATGGTACAGATGGGCATCTGCATGGGCATCCAGCCGCTGCTCGCCTACTGTTACGGGAGCGGGGATTACAGACGTTTGAAAGAGATTCTCCAAAAGGTTGCGATCCTGACCACACTGCTTGGCACACTGCTCACCTTCTTTACTTACTTTGGACGGGAGTGGGTGATCGGCCTGTTTATCAAGGATGCCGATGTCGTCGCACTCGGAGCCCATCTGGTTGCATATCAGCTTCTCATGGGTCCCTTTATCGGCATCTACTATCTGGCGACAAACTTCCTGCAGGCCGGCGGCAATGCTACTGGCGCTTCCATCGCTTCCGCGCTGCGTCAGGGACTTCTGCTGATTCCCCTGCTGTATCTGCTCAGCGGACTGTTCCAGCTGGAGGGGCTCGCCATCGCCCACCCTGTTGCGGACGGCATTGCGATCCTCTTCACAGGCGCTATGTCATTGTGTTACTATCGCAGAATTACCGCTCAGCAAAGTTCTTAATGGAAAGTTTTCAATGGAAATCTTTTCTTTTTGCTTCCCCCTCACGCTGCTTACAGATCTCTTCCCAGCTCGGCAGTTGTGAAAGCATCTCTGACAACTCCTCTAAAGCATGGGGAATATCAGTGTTCTGCGGACAGACACGTCTGCATTTTCCGCATTTTACACATACAGAAAGCTGACTGCTTTCAACCAAAAGAAAAAAGTGATCATCCTGTGCGACAGCTGGTATGATAAACACAGGAGAAAACTGTCCTTTCAGGATGATTTCACACTGTCAGATGAAAAAATCGATGACTACTATATGGCTGTGCGCCGGGTTTTCATCGAATCATATTATAGCCGCATAGCAACATGATGACAAGCATAAGTCCCATAAATAGTCTGCTGACGGTATTATCTTCCATATACCTGTTCACTATTCTCCCCACAGCCCCTCCCAAAATTCCGCTGAAAACCATGAGTATTAGCAGCCTTATATCAAACGTTGGCACTGTATGCGATCCCAATGTGTTTACAAGACTGGCAGCCTGAGAGAAAAAAATAATATACAGCGAATTTTGCGCTGCTGTTTTAGTATCCATTGAAAAAAAGAAAAACAATACCATTAAATTAATCGGTCCCCCTCCAATCCCTAAAAAGGCGGAAAAAAAACCGAGGACTATTCCAATTACAATACAGGCTGGCATATTGGATATGTGATACTTTTTTATCTTATCTTTGCTCAACGTATAAAGAAAGGTTATCAATGTAATAACCAGCAAACACGCTGCCTGTACTGCCCCCACTCGTTCTTTACTCGTCACCATCCCAAAAATATACTGAAATATTGTTTTTCCAATCAAACCACCCAAAACCGCTCCTACAGCCAGAGGAAATCCTATCTTCCTGTCCACCAGACTCGAACCATTTATTCTTGCTTTCACCACTGAATAACATGACATGGAAAATACTGTACACCCTGACAAAAAGCTGATAGCTGCCACATCCAAAATCCCGAATGTATCCAGAACAGGCTTGATCAAAACTCCCCCGCCAATTCCACATACTGAACCCACCACGGATGCCAAAAAACTTACGAGTGCAAAAACAATATATAGATTCATTACATACACTCCCCCTATATTCATAAAATCAGATAAGGCTCCATAAGCATATTTTGTTATACGATTCAGTTTAATAGGAATCTATTGCTTATTAAATCCATTATCTTCAGATGATGATGTCTTATTTTTAAATTTCTGATCCTGACACCATGAAAAATATACTTTTTTCTTATTCTGTTACTTTTTGTATATTTTGTATAACTGCGTTGTAAAAATCGACTGTTTTTTGTATAATAGGATTAAATAACTGTGCATGATAGACATATAAAATACTCAGAAAGGGTGAAGCTGATGAACAAGAATAAGATACCTGTTACCTTCCGAAAACGCATGATATTGTATAATCTTCTGGTAATCGTCTGCATCGCATTCCTCATCAGCATCTACACATATTCTTTCTATAAAAAAGATGTCATCAACAGTGAAGCGGCCAATTCTGTCAACCGCTTACATCTGGTCGCGTCCAGAATTGAGATCGCCTGCGATGAGATCATTAATATTGTCCAGAACTGCGCCGGACGACAGTCTTTATTCCTTACCTCTATCCTCTCCGGACGTGACAGCCGCTCCAGTGAGGAATCCGGCATTTACGCTGCTAACGTATTACGGGATCTCTGCGCCATCTCCGGCTACAATGAATACATCCATAAAATTACCGTATATGAGAAAGGTTCTCTTTTCATACAGGCCGGAATCTCCTACGGCAGCTCACACGATGCCGACCACATTATGGCTGCACCATGGTTTCATGAGCTGCTCAATAAAAACATGCGGGAGTACACATTGACACTCAGGGATAATCCATTTCCCCTAAATGCCAAAACCATTCCCCAGCTTCTCCCTCTGATACGGCCGCTTCAATACTCCAGAAAAGAGTCCCCCGAAGATGCATGGGTCTGCCTTACACTTTCTCCCAAACTGTTTCAGGACACACTGGAACTTTTATCCCAGGACAAGTCGGTCCTCATCATGACCAGTGATTTCTCCCCGGTCAGCAGCATGAATATGGACTCCTTCTCGATGATGGATATACAGGCATTTCTGAATGTCCATCCTGAACAGAGCGGTTGTTTAAAAACCTCGCTGTCCGATATGGACTGTATCTTTACCTGGGAACGCCTGTCCGTCAGCGGTTTGATCCTCTGTGAAGTGCTGCCATTGAAAAATATATCACTAAATCCCAATGCCATACGCGCTACTTTGGGTTTGGTATTTATATCCAGCATTGTTATCGGTTTTTCCTTATCCCTGTTGTTTACCCGCTATCTGACACGTCCTATCCTGCGCCTGGTCGAGCATATGGAGGTTATATCCTCCGGCGACTTTAGCAAAAATCCGGATATTGAATCCAACGATGAACTAGGCATCATCGGTCGGCAGATCAACGAAATGTCAGCCCATGTTTCCGTTCTCATGGAAAACCGGATCCGGGATGAACAGGAAAAAATGAACATGGAGATCAAAATACTGCAGGCTCAGATCAATCCTCATTTTCTCTATAATACCCTGGACTCCATCAAATGGATCGCAACGATGCAGCACAATGCCGGGATCGTCAAAGTAGTCTCCGCCCTGTCCTCCCTGCTGAAGAATATGGCAAAGGGATTTAATGAGAAAGTGACCGTCCGGCAGGAACTGGATTTTCTCGACAATTATATTACCATTGAAAAAATACGCTATATAGAACTTTTTGATGTTGAAATTTCTATTGATGCCCCTGCTCTGTATGATGCGCGCATTGTCAAGCTGACTTTGCAGCCGTTAGTGGAAAACAGCATCTTTTCCGGCATCGAACCGAGCGGAAAGCCAGGGTTGATCAAAATCCACATTTTTTCACAAGAGCAGATTCTATATATCAGCATCCGCGACAATGGTATCGGCATATCAGAAGAAAATATTGCCCGCCTGCTGACCGATACCTCGCGGGTGACCAAAAATTACATGAGCGGAATCGGACTTCCGAATGTTGACCGCAGGATCAAACTGGTATACGGTCAGGAATACGGCATTAAAATCGATAGTGAACTGGGCGTTTACACTTGTGTTACTGTATCACTTCCATTAGAATTCATATGAAAAGGAGTCTCTTATGTACCGAATCATTTTAATCGACGATGAACCTTTGATTCTGGCTGGTATTGCATCCCTTATCTGCTGGGAAGAACATGACTGCTGTATCGTAGGAAAAGCCACTAATGGCCATGATGCCATTGACCTGATCATGGAAACCCAGCCAGATATCATCATCACAGATATTCGTATGCCCGTGATGAATGGTCTGGAATTAATTGAAGCATGCCAGGCAAAACACTGCGAATTTGCCTTCCTTTTCCTCACGAATCTGGAGGATTTCCAGCTGGCAAAACAGGCTGTCCGTCTGGGTGCCGTTGACTATCTTGTGAAACTTGATCTTCAGCCGCAGACACTGATCCAGGCTCTGGACAGAGCCAAGGAACATTGCTCCCGCATGGAAAGTCATCACAATAAGGAAATGTATACACTCCTTTTAAAAGATACGCAAAAGCAGCAGGAGCGCAATTACTTTTCCCAGCTTTTGCTGTCCCCACCGGACATAGACCTTCCTTCTAATCCAGAAATATCTGCCCGATATCAGAATGCGTATCTCATCTTACTGCAGATGAAACCAGAACAGATTCTTTTCGGCCACGCAGAAGCTTATGACTTTCAGTTTATCTCCAGCCAGCTTCTGGATATTGTATCGGGAATAGCAGCGCGGTATTTTTCTGTTCACACGATACTGATTCCGCACAAAGATACCCTGCTCCTTGTAGTTTGTCCAAAGCCTGAAAGCGATAATAACAAATCGCTCTCTGAATTCTGCACGAAAGTCAACGTGGCTCTTGGCACCTATTTTGCCCTGACAGCCCTGTTCGGTATCAGTCAGAAGAAAGCGGAACCCGCGATGCTTCCTGATGCTTTCAGAGAAGCACAGTCCGCCATGAACCACTGTTACTATGAGTCTTCTCTGCGTATTGCATTTTACAAAAACCAGGAATCCCGCCCCAGGCAGCCTGCACAGAGAGAATTTAATATCAATTTCCTGAAAAAGTCCATGTCCACTGCCGTACTTGAAAACGAAAGCCAGGATCTGAAAAACATTTTTCGCGAACTTACCGAACTGTTTACACAGTATAAACCGGACAAGACCCAGGCAGCCAGCGCCTGTATCAATATATATTCTTACCTGCACGACCTGCTGCAAAACGAGAGCTCCGAGGATAACGCGTTTCCGTACAGTATTGATATCGCCGGGCAACTGTCACGGCTGAACAGTCTGGATGATATCCTGCAGTGGCTCAACAGCTTCTGTGATAAGATGTGCACCCTGCTGACTGAGAGAAAAGAGAAACGCTCCGACAAATTTGTCCATATGGCAAAACGCTACATCCATGAACACTATAATGATAAACTGACATTGTCCGATATCGCGGATCATTTAAGAATAAGCCCCGGCTACCTGAGCACTTCCTTCAGCAACTATATGAACCGGACTGTCTCAGATTATATTGCCGAAGTAAAAATCGAACACGCCAAAGAGCTGATCGACTCCGGTCAATATCTGATCTATGAAATTGCGAACCAGCTGGGGTTTGAGAACGCATACTATTTCAGCAAAGTATTCAAGAAAGTAACCGGTATGTCCCCCAAGAATTATGAATGCCGGAACAAAACAAATAACATAAAAAACGATCAATAACATATATTGCACACTCACGAAAGGAGAACCAATTTTATGAGTAAAAAAGTAATTCTGATCATGACTGACACAACACGCACCGATATGCTGGGCTGTTACGGCAACCCAGACATGATCACCCCAAATCTGGACAGACTGGCCGCTGACGGAATCCGTTTTGAGCAGGCTTACACCACACAGCCAGTCTGCCAGCCCGCCCGTTCTGCTATCTTCACCGGCACATATCCCCACTCCTGCGCCAGCTGGTCAAACTGCATGGGACTGTCCGACAATGTCCAGAATATCGGACGCCGGCTGAGAGATCACGGCGTTCACAGCGCCTATATCGGGAAGTGGCACCTGGATGGCGGCGACTACTTCGGACTGGGCAGATGCGCAGATGGCTGGGATCCTGATTACTGGTATGACATGCGCAATTATCTGGATGAACTCACAGAGGAGGAACGCTATCTTTCCCGTCAGTCCCAGAGCATGGAAACCCATGACATCAAAGAAGAATTCACCTTTGGACACCGCTGTTCTGACAAAGCAATAGATTTCCTGAAGAACTATCAGAATGTGGACAAAGACTATTTTCTGGTGATCTCCTACGATGAGCCCCATGACCCCTGTCTCTGTCCCAGAGAATTCTGGACCAGATATGAAGATTATGAATTTCCCCGCAAAAACAACCTGCTTGATACACTTGCGGATAAACCCGAACATCACAGAATATGGGCAGGCAGCAACTACATGAAGGCAGCCTCGCCTGATTTCTCCATGAATTTTAAATATTTTCTGGGATGCAACAGCTTTGTTGACTATGAGATCGGACGTGTGTTAAAGGCGGTGGATGATTATGCCAGTGACGCTGTTGTGATCTACACATCCGACCACGGTGATATGCTTTACTCCCACTCCCTGACCGCCAAGGGGCCTGCCATGTATGAGGAAATCACGCACATCCCCCTCATTGTGCGCGGTTTCGGCCAAAATCAGGTGGATTCCAATCCGGTCTCGCACATCAATCTGGCTCCAACGATCTGTGACATCTTCCAAGTGCCAAAGCCAAAGATCTTTGAAGGAAACAGCATTTATGAAGAGCTGAAAACAGGACAGAGAACCAACGAATATGTATTTATGGAATTTGGGCGATATGAAGTTGATCACGACGGATTCGGCGGTTATCAGCCTGTCCGCTGTGTCTTCGACGGACGGTATAAGCTGGTCATCAACCTGATGACATCCGATGAACTTTACGACCTGAAAAATGATCCTGAGGAAATGACGAATCTGATTCTTAACGCATCCTTGGACAATGAAAAGAAACGCCTGCACAAAGCACTGCTTGATAATATGTATAACACCCGCGATCCGTTTCGCGGATACTACTGGGAAAATCGCCCGTGGAACAGCTATCCCGGCGACAAGACCTGGAACAGCCGCCTGATGACCAGGCAGCGGGAAAATGAAGAGTATGAACCCCGTCAGTTAGATTATAATACCGGACTTCCAATCAAGGAAGCCACCAGGAAAAAGGGAAGATGTACTTCGCAGGCAGACAGCAATTAGCAAATTTATCAATACCAAAGAAAGGGATATGACTAAAACAGTCATATCCCTTTCTTAGTTGGACAATCTTCGATCAAAGATACCTCTTCTCTGCCAGCCGTTTCATCTCACCCCATTTGCGTTCCATATCGGCCACAAGTGCGAACTGTGTCCGGGCCCGGTCCAGATTATGCTCCGGCCTGTGAATCCGAAAGTACTTGTCTCCTTCCAGATAATCGGTCAGAAAGCGCATACCGCACTCCAGTGTCATAAGCTTTGCGCCCCATGGCAGCAAGCTGATCTCCGCATCTGTCAGTCTCCCCGCACAGCCCTCAAGAAAGCCTTTTGTATAGGCTTCATACAATGAAAGCGAAAGGGATACCTTGTTCAGATTCTTCTCATCTTCCTCCGCGGTATTGGCTCCGAAACGGATGGAATCACCAAAATCAAATATCGCTGTTCCAGGCATGACCGTGTCCAGATCAATGACGCATACCGCCTGCCTTGACTGATTATCCAGCAAAACATTGTTCAGCTTCGTATCATTGTGTGTGACGCGATAAGGTATCTCTCCGCTGTTCAGCTTATCCACCACTATAGACATTTCATCTTTTCTGTCCATGACAAATGCAATCTCTCTGCCTACATCCCCAACCCGGCCACACACATCTCTGTCAACTGCCTTGCAAAACGCTTCGAAACGTTTCGGTGTATTGTGGAAGTCAGGAATCGTCTCCGTCAGCAGCGATACCGGATACTGATCCAGGAGTCTCTGAAAATGTCCGAATGCCTTTGCACTCTGATAAAAGTCTTCCTCATTCTCTACTGTATCATATCCTGTGGCATCTGTGATAAACAGATACATTCTCCACCATGAACCCAGACTGTCCACATAATAATCTTTTCCGGCCTTCGTCTTTACCAATGTCAATGTCTCTCGCTGCGCATCTCCACCGGCTTTGACAATCTGATCTCTCAAGTAAGTCGTAACACCGGATACATTCCGCATCAAACCCTCTGGATCCTTAAATACATGGGTATTCATCCGCTGCAGAATATATTGATGATCCTGCTCCCCGTCTTTTGTACAGAGCAAAAAGGTATCATTGATGTGTCCGTTTCCATACCGTCCGCATTCTGACGGTTTTCCTGCCACACAGAATTGTTCTGCAGCCTCCTCTATCTTTTCGCATGCACCTACAGCAATTTTATGATAATCCACTATTTTTCCTCCCATAAACATTCCGGATACAGTCCAGCTTCCTTAAATGCACGGATCGCCTTCACCACTCTTTCCTTGTCCTCTTTATAGGTAACACCATACCAGTTATCTGCAGAGCGAAGCACTTTGACATCCGCCTGGCCTTCCCGGATCATCTGATCGACCACAAACGGCAGAAAGTACTCGCACTTCAGCGGATTACTGCTCAAATTATCATCGAGAAATGATGGAAAGCGTTTTTCCAGTTCCTCTAAGATACTGGGTGTAAATCCCCACAGATTCATGGATACTACCGTATTCTCCGGCAAAGCGATCCAACTGTCCCCATCATCCTCTGTGTACTCTGCCTGATCCCCATGTTTTTCGATTCGCGTTCTCTCCGCGATCTCCTGCAACATACTGTTCTCATCCAACGCGCACACACCTCTGGCAACATGACCGTAATCCGTCAATGTTTTATACAGATCATATCCCACCATAGTATAATGGTACATGTCATCATCCGCCATATGAGAAAGCTGCTCAAAAATGACCTGAAACGCAGACTTGCCATAATAATCATCCGCATTGATCACAGCAAAGGGTGCATCCCCCAGTTCCCTTGCACAGCAGAGTACTGCATGACCTGTTCCCCATGGTTTCACTCTTTCGTCAGGGCAGCAATAACCTTCCGGCAGCCGATCCAGCTCCTGATATACATACGCAACTTCCACATGTTTTTCCATGCGCCTGCCAATATGTTCCTTAAATTCTTCCTCTATCCCCTTTTTAATGATGAATATTACTTTCTCAAACCCTGCCGCCACTGCGTCATATATGGAAAAATCAATGATCAGATTTCCATGCCCGTCAACCGGATCGATCTGTTTCAAACCTCCATAACGGCTTCCCATTCCTGCCGCCATAATCACAAGTACTGGTTTTTTTCCCATTATTCTTCCCTCTTTTCTCTGGCTGTCATTCCAGGCCATCCCGATCCTTCTCCCACAAAAACGGGTCTCCCAGCATAGCCAGGTACTCTTTTAACAGTTTCCTGAATTCCAAAATTCTTGAATCCTGACAATTTCTCTCAATTACACGCGGTTGAAGCTGCCACGGATCCTTTTTATCATCATACAGATATTCTACCTGTTTATCCTCTGGCATATATCCATTGGTTATCACATAAGTATTTTCCCGCGTCTTGATCCCGCGCCATCCATGAGCCTTATGCGTCTGTCCCAGTCTGGCAAAAGCAGAAACACTTTCAGGCATTCCCGGATAGGAGCATATAAACATATGTTCCATACCTGTCTCTTCCATACCCAGGACAGATGCGCTGTGGCTGGTTCCCTGACAAGTGTCTGGTACTGGCTGGCCTAATAATTCCAACAGCGTAGGCATATGATCCGGACTGGCAAAAAGAACCTGACTCTTTCCTGGCTTTATTCGATTTTTCTGCCGCATCAGCAAAGGGATATGGATCGCTTCCTCGTACCAGACATTTTTGCTCATAAGCCCATGGGAACCCAGCATCTCCCCATGGTCTGCCGAAAGCACCACCAGGGTATTCTCTTCCATTTCATTCTCCCTCAGATACGTCAGGATTCGTCCGAACTGTTCGTCGATCCCGTACACTGCGGCAAAATACTGTCTGGCTATCGTCTCCATCTCCTGTGTGCGTTTCTCGTCCGGCACATTAGGACGCCACGTTATCTCAAGATTCCGAAATCGCTCATAATAGCGTTCGGGCACCAGCTCATATGGAAGATGCGGAGGATTATAGGACACAAACAGAGCAAACAGATTTTCGCCATTTCTGTGTTTGTCCAGGTACTCCAGTGTCTTATCTGTCTCATATTCCGCTGACCATTTTCCCGGGCATATCTGTGTTGGTGAATCTGTCCAATAATGGGGATTCAAATGATCATCACATGCTCCATATGACAGCCAGTACTCAAACCCCTGCCGCCTTTCTCCCGGCGGTGTATAGGCATCCCAGTTTACTGCCCCTGATTCCGGGTGGCATGTAAAGTTCTGTTCCGGTGCATCCAGATGCCACTTTCCGATATATGCAGTCTCATATCCTGCATCCTGCAGTACATTTCCGATACAGATTTCCTGCGGTTTCAGCATCAGTTTTTCCTCCAGCCCCGTTTTGCAGTTGGTCCACAACCCGAGCGAAAAGGGATATTTGCCAGTCATCAGACTTCCCCTGTGTGGTGTACAAAGCGGAAATGTGCTGTATGCGTTCTCAAAACAGAGACTTTCCCTTGCAAAGTCATCCATATTGGGTGTGACAGCCTGATCTGCATGAACACATCCCATCGCATGATATCTCCACTGATCTGCAAAGATATATATTAAATTTGTTCTCATTGCAGCTCCTTTCCTAATCATAAGATCCTGACAGGCCTATTGACATCTGCGCCTTTAACTGCCTGATACATAATTCTGCTATTCTACCAATACATCTCCCAATCTGTAAGGCTTCTGGTCAAAGCTTCCATATAGAAATAATCCCCCCATGTATTACACTCATCCACCCCGCGGTTCTTACAGGTATTTTCTTTGGAATCCCTCGCATATGTTCCGTGGAGCAGCAGACCATTGGACTGTTCCGGATCTGCATTGCCGCATGCCCGGATCAATGCATATAGCATCCTTTTTGCTGCACCTGTATATTTTTCCGCCTTCTCAGCATCCAGATATTTTGCCATTTCCAGCATTCCGCACACGGCGATGGCAGCCGCGGAAGAATCTCTGGGTTCCGCACTTCCGGTGTCAAAATCAAAGTCCCAATACGGGATCAGATCCTCCGGCAGATGTCGCAGAAAGAAGTCAGTCACCCTCTCAAATAACTGGATATAAGATTCATCTTTCAGATAGTGGTAACTCAGTGCTATGCCATATATTCCCCAAGCCTGACCTCTGGCCCATGCAGAATCGTTCCGGTTCCCCTGATGTGTCACACCATGAGACGGTTTCCCTGTCTCCATATCAATAAAGTATGTATGATAGGTGGAATCATCCTCTCTCAGAATACATTTCATCGCAGTTCTGATATGATTCTCAGCCATATGCGCATACTGCCCGTCCCCAGTTGTTTCACTGGCCCAGTACAAAAGCGGAAGGTTCAGCAGACAGTCAATGATCAGTCTGTACTCTGCGGCTTCCCCCACACTTCCCCACGCCTGGAGAAATTTCCCTTTTTCCCGGTAGCGTCCTGCCAGATGGTCTGCAGCCATCAGTGCAGCCTTCCTGGCTTTCTCGTTTCCTGTCAGTTTATGTGCAGCCACACAGGAGAGGCTGAACAAAAAACCCATATCATGATGATTCACATCGATCTTATTCTCTATCCTGTGAAAAAAACTGTCCACCTGCACACTCGCAGCTTTCCGAAACATATCATCTTTCGTATACTCATAGGCCAGCCAGAGAACTCCCGTCCAGAAGCCTGTTGTCCACTCCACATTTTCTGTCGCTTCATAAAAACCATGAAAACTGTTGGACGACGGAAAATGATCCGTAAATACCGGCAGATCCGCCCTGACAATCCCAATAGCAGTTTCCATAGCTTCTCTGACCAGCGCTTCATCCGCGGCTGGATACTTCATAAGTGTATCAAAAGTCTGAGCCATAAATTTTTATTCCTCCTAATATTGTCCGAAAAATACTCTAAACCATGATTGTATACTCCGCATAAAACACATCAGACGGTGCAAGCTTATTTCCATATTCGCGCTCAGACAGATCCCCCGTGAAGTTCTCTCTGTCACCTCTGCCATACCATGGTTCAATGCATATGAACGGCGCGTTTTTCTTTGCCGGCGACCACAGTGCAAAGAGCGGAGCATCAAAGCTGACTGTCAGATAGGGCTGCCCGCTGTCATTGCAGAGTGACACTTTATGCGCCTGGTCATGCTCTATCACCAGTGCATCCTCGTCAAACAGATCCGCGGTAATATCCATCATTCCATCCCGCAGGACAAACGCTCTCGTCCGCGTTGAGAACAGGCTGCCTTTCCCTACAACACTGGAGATTATTTTATCCTCGATGTCAAATAACACTTTGCACTTTGTCTGCACATCTTTACTGTTGGCCGGATACAGAAACGCCGGATGCCCGCCGATGCTGAAATACATCTCCCGGCTATCATGGTTTGTCACCTTCCACGAAACGATAAGTTTATTATCATTGTGTTTGTCAAACCGATACCCAAGCACCAGTTCAAAATCAAAAGGATACTTTAACTTTGTCTCCTGATCCGCCCTCAGCAAGAAACTCAGTTCATTTTCAGTCTGCCGCAAAAGGTCAAATTCCATATCCTTCGCAAACCCGTGTTTCGGCATCGGATACTCTTTGCCATCATATCGATAGCTGCCATTATTAAGACTCCCCACAAACGGGAAAAGCACCGGTGATGTCCGTTCCCAGTATCCGGGGTTCGCATCCCACATATATTCTGTACCACCATTTATCTTTTTGAGTGATTTTAACTCTGCGCCAACCGAGTCCACACAGACGCTGAGCTGTAAATTGTTTAAACGGTACATTGCCATACGCTGTTTTTCCCTTTCCTTTTTCCTTCTATCCCTTGATGCCGCTGGCAGCCACGCCTTCCACAAAGAACCGCTGGCAGCTTAAAAATACGATCACAATCGGAATAAGGGAACATACAGAAGCCGCCATGATCCATGCGTAATCTGCCCCGTACTGCGAGATAAACATACGTATGCCAAGCTGTACCGTCTTAAGCTCTTTCGTTTTCAGGTAGATCAGTGGTCCCATAAAATCATTCCACACATTTGTGAATGTGAAGATGATCAGCGTAGCCATAGCCGGCTTTCCCAGCGGAAACACAATCTTGGCAAAAATACCAATCTCACTCAGCCCGTCAATTCTTGCCGCTTCACACAGCTCATCCGGGATACTGATATAAAACTGCCTCATCAGAAATACGCCGAATGCGGAAAATGCCTGCATCAGTATCAAACCGATATGTGTATCATTCAACCCCATCTTGGAGACAAGAATAAACTGAGGAACCATATACACCTGCCACGGAACTGCTATCGTCGTAACATACATAAGAAATATGAGATCTCTTCCCACAAATTTGCATTTCGTAAATCCATATGCAGCAAAACAACTCGTACACAGTTGGACCGTCGTGGTGATCAATGTCAATTTGGCAGTGTTCTTAAAGAATGTAACCAGCGGAAGTTTATCCCATATGACCTTGTAGTTTTCCGGGTGCATGGTTTCCGGCCACCATCTCATTGGCACGGAAAACACATCTTTATTTAACTTCAGGGATGAGATCACCATCCAGTAAAACGGAACCAGCATCGCCACTGACAGACAGATCAAAAGAATGTACAGGATTATTTTTATTACTTTTCTCTTTGCATACATCCCAATCCCTCCTATAAGTCTTTGAACCACTTCTTCTCTCCACTGAACTGGATCAAAGTGATAACCAAAACAATTGCAAACAGAACGATTGCGCCCGCACTGGCAGGACCAAATTCCCAACTGGTAAACGCTTTTTCATAAATATAATTGACAAGTGTTTTGGTTGCGTTTCCAGGACCTCCTCCTGTCATGACATACACCAGGTCAAATACCTTGAAACACTGGATCGTCAGCATGATCATCACGAAAAATGTGGTCGGTGTCAGCATAGGCACTGTAATATGCCACAGCTTCTGCCACCCATTTGCGCCATCGATACTTGCCGCCTCATACAGTGAGCTGGATATTCCCTGCAGCGCCGCCAGATACACGATCATATAGTAACCCATATATTTCCATACACTTACAATGGAGACTGCTACCATAGCCCAGTCTTTGTCCACCACCCATCTGGGAGGATCTTTGATGCCGATAAATTTAAGAATCTCATTGACAGGTCCATAATCTGGCTGAAACAGCATATTCCATACTGCACCTACCGCGACGATGGAAGCTATATAGGGAAAATAAAATGCAGTTCTGAAGATTGCCACCCCTTTTAATTTGTTGTTTAAAAGCACTGCAAGCAAAAGGGCTAATATCAGGGTTGGTATAACTGTCATCAATGCATAGCTGATCGTATGTACCAATGTCCCCCTGAAAACCCTGTCCCCAAAAATTTCTGCAAAATTTGCAAGTCCAACAAACTGCATTGGTCTCTTCGATCCATCCCAGCTCATGACGCTCAATACAAAGGAAAAAATAACTGGTATAAATACAAATATGGTATAACCAATTAAATTGGGAAGGATAAAGGCATACCCTGTCATATTGTTCCGGATCTTTCTTTTTTGTCCGGAAGTCAGAAAACCTGTTTTTCCATTGCTCATATGCACATCCTCCATGGATAAGGGCTGGTTTACCAGCCCTTAATCTCTGCAACTCTTTCTGTCAGTTCTGCGATTCCCTCATCCACACTGTATGAGTGGATCATGATCATCTCATGTGTTTCATTTAATACAGTACGTATCTCTTCAATCTGAGGATCTAATGGGCGGTCAAAGGAATAATGGATATAATTCAGTGCCTCAATGTTGCTCTCCCCTTCCGGAAAACGTTCAGCGGACGCGATCGTCTGGAAAGCGGCATCCGAAGGAATCCCCGTGAACACGCCCTGTTTCGCCAGGATCTCTGCTGCTTCCTCGGAAGATGCAAATTTCACAAAATCCCACGCTAAATCCGCCTGGTCCGTATAAGCGCTGATTGCGATCGGCGTCAACGCACCTACGGTATAACCTGCCTCTGTGTCCTCGGGATGCGGAATTGTTGCGATGCCCCAGTTAAAATCGGTTTCTCCCTCTTCCTGCGACTGCATCATAGTAGCGATAAACCATGTGCCCATCGGCATCATCGCACACTGCTGGTTCTTAAACACCGATGAATAATGAATATTTGCTGTCTTTAACGTAGAGTAATCCTGAATGTAACCGTTATCCTGAAGTGCAAGGCCTTCCTCATACCAAGACTTCATAAAGCTGTAATCCTTTTCCACGACCGTATGTTTTCCGTCCTGCACCGCCCAGTTTGTCACCAATGCCTGCCATGTGTGATTATGCGAACCATATACTTTGCTGCTTCCCTCGCCGCTCGTCATTTTGGCAGCTAATTCATAGTATTCCTTCCATGTCATGTCATTAGAAGGATACTCCACCCCGGCTGCATCAAACAGATCTTTGTTATAGTAAAGAACATACCAGTCATTTCTGTAGGGAAGCGCATATGCTTTGTCATTGTACATTAACTGTTCTGCCGCTCCCTTGTAGATGGACAGATCAAGATTGTCCCGCGCAATAAAATCATCGATAGGCAGAAGCTGTTCCTTATCCGCCATTTGAAGCATGGACCCCATATCCTTAACCCATATCACGTCCGGATCTGGCTGTGCCGCAGAAAGGCTGATTCCCAGAGAATTGTTATACTCGTCCGCTGATGTATCAATGATCTTAATCTTCACATTGGGATTATTCTCCTCATATGCATCAATGATCGCCTGAAATTGCGGACTGGACTCATTATCCCAGGTCGTCACGGACAATTCCTGTATTCCGGCATTACTGTCTGAAGATGTATCTCCTCCTGCTGAAGATGTCTGCTCTGATCCCGACGCAGATGTCTGTTTTGAGTCCTGCTGGCTCTGCTGATCTTGTGAAGAATTGTTTCCGCAGGCTGTCAGCACACCGCACGCCATAACTCCCACCATCAGCGATGCAACGAATTGTCTTTTTTTCATGATATCTTCCTCCTTTATCGAATTATTTCAACAATTTGTTATAATTAATTTAGCAAAAATCCCTCATCTTTTGAATCTACTATTTTCTAATTTGGATTTCCTTTTTTTCGAATTTTTATTATAGAAATTTTTTAGATATACTTTTTTCATAATCTGTTACTTTTTTCATTTATTGCGGACTCAGAAATCGAGCAGACGAAGACTTTTCCCTACCCGCGAGCCGCTCCCCGTCAGCTTCGGCTGACATACTTCCTTTGGATGCACGTGCGCACAAAAAATCCCGGCTAATCAGCCGGGATTGGGTAATGCTATCATTTTAATTTGATATGAACTGTTCCTAAACTCTTTGCAGGCAAAACGCGATCTCCTTCATGCGGGGAAGACAGGCTTCGAAAAACATTTTGTAAGATTCACAGAAATAATTTTCTCCGCATTCTGTTCCCGGCTGTTCCCGGTGCCTGCGGCATCCTCCGCGGCAGATCGTAAAGTAGGGGCAACTTCTGCATTTGTCTGTATGGTTTATCGAATTTTCGACGAACATGAGCTCTTTTCTCCTCTGCTCAATCACCTGAAAACTGTCTGTCCTCAAATTTCCAAGACAATAACCGTCCAGTACATAAAAGTCACAGGGATACACACTTCCATCCGCCTCCACAACATTCTGAAAGCTGCATATCCCCCTCTGTTCACAGGATTCTGGCAGATGTCCCATAAGGATTCCGATATAATTTTCAAACTGCCGGATAAACGGCTGCTTCCCCTGTCTCAGATCCAAATCCCACAGTTCAAACAGATCGATCAAAAACCTTCCATACATTTGAGGAGTCAGGGAATATTCCTGGCGTCCCTGAACCTCCTGAATCGGATCCAAACATGCAATATATTGCTGCCAGAAAAATCCCAGTTTCTTATATTTCTCGTATATCTTCCGTATCTTAGGCGCTGTTTTCCCATTTACCACTGTCAGAATATTGAAATCAACCCCCGCCTGCTTTAAGCCTTCGGCCTTGTCCAATATATGAAAGTATGTATCATGTCCGTTTGTATCCTTTCGATATGCATCATGCGTTGCCTTTATCCCATCAATGGACAAACCGATCAGAAAATGATTTTGGGCAAAAAAAGAATACCATCTGTCATCCAACGCATATCCGTTGGTCTGAAGCGCATGCGAAACCTTTATCTTTTTCGTATTATACTTTTCCTCCAGCTGGATGCACTGTCTGTAAAATTCCAGCCCTGCCAGCGTCGGCTCGCCTCCCTGAAACGCAATCGTACACTGTTCCTCCGCAAAATGAAAAATCTCCTGTATGACGTGCTCCAGCGTTTCGGCACTCATAATCCCATAGGATGCCTGATTCCGCTTTGACATCTCGTCTGCATAAAAGCAGTACTTGCATCTCATATTACACAGTCCTGAGGCCGGTTTTATCATTACGTGAATCTGCGGCATTATGTGTTCCTCCTTCAATAAGAGTGATTTTACTTAGTCCTTATTGTAAGGATAGCACATATGTTGCAGATTTACCATATTTTATTTGCCGGAGTGTGTTCAATCTTTAGGGTTCCTAAAATAAATACTTCTTACACACTTCTATCCCCAAAATACTCTTTCGACCTGTCTCATCCACCAAAATCTGTATCTTTCGGAATCCATTCACCTCATAATCATAGCTGGTAAAATCATCTTCATATAGAACAAAACTGCCCGCCTTTTTCCCATAATGTCTCACATGCATATGAAACACAGTATCCTCCCGCACGCACTGCACCGGTTCCGCAAACGGTACGACAGCACCGTCCCGCACATACACTGGTATCTTCTCGACATCAGCCCTGATGTGAAACCATTTTCCGCCCATAATCTCTTCACCACTGAACAAATCATACCATTTCCCTTCCGGAAGATATGCCTCACGCTCACCCTTCTGTGCCATCGTGATCGGACATACCATCATATCTTTTCCAAAGAAGTATTGATCATCAATATTGCGAACCTGCAGATCATGAGGATACTCCATGCAGAGCGGCCGAATCGGCGGAATGCCGTTTTTATAATACTCCACAAATGCACTGTACAGATATGGGAGCAAAGACATTCGGAGCTCAAAGATCCGCCTGCATGTGTCTGTATAATACTTCGCCTCCTCTATCTCGATTCCAGCCAGATTTTTTTCAATATTCGTCTGTTTCCAAGGCGGACTGGGAATACGCCAGCTATTGATTAGTGCCTGTGTGGAAAAGCACACGGTCTGTATTCTGCGCAGCAGATCTTCCCCATTGACACAGTCGCGTACCTCGGGCGACCACAACAACCCGGAAAACGGCGCCGTTGCGATTCCCCTGATAAATTCCTCATGCTGGTACAAATCAGAGTACAACACAAAAGGCAGCGGTGCGGCCAGTGCCCCCGACGAACGCACCTGAGACAGTGTCCTAATATTTTCCTCGCGGAATGCCTGTTCCATCATCTGCTGGTACAGCACACCGATGGCGCTGTGCATCTGTTCCCCATCCATTCCTGACGGAAACTGGGACGCATCAGGAAATGACCAGTTGGAGGGATTAAAATCCGAATTGTCACATTCGTCAAGCTTAAATCCTGTAACTCCCTTCTCCATCAGATGCTCCTGATGCCATTTTTTAAAGACCAGCTGCGCCCCGGACAATGACAGGTCAGGAACCAGTCCGTTCCACACTTCACAGTCACCGCTATAGTCCTGCAGACTGTCATAAATTTCCGCAGCCGGGTACACAAACGCATGCTCCCACAGGTTCACATGAAAATCTTTTTCCTGCAGGGATTTCAACATTGCACCTGGTTCCGGGAACAGATAGCTCCAGTCAAAAGTACAGGCATAGGAATGAGAATGCCATCCAGGTTCGATGCCAATTACATCAATCGGCATATGATCTTCACGGAAAGAATCTGCAAGACGGACAATACTCTCCCCATCACAGCCTCCATACGCCCGATACCAGATACCAAGCCCCCACATTGGCGGCAGACAGCCTCCTCCGGAAAAAAGGTTATACCGTTGTACAACTTCCATAATATCTCCGGCAAAGACATAGATATCTATTCCCTCTGCCGATGGAATATCGATCAGAACCTGCCTTGTCTCATTTGATTTTTTCAGCGCATACAGCGCCGATTCGCTGAACTCCTCGTGCGGCTGGTTCACTTCTTTTTTCTGTGCCGATGCACCCTTTCGTGCGTTTGTTCCCATGGAAAAAGTCACATACCGATATGTGTCAACAAACAGCCCGTAACCTGCTGTCGAAATATAAAATGGTACTGGTGCGTGACTCTCTCCCGTGTCCATCCGCGGATCCGAGTTGACCTTAGTATAACGTCTCCTGCCCGCGTAATTCATGCTCAAAAGCTGCAAGCCAAACCCATAAATATCCTCATCGGAATCCATTGGATATGTAATTGTGACGCCACGTCTGCGGATTTGACATGTTAGCTGACCGATGAAATCCGGTATCGTTTCATTCGCCGTTTTCCCTACCTGTTCCAATCCGTCAAAACAGATCTTTGACTTCCTCATAGAAACCGGAGTGTGCTCCTCCGGCACTCCATATGATATTTTCCATACACCTTTTGCAATTTGTTCCATCTCTTTATCCTTTCACACTATAATCAAAATAATCGAAGTCCGCATATTTTCCAAACCCTGTCAGATCCTGACAACAGATTCCTGTCACTGCACCTGTAAACCAACCCTCATCACACGCTTCGTCAGACAGATAACTGCAGTCAAACGTTTCCCCAATCTCTTTATACTCCGTATCCATTCCAACGGCATAATAAAACTGCAGCCTGTCGTGATCGACTTCTACTTTGAAATAGAGCTGTTTCCCGCTCTCAACCTGTATGTATCCGGCCGGATACGAATACTGCTTATTCTCAGCGCGCAGAATACTGATGCACTTACCGAGCTCCTCGTCGTGCGAACAGTGAAGATACAGATAATTGTCTGTATCGTACATGCAGATTAATCCTGCCATCTGCTTAAACACTTCTGGTTCAAACTCCATGCATGTACCTGCCGTAAACTGAAACTCAGTCCACCGTCTGGCAATCAGCGATTGGTGAAATTTTGATGCCAATCCCTCCCTTCCATACAGCCGCAGCCAGCCCGGACGCTCCGTGAGGGACAGATGGTATTCTGTCATCGGCACGCGCAGCGACTGATACTCCACATCCAGCACAGTACTGTCAAAATTATCCCTGTCTGGTTTAACTGAAAACGGGCAAGGCATCAGATCATCAATATCCATCTCCGCATCCGGCAGGTTTGTCCCGTTGTCCAGAACAAGCCAGTCATCTTTTGTCCAACGCATCTTCTGTATGGCGGTCTCCCTGCCAAGTGTGTAGCGCCTGCTGCCAGGAAAACGCGCACGATCCAATGAATTCCTGTTTTTAAGCGGCCTGCCGCACAGATGCACCGCATAAACCTCGCCTGTCTGCGTTTCAACGAGGCTTGCATGCCCCGCTTTCTGTATCGGGTAGTCTGGATAATGTCTTGTTGTCAGTATCGAATATGCCTCGCTGTCCGATGTCCGGTGCATGAAATCATCCCGAAACATTTCATATGGTCCCCATATATCTCTGGAACGCTGAATTGTCTGTCCGTGAAGCTCACCTGTCCCCGTATCCGCCGAAAATAGATAATACCAACCATTTCTTTTATAGATATGGGGACCTTCCAAAAAAATTTTGTCTCCCACATAGATTTCCTTTACCGAACCAATCACTTTCTGCTGATCTGCATCATACTCCTGCAAGACAATTCTTCCTGCATACTTCTTAGGTATCCTGTGGTCTGTCACCATACTGACCATGTATTTCCTACCGTCATCGTCATGAAACAGGGAAGGGTCAAAGCCAAAGTTATTTAGTGCAATCGGTTTGCTCCATGGCCCTTGTATATCATCTGCGGTCACGAGAAAATTCTGTGTATCATACATATTACAGTAAAACGACCTGACAATCGTAAAGACCACATAAAAAATTCCTTTGTCATATGTCAGACAGGGTGCCCAGATTCCCTGCGACGCTCCGACACCCTTTAAGTCTAAAATTTCCTCTTCCTGCAGCACGTAGGTAAGTGTCTCCCAGTGCACTAAATCTTTAGAGTGACTGATCCGTATTCCTGGCCACCACTCAAATGTAGACGTTGCAATATAATAATCATCACCAACACGTATAATGGACGGATCTGGGTGAAACCCCCTAAGAATCGGATTTTTTACTTTCATGATAAATTACCTCCTGCAAATTCTGCCCCACAAATTTATAACATTCCCCATACCACTGGTGCCCCCCTTTTGGTGTATTGTGATACAGCTTGTCCAAGGCGCCAAATCTCTATAAATAGCATAAATAATAAAATCTTATTTTCTCTCACAAATTCCGCACTTCAGCGTCTCACACCCCTCAATAATTACCCCGTCCCTCTCATCATGGTATCTTTTGCACAAAATCAAATCCTCCAGCAGCAGATTCTTCACATTCCTGCAGTCCAGAAATACAGCCCTGCTCCAATCCGGATAATAATTTTCTGAAGACTGGCTTTCGCAGTCTTTCAGACGGTCGAGCACTTCCGGATATTCTGCCGGAATCTCTGTCCTTTTGACACCGCCAATCGCAGTGTAAACTATATTTTTCATTATCAGATTTTCAATCGGGTGTCCTGTGCAGGCGTCAATCCGCATTCCACCAAAACGCGGACTTCCCATCACATCATTTCCAAAGCGATAATGCGCATTTTTCATTTCCTCCCCGTCTGTCATAATCATATCCGAGATGATAATGTTCTCCATAGTTCCGATATCAGGCATCTTCTGAAGTTCCACAGAACTTCCCAAGTCAGCTGGCTCAAAGCGGTTGTTCAACAGAATCCATATCGGTCTCGATACATTTTTCATGGTACAACCCCTGACCACAATATCCGAGATGCTTCCGCCCTCTGTACACTCCATCTTGACTCCCTCCCGCCAGACATTGTGAAACGTACAGTTGGAAATCACCACATTGCTGATACTGCCAATGGATTTCAGGCCAATACGTACTGCAGCACAGATAGAAGAAAAGTCACAGTTTTCGATATGGATATCCTCAACCGGATATTCCTTTGACGAGGACTGCAGACACAAGTTGTCGTCTGTCCCACGGATTTTACAGTCGGACACGAACACATGACTGCACCCGTCAAAGTCCAGCCCATCCCCGTTGTACTGCTTTTCATTCCAGATGTCCACACCGCGTATCCAGATATTTTTGCTGTCCAGAAAGGCTGTTGTCCACGCGGCTGCGTTATACATACGGACTCCTTCTATATAAATGTTGCTGCATCTTAAAAAGCGCAGCAACATCGGACGATAAATACTTCCCTCATTCGGAAATGCTTCCCCGTTCCCGTCAATCCGCCCCAGACCTGTGATACCGATATTTTCCGCATCCTCCGCATACAGAAAACATCTGTCCAGCGCTTCCTCGTTCCTGTATCGGTTGTGGTGCGTGTCCGTCCCATAGTCTGCGATATCACCGCTTGCCCTCAATTCCGCCGAGATATCTATTTCCAACAAAACATTGGACTTCAGATACAGTCCGCCGGATACGAACTGCCCGCCTTTCAGAACTACCGTTCCACCTCCAGCAAGATGACATGCGTCAATTGCCCGCTGAATTGCTGCGGTATCTTTCGTGGCGCCATTCCCCTCTGCCCCGAAGCTTCTCACATCATAAATACAACTTTTTCTGTTCCCGATTCTAGTAATATTTTCTTCCATATCCTTTTATCCCTTAGCTTTCTTAAGTGAGTTTGAATTGTGCTCTAATGCTTTTATACTATATCAATTTAGCCAGTGCAAACAATATCTTATTATGTAATTAACTGATATTTTCTGCTTTTTTGTCTAGAGCGTGTTTGAAAAATGCTTTCCGTCAGATGTGCGTCACAATTTGTGGGAGATTTGTGCCGAATGAAGGAGGCATAGCGGGCTATGTTGACTGAATTCGGTGCAAATATCACGCAAAATGGGACGTGCAGATGGCGGGAATGATTTTTCAAACACGCTCTAACACTACTTTAAAAAGGACAGCCGCCGCTGTCCTTTTTATCTACTGTGCCAGATGTTCCTCAAGCTGTGCCTTGAGCGCGTCATACACCTGCTGTCCACCGTTTGCCATCGCTTCATCGACATTGGCTTTTATCATTTCTGTGATCGTATTGTAGCTATTTCCGTTTCCATCTGTTGTAATGCCGTGAAGTTTGACAATGGAGACCATATCTGTCACCGCTTTACACTGCGCCACAGCTGTGGATAAATCAATATCTGAGGTATCAAAATGGAATCCCAAAATCGGCATTGATACAAAAGTATCTTCACGCAGCTCATATTCCCTAAACTCAAGGGCCTTATCAGTATATTCACTGTTAATAAGTGCATAATTCGGGTTCCAAGAAATCGTATATCCTCCCAGGTCGCCACTGTATGTAGTCAATGTTTCATAAGTTCCCTCTTTCTCACCATATACAAAATCAACACCTTCTATTCCCAGCTGAATCAAATCATGATTTTCCTGTGAAGAGAATATCCAGTCAAGGAACTTCATGACAGAGTCAATATTCTTTGATGTCGCTGGAACACACAGACCATTGTTTGCTCCCCTGCTGGTTGGAATTGCCTCCTTTTCCATGTTTCTGATGCTGTCCACATACACAAAGAAGCCCAATGCGTCGTCATTTCCCCATGACGGCTCGTATGCAGAATACTTTACATAGTCATCCAGTGTACCGACAATAGATGCTGACAATCCTGACTCAAAACCGACACCGACATCCGTACAGCTCAGAGAATCAGGATCGATATATCCCGCCTTCTGCCATCTGGCAAAATCCTCAAATCGTTTCACAGCAAAATCATAATTCCATCCTTCTGGGAAATTCGCAAATGCTTCATCGCCGCTTCCCTCAACTGCAATATCCACGAGTTTTCCATCTTCGCAATATACCCAAAAAGTCAGGCCGCCTGCCGATATACTCTGAATTCCCGCCTGAGCGGCTCCTTCATAGGAACCGCCTGCAATGCTCTTCATCTGGAAAAATCCCCTCGCCTGCGTAGCACCGTATGCAATCACGCCATTATCAAGCGCCGCGTCCCAATATGACTCAAGCTCTTCATAGCTGTTGAGCTGACCATCCGTACCGATTCCCCAGTCTTTTGCCCAGTCCTTTCTGTACCATACACATGGTGTGCCATTGCCGTATGTCTCAAACAGCGGAATATAACACATCGAACCATACCAGCTGTTTGCCTTCATCACATCCTCGGTGAAACTCTTCTGCAGTCCCGGATACTCCGGATTGTTAAAATATCCTGACAAATCCGCATAATACCCCTCGGCCGCGAGATTCTTCAACTGGCACCAGCTCGCATCAAACACCAGATCCCAGTCTCCGCCCGATGTGATTTCCAGATTGAGCTTCTCTTTATAATCTGCATTCTCGATCCAGTTGATATCCAGCGCAATATTTAATGTATCTTTTGTCTGGTTCAGATATTCCTCATACACTGCGTCCCAGCCATCAGGCTTTGGTCCATTGTGCATTACCTTCAATGTCACCTGCTCGCCAGCATTCGAAGAATCTGTATTCGACGCCGTTGTGCTGTCCGCACCTGCCGAATCCTTACTCATCTGCCCCGCATCAGCCATTGATGTATCTGTGTCTGCTGCCTCGTCGTCTCCGCAGCCTGTCAACATCATTGATGATGCCATAACTGCAGCAAGCAAACCTGCCCATATGCGTTTATTCTTCTTCATAAATAAAGTCCTCCTTTTCTGATATCTTGAATAGTTCCCTATGAGATAGCCTCAGCCATATCTGTGAATCAATCTGTCCGGACACATATCTATTCACCTCATAACTATACGATACCAAGTTTTCTCTTACGATTCAATTCTGTTAAATAACACTATTGAAATTCTTAACGTTTTAAACCGCAGAAGCTGTTCCCCAGTCCACAGTATGATTTTTAACACTGTATCGGATTTTTAACTTTCAAAGATTGCTTATAGCTATATAACTATGCTATATTAATAAAGATATTTTAAAATGATTAGGAGTGTATTGAGAATGAAATCATTAAAAAACATAGTGCGTTATATCTCACAGGAATTTCACAATAAGACTTATTTTCGTCAGGTTCTTCTGTACTATATTGTCGTGTCCTGTTTTACCTTCCTGATTTTTTCCATCCTGCTTCTGACCAAAATCCAGCAGGAAAATAATAGAACTATTCTCAATTTCGGCTGGCAGAATATCGAGCAGGCAATGTCCTTCAACGCCTCATCCCTGCACGACATTGCCACTTACGCATACCAGATGCTGGACGAGGCCGCGACCTACAAACTCCTCTACAGTGACACGTTCGACCTGCAGACCTCCATCGCATCGCGGGAAATCTATGACCGGATCCAGAGCAGTAACAGCATGATCACCTCACTGGATTTCATTAATTTCTCCACCGGAACCGTGCTGACCAAATCCCGCAGAATGTCCCTGAACGAGTACTATGATAAAGACTTATTGGAATACATTGATACTCTGGTTCCCAGCAGACGCCCTGTATTTTACCAGCCCCGCGAAAGCTATTTCAGCGGAAACCACACGCAGACGCAGCGCGTACTCTCATTGATCTTCTACATAAACCGTCGGGGAGCCCTTGTCATCAACCTTGATTACGACACCTACGCCTCGCAAATCAACCTGGCAAGGAACAGTGAAAATATGAATTTAATCATTGTCAACAATAATAATTTTGTTATGGCTGCCTCCCAGGATGACTATTTCATGCAGAATTTTTCCGACAATCCCTTATATCAGGAAATTCTGCGCCAGCAGACTGACACAGGAAGCTTCACGTGGCAGTCCGACACGGGCACACAGACAATTATGTACCAGAAAAATGCGCTGATGGGAATTACCTATATTTCCGTTATCTCCCCTCACAAGGCATACTCCAGGAGCTATCTGTTTGGTCTGACTTTCCGCTACAGCATTGTCTATATCCTGGTGACTTCCGTGCTATCCCTGCTGGCAAGCATAACGCTCTACAGCCCTGTCAGACAGCTAAAACACACCATCCACATCAAGGAGCTGCTACCCGATGAAAATGACGGCAGCACCCGGAATGATTTCGAGTTGATCGAAACTGCGTTTCAAAACCTGAACGAAAAATATACAGCATTAAAACAGGTCCGCCACACCTTTGAACACCAGAGGGAACAGAAACTCCTGCGCCTTCTGCTGGAACAATCCTCTGCTGCTATCCAACCAAACAGCGAAGATTTTCTGGTTCTTGACAACTCCTTTGAATATGAGAACTACATGGTCTTTGTAGTCAATGTGGACATGCCCTCCGATGCAGGTCAGAAAAATGACATCTCGATAATCAAATTTTTGATAGAGAATGTCACCCTGGAACTTATGGACGAAATCGCCGAAATACGCAGTATTGAAACGATCACCCCACGCGTTCTGTTTCTCGCCAACTTTGCAGAATTTGATACCAGGCGTAGAGAACAGTTCCTCGCAGCCGCCCGGCAAATGCAGGAATTGTTCTACCAACGTGGACAATTTCAGATTGCAGTGGGCTTTGGCAGCATTACCGACGCACTCGATGCAATCTCGGTTTCCTACGAAACAGCACGGTCAGCACTTGACACAGGAATGTTCCATGCAAGAAATAGCATTGTTTTCTACGACGAAATGCAGATGCCTCCGTTTGACAAACAGACGTATCCATTTGCAATAGACAGTGCAATTACCATGGCTGTCAAAAATACAGACACCATTGCCCTGGACACAGCTCTGAACCACTTTTTTGATGTCCTTTGTACCTATGAATGTGATCAGATTTACCGCCATCTGCTGCACCTTGACGATGCACTTCAGCAGTTTGAACACACAAACAGCCTAAACACGCTATACACAGAAAATGACCTGAACAGTCAACCAAGACTCTTATCCGAATACAAGGAACAATTCCAGAACCGTTGTTACAATGACATTCAGGCACTCTCAGAAATCAAGCTGCATAGCCACACAAAGGATGCACTCATCAGTCAGGTTCAGAGTTTTATTGCAGACAATATATACAACGCCAATCTGTCCGTCATTATGATTGCCGAACAGGTCGGACTGTCGGTCAACTACCTTCGCAATGTATACAAAGAGAATACAGGAGAATCTCTGTCAAATTATATCACAGGCTGTAAGCTGGAGATCATATATGAGTTGCTGGCAAAGACCGACACACCCATTCAGGAAATCAGCGACAAACTGGGATTTGCAACCAAAAATTACTTTTTTACCTTCTTTAAAAAACACACCGGCATGACACCAAACCAGTATCGGAATCAGAACAAATAAAATTAGATAGAAGAAAGCTTCGGGAATACGAAAATTCTCGAAGCTTTTTTATCTTATATCAACCTTTTACAGAACCCACTGTCAGACCTTGTACAAAATATTTCTGCAGGAACGGATAGAGCAGTATGATCGGACCGATTGTCACCACGATTGTGGCCATCCGGAACGAATATGTAGGCAGCTGTCCCTGCAGCGCCGCCGCTTCGCTTGGCAGGTTTGCAGCATAGTTCACCTGACGGAGAATCCGTTGAATCAGGTACTGCAGCGTGTAGAGTTTGGAGTGCGATGTGTCAATGTAGAGCAGACACTTGTACCACTCATTCCAGTAGCTCAGCGCATAAAACAGACCAATCGTCGCAAGACCGGGTTTCGAGATTGGCAGGATAATCTTCCACAGGATAAACATATCGTTCGCCCCGTCGATCTTTGCCGACTCCGCAAGCGAATCCGGCAAACCGTTAAAGAAGTTGCGCATCAGCAGGATATTCCACGCGTTGCACAGGCTCGGAAGCAGCAGCACGAGAATGCTGTTGTCAATGTGCAGAAACTTCTTGATCAACAGATAGTTTGATACCAGCCCCCCATTAAAAAGCATCGTGAAATAGATAAACAGCGCCAGCGCCGTCCGTGAGCGGAAATTCTTGACCGACATCGCATAAGAGACTGTACAGGTCAGAAACATCGACAGAAAAGTACCCACAATCGTCGTAAAAATTGTGATGACATACGCCTGAGGGATATCGCCCGCCGTTGCAACTAACTTATACGCGTCAAGTGAAAACTGTCTTGGAAAGATAGAATATCCCAGCTTATTCAACATTGTCTCATCGCTGAAGGACGCCGAGATCACTAATAAAAACGGTGTAATACATACGACTGCAAACACCAAGATAAACAGCACAAAAAACAAATTCAGCGCCTTATCCCCAGTGGATTGTTTGATTTTGCTCTTCGCCTCAAAAGCCAGGTCTGCACTTGATTTTGCCATGATAAAATTCCTCCTTTAAAACATTGCCGAATCCGGGTCCGCCTTTTTCGTCACCCAGTTTGCAAACATCACTGTGATAAATCCCATGATGGACTGCCACAAACTCACTGCGGAGGACTGTCCCACATTGGTGGACTCCACAAGCATTCTGTATACATACGTGTCGATGACATCCGTCGTGCGGTACAGCATGGAATTCGTCCCGACAAGGTTGTAGATCATCCCGAAATCGCCATTGAAAATCTTACCGATATTCATGATAAAGAGCATGATCGCCGTCGTTTTTAAGAGCGGCAACGTCAGATAACGGATACACTGCCCCCTGGTCGCGCCATCCACGCGCGCCGCCTCATACATTTCCTGGTCAAATCCAGTAATAGCCGCCAGATAAACGATCGAGCCATAGCCCGCTCCCTGCCAGATGCGCAGAATCGTCAGCAGCGCCGGCCATACGTCCGCATTCTGATAAAAATTGATACGCTCAAATCCAAGCGCCACAAACAGGTTGTTGACAAACCCGTTGTTTGTCTTTAACAGCGCCTCGCACAGCATCGCAATGACCGTCCAAGAGATAAAATGCGGCAAAATCACGATGGACTGCGTGGTCTTCTTGAAATATTTCCCGCTGATTTCTGAAAGCGCGATCGCGATCAGGATCGAAAAAAACATTGTCGCAATGATAAACAGCGCATTTAGAAAGATCGTGTTGAATGTGACATTGTAGAAACTTTTTGAACCAAAAAACGCCTCGAAATTCTTCAGCCCAACCCACTCACTTCCCCACAGTCCCGCCGTGGCAGAATATTTCTTGAACGCTACCAATAAATAGACCAGCGGCGCGTACGCAAAAATAACAAACCATATGATGGTCGGCACGCACAACAGGCACAGATACGGATTGTGTTTAATGTCATATTTGATACCTGCGATCAGGCCTGCGTCCTTTCGCCTTTTTCCCTTTTGTTTCTCAGCACCCATAAAAACCTCCATTTCTTCCCGCGCCCAGCAGTTGTCGCAAAATGTGACATGATATTCTGACACATTTTGAAAAAAGCGCAGGTATTTTTTTATCACTTTCATTATGACTTATTTTTCTCTCAATAAAAGTCCTGATATTTACCGATTATCTGTATAATTACATTTCGAAGTGTGTACGAAAACGCGAATCCTGCCGCAATCCGCATGCTCCATATCAGATATACCGACTGTCTGTGCTCTGCCATCCTTTAGGACAACCCTCACCTGATTCTCGTTAACCGCAATGACTTCGCTCACCTCTGCCCCGCTCTCATATGGTTCAACCACAGTGATAAATCTTGCTTTTATACCTTTTGTCCTGACCGCGTACATCTTCCTCTTCTGTGATTCATCTCCCGCAAAGGCATCCACTCCGATACAGGCCCGAAGCTTTGCGCCTTCAAGATGTTCTGTCGGTATATCCGCAAGCGAAACGTGAATTGCTCCCTCTTTGCTGTGATCAACGGTGCTTGCCGGAATCGCATTATCATACTGTGTTCCCACGATTGTCACGCGGCCATCGTGATAATCCCTGCCAATGCCGCAGCCCATATCAATATTCTCGAACTTTACGTTTATGGCGTTATTTATCTTATCCCCACTTTTCTTACAATCTGTACTTTTCGTATTCTCTGCATTTTCCCGAACCCACGCACCGATATCAATGCTTGTTCCATCTTTCAGCATAATTACTGCCTCACCCCAGAAGCACCCCTGCGGCGTACAGACAAAATCTCTGTTCTCGCTGCTGATATCATCCTGCTTTAACACCATTGAAAGCTCCCGCACGCCTGTCAGATCTGCATCAATCATGCCGCGTCCGAGTATCCAGCCGTCAAACGCGCCCTGCGCAAGTACATTGCCGTCCCCCTCCACGCGGTACGACAGTGGAATCGTGTAGCCCGTGCCGTCTGCCGCCCATCCGTCATAGATTGCAACTCTCCCCACAATCTGCTCTGTCTGCAGCGGCCATGCAGTGTACACATCCATCTTTAACAGCCCCGGCTCATTATAATTTGAGCGGTCACAACGCTGCTGCTCTCCTGCATCCTCCTCTGTAAAAAGCGTCTCAAAATGCGCCTTTGTCACACCTTCCGCGCGATACCAGTCACAGTCTGTAATAAACTGCGCATCCGACACCGGATTGTCATCCAATTGTTCCGTATGTTTGTTATATAAGACTGAATCTCCAACGATTCCCTGAAATCCTTTGATCTGCATCAGGCTGTCAAACACATGCTCCTCACTACCCTGCAGATAGTCAAACAGCACAATATAGTCATCTGTCACAGCCATCACACGCCTCTGTAAAATCTCCTCCGTATAGCCGCTCATCTCACCATAAACCGGGCTTTCCTCTCCTGTGACGATTGGCAGATAGCAGTGGTTCATTTGACAGCGCCTGCGTAAATCTTCCTTTGTGTTGGTCTGCCCATCCTGATAATAGACCATGCCGCCGTATGGAGGATATGCCCACCGGGCACGTATTTCAACACCTGCCGCCTGCAGATTTTCCCTGTCATCTGCACTCTCTTCTGCACCAGTGCCCAGATTCGTCCCACAAAACAGTATCCGTCTGGAATCTGCCGGAATCTGCATCTTATCGTCCACCACGACCATGTTTTTAGTAAGCGAGCACTGCACATAGAATTTATACATAAAATGCGCATACCCCCACCAGCAGTTCTCTGGGTTATAAAAACTTCTGCCATACCGCATAACAGACAGCAGATCGGTCACATCAAAATGTCCGTGCGCCCCGCCGTGGGAACCATACCGCAGCACCGCCTGTATCTGTTCCCGCGGCTGCCTGCCTTCCTTCCGGCTCCGCAGCATGATGATTCCAATATTGTCCGAATACGCATTGTGACAGTAATGTTGGCTTTCTTCCATCACCTGTACGGTCTCCAACAGCTCTGGATTTCCGAAAATCGGATCCGGCCTGCTCTGCATGATAACTGGTATATAATGCGGATCCTGATAATAAGTGTACGCCAGATCATATGTGGAACCAAAATGCACCCCCGAAAGCTTCTTCTCATCCGAGTCCGCAATGCCAAACAGCACGCCCCTGTAGTCGAGAAATACTGGAACTGCATCAAACATATCCTTGATACAGACATAATTTTTGGTATTTCCGCCCCACTTCTGATTGTACATGCCTGACAGAACCTTCGGCACATTATCCGCATAGACGGCATTCACTTCCTTATTATAAGGAATCTGAAAATGCGTGTGTACCAGATTATAGCCAAACGGCAGCATGGCATGTGCAGCATGTATCATCATGGAAGAAACCCATGTGTTATATCCCACCGAACACTCATGCCACCAACCATCATTGAATACACCGTGGCGAAACTGTTCAATTAATCCACCGTTCCCAAACAGGAAACGCAGCGCCCTGTCCATGTCCTGTATGGAAAGTGCACAGTAAAGAGCACCCATAATCTCTGAGATAAGCCAGTTCGAAATCTTTCCGCTGCGGATATGTTTGTCAAGCTGTTCCATATAGAGGCGAAACGTCTTTTCCACCGCATCCCGGTCTGCCTGTGAAAGACACTCCGAATCATAGATCACATCATACGGAATCGCCAGATGTTGAAAAAAATGCCCTTCCTGCACATAGCTCTGGCTGCACCCCTTTAACCGCGCCGGATACCCTGTCTCCTCATCCGTAAAATACCGGAAAAACGCAGCAAGCTTCCCCGCATATTGCTCATCCCCTGTCAAAACATAGGCATACGCCGCCGACATGACATTTGTCTCCTCACGCGTCTCGTAACAGTAATCACACCCGTCAGCAGTGGCATGCACCTCCCACTGTTTCGCCGCAGCAATGTACTCCTGATACGGTTTATCATATACCGGATATGTTCTTATTTTATCCATCACCTTCTGCCAGCCCGCCTTGTCATGATAAATATAAGGGTGCGGCAGCGCGCGCATCGTTTTCAGCACAAGCTCCTGGGAAAAAGAACCATATCCGTTTCTCCCAGTGACGCGTATCCGGGTATTCTCATGCCCTCCCGCAACCATGTTGTCGTGAACCGTCAGACACACTGTGAATTTCATTGCACCGTAAGGTTCTATTTTCCCTGTTCGCCGGCTTTCCAAATCTGTTTTTTGATCCGTATCTTTCCGTACAACATTCAGCTCTGCCATCATGGACTCCCAGCCCTCAAAGACCTGCTGCAGCTCTATGACCATGTCCTTGTCCGTGCAGTTGTATATTATCCCTTCATACAGCACACTCTCCCCAGATTTCTGCGATTTTCCCTTCACCGGCATTTCTGCGAAAATCCCTTTTGCGCGAACAGCATACAGCCCTGTCAGGCTGACAGTCTCACCAAACGAAATCTCAATACCATTCACAAACTGCCATCTGTCCTCCGCTACAGTCTCCACCGGAAAATCCGCAAAGGGAACCACGACCGTATTCCTGCCCTCCTCCAGCAAAAGTACCAAAGTCCTGCTGAGCGGTTCCCCCTCACACAGCGTGGCTGTCACCGTGCAGTCCGTCTGCACCGCACGTCCGCTCTGCACTGTCAGCACCAGTCCATACCAGCCCATAAAGTCCATACTGCTGTCATTGTGTCTGCAAAATCCCTGAAAATAAAATCCTTTCGCCCCTTCTGGCACTGGATAGCAAAACTGGTGTCCATCCACATCCTGAATCCATGTATCCCTGATATTGATCACACACTCTTCTCTCATTTTCTGTCTCCTTTCATTCTTCAGAACTGCTTAGGAACTGTTAAAGAATTAACTTTGCAGATTACGCAGCATCTTTCCAAACAACTCCTTCATTCCCAGCCTTGTATAATATATCCAAAGTAGGTGTACTGCTTTACTTTATCTTACTCTCTCGAAAGACCTGTCACAATTTTCATTTATAACAGTATGAAAAAAGGAACTGTGCAGAAGCAACGCAGACACAGTGCGTCGCTTTTGAACAGTTCCAAAAGATACGATATTTTATAATCGTTAAAAAACGAACAGTATAACCATCACAGTTTTACCGTCCGCGCTGTTCCTTAATCCGTTTCCTGTATACATTGGGCGTCTCGTGAAAATGCCGCTGAAACGCCTCCGTAAAGGTTCGTGCATCTGTAAATCCCACCTCCACTGCAATCTCATAAGTCTTTTTATCGCTCGATACCAGCAGCGGAACTGCATGTTCAAGCCTAATCCTGCACACATAATCCTTAAAATTTACGCCTGCATTTTTCTTAAAAAATGCACTGAAATAATAAGGATTCATATGAATCTCATCAGCAAGGACATTCAATGTCAGATTCTCTGCATAATGTTTCTCAATATATGCCTTCGCTTTCCAATAACTCTGCTTCTCACTGTTTGATGCGATATCCTGCAGTTTTTCCCTGAATTGGAGCAATATTCTGCGATAAATCTCCACAAGCTGCGTGTAACACGCAGTACCTCTCCCCAGCTCAAGAAGCGTTTTCATGTCGTTTCCGTCACCCACATCTACCCCAAGCGCTGCCATGCGCTCACCTGCCAGTCTGACTGCCGTACAGTAGTAAAAACAAGCGTCCTCCCGTTTCCCATCCGCAATTCTGCAGATCAGTTTCGCAAAAAGAGTAAACTCTTTGTCAAATGCATTGATGTCCCCTTCGCACAATTCTCTTATCATTTCGTCCCTAACCGACTGAAAACGTTCCATCTGAACTTTCTTTGCAAACACCTCCTGCTCAACATCCAGTATCATTGCAGGAAGCCATTCCTCAAAGAAAAAATATCCAGTCATGGAAATGCACTGTTCATAAATATGTGGAATCTCACTCATATGAGCCGCAAGCTGCCCGACGACAAACACAGCTTTCTGCCGGATACTGTCCTCAAGCCTGCACTGTAGTGTCTGCAGCATCTCCATACACTGGCTGCGTTCCATTCCTTTGAAAACAATCACCATTCTGCCGGCGCGTTTGAAAGTAATTCCCGCACCAATATGATCTATATATTCCTCTATAAAACTAAAAAAGGAAAATTGAACCAGTTTTTTCATCTGGTCACTCATATTTCCTGTATGAACCATATCTGCCAGCACAGGCACATAGCAGGTATCCTCAACCTCAATCAGCTTTGTCAACGCTTCCCTGTGTTCCATAAACAGCTGCTCCGGTTCCCTTTTGATCCCTGTGATATTAACAATGCACTTCTCGACGGCATTCATCAGTTCCTCAAGTATGATGGGTTTGAGCAGATAATCCACGGCGCCATATTTGATCGCGCTTTTGGCATACTCAAAATCCTGAAATCCGCTGATGAAAATGAACTGCGTGTTCAGATTCAGTGCAGCGCATTCCCTGATAATATCGATTCCAGTCATTCCCGGCATGGAGATGTCAAGCAGCGCCAGCTCCGGATGCATCCTCACGATTGCCTCAAATGCACTCTTTCCCTCATCAAAAACGCCCACAATCTCGATCCCCAGCGCAGTCCAGTCCACCAGTTTCTGTATTCCCCTCGTGATCACAACCTCGTCATCCGCCAGCACCATCTTCATCCTTATCTCCATAATGACCTCCTCCGTCTTGTCCATTCACCGGCATTATGATATGCACATTCGTACCAATTCCTGCTGTACTTGTAATCTCAATCCCATACTGTTCTCCGTACAGATACTTGATCCTGTCATTCACATTCTTCAATCCGATGCTCTGCCAGTTATATTCACTCTTGATTCCAGGATTTGTTCCATTCATAATCTCGTACAGCCTGGCGACCGCATCCTCATCCATCCCCACACCGTTATCCATGACATTCATGTGCAGCACTGCCTCCTCCATATAGGCTTCAATCATGATACAGCCTGAACCCTTTTTCGGCTTGATACCATGCACATATGCATTCTCGACGACTGGCTGCAGGATCAGTTTGGGTACGATCAAACTGCTTACAGCCTGTACATTCACGCTAAGCTGGATTTTGCCCGATATCCTGCAGTTTAGCAGATACACATACTTGCGGACGACATCTGCCTCCTTCTCGAGCGGAACCATATCCTGCATCGGCCCGATCAGATAATGGATCTGATCTGATAAAGCCTCTATCATTTCCGGCACTTTTTTCTCCGAATCATCCAGTGCTGTCATCCTGATAACTTCCAGTGTATTATACAGAAAGTGCGGATAAATCTGGGATTTCAGCGCTGTCAGCTCCGCCTCATTCTGCCTGATCTGCGCCACATAGGACTGATTGATGTACTGTTTCAATGCCCCGCTCATCTGGTTAAACCTGCCTGCCAGAATACCAATCTCATCATTGGAACGGACAGGAAGTTCAATATCAAAATTACCGGTCCCAATCTGTTCCATCTGAGTCATGATCTCGCGCAGCGGTTTTGTTAGTCTCTTTGAGAAAAACACAGAACCACCCATCAATGCGCATATGGAAGCGGCGATAATGACATAAATAATCTTCTGTGTATGCTGTATCTTCGCAAAAGCTTTGTTCATATCCATCACGACTGTCACCGTCAGATTGCTGTCCCCAACAGCCTTCTGCATAACCAAATCCCTTTTGTTATCCGTAATCTCCACCAGCACGTTGCACCCGATTCTGTTCTTGTCATTGCTGTAAAAACAGCTGCCCTGTGCATCGGTGACATAAAACCGCTCATCATTCTGATAGTCTATATTCATAAAAATCCTGTCAAACCGCCTGATATCAATATCGAAAAACAGCGTTCCCACATATGGCGTATTCCCCACATTTCCTCTCAGGTCAAAATAATTGCGTGCAGCGCTGAACACTTCGCGGTTGATTCCGTTTTTGTATGCAGTGTTGTGCGGCGGTATCAGAATCAGCTTATTGCTCTCGCGTTCCAGCTCCTCGTATCCGACAAGCTGCTCCAACAACATTTCATTGTTAAAGTATGTCCCATCCATCGCCTTGTGAAAGTCAATCTTCTCCCCGTCTAAATCCTTTCCTATAAAATGGAGACAGACAATAGAACTATCCAAGTTTCCAAGATATTGCAGAAAATTTTCCATATCAGACTGTCTCTGCTGCTGCATTGTCTCCTCCGAGTAAATCTCACCATAGACAATTTTCCTGAAATTATCAAAAGACATATAGGAGGAATAGGTACTGCCATAGGATGACATGTTGTAATAGTATGGCATCTTGGATACACCATTGTAAGATTCCAGCATACTCTCAATACTGTCTGCCATATAGTTTGTCGCCTGTTCGTACTGAATCTCCAGCGCCTTGCGGTAATCCTGTATCATAGAACGGGAAATATATGTTGTGAGCAGCAGCATAGGAATCAATCCTACCAGAATGATCGTCAGGGAAAATTTATGGTACAATCCCAGTTCCTGCCATCTCTTTCTCATACGCACCATCCTTTCAGCGTCTCCCCAAAACTTCTATATCGCTTTTTATCATATCAAAAATCCTCGTCCCAGGAAACTGGAAAGAAACAACAAAACAAACATTTCCCCCATCACAGAAGAAATGATTGTCTGTCCTCAACCCTTTGCAGCTCCTGCCGTGATTCCCTTTACGAAATACTTCTGGAACATACAGAATATTGCAAGCGCAGGTACAATGGAAATAACCGTTCCAGCAAAGACAATATCCCACCTTGCCGAATACTGTCCTACAAATGCCGCGATCTCCACGGTGATTGTCTTGGCTTTTCCACTTGGCAGCGCAAGATACGGCATCAGATAATCGTTCCAGATATTGAGCCCGTTTAAGATAACCATGGAAGCGGTGCATGGTCCCAACAACGGAAATGTCACTTTCCAGAAAGTCTGGAACGGTGTACATCCGTCAATCTGTGCTGCCTCCTCAATCTCCAGCGGAATGCCCTTCAGAAAACTACCATAAAGTAAGGTTCCAAAAGCGATCGAACCTGAAATATAACACACAATCGGACCTGCCATATTTCCAAAGATATGGAATACTTTCATTTCTTTAAATAATGGAAACATATACAGATGAAACGGTATCATCATTCCGGCAAGAAAATAGGTATAAATGAATCCCGTCAGCTTACTTTTCCTGCGCTCAATCGCATAGGCCGCCAATGGCACAATGCAGATAATCAGCAATTCTGACACAACTGTCAGAAAAACGGAGTGGATGATCGCCGTCAGGAAATCAGACTGTTGAAACAAATCTTTAAAATTCTGCAGGTACAGCGATGCAGGAAGGGCAACAGGATCTTTCAGAATATCGCCGTTACTCTTAAAAGCTGACATGAGTGCAAAGAAGATCGGATAGATAAACAGCACTGCCAGCAGTACAGTACAGATAAATAAAATGATATGGTTTGGCCTCAGTCTTTTCTTTGCTCTTTCCATTACATCTGCACCTCCCTGCTTCTCAAAAACTTCTGCTGCAATGTATTCAGCACAATGATGATAAACAACAGCATAATTCCCACTGCGGTTCCAAATCCCTGACGCCCTTCGTTAAACCCTACCTTGTACAACAGGTATACCAGCGTCTCCGATGTAAAACCAGGACCTCCGTCCGTCATGACGTTAATCTGATCAAAGACCTTTAATCCGTTGATCAGGGACAGTGTGAAGTTGATCGTAAAAGCGCCTGATATCATAGGTATCGTGATATGCCGGAAACGCTGCATCGCTGTCGCACCGTCAATCTGGGCTGCCTCGAGCAGATCGGTCGATACACTCTGAAGCGATGCCAGATAAATGATCATGTAATAACCTGCCCCTTTCCAGATCAACACCAGACCGATCATAATCAGTGTCAATGATGTATTTCCAAGCCAGTCCTGCCGCGCATCCTCAAGACCGATGTTTTTGAGGATCGTGTTAAATGTGCCAAAATTGTAATTATACATAATCTTCCAGATAAAACCTGATACGATACCACTTATTAGAACTGGCAGGTAAAATGCGCTGCGAAACACATTCTTCCCCCACCTGACATTGTCCACGATCAGCGCAAGCGCAAGCGCCATAACATTTTCACACACAGAGATAAATACGGTGAGGATTATTGTGTTTTTCAGGGCATTTCCAAATCTCGCACTCGTAAAAATCTCCTTGTAGTTTGCCAGTCCGATAAACTTTACATTGGGACTGATTCCATCCCACGATGTAAAACTATAATAAACACTGGAAATCGTTGGTACAATGATAAAAAGGGTAAAAAAAATAAAAGCAGGCGCAATAAATGCAATCGTAACCTTGTCAATTCCTCTCTTTTGTTTCATGAAGTCCTACCTCCTTCTCTGTTCCTGACAATCTACAGGCGCCATATCAGCCTTGGAAATTTGGGGCGGCATCTTTCCGCCGCCCTCAAATTCCTTTGTTCCTAACTGTTCCTATTCAATGCCTACACCTGTTACAGGGTTAAAGCTTTCCATTCCGACATTCCATGTTTTTACCAGCTCTTCACATGCAGAATCAATATCCCTTGTACCCTGCAGCACCTCAATCAGTGTCTTATATGTAAAGTTTCTGAAATCAGGCGGAAGCTCATTATCGCCTGTCATCGAGTTCCACATCGGTGAAAGCTTGTCGGCGGATGCTGTCGCATCTATCACTTCCTGGAAAACAGGCGATACATCAAGTGCAGGATCTGCCACGGTTGACGGTATCGCACTCAAAGTCTGACAGTATATACAGTAGTTTTCCGGTGCGTAGAAGAAACGGATGAACTCCTCCGCAGCTGCTTTTTTGTTCGGATCCTGCGCCGCTTCCGCAGAGATGGCCAGCCCGCTGGCGCCGCCACCGCCCACAAGTCTTGTCTTACCATCCGGACTTGGAATCGCAAACCAGCCCATCTCAAAATCCGGATCTGCCTGCTCGATCTGCGAGAACATATGCGTACCGGAATACATCATTGTCGCCATATCATTCACAAGAAATGTTGTGATCTGCGCATCCGGAGTTGACACCCATCCATCCTGTGCATACTGTAAGATATCCTGCAGCTCGGTAAAAGTATTCTTGATCGTGTCATCCGCAAAAGTCTTCGTCCCCTCATAGCAGTGTTTGATGAAATCCTCATCCTGACTTAACACCTGATCATTGTATGCCTTATAGAACCAGAATCCCATATGCCAGATATCCTGTCCTCCCACTACTAGCGGCGACATATCGCCTGCATCCTGAATGCTCTGGCACAGTGCAAGGAATTCATCGTATGTCTTTGGCTCCTCAAAGCCTTTCTCATCAAAGTAGGATTTGTTATAAATGATCCCGTTGGTGTTCTCACCCGCAAGCGGCGCTGTGTAGGTCACACCGTCAAACGCTGTTGTCGTCTTGAACAGGCTCACAATGTCATCTGGCAGCGGCGCAAGCTTTCCGGCCCGCACATACACGGCAGTATCTCTCATCTCCATCACATCAGGAAATTCCCCCACACTGTCCTTTGTCTTGATAAACTCGCTGTAAGCGCCTCCGTTTCCCGGTTCTATAGTCACTGTAATATTTTCATAGGCAGCATTAAACTTATCGACGATCGTATTCATGGACTGTTTTGCGCCGTCATCACCATCGGCAAAGATAAAGGTAAGTTCCGTCGGCTCTGTCACGATGGAATCCTTTCCGCCTGCCTCCTGTGTATCATTACCTGCTGCAGAAGTCTCTGCCGCCGGCTGGTTTTCCGTTTTCTGTGTGCCTGCATCCGCCGCAGGTGCATTCTCTGCATTGTCTGCTCCACCGTTCCCACAACCTGACAATAACATTGTCATCATTGCCATAGCCATCATTCCTGATACCAATTTCCTTTTCATATGATTCTCCTTCCCTTCGTCCACATTTTGTCATTTCGGAGTGCGCCCGCATCCGTTTGTTATCTTGTAACACTACTATAGCAATAATCAGCGAATATAAAAATAGTGTTTTTTTAGTTTGATATACGTATTTTTAAGATGTATTTTTTCAGAACTCACATAAGAAAAAGCGTGGTTTTGACAAACACACGCTTTTTCCTATTCAACCTTATTTAATTAGCACATCTTTTTTCCCCAATTACTGCCATTTGTATAATCCTCCTGCACATTCCTACCACATGAGCATTCCTATGCCATTTAACTTATAGATTGCTTCTATATAAAAGTAATCCGCATATACCATCGTAAAATGATGCCTGCTGTCATGGTATGCCCCAGAACAGTTCTGCACGATCGCATCACAATCACGGCTCCAGTCAACTCTTGTTTTCGTAATCGCTTTTAGTATTTTTACTGCCGGGCGCAGATAAATCTGTTTTTCATTATCAGGAACATACTTTGCCAGCTCGATCATTCCTCCGGCAATGACGCAGGCACCGCAGGAATCCTCTAGCGCCGGTTTCGCAGGCTGCCTGAAATCAATAGGAATAATACCACTCTCCGGAATATTGGCAATACAATAATGCGCAACTCTCTTTGCAGTATCGAGATACTCCTCTTTTCCCGAATTTGTATAACTGTTGACAAAACCATACAATGCCCAACCTTGTCCGCGTGTCCATGCAGAGCCTTCCCCATATCCCTGCCCCCCATGACTTTTTACAAACATTCCTGTCTCTGGATTAAACTCTCCGATATGAATCGATGAACCATCTTTTCTAATAAAATTCTCCATAACACTGTCAGCATGACGCATGGCAATGTGCTGGTATCTTGGATCTTGGGTTTCCTTTGAAGCCCAGTATAACAGCGATATATTAAACATACAATCAATAATTGCCCATCCCCGTGTGTCCTGGTCTGGACTGTCATTCCATGCCCGTATATAATTTCCCTGCGGATTGAAACGTCCTGCCAGCAAGTTCGCCGCATGCAACGCAGCTTTCCGCGCCCTGCCATCACCTGTAAGCCTGTAATCCGCCACTGCTGTCGGCATGAACATAAATCCTACATCATGGTGGAGACCGTAAAAACCCGTAAATGTCTGTTCCAGCTTCTTCTCACAGATTCTTGCAATATCAATGTAACTTTTATCTTTGGTATCCTGGTACAGCATCCACATGATACCTCCCCAAAATCCGTTTGTCCACCAGTTTAACCCGTCATCAGCGTTCCAGTTCTTTGCAGCATCGCTACGATCGTCATAGCTGCCGTCTTCATTGGTAGTATAGGGAATTTTGTCTTTGTTTTTCTCGCTCACCCATTTGATTTTCTCTCTGATTTTTTCGATTGTCTCCACAATCCACTTTTGATCATTCATAATTTTTCTCCATTATTTCACTATTTATTTTACGTTATTTGACAATGGTTACCAGTATGTCACAGATACCCTCTATCTGAGAGCTGCCGCCCCCGCCGAATATTTCTTCAAGCACGCTCTGTTAATTTCCTTTTTACTATAAGTCTTTGACTGATTTCATACAATGACTTATAATGTGATTGACTGATATTTTCTGCTTTTTAATTGTCTTCGCAACATTTTTTGTCAGAAATGGTCTTGAAATAAACAGAATAAACAATATCGGCAGCGTCAGTTCCTTACCTGCAAGTCTTAGATTTCACAATATATGGAGGATTACTTTATATGATAAAAGTATTTAATTGCGGACATGACTCACATCACAAAAAGCCTTGTGATATTTTGCATTCCAACGGACTTGACGACTATCTCCTTTTGCTTGTAAAACGATGTGCCTGGGTTTATATCGATGATGAAAAACATATTGTTTCACCTAATTCTGTATTGCTTTTTCCTCCACATACACCGATTCATTACGGCTGTGATACTGCTGATTACAATGATGACTGGATTCACTTTGATTTATCCGATTCTGATACAGAACTTCTTGATTCGTTTGCTTTTTCGTATGATACTATCCTGCAGCCACGTGATTTCCACAGGTTGTCTGATTATGCAAAAATAATCTCTGACGAGTTTCACTCAACCGGAATCTATCATCAAAGTATTATTGACAAGCTTATGCATATCTTGCTGCTTGTACTAGACGAAGAATTGAAAAAGTCAGGAGCCTCATCATCTGGTTCACCAAAATATTTTTATGAATTTTCCAAACTCCGCACACAGATTTACAATTCCCCTGCTGCTGAGTGGTCTATTAACCAGCTCGCAAAGACACTCTGCTTAAGCTGTTCCCACTTCCAGCACCTATACAGTCGCTTTTTCGGCTGCTCATGCCAGCATGATATCATTCTTGCCAGAATAGAACTTGCCAAATTTTATCTGGCTACAACTGATATGAGCATCTATCAGTTGAGCGTTTTCTGTGGGTATGAGACCGATTTGCATTTTATGCGACAGTTTAAAAAGTATACAGGTGCTACTCCCTCGGAATATCGGTTACGGGCACGCCATGCGGATATGTAATTACCCCTGCCATACACAGACTCTGCCGATTCCCTTCAAAAGTACATCTGCCTTATCCGCCTCCGCATCCAAAAAAACTTTGCATTTATCACGCAATTGTTTTGACTATATCAATCTCATAGAAATTTTTTCTGTCTGGTGCACAAATATATTCCGGACAGTTCATCCAAATCAGGGAGAACGCAGAAAACCTACGGACAATTTACGACATAACGGAGTGTGCCTGCGACCATGACGGGCAGTATTGCGTTATTCCCAAGGTTGAAGTCAACATGTACTCCGTCAATGTCGACTTCCGGGATGAGGAGATCATCAAGCTCTACCATAGGCACGGGGAGATGGAGCAGTACCACAGCAAAATCAAAACGAATCTCGGTGCAGAACAGCTCCCGACTGGGAAATTCAAGACGAACGAGCTCATGCTGGAGCTCGCTTATAACATACTGCGAATGATGGGGCAGGCATCACTGCAGCTGGATGGCATCCCTATGAAAATGCCTGTGAGACGCCGCAGGCTGCGCACAGTATTGGAACACATCATCTTGCCCCCGGCCGTTGTGACGAAGCATGCAAGAAAAACAGGCGTCGACCTTGGCCGGAGCAATCCATACACCTCCGTATCTCCCAGAACTGCAAGCACTTTCCCACAACCTCACGGCATTTTTCATCATTTTTTTCCAAATCCTGCCCAAAATCGTTTTTCGCCCCGTGATCGTCGTTAGACGGGCACTTGCATCTATAAAACCGGGCAAAAAAGAGGGCAAAAATTGGTTGGATTTTTCGCCAATTTTCGCCCTACGTCAAACTTGTTTGACTTTAACCACGAAGATGTTGTGGTTTTTAGTGCCAAGTTCTTCATTTTTCAACAAGCTGCATCATTATTACTGACTCTACATGTGTTGTCACTAACATAGGAACACACATCTTTTACCTCGTCTACGATATGGGAACACAATTCTTTAGCTTTGTCCCCTATGCCCTTAGACTTGTCAAAACGCTCTTTTGCATTTCCAATTTCATTCCTAAATCCTGTTTTATATATGAAAGTAATTTTATAGGGATCTTTGTTTCCATCTTCATCATAGCCACCAACTATGACTTTTTCGATTATACTCTCGAATATTCCTCTATCAAATTCCTCCAAAACACCGTTTTTCGATAATGCCTTCTTAAAGTCTGCAATTCTCCGTTTTAGAGAAACTTCATCTTCCATCTGCTGTTCTAGCATTGATAGATTAGCTTTTATATCAGATAACTTTCTCTCATAACCTACATCTGTTTCTTCATAGATGTCCTGTGCAACAACTCCTTCAAGGTAATTTTCCAATAGCTTTTTTCTCTTTGCTTGAAGATTATCTGCACTTTTTTGTAGTTTCAAAACCTTATCTTTCGCAGAATCTTCACTCAAGGTTTTTTCCACTCTGGAAATAAATTCATCTAAAACATCCTTATTATCTGCACATAACATTTTATAAGATTCAATAAAAGCTTCCTCTATCACTTGTTCTGGTATACCTTTACTATCCGGGCAAAACCTTTTTCCGTCTTTTGTAGACTTTACACATTGCCAGATTGTTTTTTTATATTTAGAACTACTATGCCACCTTCGTCTTGATAGATTCGCTCCACAAAATCCACATTCCAGCAAGCAACTAAACGCATATTGTCTACTATATTTCTCTCGTTTTCCCGGAGTAACTGATTTTCTTCCCCCGTTCCTCCGCTCTCTAATCTCTTGTGCTCTGTCAAAAGTTTCTGCTGAAATAATTGGTTCGTGGTGGTCTTTAACATAAAACCTATCTTCCTCCCCAAGATTTTCCAACCGTCTTTTAGAAATTGGATCAACTGTAAATGTCTTTCCTAATAATATATCTCCTTTGTATTTTTCATTGTTAATAATTCCCATTACACTAGAAGAAGTCCACGCATTTCCTCTTATCGTTGTTGTCCCCTGTTCATTCAATTCTCTAGCAATCATCGAACTTCCAGCACCAGCAACATACCTATCAAATATGTATCTTACAGTTTCTGCCCCTTCTTCGTTTATAGATAATGACTTAGTTGTTACATCATAGTCATATCCTAGACAGCCTTGAAACCCTACCAACTCACCACGTTTCATTTTCATTTTCAAACCCTTTTTCACATATGCCGAGGTATTCTCCACCTCCTGTTGTGCAACAGAGCTTAAAATTGTCATCAGAAATTCTCCGTCTTTAAGGGTGTTTATCTTTTCAACTTCAAAATAAACCGCTATTTTCCTTTCTTTTAACATTCTGACATATTTTAAAGTATCCAATGTATTTCTTGCAAAACGAGGCAAGCTCTTAGCAATAACCATATCAATCTTGCCATCCATGCAGTCCTGTATCAGACGTTGAAAATCTTCTCTTTTGTCAACTTTTGTTCCTGTTATCGCTTTATCTGCATATACACCTGCAAATACCCACTGTGCATTATTTTGTATCAGTTCGGTATAATACTTAACCATCGAGTTATAGCTTTTTATCTGATCTTCATCATCCGTACTGACACGACAATACGCAGCAACTCTCAAGCGGTCTACTTTCCGGACTTTGGAAGATTCATCAAATGGATTGTTTGCCTTAATAATCTCTACTTCCATATCTTCCTCCTTTTTGTGTTCCTATCGTAGTGTTCGCTTTTATTATAGTGCAACACAGTTAATAAGTCAAGCGGTAATATTCGATACAATCCCATAGTCCCGCATTAACTTTTTTTGGATTTGCTCATATTCCAACTGATTTATCAAGTTCAACTTTAAAAGTTGCTTCAACATAGATAACTGCATACTGTATCTTAATAATTTTTTCCCATCTATATGTAATCACCCTTTCTTTATTAAATATCCTCACAGGTGGCAGGCGGGAATCCTGCCCACATTGGACTTGCACCATCATCTTCTCTATGTGACTGGCTTTCGCCAGAAGTATCATTATCACGAAACTGCTTCTTCGCAAATAGAATCCCCTATTCTACTCCAACACTGATATTTTTCGCTCGTGCCTTTGCTTCAACATCATAAAAATGCTTCTTCACTTTCAATTCCCTACTGGAACAAACAGTCATAGCGTATCTGCTGTGTAGCTCCACAGTTTCTCACGTCCTGCGAGGTTATTGCATATTCAATTTTCAAGGTACACCGCTGTAAATCTGTCAGCTATGGAAAAGGGCAGCTAACCGCCCCTTATACCGCTTCAAACGCCAGTATCTTTGTAATCAGCTTTGTTTCAAGCCTCCGGCGCAGTGTTTCATCAACACAATAATGAAGCCTCCCTCCCTCGTCATACATCTTCCGGGTGGACAGGGTAATTATGTATCCCTCATAGTGCTTCAGGACTTTGTTGATTGCCAATACATCGCCTTCTGATGCTGCCTTTATGATATGGAATGGCAGCAAATTCTTTTCTTCTCTGCTCTTACATCTTTTTGTCATCTGCTTTTTCCTCCATAATCTTCCTTAAAATTTCCAGTGAGCGTGTCCGGTGTTCATGGACTGTGCTGCGGACAAGGTTCATTTCCCTTGCTATATCCGCATCGCTCATTTCCAGAAAATACGAAAGCAGTATCACATTCCGCTTCCGTTCCGAAAGTGCCTGCAATGCTTCCGCAATCAGGGTGTCTTTTACTTCAATGTCATATCCATGCACTGTAAAATGACTGTTCTCCACTCCGTACTCGTCCATAACAAACAACTGGTTCAGCTCCTTTTCAGACAGTTCAGAAAACATGGCTTCATGTTCCCTGCGGTAATCCATGTGCCGGTAATAGTTAATTGCTTCGCCTTTGAGCGACATCTGGCACAGGCGGTCAAAGCGATGCCTGATTGTCAGTTCATCATGGCAAGAAGGTTTCTTCATACGAGTTCACCTCCTCCCCCGTTGTGACGTGACAAAGGCATACGCCTTTCCCCTTTCCGTTGTATCTGCCAAATGGTGGTAGGCTGATGTTCGGGTGGGAGTAAAAATTTTTTGTATATAAAAAACGCCCGGACAGGCAAAATGCCCGCTGGACGTTATTCATATCTGTTATTCTGTTTTTTCCATACGCTACGGGAGCGTATAGTTCACTTGTCAGGGTAGATTCTGCTTTACTGCCAGTAAAACACCTTATAAAAGAACCTTCCTACGCCGATAGCCGGACAGGTTCACTAAGTCAAAAAAATATCCCTCAGACCGTTCAGAACACATAAATTCCCCTAAACGTACCCAAAGGATAAAAATTCACGCAAAAAACCTCTGGATACTGCGTTTTTTTATATGCAATATCCAAAGTCTTTTTATTCTTCTATGTGCATTATACCCCTCTGATAAAGTGATATATTAGTGCATTTTCAAAGTAAAATGTGCAATATACACTATACATGGAGGTGCATATATGGCAAGGAAAAAGAAAATTGACAAGGAAATGGGATTCCGTCTGAAGAAGGCTAGAACCGACCAGAAACTGACCTATGAAGAACTGGCTGAAAAATCCGGCGTTTCCTCACGCTATATCAAGGAAATCGAAAATCATGGAAATGTGCCAAGCCTTGAAAAGCTAGGGCAGCTTATACGAGCCTTACATATTTCCGCCGATCCGTTTTTTTATCCAGCCGCCCCGTCAGACAACCTCGACTACCAGCGGCTGTTGGTTTATCTGTCACAATGTACAGAGGAACAGATTACAACAATCCTCGCTATTGTGGAAGCCTATCTTCGGACATACAAATCTCCCAAAGAATAGAATATTCCCAATATCTGAATTTTCTCATGAATATTTCTGGATAATTCTGAACCATGCAAAAAAGGTGGCTCGCCTTCTGTCCTGCCAGCCACCTCTTTGTCTATCTGCTGAATATTTTAAGAAGCTCCTTTATACGCATACGCTTTTTTATGATGCCCAGTCCATCAAGAACCTGTATGCTGTCCACAAAACCCTGATAATACGCCCGCTGTTCCTCCTTGTAATGGGCATGATCCACCGTATCCATATAGTCCTCTAAAAACTCCCTGTCCTCCTTTGACAGCTTGGAAAGATATGCTTCAAATGCCTTCTGCTTCTTTTTCAGTTCCCGGCTGGCTGCTTTTGCTTCCTCTGTCTGGACGGAATACTCCCTGTCCTCTGTTTCGCTGCGCAGCTCCTCAAAAACGCCTGCCAATGTTTCAAAAACTTCATTCATGTTTGTTTCCACCTTTCTCTGCTAAAAATAATATTGCATTTTACAGGCAGTATTATCAATCCCTAACTTTCTTTTCACAAGATAATCTCTCCACACTTCATCTTTAGAAGTATATTATCAACAATATTTCGTAAAATCAATAATAAAGGACTTCATCTTTAGAAAGTTGGTGGTAGGATATTAAAATCTATTGGAACAAAGAAAGCAACTCCAAAAACCTAATCGGTCAAAGAGTTATGGAACTGCGGACGGAAAGAAAGTTATCTCAAAAAGCTCTTGCAGAGCAGCTCCAGCTTGCCGGATATGAATTTAGCGACCTGACTGTTTTACGGATTGAAAAGGGAACAAGATTCGTTCCTGATTATGAAGTGGTAGCTCTGGCAGAGTTCTTCCATGTATCCTGTGAATATCTCTTAGGCGTACAGGACAAAAAATAAGCAGCAATCTGTTTTCACATCACAGACTGCTGCTTAAATTTTTGTTGAACCGATAGCCAATGCCCCATACGGTCTGTATGTAAAGCGGCTTGCCCGGATTATCCTCTATCTTTTCCCTTATGTGACGGATATGGCTCATAACAATGTTGTAATCACCAGAATACGGTTCCTGCCAGACAATATCATATATCTGCTCTTTACTAAATACCCTACCGGGATTTTTAGCTAACAGATACAATATATCAAATTCCCGATTTGTGAGAATAACTTCTCTTTTTTCGACAGTAACACATCTTTTTTGTAATTCTATTTTTAACTCACCTCTCTGAATATTTTCTGTTTCTTGTACCATGTCACACCGTTCAAAGCCATTACTATCATTCATAATCTGCATAATTTGCTGGTATACATCTTCTTCCCCATCAGCAAACAATACAACCATTATTCTTCCCATTACATCACCTTAGCCTAATAATTGCAAATGAAATAGCCATATCTCCTTAATGTGCAAATATCCTTATATGCACCCTTTATCATTTGAAATCGTTAATCAAAAAGGTCAATCTACACAAAGCAGACTGACCTATAAAGACAAGTATACCCTGCCTCATATTTACCCGATAGATAATCTCTTTTCCACTGGCACAAGAAACTACTCATCAAATATTCATTTAACATTTCCAAAATCAATATTTATCTTGCCTTCAAAATTCTATCCAACGCAACTGCAATGTCTTGATCCACACTGATAGATTTATTTTGAATTTCCTGTGGAATATAAATTTCTCCCTTATTGAATGTAATGTATTTTGCCAGTGGCTCCACCGAAACAAGCTGCATAAAAGGAGCTTTAATCATCTGGTTACGTCTGCCAACACCAAACTCTAAAGCAACAAGCCTTTTCCCACGAAAACGATTCACGAATTCACGATAGCGGGCTGCTTTCTCCTGCCAACTCTTTTGGTCTATAAACGAAGAACTCTCTCCATAATTCACTTCCATGCTCCCATCACATTTCGGGCATTTAGGAAGTAGTTCTTTTAATTCCTCCCCATTCTTCTCAGCCTTTGCTATCCGCAAAATGGTTTCTTTACTAGAGTAGACATCATCACAACAACCATTTGCACAGCGCATTTCTGTCAATTTTCCTTCCATTTCAAAAACCCGTTCCGGGACGAAACCTGCCGGAATAAAATGATCCTCCCCATTCGTAGTTACCACGAAATAATCTTTTTCCTTCACAAGCTCATACATATTTTTCATGATATGCGACGGCTCATTCTGCATACATTTCTTTTTAATGAGCCGACTGAAATATACCCATTTTTCTTCTTGGGAATGATAAGGAAACGCCATACCCTGTATAATACAACGGATTCCGTATCGGCTTCTGAAATCTCCCATATTTTCCTGAAACCAAGAATCGTCTGCAAATAGATTATAGCCTTCGGCAATGGATAATCCATTGCTTGCACCGATTAACACTCCGTCTGCCTCATTTACAATTTTCCGTATCTCCCGATATACATTCATGATTCTGCTCCCACCTTTCCCTCCAGTTCCCGTTTTCTTCTAACTGCATACTCCAAAACATCTGCAATATCTTCCTTTATTGTAATGCCCTTTTCTTTTAGTTCCTTTGGCAACAGAGCATCTTTGGGATTGACAGCAATATAGAAGGCTTTCGACCACGAATAAGTCATATTCCAAAAAGGTTCACGTATAAACATTGGTGTCATACGACCAACTCCAAGTTCCAGAAAAAGTATTTTTTTATCCTTGTTCTCCAGCAAAAAACGATTCCATTTCTCGTATTCTTCCTTATATTTTTCTCCTTCCAAAAACGTAAATCCACGCACCCAAGGTTCTAATTCCCTACCACATTGAGGACAATGAGGAATTAACTCTGTAGGAATCCTACAGTCATGGATATTCGCATACATTTCCTCTATCAGCTTTTTACTCTCAAACAATTCATCATGGCATGGACGTACACATTGAAGGTAGCGCAAATCACCTTGAATAGTACTGACCTTGTTCTCTGGAAAACGCCTGCTAAACAACGTATCCTGATTTGTTGTCACTATAAAATAGTTTTTTCCTTCCAGTAATTCAAATAAATTTTGATATGCCAGTCCATCCGGCAGATTCATATTCATGTAAATAGATGCCGCCAAAAAAGCCCATCGTTCTTCACTGGACTTGTAACGGTAATAATACCCATTAAATGTCCCCTCAAATCTATATTTTCTTCCAAATTCCCCCAAATACTTCTCAAAATATTTATCATTGTGATACGCACAATCATAGCCCGCTGCAACAGACATACCTGCAGCAGCTCCCACACAAATAGCATCTGCCGTATCAATATGTTTCAAAAGCAAGTTTCCCTGCTCACTGAAATTATTTTTCACAGTTTACAATCCTCCTTATGGCACGAGTAGACACAAGCACTACAATTCCCATCACATCCATCCATACCCTTTTTTCGGAAGCTTTTAATAGCAATTACCAACAGAGCAGCTACAATACCAAGCACCACAAAACTCGCTATGTTCATCATCGACTTCTCCTATCCCTACGAAAACAAAAATTCTCCTGTTTGCTTTAATTCTTTATTATTGGCGTAATAAAGCAATAATCTATTTTCTCATTGGCAGAACATTCTGTAATTCCAATTCCAGTATTAGGGTACTTCACAGAGTAAACGGAATCTCCTGCATAAATAACCAACAGTATAGCCGCAAGTATCGTCAGATACCGGGGATTCATCTTCTGCATTTTATTATCCAGAAACGGAGCCGCAACATACACCACAAACATTCCCCCAAACCCAAACAATATCAAACCCTCAGCGCAGATTCTTCCATTCAAATTCAGCCAGTAATCCGAATAGTCCCACCATCGTTTGCCATCATAGACCATTTCAAGATACCATGAGATAAAATACTCCACACAGCCTGACAAAAGGATAATCCCCGCAAACTCTGCTGCCGGATATTTCCTAAACCTCTTTAACAGTACAAGAATCAATATTACACCCTTTCCATAAATAGGAAGCAATGGACTATGAAGCACTCCTCTGTTGACAAGCACCCCTCCTGTCACATATCCAAGTATTACCTCCCACACCCATCCTACCACTGAAAAAGTGAAAAACATCAGCAGTAAATGAACTGGTTTATAATTTCGTTCTGCAGAGAGAACACCCATTTTTTTCTGTATGTTCTTAATCATAGCCTTGCGCTCCGTAAATAATAACTGTTTTATCATGAACTTCCATAACCATGTTCTTTTTGGCTGATTTTAACCATTACAGCAGTTTTTTTATACAAACCCTAAAATAATTCCTATGCTATGTACAATAAATGCAACCGCCCATGCAATGAAACACTGAACTATTACCGTTCCAACTGCCGCCTTTATGCCGCCCATTTCTCTCCTGACTGTTGCAACCGCCGCCACACATGGCGTATACAATAATGTAAATACAAGAAATACAAAAGCGGTAAAAGGAGTAAACAATGTTCCAAGCAAAGATACATCTCCACCTAAAAGAACCGTCAGCGTAGACACAACGCTCTCTTTTGCAGTAAATCCGGTAATCAATGCCGTAGAAACTCTCCAATCTCCAAACCCAAGAGGTGCAAATAAAGGAGCAGCTACCCCGCCCAATAGTGCCAGCAGGCTTTCTTCCGCAGAAGCCGCAACATTCAGCCTTATATCAAAGGTCTGTAAAAACCAGATTACAAGAGAAGCTACAAAAATAATTGTAAAGGCTTTCTTAGCAAATCCTTTCGCCTTTTCCACGATAAGCTGCCACACACTTTTTGCTGAAGGAAACCGATAGTTTGGAAGCTCCATTACAAAAGGAACCGGCGCTCCCTTATATTTTGTCCCCTTTAAAAGTAACGCATATAAAATACCGCAGATAATCCCTAAAGCATACAATCCCACCATAATGAGCGCCTGATACCTTCTTGGGAAAAACGCACTAATCATCAAAGTGTAAATTGGCAACTTGGCAGTACAGCTCATAAACGGAACCAGCAAAATTGTCATTTTATGATCCCGTTCACTGGAAAGTGTTCTGGTAGCCATAATCGCAGGAACCGAGCATCCAAAACCAATCAGCATAGGAACAATACTTCTCCCTGAAAGACCAATCTTACGAAGCAGTCTGTCCATAACAAAAGCCACTCTTGCGATATATCCAGTATCCTCTAAAATCGAAAGGAAGAAAAACATCGTCACAATCGTTGGCAATAAACTAAGTACACTTCCCACACCGCTGCAAACGCCATCAATCACAAGGGAATGAACCACTGGATTGACCTGCGCCTTTGTGAGCAACCCATCAAACAGAGCAATCACCGCATCAATTCCCATACCCATAAGATCAGATAATGCTGCACCAACAAAGCTGAATGTCATAACAAATACAAGTGCCATAATCCCGATAAAGCAAGGAATCGCCGTATATTTTCCCGTTAAAATCCTGTCTATCGCCATGCTGCGCTTGTGTTCCCTGCTTTCACGAGGACGGACTACGGTTTTTGCACACAGAGCCTCAATAAATGAAAACCTCATATTTGCAAGAGCAGCCTCCCTGTCAAGCCCCGTTTCTGTTTCCAAAACAGACACCAGATGTTCAAATATGTCAGCCTTTTCTGGCGAAATAGTAAGTTTCTCTTTTATCAGGCGGTCATTTTCTACCAGTTTTGTAACTGTAAAACGGACTGGAAGCCCTTTCTCCTTTGCCTCCGGTTCCAATATATGTACTGCCGCATGAATACACCGATGTACTGCGCCCACAGAATCATGTTCATCATTACTTGCCGGACAAAAATCAACCCTGCCGGGACTTTCCCTGTGCCTCGCCACATGAAGTGCATGGTCAATCAGTTCCTCAATTCCCTCGTTTTTTGCTGCGGAAATCGGTACTACCGGAATACCAAGAATTTCTTCCAGTTCATTTACCCTGACAGAACCACCGTTTGCCCGTACTTCATCCATCATATTCAATGCCAGCACCATCGGAATACCAAGCTCCATGAGCTGCATAGTAAGGTACAGGTTCCTCTCCATATTAGTAGCGTCAACAATATTGATAATCCCGTCCGGGTGCGTATCCATCAGAAAATCCCTTGTCACAATTTCCTCACTGGAATAGGGGGAAAGAGAATAGATACCCGGTAAATCTGTAACAACCGCCTCTGAATGTTTACGGATTGTTCCATCTTTACGGTCAACCGTCACTCCGGGGAAATTTCCTACATGCTGGTTTGCTCCTGTAAGCTGGTTAAATAAAGTAGTTTTTCCACAATTCTGATTTCCCACCAATGCAAAAGTGACTTTTGCCCCTTCGGGAATCTCATTCGCCGCATTATGGACATGGTAGCTTTTTGCCCTGCCAAGTTCCCCGACTCCCGGATGCTCTACTGCTGGTATTCTTTGTGTGGCATGATTTTTTTCCGCTTTGATATGAACCTTTTCCACTGTAATTTTTTGCGCTTCATCAAGCCGCAAAGTCAATTCATATCCCCTTAACTCAATCTGCACCGGATCGCCCATAGGTGCAATTTTTTGAAGCGTAACCTCTGTTTTAGGCGTAAGCCCCATATCAAGTAAATGATGCCGAAGTGCGCCACTTCCGCCCACTGAGCAGATAAAAGCGCTTTGCTTTGGCTTCAATTCATCCATTGTCATTTCATCTTCACCTCATTTTCACCGTTGCAGAATATGCTCCGTCCCTTTTTCAATAATCATCTGCACATGTTCATCCACTAAAGCATAAAATATCATTTTCCCATCCCTACGCCGCCTTACCAGCTTATTTGACTTTAAAAGATTTAGCTGGTGGGACACCGCAGACTGCGTAATTCCAAGCTGTTCCGCCAAATCACTGACACATGAATCCTGCTCCATTAAAAGGAGCAGGATTCGGATACGGGTAGGGTTCCCAAGCACCTTAAAAAATTCCGTTAGAATATACAGCTTGCTCTCATTCAATTCTTGACAAAAATGACCGTCCTGATATTTTGCCAAAGGAACCCCTCCTTCCTTTACAGTTTTTTCACGAACAGACAACGGATAGCATTCAGCACCGCAAGAATCATGACGCCCACATCTGCAAAGATTGCCAGATACATATTCGCAATTCCCACAGCTCCTAATGCAAGGCAGGCAAATTTTACAACAAGCGCCATCGTAATATTCTGGTATACAATCCGCAGACACTTTCTTGAAATCTTGATTGCTTTTGCAATCTTAATCGGATCGTCATCCATCAGAACAATATCCGCTGCTTCGATTGCCGCATCAGAACCCATTGCCCCCATAGCGATACCAATATCTGCTCTGGAAAGCACAGGTGCGTCATTGATACCATCACCAACAAATGCCAGCTTTGCCTTGCCCAGCTTCACCCGCAGAAGTTCTTCTACCTTTTCTACCTTGTCAGCCGGAAGAAGTTCGCTGTAAACCTCATCAATTCCAAGTGAGTTGGCAACCTGATTTGCCACTTTCTTTGCATCCCCTGTCAGCATGACAGTCTTATCTACTCCTGCCTTCTTTAATTCCGCAATAGCCGCTTTAGAATGAGGTTTTATAATATCAGAAATCACGATATGTCCTGCATATTTCCCATTGATTGCCATATGGATAATCGTGCCTGTCTGATGACAATCCCGATAATGTATGTTCAAATGTTTCATCAATTTATCATTTCCGGCAGCAATCTCCATTCCATCTACTTTTGCTGTGACACCATTTCCACTGATTTCCTGTATATCTGATACACGAGTTCTATCAATATCCTTTCCATATGCCCGCTGTAAGCTCTTACTGATTGGGTGGGAAGAAGCACTCTCTGCAAGCGCCGCATATTCTAACAGTTTTTCATTCTCTATGGTAGAGTGATGAATACCGTTTACTTCAAAGACACCCTTTGTCATGGTTCCGGTTTTGTCAAAAACAACATATTTTGTCTGGGAGAGGATTTCCAGATAGTTGGAACCCTTTACCAACACGCCCTCTTTGCTTGCGCCTC
>CAMWTP010000006.1 GCA_947177165.1 uncultured Lachnospiraceae bacterium
AATGTGATGAGCAGAATGCCCGTCAGGTTGCTGCCGGAGGCTGGCATGTTGTAGCACAGGGATGGGCGATTGATAAAGACGGTGGCATCAGCAAATGGAGCATTGTGCAAAAGGTTGATACGAAATCCCATTTACAGACCATGTCCGAAAACGCTGAAAAAATCAGGGAGAAAAATGCAGAGAAGAAAAGGGAGCAGAAAGAGATAGAGGAGAAGCGCCAGACAGCCAAAGAAGAGAAGGCGGAGCTGAAGGAAAAGATGCAGGATGCCGGAAAGGAGCAGTTCGGTGACAAATTCAAGGATGCCATTGTGATAGGAAAAGATGATGAAAATGCGGCTGGGGATAAGGATAAGGCAGCAGCAGTGGGCTGGAATCTGGATATAAAGGCGTAAGGAGAAATTGCTTATACCTTATTCTGTAGAGGTATTGAGGAAGATGTGATATGTTGAATATTACGATACTCACGACAGATGAAATCTGCCGTGAGTATCGCGCCAGCCGCAGCCGCGAAGCGGCATATTTCCTTATGCGGCTGTGTGCATAACTTTATACTGAGCGGTCAGTCTTTTCGACTGCCAGTATAATTACAGTTTTTTGTTCCAGAGTATGTTTGGAACAGAAGGAAATTAGGCGCTGTTTCCAGTGGAGCAAGTAATTGTAGGTAACTGTTTTGATGTCGTTTTCGTCGATGGAAGGACTCGCTGCATGATGTCAGAAAGATCATGGTTATCCTTCTCTTAAACGACGGATTTTTTTCAATCTGGTCAGGCAGTGCCGTCTGGGAATAAGGGACAATGAAAGCCGGCATTAGGGCATGCGTTCTGTCGCAGATGAAGTCATCTTATTTATTTTGGATATTTTCAGTATTGGGATTGCAATTGAGTTTGAATAAGGTTATCATACTAAATGTCATGCGGCTGTCAGCCGCTGTATAGTGTGGGCAGGAATCCGACTTTGGAGAGAGGGGTTCCTGTTTTTTCTTATTTTACATAAGAATGATAACATACACTGTCAAGAAAATAATCTGACGGATTCTCCATCATATACTTATCCCTTTGATAGAAATTAATTTGAAGAAGTTCTATTTTTATGGAAGATAATCTAACGAATAATATAAAGGCGTTTACAGGGATGACGGAATGCCAAGCACGACCTTTGAGCGTGAGGGGCTTCAAGCCATGATTGCCGAACAGGCAAGGCAGAGGATGATTGAACAAAATAAGGAAATGGTAAATTAACTAAATTTTGATAGAATTGTATGAGCGTGTGTGGTAAAATATCCACATTGAATAGTTCGACAAATTTGCTGAAAAGCACTCAAAAGTTTACATTCAGCAATTCTAACTTGCTATACATATTGTTAATAAAAAGATATAATGGGTGAGAAAATGACAACAGGTGAAAAATTAGCGTTGCTGCGTGAAAGAAAAGGTATTACACAAGAAAAATTGTCTGAAATATTAAATGTGTCCCGCCAGTCTGTTTCAAGATGGGAAACTGATATATGTTTTCCTGAAACGGATAAACTTATTAAATTAATACCCTGTGCTAGAGCGTGTTTGAAAAATCATTCCTACCACCTGCACGTCCCACTTTGCGTGATATTTGCGCCAAATTCAGGTTACATAGCCCACTATGCGCCCTTCATTTGGCACAAATCTCCCACAAATTGTGGCGCACATCTGGCAGAAAGCATTTTTCAAACACGCTCTAAAACAAAAATTTTTTGATGAAACAGAAATGTTTCTTGTCATTTTCAGATTGCTTATTGACGAAATTCGTATTTATTAAACATGGAGGATTAAAATGGAAAAACGAACGCAGGAGACAGAGAGAATACTGAACGAGCGGTTTAACAGGGACAATATAATTGCTCTGGCAACGGTACAAGACGGAACGCCATATGTCCGCAACGTGAATGGATTTTATGAGGATGGTTCATTCTATGTGATTACATATGCACTTTCCAACAAAATGAAACAAATAGAAAAAATCCATATGTGGCGATTAGCGGCGATTGGTTTACAGCACACGGAAAGGGAGTAAACTTAGGCTGGTTCTGTGCGGACAACAATAGAAACATTGCCGGGAAGCTAAGATAGGCTTTTAAGGAGTGGATTGACAATGGGCACAATAATTTTGAGGATGAAAATACTTGTATTCTTCGCATTGAGTTGACGGACGGTGTTTTGCTCTCACATGGAACAAGATACGATATTGATTTTTGTGATAAGGGTTGTAAATAGGGCAGCCACCGCCCTATTTACAACAAAAGATTGAAGAACAGGCTACTTAGCCGGGTTACATTTTACGAGATTCACGACTTGTTCAAGACTCATTTCTCCCATGTCCTGTTTATCAGGCTCTGCGTCTCGTTGTCTTACGGATACAGACATATTATTTTTCTCGTTTTCGCCCAGGATAATCATATATGGCACCTTATCCATGCGTGCTTCACGGATCTTATATCCAAGTTTCTCACTTCTGACATCCACTTCTGCCCGGATATCATTTTCTTCCAAAATTTCCTTAACTTTCTTAGCATAATCATTATATTTATCGGAAACTGGAAGAACCTTAACCTGTACAGGTGCAATCCACGCAGGAAATTTCCCTGCACAATGTTCGAGTAAAATGCCAATAAAACGTTCTATCGAGCCAAATACAACTCTATGCAGCATAATCGGGCGATGCTTTTCTCCATCTGCGCCAATATAGTCAATATTAAATCTTTGCGGGAGCTGGAAATCAAGCTGAATCGTTCCGCACTGCCACGTTCTGCCGATGGAATCTTTTATGTGAAAATCAAGTTTGGGGCCATAGAATGCACCGTCTCCTTCATTTACAGCATATGACTTGCCCATTCCCAGCACTGCTTTTTCTAAAGCTTCCGTAGCAAGCTGCCAATCCGCATCACTTCCTATGGAGTGCTCTGGTCTCGTTGACAGTTCAATTTCATAGGAAAACCCAAACTTTTGGTAAACTTCATCAATAAGGCGCATAACACCCTGTATCTCATCCACGACCTGATCTTCTCTCATAAGAATGTGAGCGTCATCCTGCGTAAAGGAACGCACTCTCATGAGGCCATGTAATGTTCCGGACTTTTCATTGCGATGCACAAGCCCTAATTCTGCTATCCGCATAGGAAGCTCCTTATAAGACCTCGGTTCCAGTTTGTACACCAGCATTCCACCCGGACAACTCATTGGTTTGATTGCATAATCATCCTCTTCAACCTTAAGAGAGTACATGATATCTCGATAAAAATCCCAATGACCAGATGTCTCCCAGAGACTTCTTTCCAGCATAATGGGCGTAGAAATTTCAACATATCCTTCTCTGCGGTGGATTTTTCTCCAATAATCAATCAGCAGGTTCTTCAATATCATTCCCTTTGGCAGGAATACTGGTAATCCTGGTCCCTCATCAAAAATCGTAAATATTCCAAGTTCCTTTCCCAGTTTTCTGTGGTCTCTTGCCTTTGCTTCTTCAACCATATGCAGATATTCATCCAATTGTGCCGCCTTTGGAAAAGATATGCCATAGATTCTTGTAAGCATTTGATTTTTTTCGCTGCCTCTCCAATAGGCTCCGGCCACTGACAATAGCTTGACTGCTTTAATCTGACATACATTAGAAATATGTGGTCCTGCACAGAACTCCTCATATTCTCCCTGCTTATAGAAGCTAATCTGTTCTGCATCATTCAGTTCCTGAATCAGCTCAATTTTATACGTTTCACCGGCCTTCTCCATAAAGCGAAGCGCTTCTTCTTTTGACTTCTCATAGACTTGCAGGGAGAGAGACTCCTTTACAATCTTTCGCATTTCTGCTTCGATTGCCTTTAAATGCTCTTCTGAAAATGAAAAATCAAACTGAAAATCATAATAAAATCCATGTTCGATTGCCGGACCAATGGCGCACTTTGTTTCTGGATATAAGCGTTTTACAGCCTGTGCAAGCACATGTGCACTCGTATGCCAAAAGGCTTTTTTGCCCTCCTGTTCTTCAAAGTTTACGTCTACAATTTCTCCATTTTTTCGCAGAACCTTCATAATTTGCTGCTCCTTTCTCTTTTTGGCTTTAACGATTTGGCAACAACATAAGAAAAGCACCCATAAGACCATAATCATATCGTCTTAAGGGTGCACTTGGCACGGTTCCACCTTAACTTTTCACTTCAGATTCTATCAAATCCTATCCTTTAACGCAGGCATACGGTAACACTTACTTATTTCAGCATTACAGCTCTGGAATGGTTTTCGTCTAATTTCCACATAAACAGCTTCCACCAAGTGCTGTTCTCTCTGGATGTTTCCAAATAAACTACTTTTTTCCGTCATTGCTTTTCTTATGTTATTGATGGTACTTTATCACAACTTTTTTATTTTGTCAATGCTCATTTTAACTCAAAACGGCACGATATTAACTTGACCATGAGGGCGAAAACAAGGGAAAAGGATAGTTAACATTGCGCAAATCCTTGAAAACAGGGAAAGCTACGGGAAAAGCATACAAACCGGAAGTTGTATGAGCGTTACTGCAGGCTTTGAAAATATGGCAGAGATTCCAAATACTCAATGCATTTTTGGGCACAGTTTGTTATGTAATCACGTATTTGCTGCTCTGATATATATGCGGTATGAACCATAGGTTTTCTCTTGTTATGATATTCAAAAATCAATTTTTCTTTCCAGGCTGCAACATCCTCTGAATCAATCAAACCTTCTAATGAATATGATTTGCTTTTACTGATAGCTTTTATGATACGGGAGGCATCCTTTTCCCAAAACATCAATTGATCTATTTGTTCACAGTCTGCATAATAAGCCTCATTCATTGACATATTATGCGCAGGTGCTTTGAGAAAATCTTCTTTGAATGGAACTCTGATAGAATGATACCATATCATATCAGACAGTAAATGAACAAGGTAGCCAACTACAAAATCTGTATTCTTGGATGTATTGTATTTATCCAAAAATGTGTCAAAGTAACTGATAGGACTTTTGCTGTTAAAACGATAGTGCGATATATCCTTGAGTTCTCTTGCATAGTTCTCTTTTACATGAACTGCATCTGGAGCAATGCTTCCTGACAAAAAATCGCCATAAGAATAAAGTGAACTGAATTTTTGGGTATATACTTTATCTGCGATGAGCAAGTGCATCATTGGTTGAGCCATATTTATCCTCCGAATATAACATCACATAATGTAAGGGTTTCATTAGCTGTTATATTTTGCTAATAAGTTCTCCGCTAACCCTTATCAACACTAACTTTTCTGTAAGCGAGCTTCCTGCTATGCATTTCCTTGTGTTATATTGTTTCACAAGGATTTTTAAACTTTCATAGGGGCAAAAAATAAGGGCAAAAATAAGGAAAGTCAACTTACGGAATACATTATAACACAATTTGAATGGTCTGAAAATACTCCCTGCTCACAAAATGCTCTTAGGAACTGTTAAAAATAACTCTACAGATGACATAGTATAAATTTTTTTATGCAAGGAGGAGGATTGACGACAACGCGGCATAAGATAGCTATTATACACATTCCCGCGAATGCAAATCCTCTCACTATTCTACTAAGTATGAGCCATACGGCAGCGACATTTGTGGAAAGTAAAGAAAACGGATTGATAACAAGGTATCGAAATTATTTTGGACTTCCGATTACAGGAGAGACGGACTATCCCGAAAAACATTCGTGGTCTACCGTTCCAGCAGGTTATTTAAGTTCCAGTGTATCAGATATGGCAAAATATCTGCAAATGTATCTGAATGAAGGAATGGGAATTATCAGTCAAAACAGTTTAAATACTATGCTTTATGAAAATGTATATGTAGATAGTGATACCCCCCTATTATTACGGAATGGGGTGGACTTTGACGGAAGAATATACAGACTTTGTATTGGAGCATTCTGGGCTAATTGAGAATTATATGTCAAATATGTTTCTGTTGCTGGAAAGCGGATTAGGAATCATTTTCCTTATCAATATGAACGATTATCTTGTCACACATCAACTGGCGGGAAAGGGGGAATCATTTATGCCTTGCACAGAAGCATACAGGGAACACATCATGTATATTTTCCACGGCTTTTGAGAAACATGACATGACAGGAGCAGACGGTGGCAAAAGAAAAGTATCAGAAAACGCTTTCATTTTTGGAAAAACGGATATATAATAAAGCAACGACAAACCGAATTTAGCAGAGGTGATATTTTGAAAAAAATAATTTTATATATTCACGGAAAAGGTGGAAGTTATTTAGAAGCTCAACAGTACAAGAAAAATTGTTTGGGTTTCGATATTATTGGGATAGACTATAATGAATTTTTTCCGTGGATTGTTCAAAACCAAATTCAAGCGGTTTATGACAAAGTTCGCGAAGGATACGACTGTATTTATTTGATTGCAAACAGTATAGGTGCTTATTTTGCAATGCACACATTGCAAGATTGTGATATTGCAAAGGCTTTATTTATATCGCCTGTACTTGACATGGAACGTCTTATACTTGACATGATGAGTTGGGCAAATGTATCCGAGAAAGATTTGCGTGAGAAAGGAGAAATTCCTACGGACTTTGGGGAAATATTATCATGGAAATATTTATGCTTTGTTAGGGAAAATCCTATAACGTGGAATGTTCCAACAGAAATTCTATATGCAGGAAATGATAACCTCGTATCCCGTCAAACAGTAAATGAATTTATTCATAATCACAATACACATCTTACTGTAATGGAAAATGGAGAGCATTGGTTTCATACAGATGAACAACTTGCCTTTTTAGATACCTGGATGAAAAAAGCAATAGAATAAAAAGAAGATATTTGGTTTAGAGATAAAATGCAATAAAATAATAGGGAACGCGCTGAATAAATCGGGAACGAAAATTCCAAGGAATCCGATGAAACGAACGAGTGTTGTGAGGAATATGGGATGTGCGAGTCAGCGTTGTTTCCGAAAGGAGTTAAAGTGGATCAATCTTTTTCAGAACGTTTGAAGGAATTATGCGGCAATTACTATAATGAATATGAGGACGTACCACCGTGTCCAGTATCCTCATATACCAGGATGAATTCCCTGCTTGCAGGAACGCGAAAGCCAACGTTGGATGAGCTTGTATAAATATCGGAGGCTTATGATGAGTCAGCGCTCCTCCTTAGAAAATTGATTTTTCACAAATCCTGTTATTTGCCAGTTTGTATGGCTTGACAGAGCGTTTGGGGTATTATACTGCCTTTGAGACAGGGTGTCAGCAGAACATCCAACTATAAATTCTTTTACTCACTGTACCTTTATTGAAAATCCTTCATATATTCCAACTGATACTTCTTCACCAAACGAATATTGCTCCATTGTTTCTTTCTCAAACCGATATACTGTAACCAATTCTTTTGTCGGATCTACAATCCAATATCCTTCCTTCCATATAGCAATCATATCTTATTATTGATGATTAATCAATCATAATTTATCATGGATGTTCTTTAAGTTTGTTATTGGTTACTTTAGAAAAATGCGCGCAGCTTGACATTTTGCCTTTTTATGTTATAATCGGAATAACAATTGAATCGTAATGATGTCTTCAGGGCAGGGTGAAATTCCCGATCGGCGGTGACAGTCCGCGGGTGCGAGAGCACGGGGTTTGGTGAAATTCCAGAACCGACGGTATAGTCCGGATTAAAGAAGGTGTATTGTGATAGTCAGGGTAAAGCTGACTATGATTTTTGCACTCTTTTTTGTCCAACTGCTCTGTTGACATGTTCAATACACCTGAATTTTAACACCTGAAAGGCATTCAGATCCTTTCAAGTGTTAATTTTTTTAGGAGGTATTTCAGATGAAAAACAGTAAAACAAGGAAACTCACAACAGTAGGCATGTTATGTGCGCTTGCATACGTCGCAGTGATGGTCGGGCGCATACCGATTGTACTTTTTTTGAAGTATGATCCCAAAGATGTAATCATTGTAATCGGCGGATTCCTTTTTGGGCCGCTTACCGCATTTGCAGTGACGATGATTGTTTCTGTAGTGCAAATGGTCACGATTAGCGGAACGGGAATTTTTGGCTGTATGATGAATATAATTTCGAGCTGCTCCTTTGCATGTACCGCCGCATGGATCTACAAAAAGAAACGGAAACTGTCCGGTGCAATGCTTGGGCTTTTCTGCGGCTGCGGATGTCAGGTTGTAATCATGATGTTTTGGAATTATCTGATTGCACCAATCTATATGGGATATCCGAGAGAAGCCGTTGTGGAATTGCTGCTTCCGGCATTTTTACCGTTCAATCTGGTGAAGGGAGGACTGAACGCCGCGATTACAATGCTTTTATATAAACCTGTTGTCACTGTTCTGCGCCGGTCGAATCTCATTGAAACCGGTCATGATTCAGAGAAAGTGGGGATAAGGACGGGCGTTTTATTGACAGCTTTGTTCATGATCATAACTTGTGTGTTGTTGATTCTTTCTTTAAATGATGTGATATGATATGAGGCAGGAAGCAGAGCAGTTAAGGAACTGTGAAAATATATGAAGCAGGAAGCAGAGCAGTTAAGGAACTGTGAGAATACTTGTCACAGGTTATTTCGGAACAGTTTATAAGGACAAATTGATTGATGTAAGGAACTGTGAAAAAAATGTGCGGATTGCGCAGGATTTTTTCATGGTTCCTTATTCTGTCTGCTTCTCAAGTACCATATGACACCTTGCCCACAGTTCATTTTTGTATGAAAAAACATTCTTTGTAATACTTTCTGCAAAAAAGCCCACCTTTTCATAGCAGTGTTTTGCAGCAGTATTCTCCTCAAACACATTTAACTGCACAAGTGACACATTCGTAATATAGAAAGCATACTGTAGCGCCAGGCGCAGCATTTCCTCGCCGCATCCGGTTCCTCTTTTTTGGTTATCAATGACAACAAATTTGAGAAATCCTGTGTTATCGTCGGTATTGACAGAGTAACAGAAGAAACCGAGCGGTTTGCCGTTGTCTTCTGTTGCCACATATGCGCTGTCTGTCCAGTCAACTGCATTTTTTTCCAGGAGTTTGTTAAGATTTTCATACGTGATGGGATAGGGTATCAGGTTGGCACACCACAGGGCGTGAATTTGTTCATTGTCAATCCATTGCGCTAAATAGCTGTAATCCTTAACTGCTATGTATGGTCTGAGTCTCATGGGCTGGTTCCTCCGGTTTTATATGAGTGTCTGTAGTTCCCGCAGCGACTGGATCGTGTGCGTCTGCCCGTAATCCAGGGTTGTGTCCGTCCGGTTGACGAGAACAGAGATGATCCCGAGCTGGTTTGCTCCGACAATATCTTTCTGCTCGTCCCCGACATACATCATTTCGTCCGGTGACACCTGCAGCGCTGTCATCAGCATTTGGAATCCTGTGCTGTTTGGCTTGCGGTATCCCACATCGACCGAAGTCAGCGTGACATCGAGTAAGCCAGAGAGCGAAGCGATATCCTGCAGGGAAAATCGGTTGTCCATGCCGTAGGCAGCATCTGTCAGCACGCCGGTTTTGATTCCAGCCTGCCGCAGTGTGGACAGGGTGTCGAGCGTTTCAGGGTAGGGCTCTGCTTCTGCCTGGAAAAAGGAGTAAAAACCTGTTTTTAAAGTATCCATGTCAAGGCATAGCTGCCATTTGTCCAAAATCTCACCGAAAATCGTATCAGAGGAAACTTCGCGTTCCCGGTAATTTACCCTTGTATTATATTTTAAGAGTGTTTCAATTGCGGCAGCAGTCATCTCTTCCGACAGGGAAATGCCGCAGCTGCGGGCAGCCTGTTCCAGTGCCGGGCGGTACAGTGCGCGCCAGTTTAAGGGATTGCGGTAGTTGATGAGCGTGTGTCCCACGTCAAATCCGATTGCTTTTATCATCTGTTCTTCCTTTCGATAAATGCCATGCGGCATCAGGTGTTCTGACTTTATGATACAGTTCTTTTTTACCATATTACAATAAAACTGATGAAATTGCCATATGGAATGTTCATTTTACTAAACTTCAGGTTGATTTTGTTGATTAAATCTTAAACTGATATGTATTGTAAATATAATTCATGCGGTCTAAAATGTAGTTATACTCGCGCCAGCCGCAGCCGCGAAGCGGCATATTTCCTTATGCGGCTGTGTGCATAACTTTATACTGAGCGGTCAGTCTTTTCGACCGCCAGTATAGAAACTGTCAATAAATTACTTACGACAAGGACTTGTCAGATGCTGGCATGGCGGATGCCCATCTGCAGCTTTGAACAGATTGGAGAATGATATGATTGATGTAGTAAAAGTTGGAAAAAGAATTGCGTCCCTGCGGAAGGAGCGGGGATATACAGGAGAACAGCTCGCGGAGCGGCTGCAGGTGAGTCCGCAGGCCGTCTCAAAATGGGAAAACGCCAAATGTCTGCCAGAGACAGCGATTCTTCCCGCTCTGGAAGAAGTGCTTCACTGCAGTATTGACAGTCTGTTGCTGCCGAGAGAATTATTTATCCTTGAGGCAGCCTACACAGACGGGCAGACACAGATTCCAGTGACAGCGTTTGTGAATGCACTCGTCCGTGACAATACGCTGAATATTTGTGTAAACGAGATGTTTATGGGAGTCTCTCTCGAGAGCGACCGCCTGAAAATGCTGACGGTAAAATACCAGACGTCGAAAGGAATTTATTTCTGCTATGCACTGCAAAATGAAAACCTGATTTTAAATAAGGAAAGCACAGATCATGCAGGCGGCAAAGCATTTGAACTGCTCGGCGCGTATTATGGAAACGAAAAGGAGTATTCCTCAGTCCTGCATAAGATGGAGCACTATGAATATTTCAAGTGGGATCAGATTGCGGTGAACCACGAATCCTTTCCGAGCAATTCTGCCAGCGACGATATGGAGTACCTGACCTTGATTTATCTGAACGGGGACGGGATTCATGCCATCAGCTGTCCGGAAAATGATGTTATTTACTATGAGAACCATCGCACACAGCTCACGCTCAGGCAGCATTCCAAATGTATTCTGAAAAATGTCATGCGTTTGAACTGGGAGGAGGGGATGGAGTGTCCGTGGGCAGGCGCACTCTATGCGGCCCTTCAATACATGGGCGAACCGTACACATATCATCAGCTGATGGGGATGAGCGGCGCATGTTATCGGATCTGTTTTGTCGATGTATGGGATTACAGCTGCACAGACGCCCTTGTCGCGTTTGATTATGCGACACCGCTGTTTAGAGCCATCGGATACGCATTCCGCATGGCAGACCGGCTGGAGAAACAGGCGAGGAAAACAGAGCGTCTGGCAGTCATGGAGGACATTCAAATCGGCAAGCCAGTGCTGGCGATCAATCTGCGCGTTGCACCGGAGTGGGGCATCATAACAGGCTATACCGACCAGGGGAGCCGGTTTCTGTGCCGCACATACTTTGACAAGGAAATTTTTGACAAATTGGAGCAGGAAGACTGTCCGAATATGGAGGATAGGCGGATTGTCTTTGAGGAGAACGAGGGATATCTCTTCAGTGACGCATGGCCCTTTTTAATCATACATTTCGGTGAAAAAGTTGATACACCGCCGCCGGGAGAGATTCTGCGAACTTCGCTTGCCACACTGGCTGACTCCTTTCGGGCCGGGCAGTGCCGCGGTTATTATCAGGGAAGGGAGGCTTATGAGGCGTGGATAAAAGGGCTTTCGCAGGAAGAAGATTTCAGGCTTGAGCGCGACAGGGAAAATGTCATGAGGCGGCTGAATGTCAACGACAGTATGCTGTTCAGTCTCATGGATGCACGGCGGGCAGCAGCTTCCTATCTGCGTGAGAGTTGTTCCCTGCTCACAGAAAAGGAGCAGGAGCATCTGGCAAAAATAGCAGAAAACGAGCAGGCGATCGCAGATATGGTTTCTGCGTTTCGGGACAAGATATGCAGACCGGCTGGCTGTGCCATTTCCTATAATACAGTAAAGACGTTTGGCGCATCGACTCCGCAGCTCCGCAGGGAGCAGATCGGTCTGCTGGAGAAGGCTCTTGTTCTGGAGGAAGAGAACTGCAGGCTCGCGGAATTGATTCTGGAAAGGATGGGTTAGTGGAATGATCTTCGCGCGCAATACGATTGAGCCGTTTCAGCGGGTGTGTATGAAAGATGGGCGCATCGGATGATCTGTATAAAAGTGCAAAATAGCTGGGAGGAAGGAATATGGACGGAAAATTGAGAAACATGGCATCGGTGTACATAACAGATGCCGACAAAATGCTGCTGCTTTTCAGGCAGGGCGGCCGGGTGGTGAACGATGTATGGGTTGGTTCTGCGGGAGGCCATTTTGAGGAGCATGAGCTGAACGATGCGAGAGCCTGTGTGCTGCGGGAGCTGGAGGAGGAGCTTGGAATCGGGGAACAGGATATTCATGATCTGTCATTGCGGTATATCACTTTGCGCAGGTCCAAGGGAGAAATCCGGCAGAACTATTATTTTTTTGCCGCGTTAAATCAAGGGGTGGACGCGAATCTTGCATCAAATGAAGGGATCAGTAAGTGGTTTGATTTTTCAGAGTTGTCATCTCTGCAAATGGCCTATACCTCCCAATTTGTGATAGAGCACTATCTGAAAATCGGACGCGAAACGAAGGAAATCTATGTGGGGGCAGCGGACGGAGAGAAAGTGGTATTTATTTCAATACCGGAATTTTAAGCAGTGTTTTCAGTGCTTTCTATTCAGATGGAGCTGTCTGTCCTGGGACAAATCTGTGCAAACGGGGACAGGACTTTCCCGCTACAATCAGTTATAATCATGATATACAAGGGAGGATTGAGCAAAGTGTCAATACAGCAGATTCAGCAGGCAATCAACTATATGGAGGAGCATATCTGTGAGGATATCAATTATGTTGACGTGGCAAGGAATGTACATATGTCAAGCTACAATTTTCACCGGACATTCAGTTTTGTCACCGGAATGACTGCCAACGAATATCTCAGAAGCAGGCGTCTCACACTGGCAGCACAGGAGCTTCAGTCGACAGACCTGTCAGTGACGGATGCGGCATACAAGTATGGCTATGAAACTCCGGAAAGCTTTTCCAAAGCCTTTTCGCGGTTCCACGGCTCGACGCCGAGACAGGCGAAGCATAAAGGCGCGAAGCTTCACCTGTTCAATCCTCTCGTGATAAAAATCATATTGGAAGGTGGCAGTATTATGGACTACAGAATGGAACACAGGGAACAACAGCAGTTTATTGCATTGGTGAGGGCATTTCCGAACGAGATTGTCAATGATGACAATGACCACAGCATTCCCGATTTCTGGACGGAGTGCGGTGAGAAGAACCTGATGCAGCCGATGAGGCAGCTCCGCGCGGAGGGAAAAAGGGATCTGTACGGTCTGTGCAGTCCTGCGAGGGACAGCGAGACACACTTCAATTATGGAATTGGCGTTCGTGTCGATGATGATACCGACATGGCAGGCGTGCAGCGTTTGGTCGATAACGGTTATACCATGTGGAAGACAGAACCGGCGGACTATGCAGTATTTAAGTGCTATGGTGCTGACGGCGACTGTCTGGGCGAGACATGGAGTAAGTTTTTTAAAGAATTTGTCCCACAGACCGGATATGTGCAGACAGACGATACGGACTATGAGATTTATTTTGAGAAGGGGGAGAGCGGTCTGTTTTGCGAGCTGTGGGTTCCGGTCAGGAAGTCTGAATAAACAGGATCGCATAAACTTATTGTCTTGCAGAAATGGTTTCCTGTGATTGTTTCTCTGAGGAACTGTAGGGGCAGTTCTTTACAGTTCCTCAGAATCAGGTATATGATTCACTTGTCATACACCAGATCAGAACAGCCGGCGGGACTGCCAGTAAACTTTTCATAAATTCATATCCCACAAACATGGAATGCGTAAAGAAGTAGAACGGTTATTACGGCCGCACAGGAAACGAAATCAAAAGATCAAAAAGGCGTATGAGAGACAATTCAAACGTCTTTTTTTGTTGTCTATTTGTTGTCATTTCATGATTATAATAAGGAAAATGTAACTGTTGGGAGCGTATTTGGAAAATGTTTTCTGTGGATAGGCGTCACGGTTTTGAGTAATTCGTGCCAAATAAAACGCATAGACAGCAAAAGATTTTTCATACGCTGTTTACAGTTTCCGAAAGAGTGATAAAGAAATGGAGGGTTTGACATGAAGGCAATTGTCAGGTGGGAAATCAGGAAGTATCTGCGCAATCCCGTTTACTGGATTGGGCTGGCGCTCATGGCGCTGGGTATCTATCAGCAGGTAGGTCCCTATCTGGGGATTCACTATTTTACAGAACAGGACATAGAAGCAGCCGCGGAGATTCCGATTGCAGACAGTGACATTATGGAGGGGGTGATACCGGCAGCCGATGAGAATCAGCGCAGGGAAGCCTGGGAAGCGTACCTGCAGACGATTTTTCAGACTGCGTACGGCATGACAGAGGAGGAGACGCAGGCGCTCGTCGGGGAAATGAAAGAGATGGACATTGCGGAGATGGTTGACTATCTCGAGGAAAAATATGCGTATCTCGGCGCGAGGCGGGAGTATGAATTTATCACAAGATACCGCAGGGGAACCGCGGAGGAGGTAAATGCATACCTGGACAGGAAACTGCAGGACAACAGTTTTTCCTGGTATTTTTCCAGAAAATATGCCGATTTTGCCAGCCTGTTCCTGTTGTTTTTTGCAGTGGTTCTGCTGTCGGTCCTGTTTTTGCAGGATACCAGGAAAAATACGTATGAGCTGCTGCACACAAAGCCGGTTCCGGCTATGGAATATGTGCTCGGCAAGGCTGCGGGAGGGTTCTTGATTTGCTTTATGGCGCTCATGGCGCTGAACTTGGTTTTTTATGGATTGTGTCTTGCCGGGACGAGGGAAGCGGGATTCGAGGTGCATTTGTATGATTTTCTGGCATCGACAGCAGTCTATATTCTGCCAAATATACTGATGGTTGTGTGCGTGTACGAACTGACAGCGCTATTGTTTCAGAATCCGCTTCCGGCAGTGCCGGTTCTGTTCCTGTATATTATCTATTCCAACATGGGCTCGAGAAATGCGGAGGGGGTGTACGGTTATTATGGCAGACCGTTGGCAGTCATGGTGCGGTTTCCGGGGGAATTTTTTGAGATTACACCGCCGCCGATGGTCGTGCTCAACCAGCTGTTTCTGCTGGTGGCATCTGCGGGCATTTTAGCACTGTCGGTGTGGGTCTGGAAGAGAAGACGGCTATAGAATCAGAAATAGGGGGTTTTTCATATGGAAAAAGAGATTAAGATCAGCCTGCCATTGTACAAGATTGCGTACTCGCTATGCTTCGTACTGGGACTGAGTCTGGTGCGCGGAACGGCGTACACCTGTGAAATCGGAATTGCGCTGGAAGCGCCTATGGCGATTCTGGCGGCCGTTTTCCTGTCGGATACTTATGTGCAGGAGATTGCAGGAAAACGGTGGGAGGTTTATTATTTGTATCCCTTGCGGAAGAGAGTTCTTTCCATAATAAAACGGATTGGTGTTCAGGAGTGCTATCTGCTGATGCTGTCCATTGTAGGTTACGCATGCTTCTGGATCTTTCAGAAACCAGCGGGAAGCGATATCGCCCAGGGAGTGGGCAGCGATCAGTATCTGTTCTGGGTTTATGTTATGGCGGCTGCGGTTACAATAAATTTCTGGGGGATTTTGTCCAACACGATTGCGAGTCTGTCCGGCAGTATGTGGGCAGGTGTGGGCGGCAGTCTCCTGTTGTGGATTTGTACAAATTCCCAAATGGGAGATCGGATATTGGGGGATTTTAATGTGTTTTCCTACACGTTTCGCAGTCTGGACAAATTTGGAAACAGTGCAGATTTTGGCTGGTTATATGGAAAAGCAGTGTGCATCGTTCTGATGGCGCTGATGTTGGCGCCACTGCCGAAAATATTAACCATGAAAATGAAATAGAATCAGTTGTTCTGGGTTTTGAACACGGTATTGTAACAGTTCCGAAAGGGATTCTGGACTGAGAATAAACAAAAAGCGACTGATAGATAAGATGCTGAAAAAATATTGTATGTATGGTAAAATAGGGAGGAGACGAATCATGAGTATTTGTTTGAACAATGTCAGTATGACGTTTCAAAATAATGTAACAGCAGTTGACCATGTAAATCTGGAAATACCGGGTGGCATTTTCGGACTGCTCGGAGAAAACGGCGCAGGCAAGACGACTTTGATGCGCATACTGACTACAGTATACAGACCGACTGACGGGACAGTGTCCCTGGACGGAATGCTGTACAGTGAGGGAAACTATGGGAAAATACAGCAGCGAATCGGTTATCTGCCGCAGGAAATTGACTTATATCCCAATCTGACGGTGAATGAGTGTCTGGAATATATGGGAGAGCTTGCGGGGATTTCAAGGGCAGTGTGCAGAGAGCGGATTTCCTATTATCTGGAAAAGACGAGTCTGACCGCACACCGGAAGAAGAAAATGCGGCAGCTTTCGGGTGGGATGAAGCGGCGGGTCGGTCTGATTCAGGCGCTTTTAAATGACCCGCAGTTTTTGATTATTGACGAACCGACAACGGGGCTGGACCCGGAGGAGCGCATCCGCATCCGCAATCTTCTGGTCGATTTCTCGGAAAACAGGACGGTGCTGTTTTCAACACATGTGGTGGAAGATCTGGCGGCGACCTGCAGCCGGCTTGCTGTCATGAAAAAAGGGCGTTTTCTGTATTCCGGCGGTGTCAGGGAACTGCTTGCGGAGGCAGCAGGGCATGTGTGGCTGTGCAGAACTGACGATGATGTGCGTGCGAGAGAACTGGAGCGGCAGTACATTGTCTCCTCCAAACAGTATGTGGAGGGCGGTGTGCAGATGCGGCTGATCTGCCCGAAAAAGCCTGATGTGGCATGCGTTCCCTGCGAGGTGACTTTGGAGGACGCATACATTTATATTTCCAATAAAAGTGTGAAGAGGTTTTCTAAGCGGCCAAAAGACGCCCGCTAAGAAAATCTAAAGCTTCACACCGAAGAACGCAGGGGCAGCGTTCTTCACGGATTGTTTGTGCCGCTGATGGCGGCATGGGAGGTAAGTGTGAGAAGATGAGTGATACCATTTTGATTGTCGATGACGACAATGAGCTGGTCAGGATGCTGAAAAGCTTTTTTGAGATGCGGCAGTATCTTGTGATTACTGCGGGAAACGGTGCGGAGGCATTGAAAAAGGCAGAGACAAATCCTGACTTGATATTGCTGGACGTGAATATGCCAGTGGTTGACGGCATCGAGGTGTGCCGCAGAATCAGGGATAAGGTCGCCTGTCCGATTTTATTTCTGACGGCAAAGGTGGAGGAGCAGGACCGCATTAACGGGCTGCTGTCCGGGGGAGATGACTATATCTTAAAGCCGTTTAGCCTCAGGGAACTGGAGGCGCGTGTCGTGGCGCACCTCAAGCGTGAGGAGCGGCACAGGGGCAAGGCAAAGTACCGTTTTCACGGGGAATTGTCAATCGACTACACGGCGAAGTCTGTGCAGGTGGGGGAGACGTATCTGGAGCTGACCAGAATGGAGTATGACCTGATTGAATTTCTCTCCATGAATCCGAACCAGGTCTTTGACAGGGAGCGGATTTACGAGAGAGTGTGCGGCTGCGACGCGGAGGGGGACAGCAGGGTTGTGACAGAGATTATCCGGCGAATCCGCAATAAATTTCAGAAATGCACGGAGACGGAGTATATCGAGACAGTGTGGGGAATGGGATATCGATGGAAAAGCTGAGGAATCTTTCGCTGAAAAAAACATTTATACTGTATATGGTAGTCAGTCTGACAGTGACCTATTTTCTGTCCGCAATCATCATGCATCAGGCGTCCTATATTCAGCAGACGCTCTGGCAGAAATATGTTTCTGAAACAGATGAATATCCTGCACCGCCGCCCGATACCCCGCTGCCCGGCACATCGCCGTCCGACGCACTGGCGCCCGTATCCGATGCGGATAATTTTATGTATATGACGCCCAGACCGATTGCGTCCATCATGAGTGAGCGAGACAGATATCTGTCGGAGGTGTGCGATTTTTTTCAGACATATACTATTTTATTGCTGTCTGTCATTGGAACCTGCATTGCTGTCTTTTTATTTTATCAAAACAAGTTAAGGATACCGATTGACGAACTGAATATGGCGTCGAGACGGATTGCGGAAAAGGATTTTGATTTCCATATTTTATACGAAAACAGAGATGAGCTGGGGCAGCTGTGCCGCGAATTTGAGCAGATGCGGGAACAGCTCATGCAGAACAATCAGATTCTGTGGAAGACTGTGGAGGAGGAGCGTGCGCTGCGCGCTGCGATTGCGCATGACATCCGCTCGCCGCTTTCAGTGCTGAAGGGATATCAGGAGATGCTCATCGAGTATGTTCCCAGCCAGACAATCGGTATGGACAAAATCATGGAGATGCTGCACGCCGGAATGCATCAGATAGAGCGCATGGACGTGTTTGTCGAAACCATGCGCAGGCTGAACAGTCTCGGGTCGAGGAAGATTGCGCGCAGGGAAATCACGGTCGCAGAGCTCGAGACAGATCTTCGGGCGGAGATCGGCGTTCTTGCGGGGGACAAAGAAATCCTGCTTGAAGTGCTGGCGCAGGAAGCGGGCTTTACGGGGGATAAGGAGATGATACTGGAGGTTGCGGAGAATATCCTGTCCAACGCCCTGCGGTATGCAGACACGCAGATTCGAATCAGCGTCATCATGACAAGGCAGGAATTGACAATCTGCGTCACAGATGACGGGTGTGGGTTTGCGGAGCCGCCGGAGAAGATACAGGAGCCGTACTTTCAGCAGAATATCAGGGACAGTCTGAAGCACACGGGGCTTGGCATGTATATCAGCAGGCTTTACTGCGAACAGCACGGCGGGAAGCTGCTGTTTGAAAATAATGCGCAGGGCGGCGCGGTGGTGACGGCGGTATTTCGGTGAGGGCGAGTTTGTTATGTACTGTATTAATATAATATTTTGTCATGTGAAAGTGTATTCCTTCTCTGCAATCAGCAGATACTGTAGCAGCGGATGGAGCTGTTCTCCTTCGATCAGGCTGACTTCCAGCAGGTAATCAGAGCTGTTCCCGACCCGTTTGAGATAGAAGGTGTACACTTTCTGGTCAAATTCTTCGAACCATAGCTGAACAGGCGTTGTGTCAAACATTTCATCGGAGTCCACGACAGTACCCGAATTAAAGGGGTAATTATATGCATTGTCTGACTTGATGAAGCATGGAAAACGTACCATTGTCTCGCGCACATACGAATCATACTCCTTGTAGAAATCAACGATCAGACAGAGCGTTGTACTTAGGCTGCTTGGATACCAGATTGTTTTATGGATACATTCAACGCTGCCGTCATTGTCAAAGTCCACAATGTGGCAGAACTGTTCGTCGAAGCTGTCGAGGTTGAATGCATCGAGCGGGAAGGTGATATCTGATTCCTGGTAAAGTATCTCTGCATTTCCGTCAATCAGTTCATAATCGGCGTCGGAAACTGTTTTTTCCTCCACTTCCCTTTTTCTTGTCTCGATATAATCCGTAAGTGTCTGCTCCAGGCGGGGATCGATTTCTGTATTGTGATAGGTTTCAATCCAGAGCTTTCGGTTCTCCTTGTTTTCAAGGTTAAGACTGTACAGCTGTAATGTGTTGTCCGGAGCTGCAGTCAGAATGTAAAATCCATCTGTTTCTCCGGTATGAAAATCGTATTGGAGGGCAGCAAAATAGAAAGCGCCGTCATAGTCCAGCAGTTTTGCATATCCCCGCAGCATAGGAAAGCTGTGCAATAGCTTTGCTGTCCCGGTCTCCTGCACCTGCCAGATATCTATCTGCGCAAAACCGGCAGTGCCGCCGGAATCATAGAACAGCGCCAGCTCTTCACTGCCATTTTGATCCAGGTCCACCATGTATGCAGACAAAATATTTTCTTCCCAGCCGTAATAATATGAGAACTCATCTCCAAGAGATGTCCGCACCTGTTCCGGCGTCATCTGGTGCGTCTGGTCCTCATAGGCAGAAAGCGCGTCCATATTCCATGTATCATTATAGCGCTGTGTGCCAGCCAACACGTCCTTAAGGAGGTTCAGAAGCCCCTCCGGCAGTACGGTTGTACTGAGTGCAGAGTCGATTGCACGTTCTTCCTGAAAGGCAGTCAACTGTTCGCGGCGCAGTGCCTGAAATGCTTCGCCTTCCCCTGTTGACAGGTTCAAAATGCGGCCATAAAAAATGTCCTGTCTGCGTGCCTGTTCTATCGTGTCCGCCAGCTCGGTCGTCATGGTCAGGTTCCGCGTTTCCAGGTGGGAGCAGGCGGGGTCTCCGTCATTTGTGGTCACAAGATCGCTGTGTATCACAAATTCTTCGCTGTTGTCCTTCCGCAGGAGGCGAAATGTTACAATATCTTCTCCAATTTGTTCAAACCACAATTGCTGGAGTGTGCTGTCCTGCGGGTCAGTATTTTGAAAAACATGCACAAGATTATATTCTGCCACGATCTGTTCTGACGCATCGTCTGTCTGATAGCCTGTTGCGGTAATCCGTTTGTCGGAGTCAATTGCGCGGTAAATGATTTCTGTTTTTCCATCGTTGTTATAATCAATCTTTCCATATCCGCAGTCATAGGCGCTGATATGATTCAGAGGGTTTACCAGCTCCCAGTCTTCTGCACTCCATTCCAGCGCTTCGCATCCCTCAAAAAGTTCCGTTGTTTTTTTATGTGCAATTCTCATCAGTGTAAATTGCTTTTCGTCTAAGTAATTCGCTAACTCTGTATAATTGGGATATTCTGCATTGTATTCTGTTACCGCAGCCTGAATGCCGGTGTATATCAAAATTGGTTCCTCCAAAGAGGTATCCTCTGTCTTTTCAGCCGGGGATTCCGGGGAATTCTCCGGCCAGGGCTGCGTCGCAGAATCGGAAAAGCTTTCTGGTTGTGTATCTTGTTGTGGAACTGACGAATGACAGGCTGTCAGTGAGAGAATCACAGCCAGCCCTGTAGTCAATATTATTTTCCTGATAATAGATCGATCCATAACTGCTCCTATTATTGAAACTGCGTGCTGACGCGCTCATATCCCCACACGGAAGGAGTGGCTGCGCCGTCCTGGATCAGCTTGTGGGGAACGGACTGCTCTTCGTGACGCCGCACAAAACTGTGATCTCCGACACAGTACAGTTCAATATGAATGTTTTGGTTCACGCGGACTAAATACAGTTTGCCGTTCTTTTCCTGTATCTGTATTTTGCCGGGAAGGTAGGTTCCGGTGTATTTTTGAAGTGCTTCCGGCGGCAGGGGGACTTCTTCTGGCCTGCGTGAATGTTGAGCCGGTTCGTTGTGCAGAATCGCTGCAATACCATTCCCCAGGCGGTACTGGTCCAGCGCCTCGGTGTTGGACAGGATTAGGATGCAGATGTCTTCGTCAAAAAAATACTGTGTGTAAGCCAGCACACCGATAAAATCGCCGCCGTGTGCGTACTTGACGGTTCCGTACTCTTCATAGCGCTCCAGGCCATAGCAATAATGATTTTTATTTTCAGTAAAGAAGATTTTGTACGCCTGTTCTGACAGGAGTTCCCTGTTTTTCAGACACGCATACCAACGCTGCAGGTCATCGCAGTTTGTGACAAGCGCCCCTGCGCCCATGCCAAACAGGGGATTTGTGTAGGGAGCCCGGACCAGCACACCGTAGTCGTTCAGGTAGTTTTCCGCCTTGTTTCGCAGAATTTCCTGACCGTTGTCGTAGGTCGTGCTGACCATGCCGAGTCTGGAAAAAATGTGTTCGGTCAGAAATTCGTTGTAGGTCTGTCCCGAGACAGTTTCAATTATCCAGGCCAGCAGCGTGTAGTTGGAATTGTTGTAGCCAAATGTCTCCCCGGGAGTTCCGATCGGATTTTTTAGAATCCAGTCTTTGAAAAATGCTTCCTGATAATATGGTTTTCTGTCTTCGTACACATAAAAATCATTTTCGAAATTGTAGTTATTGTGCAAACCTGATGTGTGGGACAGCAGATTGTGGACGGTGATGTCTGTGGGCAGCTGCAGATTGGAAGGCAGGTACCGGTTTGCTTTTTCATGAAGCTGCAGCAGTCCGCGGTCGTACAGCAGCATGATTGCAAATGCGGTAAACTGCTTTGTAATGGAAGCGGCGGTAAAGCGCGTTGTCATGTCGTTTTTGATGCCAAATGCAATGTTGGCGTAACCGCGGCTTGCCTCGAACAGGATTCTGCCGTTCTGCACAACTCTGATTACGCCGGAAAAATTCCAGTAATCAAGCTCTGCAGTGATATAGCCGCTTAATCTTTTCAGGGTATCCATCGAGGTCTCCTTTCCTAAATTGAATCATATCTATCATATCACATTTTCTTTGCCGGATGAAGAGAAAAAGCGAAAGCAGTCGTGGGATTTATCGGCCGCTTTTTATCTGGGTGAGCATATAGTCAGCATATTCTTTGGCGCATGCTTCAACTGGTTTCCCATCATACGCTGGATTAGGATTATGGGATTCATACTCTGTAAGCGCACCTGCAATCAATCCGGCGTATTGTTCGGGAATATTAGAAAGTCCCCACCTCCCGCCCTCAGATTTTGAGAGGATAAGATTCTCCCTTTGCCAGGCAAGCACTCGGCACAAATTCAGAATAATATAGGTAGGATTTTCTATGATTTCCTCCTGTGCATTCTCAATGTCGCCCCAGATACTGTCAAAATAGTATTCCCGGCTGACTTCGGAAAAGACCTCATGAATCGGTTTCCCGCAAAGCGCTTTGCCCCTGTGATAAATGATGGTAAAATGAGCAGCCAAATCCTTGTCTGTACCGCGCATCTTTTCTATGTAATCACAAGGGGCGGTCTGATACCAGTCTAAGTGCGCTATGGAAAAGTGCAGTTCAAACGGTGTCGGATACACAAACGGGCTGCATACATTTTCCTTGACAATGCTCAGTTCGACGCCTTTTTCGGGCGCCTGTCTGTTCAGCGCGACAACCATGTCCATATATGCTCTTTTGGCCGCATTGGGGATATCATCTTTTATGACAATGATGAAGTCGAGATCGCTCTTTAAGCTGTTGAAACAGCCCATCACAGCAGAACCGTGGAGATAGATGCCAACCAGATTTCCTCCTAAAATGTCTTGGTTTCGGCGCACAAAAATGTCTGTTAAATAGGAGTATTCGTCCATAATCGTTTACCTCATCGCATTTGGTGTGATGTTGACAGTTCCCCGGAAACAATTGTCCTGCATATTTATAGTACAATTCCGCTCTTTGCCGCAGCATTTCGTCATAATCGGATTATAGCATTTCAATATATGGCTTGCAATAATTTTTCCGTGGGGATTTACCGCCTGGCAAACTATTCGGAATTTTTGATTTACTTTAGCGTTATTATGCGCTATAATTTACAGAGGAATAACGTTTTTTATAGATCACTATTTTAACTGACGAAGGAAAAAACAAACTATGAAGAACATCAAGCAGATGCTGGGTCAGCAGATTTCATCAGAACGGTTCAAGTACAAGCTGATTATCTACTCCATTACGGCAGTGCATGTCGTTTTGCTTGTGCTTTTCAATTTTCTGCATATTTGGCCGATGGTCGTGTTCAATGTAGGCAGTGTAGCTGTTTATATCAAATGTATTGGCATTATCAAGCGCGGTTATGAGCGCGAGATAATCGATGTCTTTTACATGACCTATTGGGAGATTATTATTCATTCTTTTGTCGCTACGGTTTGCGTGGGGTGGCGGTTTGGATTTCCGCAGTATATTATCGGGCTGATTCCCTTTGGCTATTACATGTGTGCGACCCTGCTGGAGGGAAAGCGGCGGTATATGATTGCGACAGCACTTGGCATGATTGCAGCGCTTTCTTTTATTGCGTGCCGCGGTCTGTCCCTGTATGCCGGCTCTATCTTTCCGCTGGAGCTTTCTCCGCATGCGGAGTTTCTGATTTACATATTTAATTCCGTATGTAACTTTGTATTTCTGTTTATGGTGACTGTGATCTTTGTGTGGGATATGCAGAGAATCACGCTGCAGCTGCGCAGCCAGAATGTCGCCCTTGACAATATGGCAAGCGTTGACCCGCTGACCGGACTTTACAACCGCCGGAGTATGCAGGATTTTTTTTCCCAGGCGTTGAAGGACGAGAAGGATTTCAGCCTGATCATGTGCGATATTGACAATTTCAAACGGGTGAATGATACGTACGGGCATGATTTTGGAGATGTGGTTTTAAAGGAAATTGCCCATATTGCGCAGCAGCATGTGAGCGACAGGGGCTGTGTGTGCCGCTGGGGTGGGGAGGAGATTTTGATTTTGAGCAATGACAGGCTTGATCATACGTGTGAGATTGCGGAGCATATCCGCCATGATGTGGAGGAGCATATATTTCGCTGTCGTGGTAAGGAGCTGCACTGTACCCTGACGCTTGGCGTCGCCGGGCATCGTGTGGGAAATGCTGTTGAAGATACGATTAAGCATGCGGACAGCAGACTCTACTATGGCAAGCAGAACGGTAAGAACCGCGTTGTGACGCCGTACAATTCACAATGAAAAGGCAGCGATCCGAACCGAAAAAGTTAACTTCCCTTGTTCTGCTGATACCAGCAGAAATAAGGGAAGTTTTTATGCAGAAAAGGAGCTATGCGGAAATATGATTTCACTCTTTATTGAAAAATCGTATAACACTTTCTACCCCCATAAGAACCTGCTCATCGTTGCGTGCGGGTCTTTCATTTGTATTATGTGAATATACAGCCTCATGTATATCATAGCAATTCATGTGATGCAACAGTGTACACGCTGTTTCATAAGCCTTGTCCACACGTCCGTCACCTCCGCCGACTAAAATGACTGCACCCTTTTTCTGTTTTAAGATAACCTCCTCGTTTCTAAAAAACCTGGCACAAAAATAGGTTTGAAGCCGGCTGCCAACATCTAACAGCTTTCCTGTTAATTCTGAAAAGTATATGGGAGAAGCGATTAGAATGTTGTCGCATATCTGTATATAATCATATATCTCCTGCATTTCATCCTGGATGGCACAGCCGCAGTTTTCCCAGCAATACCGGCAGTCTATGCATGGTGAGATATTGCATCGATAGGCATTTACAATTTTGTACTCACCGGAAATGTGTTGTTCAATTATATGGACAAGGCTTTCCGTATCTCCATTTATTCGCGGAGATCCATTTATGATTAATGTATTCATCGGGTTTCCTCCATGTAAGCTGCATGTACAGCGCAGCATATTTTTTGGTGTCACAATTATTTTGTAAAACGTTCTGGCGCACATTTAATTTCATACGCAGATATACCATGTCAATCAGTTGTTTTCCGCACTCGAAAATAGGGTGGCCATAGACATTGCGCCTCGTTCTATGTATCGGTCAACCATACTTTCCTGTTCATCGGCGAACAGAAGCAGGTCGAGATATTGTTTTTTTGGAAGCCTTGCTGTCATCGCCATAACTTACTCCTTCCTGCCAAAACAGCTGTACCGCATTACTGCTCTGCTATCAGTATAGCACATCTTCCCGCAAAAAGTATATGGAATTGATGAGATTCCTGAAAAGGATAGTTCTTCTCGTTACAATTCACACCCACGCCAGTTTTTATCAGCTTATACGTTATTGAGGTGTGAATTATAACAGATTTTGCACACAAATTGATAAAGGGCATCAATTTGGCGCATGATTCCCACTACTTTGGTGTGGGTATGAAAAGTAACTTCTTCTCCTCCTCAGTTTTTTGGATTCGCTTTTTTCACGCATATCTGATATACTTTTATAAAAAGTAGATAACGTTATGAAGCGCCGCATCAATGATCTGCATGGATACAGAGAGAAAGGGAAAAAGGACAATGAATACCCACATTGAGATAAAAAACGCCAGAATACCCAATTTTGAGGAGGTTACGAGTGAAATGATTCAAGTTTATGAGAATGAAAACAGGGCAGCAATAGGATTAGGAACATACCTTGGTTCTTTTTCCGACGAGGATTCGAAGCAATACATAGACGCGATAACATATGCGGTAAAAAATGGGATTGCGGCGATCGACACAGCCATCAATTACAGAGGGATGCGCTCAGAAAAAGATGTCGGAAATGCCGTGAACGCGCTGATTTCATCTGGTGCGATCAAGAGAGAAGATATCGCTATCGCGTCGAAGGCGGGACTTTTGTTCGGCGATATCACGAGCGGGCGGAACCCGATGAAGTGTCTGCAGGAAGTGTTGGCGCCAAAGGGAATCCAGCTGAGTGATTTCTGTGAATATGATGGGCTGTATCAGACATTGAATCCGGATTTTTTTGACATCGCACTGCAGCTCAGTCTTCAAAATCTGGGAATCGACATGCTGGATATCCATTACATTCATATTCCTGAAATCACACGTGCCAAATTGACAGATGCGGAATTTTACGAGAGAATCGCAAAGCTTTTTGCGTGGTACGAGGATAAAGTGGCAGAAGGGAAAATCAGGTATTACGGATTGGCTCTTGAGCTGTGTGCCATGGAACCGGAGGAAGAAAAATGGTACATTAATGTCGAAAAGGCAGGCCACATTGCAAGGGAAATCAGCAACGGAAACAGTCATTTCAAATACATTCAGATTCCCTATAATATCCAATATCCGTATGCTGCCACAGTGCGGAACCAGTCGTACAAAGGGGAGAACTGTTCGCTGGTGGACGCTGCACACCAAATGGGATTGAGAGTGATTGGAAGCAAGCCCTTGTGCGGCGGTAAAGGATTTGAGAAAGCCACTTTGAGGGAAATGATTTCGTTTGCGCTGAACGGTGTGGACGCAATCAACGTTGGCAGTAAGAATAAAAATCATATTCAGGAAATATTGGATTTGCGATAACCCTCCAGAACATATTATATGTAAGTTTACACGTAATCAAAATGGGTGCGGTGTTAGTTATTACACAATGTTTCCGTTGAGCTTTACGGAATTTTGCAGGGTTTTTGGCGCGGAAACAGCGTTGAAAACAATTGACCTATATGGTCAGTCTGAAAGCGGCGCATATGAGCAGCTGACAAAATTGTATGATTTATATATTCGGATTGGCGGATATCCAGAAGTTGTCAAGCGTTATATCAAATCAAAGGATGTCGGAGAATGTTATAATGTCATAGAAAAATTGCTGAGTACCTATAAAGATGAGTCCCGGAATTATTTTTCATCACCGAGGGAAGTGGAAATCTTTGATGTCGTATACCGTGAGGCTTTGCGGGAGATGTGCAATGAGAAACGCGGGACCGGGAAAAATATGGTCGAAACGATAACTTCGCTTGCGAAGGCAAACACAGAGCTGCTGGTGAATAAGAATGAGGTATCTGCTGCTGTGGTATGGCTGAAATACACAGGAATACTGGGCGTATGTAGTCTGGCTGTCAACGGTGATCTCACCCAAATAGTGCCAGACAGAAGAATGTATTATGCGGATTGCGGGATTGCATCCTATCTGTCAGAGCGATACATGATTGACAAGACTGCCCTGACCGGGCTGCTGGCAGAGACTTTTGTGTACAACGAACTGCACCGGCTGTTCAAAGTTCCCTACACCAGACGCAGGGTGAAGGAAGACGAGGTCTGCTTTTCTGTCTATGAGCAGTATGAGCTGGATTTCATCGTTGTTGATAAAAGGGATGTCATATACGGTATCGAAGTAAAGGCGAAAGACGGCAATCCCAAGTCTCTGAAAGTGTTTATCGACAGGCGTTTCGTGGACAGGGGAATCGTGGCTAAGCCGACAGTGGGCGGTCATGGCGATCTATTTGACACGATCCCGATCTATGCGGTTGGATGCAGTTTTCCGTATGATTGAAAATGATTCGGAGCAGCACTCCCGTAAAAATATTGTTTTGTGCTTTGGCTGGACAGTTTCTTTTACCGACAGGCGGAGGGAAAACAATGAATACAGAGGAGAAAATGAACAGATATGCCCAATATCTGATTCAGAAGGAATTTGCAGAAAATACCAGGATAGTATATCTGCGGCAAGCGAAATTATTTCTGGACTTTATGGGGGACAGAGATATTAACAAAAAGCAGGCAATCGCGTACAAACAACAGCTGATCACCGGAGGCAAAAGTCCGGCGAGTATTAATCTGTACATCACTGCATTGAACTGTTATCTAAAATATGAAGGTATGGATAACTGCTATATCAAAACAGTCAGGTTCCGGAAAAACCAATGTCCAGATAATATTATCAGCACAGAGGAATATCAGCGGTTGCTTCTGTGCGCGAAAAAGTGCGGGTATCAGAAATATTATTGTATTATGCGAACGCTGGCAGCGACAGGAATCCGTATCAGTGAACTGTCAGGGTGTACAGTGGAGGCGCTGCATCAGGGCAGGTTTGTGATATGCAGCAAGGGCAGACTGCGGGAAATCTATCTGCCGGAAAAGCTGATCGCAGAGCTTGAGTGTTACTGTGTGGAGGAGCAGATCACATCTGGTGCGGTTTTTCTCGGCAACAGGGACAAGCCGATCAGCAGGAATGCGGTCTATAAGATGCTGATTCATGTGGCGGACATAGAGGGAATCTCCAGACAAAAGGTTCACCCGCACAGTTTCCGCCATCTGTTTGCAGTCACCTATATGAAACAATACTCAGATCTGCCAGAGCTGGCGGATATTCTGGGGCATTCCAGTCTTGAGACGACGAGGATTTATACGAGAAATACATCAGATGAGCGACGGAAGCGGATGAATGATCTAAAGTTATAGCGAGCAATAACAATGGGTAAAGGAAACTGACAGGCGAAAAGTTGAGTCATCATAATACAATATTATGAATACAAAGTCAATTCATTGTCGAAAGGAATTGGAATTTGAAAAAAGGTGGTTTTATATGGAAACCATCTTTTTGTTTTGTCTGTGAATCAGCTGATAGAAAATGCTGGCAAACCGCGTAGTTATTGAAAAGTTAAGTCATCATAATATTGTATTATGATGACAGGAAATTTTCAAAATATAAAAAACAAAATAATGCAATTTATTACAAAAACTGTTCTGAGAGTATGCGGCGGTATAAAAGGAGATGGTGCAGATGTTCTGTAATAAGTGCGGCGCAGAGGTAAAGGGCGAGGCACAATTTTGCCCAAAGTGTGGAACAAAAGTAAAGGAGTCAATTTTTCCAAAAAACGATTTAAAAGAGAAAAATTTCAACATAGAACAGCTATTGCAAAAATGCGGCATTGACCGTTTATTGCAGATTGTCACGAAACAGCAGATTATCTGTATAGGTGCGGCGGTTTTGACGGTCATTCTTGGAATTGCACTGATATCTGGAATCAGAAAGGGTTCGAATCATGATACGGCATACATAGGACAGAAAAATATGGGACAGGGGAACGCGGAATCACCTAGTGCAGGACAAAAGAGTGTGAAACAGGAAAATGAGGAAAAAAATATTGGGGAGCTTACGCTGAATGAGCAGTTATCTCTGATGAAAGAGTACATGGATACCGGTGACATTCGAGAAGAAGAACTTGTGAATGTCATGGTGGAACAGCATCTGTATGAGCCGGATTTATATCTTGGACTGGCAGAGATTATGATCGCAAGGGATCATTCGGATTCTGCGATAGATGTGCTGGTGACTGGATATCAGTATACAAACGATGAACAGATCAGAAGTAAGCTGTTGGATTTACAGACACGTGTCAAGGTGGGGGATGAAAATGCGGACAAGATTGACAAAGCGCTCAGCATTGCTGAGGATATCGCGGAGGATATCGGTTATGGCGAGACGGTAGAAAAAGGGAAAAATCTATTTGACACGCTCTACGGCGTCTATCTTGAAAATAAATAGATCTCAGATAAAACGGGGATTAGAACAGGAGAAGATAATATGTATTGTAAAAATTGCGGGAAAAAAATGCCGGATACGGCAAAATTCTGTACCGCCTGCGGTGCTCCCGCTGGCGGAGGACAGTCGACAAAGGTGATGCGGACGCTTGCAGGGGCAGATAAGGGTAAGAGGAAGAATCTTAGCTGGATCATCGCAGTAAGCTCAGCGGCGCTTGTCCTTGTGATCGCAGCAGCAGGGTTATTTATATTGGGCATGCAAAAAAAGACAGGGTTTGTCGTCAGAGTCGGTTTTAATGTAGAAGATTTGGAACCCTACGAGATCCGGTACTATTATAGGAGGGAAAACTTGTCACCGGCTGGTTTGAAGTGGACGACAAACGGTATTATTCGGCGGAAGAGAATGGGGAAAGATGGAATGCCGACGGCCTTAATTTTAATTCTTTTGATTGGTATGAATACGGTCAGCTATATGAGAACGGTTCGTATGTAATAGATGGAATGCGGTATAGCTTTGATGACAAGGGGGAGTGTATTGGACAGACAAAAGTGTTGAAGACGGAAGAGTATTATGGAGAAAATGGTTTGGAAAGGATGCGGAGTTATAATGACGCCGGGAATCTGACAGAAGTATGGGCAGATGGTTATTTGATGTTGGATGCCGGAGTGCTGACTGATGTGTGGCCCTATGGAACCAATACTTATAGCTATGACGCAGATGGCAATCGGATAAGGATGGAATGTTATGGCATGGAGGGGAATCTGTTAGATTATTATATCTACACTTATGACACAAATGGTAATCAAGTGAAAGCGGAGGGATATGAAGAAGACGGCGAGCGGAGCGGTTATTATGAATATAACTACTACGATAGAAACGGGAAGCTGACGAAAAGCGAGGAAGGTTGGAATACAAGAGGTTGGTATACAGTTGCAAAAGAAATAAGATCTTATGATGGCAGATGGAATGTAACCCAAGTGGAAGGTTGGAATGCAGAAGGAAGTCTAATATATAGTGCAAAGTTCAGCTATGATGACAATAAAAATTTGGTGAAGGTCGAAGAATGGCAGGAAGGAGATGGAAGTAGTTATACAGAGTACAGCTATGATGATAATAGAAATCTGGTGAAAGTCGAAGCATGGAGGGAAGGAGATGGAAGTAGTTATACAGAGTACAGCTATGACGATAATAGAAATCTGGTGAAGGTCGATGAGTATGATAGAAATGGAAATTTAAAAGGATCTAACGAATACGATGATAATGGAAATGAAACGAAATGGGAGGATTATGATGAAAACGGAAATTTACGACGGTATTCAAATTCCAGTTATGACAGTAGAGGAAAACTGGTGAAGCGCGAATGGTATGATGGAAATGGAAATCTAACCGATTATAGAAATTGGAGTTATGATGGTAAAGGCAATCTGACGAAGGACGAATGGTATGATGAAAATGGGCGTGTAATCCAATATATACATTGTAGTTATGATGATAAGGGAAATCTGACGAAAGAGGAGGGTCAGAGTTATGACGGTGATATGTACTCATATGAGTATATCTGTACTTATGATGACAGAGACAATCTGGTCAGAACGGAGAAATATGATGATGGTCTTCTGCGTTCTGCCCAAAACTATGACAGTGACGGAGATATTATGAAAGAAGAAAGCTACTCGTCAGATGGTATGCTGTACAGATATACAATCTACAGCTATTACTGATTTGCAGTCTGCATTGTTCGATATTTGAAGCTTGATGAAAACAGCATCCAATATAATGTGAAAGGGAAAGCAAAATGTATTGTAGTAAATGCGGAAAAGAAATACCGGATACGGCAAAGTTTTGTGCTGTCTGCGGCGCTCCGGTTATAGAGAATGGACAGTCAGATGTACCTTTGGAGGCAGAGGCGCAGGACAACAGAAAACATACAAAGCAAGTCATGGGAATCGGAATAATCTCCGCGCTGGCAGTCATGATCATGGGGGGACTTTTGTTTTATACCAATAGGAATCCTGTCAGGACAGACCAGACAGAGCCTGTTCTAATTGAAACCCAGCCGTCGGAATCAGAGAATGTGGCAGAACCGGAAGCCGTGTTCCATACTGGATTCGTCACACAAAATGGGGAGCTGTATTATTACGATACAAACGGTGAACTGACCAAAGGCTGGTTTGAGGAGAATGGCAGCCGATATTTTGCGGCAGACGAGGGCAGGATTTACAGAAACGGTTCGTTTGAAATAGACGGTGTGCAATATATATTTGATGGAGAAGGCAGATGTATCGGGGACGAAAGAACATTTGCCGAGGAGGATGCCAATCTGTGGCAGAGCCTGAACGCGGGCAGCAGTCTGGCAGGGCTGATGACAGTGCTTGCAGAAGGGTATATCGGGGATGGAAGGGTTTATGATGACTCAACAACTTCCGAGACAGTGCAGGCGGATATCAATCGTCTTTTAAACGGCGAGCCGGAAGGAATAGAACGTTTTTTTGGCGGGGATATTACTATGGCGCAATGTCTGCGCTATACGCTTGAGAATCAGCCGTCTAATATTGAGGAACTGTGTCAACAATATGGAAATCACTATTATCTGACAAAGGAACAGATGGAATATCTGGTTTACTCCGTATGCGGAAAGCAGATCGATATCGACATGTCCCAGGATTCCAGCTGGCATGAACCATACCTGGGATTAGGTGGTGATGCGGGTTACGTTTCATGGAATGAACTGCGGAATTTCTCCGTGGGGCGCGTCGATGCCGATACATGGCAGGTGAGAGCTGATGTTTATTTTGGCGAGGATGTGTGGCTTACTTATATACAGGCATATGTCGAATCCGTGGCGGAGATATGTTTTACGGTAATCAGGAATCCCGACAGCTATTTTGACGGATACAGTATTGCCCGTGCAGAGGTGGAACTGACAGGGGAAGACACTGCCTGGAGATACTACTATACAACATATATAGAGGATTTTGAGCAGAGGATCAATAGTCAGATTGATGAGTATGTTTTGGAGTATGGTCTGAGTGCACAAGGAGTGGCGGATATGAGGACGAGTATCCAGTATGATTTGATCTATATCGACGACGATGATATTCCGGAACTGTATATTGAATATCCGGTTGATCCGCCCTTTCAGAAAGCGCGTATCATAACTTATTATGACGGACAGCTGGTAGACAGCGGGGATGAATATGACTGGTCGTCCTGCGAATACATAGAGGGAAGCGGTCTGTGTTATGGTGAATTTGACCGAATGAGCCTACATAGATCTGGCGTGTATAAATTGGAAAATGGTAAATGGCAGATGCAAGGATCAGGGAGTGGGCAGGGTCATAGTTTTCCATATTTTGAATGGAATGGCACGGAAGTATCGTCGTATGAGGAAATCGAGCGCAATATCGACGCTCTCTATGACAGGGCGCATTCCAGTAAATGCGGCAAAAGCATGAGTGCACTTGAAGTGATCAAGCTGATCTATCAGGATGCGGAATTGATCTTTTATGATGATGAGTATTATGCTGGTCTGAATGATCCGCCGGTTGAGACAGCGTCCAACGAGTCAGCACCCAATGGGATCGTCTCAAATGGAATCCGTTATTTTACGAACAATGATGAATTTGAAGCGGCGCTCACCCAGGAGCAGTATGATCAGTGGGTACAACTTGCCGGTCCAAACATATATGCTCAGTTTGGAGGGCAATTATATTTTGAAGGATTTGACGGCGTTGAGTTAAGGGCGTCCTATGGCACGGTAAGGGTCACTGTCACATACGGCAATCTCGGGATAAGCATTTCCGTACAAAATTAGAAAAAAATTTCAGGAACCGTTTTGGCAGATGAAAATACAATTTGTAAAAAAGGAAGGAGAACGTGAAAATGGCATTTATGATGACAAAAAAGAGCACAGAAACAGAACAGAAGCTGGAGCAGTGCGACTGGCAGCTGAGACAGCTTGAAGAGCAGAGAAGGGACTGTCTGGTTGAGATCGGCAGACTCTATGCGCGCAGGACTACCGTGGAACAGGCGGCAGGCACACCGTATGAGGAAATGCTCACCGAGCTTGACAGGATTGAAACACGCAGCTGGCTTTTGGAAAAGCGCAGACTTGCAATTCAGAATCAGCGCAAATGTGAGAAATGCGGGGCAATTTTAAATCTGGACAGCGCATTTTGCAATAAGTGCGGAGAAAAGCTCGAGGAAATAGCACCCGAGGTTTTGACGGACGAGCCGTTGTGCCCAAACTGCAAGCAGCCCATTGAGGAGGGCAGCACGTTCTGTACCCATTGCGGAGCGAGCATCGAAGGCGCGGCAGAGGCACAGAGAGCATCGGTGGGCGGAAATGTATGTCCTTCCTGCGGCGCGCCATGTGATGCAGCAGATGCCTTTTGTATTAACTGCGGCGCCCGGTTAGGCTGATGAAAAGAATTTGAACAAAGGAAGAGGGAGGAAATGTAATGGCACTGTTAGGAAATATTCTTTGGTTTATTTTGGGTGGCTGGTGGAACTTTTTACTGTATGGATTTTTGGGATGTGTGTGCTGCGTTACCATTATTGGAATACCGATCGGGAAGGCGCTTTTTCAGTATGCGAAGCTGATGGCGCTGCCGTTTGGCAAAGTCATTGTAAAGGAAACGGATATCAAGGGAAAAGAAAATGTTGCCGCAGTTCGCCGTGTAGGGGGAACGATAGCGAACATTCTATGGCTGCCGGTAGGTGTCATCAGTTTCATTTTGAATATCGGGTTAATCGTCGCCAGTGCAATCACGATCGTCGGAATTCCGATTGCGGTGGTGATCGCAAAGAGCTGTACCTTTTTGCTGTGGCCCGTCGGGGCAAGAGTCATTACCAAACAGGAGGCTGAGACACTCCGGATGGAAAAATCCATGATGAAAGTAATGGGAACAGCGATGGCAGTCGGAGCTATGACGACACAATCTGCTTCTCCAGTGCTGGAAAACAGACAGGTCATTGGAAGCAAACTGACGGATTCGATCCAGACAGATAAAATCGTGGAATGGGCGAAACCCTATCTGGAGTACATCGTTGCGGCAGTTGGCTTGATCATTATTTTAATAAGTCTGCTTTTTCGGACGCCTGCAGGATTTATAATAGCTGCACCAGTGATGGTGATATCCGCAGTGTTCGGAATAATGAAGCAAAACCATCTAGCTGTATACGCAGTTTTGGGAATTGAGATATTGGTAAATCTGGCGCTTTGCGCACTAAGGGGTTTTGTATTTATCAGCCTGCTTCAGGTGGTATGCTATATAGGAATCCTCGCATGGTACACAATTGTTTATGTCGACAAAACGGGAAATATCAGGGAGAAGCTGTTTCAGCAGACAGCCATACTGCAGGATAAGATTGGGAAAAGTATAAAAAGGGTGACATCAGAGACACCATCAAAATCACCCAAAACTACGATTTCAAAAGAGAAGGGAAATCGTTTTTGCAGAAACTGCGGTGCAGCGTGTACCAGTCAGGCAAAATTCTGCCCGAAGTGCGGTTCGGTAATCGGCAAATAGACAGGCGGAAAGGATATAGATTATGGTTTGTAAAAATTGCGGACAGAAGCTGCAGAAGGATGCGGCATTTTGCCCTAAATGCGGCTCGCAAATAATAAGAAAAAAGCAGATCTCCAATGGAGGAATGGTGTTTCTTATCACTGTTGTGTTAATAGCTGTCGCCGCGGTTGGAACTGTAGCAGGCGTACTCAGGTATTCGTCAGACAGAAAAGAGCTGGAAAGCAAGGCTGAGCTGCCGGATGCAGTGGTTATGCAGGAGCAGGTCCTGGAATTGCAGACAGAGACGGTATCGGTAACGGATGCAGAGCCGGCGCAGGAACCGGAACAGACGGCGGAGAATACGTTTGACGCATATGAGGAATTTGGTATTACGCAGGGCCGGAAAGAGAACTATGCGGAAAATCTGGATACAAGTGCTTACCGGTATTACAGCTCTGGGATAACAGACTTTAACTTTTTCTATCCGGCGGGGCTGTACGGAGAGATTGTCTACAATGAAAAACAGACAGAGTCCAACTATGGAACAAATATGATAAGTATTGAGTTTATCGGGTCTGCAGGAGCGAAGCTGATCGTTTCATTATGGCAGTATGGGAATATGTCAATAGAAACCATGACGGAGACCGTTTACAATACAGAGATGGCGGCAATATCCGATGCCGCGCCGGTTATACATAAGGTGTGGGAGGATTACGGACGTGTGATTCTGACAGGAACCATGGATACGGGGGAAAGCCTAATATGGAGTATGACAAAGATTGAGCCGCAGTATGTTCTGCAGATGCAGATTATTTCCTCCAAATACCAGGCAGGGTATGCAGACAGACTGCAGAAAGGCTATGTGCTTGAGAGTCTGTACCGCCTCTGCCCTTTTTCCGGCAGCTCATACACCTGCCGCAGCTATGAAGTCTATAAGGCAGAGACAGTGAAACTGGATGAAAAGATAGAGCAGAGCAGGGAATGGTATTACTGGACGCAGGACAATCTGGACAATCTGCAGGTTGAGGACAGAAATGGAGTGATCTATGTGTCGGACGCCGGCGTGATTCGCAAGGTGACAGTACCAGCCGGAATGGATGCGACAGGATACGCCAGGGATTATTATTATGTGGACAACCGGCTGTATTTTGCGTTAGTACATAATAATAATGTAGAAAATCGGTTTTACTTTTCGGATGATATGCTGATACGGTATATTGATGACAAGCAGGTGACATACGATCTCGAGGATGCGGATGCACATATAGATGCAGCGTCAGGTTTTCAGAAGGAGGCCTATGCACTTATCGGGCAGACTTTTTAGCGGCAGGAAGGCAGATATCGTCTGATTCTCATGGATTCCGCCTGTGTCCTGCGTGGAGAGAGTACACAGGCGGAGCATCAACCGGATATTACCTTGCACCGCTTTTTATAACATGCAATTCCATATTTGCGGATGACAGTCATGCCGTCATCGATCAGCGCTTCCTCATAATTTCTGTCATTAATCTGTTTCAGCGCCTCGCTGCATCTTTCATCAAATGCAGCTTTCTCGGCATATTTGAGTTCAATAATGATACCGATATCCTTATCTTCAACCACTACACTGATATCGCTGTAGCCCTCTCCTGATTCGGCGTTGGACTTAATTTTCCATCCAGTCATTCCGGCAAATAGCCCCAACAGGATTCCATGATAAAAGTTTTCTTTCATCTCCTTTTTAACGTTGGTGTCGCGAATGCTTATGGTCTTTCGCAGGTATGATGTAAACTCCCTTTCTATCGTGGCCGTATCGCTCTCCTCAAAGGCCCTGCAGAAGCTTTCCAGTTTTTGAAAATCTCTTCGGGATTCCGTCTCAAACCATTCCTGTATCTGTTCCTCAAATATCCATCGTATCTCCTTGTTTGGTATGACCAGTTTGGTCATACCGTCATCATCACTGCCGCTCTGTGTCAGATAACCTGTTGTATAAAGGACACTCCATAAGTTGTCAATCTTGGAATCCAGGTCTCTGTAAGTCAGCTCCTGATGAATTTTCTTTTTGATACTGCCGCCATTGATCAATATCTCAATTTCGTCCTTGGTCGTCCCGTCCGCTTGTTCTATAAATCTTCTGATGATACTGTTGCTGCTTGTATTCACCCAGTAACTCTGTGGTTTTGTTACACTTCCGTCGCGAAGGTCACCACAGTAGTTAATCACATCCCATGGACAGTATATTCCCAAATTGCCAAACAGATAGCCATCATACCATTCTTTTATGGCGTCATACTGATCAGTAAATCCGTAATATTCCAACATCTGTCTGACTTCTGCATCTGTAAAGCCGAAATATTCTTTATAACGCACATCCTTTACAGTATACACATTAAAATTATTCAAACCAGTAAACAAGACATCTCTTACGGAAGATGTCTGAGAAAAACGCTTAAAGCGTTTTTCCGATGTCTCGGCATTCGCCGAGACATTACTTTCTTTTGTTATCCTGAGACATCCTGTTAACACTGCAAAATTCAGACTGTCGTTTGTTTTAAATGCGCCTCCGAACAAAACTCTGATAAGTTCCACCATGGAATCGTAATATCCTGACTGGTGCGCTTTATCAAGAGGCACATCATATTCATCAATCAGCATGACTACGTTAAGTCCATAATGCTTCTGCAGAAATCGTGACAGTATCTGTAAGCTGTCCTTTAAAAGCTCGTCTGACATTGTGAATGCACCTGTTTTATCCGCGGTGATAAGAGCCTCATATAGATTACGCTCTTTCTCAGTCAGCTTATTGCTTTGTAGTAAAAATTGGAATCGCATAGCTTCTTTTCCTATAACTCTTCGAAGCATAGCTTTCGCCTCTGTAAAGTTTTCTCCGGTTACATCTTTCAACGTGATAAAAATTACTGGAAATTTTCCCATATAATGGTCACAGAGATCTTTTTCACAGGAAATCTCCAAGCCATCAAAAAGCATACTGTCGTGACCGATTTCAAAAAAGTATCTCAGCATACTCATATTTAGGGATTTGCCGAAACGTCTCGGACGCGTAAACAGATTCACTTTTCCCGGGTATTTCAAAAGAGTGCTGATAAGCCCTGTTTTATCAATATAATAATATCCCTTTGTGCGCATTTCTTCAAAATTTTCAATTCCCATGGGGAGCTTTGCTTTTATTGTCATATCACACCTCTTTTCTTGAAAATGATTGTGTTTCTTGCCTTTTTGACCTTTGTAACAGTATATCATAGGGGGAACGATATCCACAACCCAAAACAAAGCACTTCTTTATGCGCTGTAGTATAGGTTACAGCTCACGCCGATACAGTTACCAGCTATCCTTTTATTATTTCTATTCTAATCTAATATTCTGCACATCATACCCGGCATTGTGCAATATCAGCACGCCCCAAAACAGTATGTCACAATACATGCTTTTTTTATTTTTCCAGCTGTCTTCTATTGACAATATATCCCGAAATCTTTTCAAATTCATATCGGTTTGCGACTGTATCAAAGCTTGCGTCATCAGCAATTGGTAAAGATAATCATAAGCTGTTTTCAATTCCGGCACATCAAAAATAACACCTATCTGTGACAATTTATATAAGCTCCGTAACCACCAGACCAGCGCATAGGAATCCTGCTTCATATGCGCAACGTCGAAACGATTTATTTTCCAATCAAAATTAAACGGTCCGACAAAATGTGAATTTGCTTTAAATGTTATATAATCTTCCGTTCTCTTCATTAGGTTCATGCAATGACGTAATGAGCGCGTTACCAGTTTTAGATTCTCAGGATTTCTCCATTTTTCAGTAGCGCTTAACAGACTTAAATGATTTGCACCTGGGAAATGTGCGTCTTGCGTGTAATATCTGATTCCTTTGCTGTTCACAATTGAGAAATTGTCAATGGTTTTATATAATAATGAATCCCGCAGATACAGAAGGGATATATTCATTTGATTTTGTACAATGATGTTGTTTTCAGCGCCAAGTTCCGCCAAAACGCCTGCTTTCACCGCCTCATTTCCCCCGCGGCCGCCTTCATCAAGAGCATTTCCGCCCTTAAACGTAGTTCTATACGGTTTATCTTCCCGGACACTGAGCAGTGCTTCGACAGCCTTCTTCATTGCGGGATGATCCTTTTCAACTCCCCGGTTTAATAGATATGAAATACTGGAATCGATTCCCTTTCCTCTGCTGCCATGTAACTCGTTTCCAATCCACCCGTCCTCATGTTGATTATCGAGAAGCTTACGAACCTGATACCTGCTTAAAATTTCCTCTTGAATAGAATGCATTTCATCACTATGTATGTCATCATTCAGAATATCACGCCTTGTACGATATTTCACGCTGCTTCCACCATTTTCTAATAAAAAATCTAAGATGCGCATATTTCCTCTTCCTCCCTGTCTGTTCGAACCAGCCTCTGAAATGCCTCCGCAGGCATAACGGCATTCTTCTCATTTTTCCATTGATCTGCCGTAAATGTCAGTATTTCAAGGTGATACCTGCATGGCCTGATCATAGAAACAAACCAGTACGTTCTTAATATACAACTGTCTGCAGGCGTATTCAACTATTTTATACAAAATTGATGAATACACTTTATCATCATGCCTTCCTGACAGCCAATGCAATACTCAGAGATATACGCAGGCGGATTTATCCAGCTTTAACTGTCCATAAATTATAGTTCAATCTAAAATGTCTCTTGTATTTCCGATAAGTTACCGCGGCCTGGCTTCCGACTGTTTCCTTTAAGTTAACGACATTGACTGTGATTATAGCAGCGTAGTATAATGTCTACAAACGTTCTCGCCCGCTTAGGAATTGTCAAGAAATAACTTGTTAATTTGACGCCGTATAAATGTTCAGCTGCAAAGAAGATAATCGCAGGCGTAGCGGGCTACGTCAAGATTATCTGATGACGCAGATGAACATTTATACAAGTCAAATTGATGAGTTATTTATTGACAGTTCCTTACATTCAGGATAAAGGAATATTGGCTATACACTTATTATACGAGGAGGATATCTTATGAGTTATGATTTGATGGTATTTGAAAAGAGCAAAGCGCCTGCGGACGCAGCAGCATTTTTGGCGTGGTACGGGGAGCAGACGGAATGGGACGGGGATTATGACTGCAATGACATTGCGCACACGTCCCCCAATCTGCAGAAGTTCTTCCAGCAGATAAGGACGATATTTCCGCCCATGAATGGAGCATTTGCGCCCAGCGACGAAGCGTTGATGAATGATCCGGAGCTGGAAGAACGGCTTTGCGATTACTGCATCGGGGAGGATAGCATATACCTCTCGCTGGCGTACTCTGTGGCGGACAGGGCCTATGACATTGTAAGGCGCGCAGCATATTTTGCGGGTGTCGGATTTTTTTCGCCGTCAGATAACGGTTCTGCGCCTGTCCTCTTGGAGAGCCGTTGTCCGATGCTTTTGGAGGGAGAGTGGTTTCGTCCTGTGTGCGTATCTGATTTTGACAGTATTTGTGAAAAACTGGACGATATGTTGATAAGAAATCACAGTTATCTCTATCTCACAGATCAGAGTGACAGTTATATTCAGGTCGGAGGCTATGGCGATTCCTTCACCGTGGAGAAGCGCGTTTATACAGACTGTATATCATATACACACCAGAAGGCGGGATATTCTTACACGGAAAAGGATGATGCAGACAGCAGCGTAGTGATCGCTGGAAATCCGGTGCGCGTAAAACAGCGGCAGATTTTATCCGGTGAGACAGTCGGGCGATTATTCCAGGACTTTTTTCTGGGGACAGAAACCGTGGATTCTGTTGAATGGACAAATATGGATCTGTAAATAAGGCACTGTCAGGAAACAGATATGGGGCTGTCGGAATAAGATGCAGTGTGTCCAATATATTGACTGAGCCATTTATGCGAACAGCAATATATTGCAGACAAAGTGCATTTTCTGACAGCCCCAAAATGTATAAAATATTTTACGGCAAAAAAAGGGCGTTTCACAACATTTCATAGACGACGTCTGGGCATAATGACGATACTTATTGTAAATGATAAAGAGGTCAAATTCCTTGTGCAGATATGGGTGTGAAAAAGGGAGTGAAAAAATGCAGATAGCGATATGCGATGACGAGAAGGAAATCAGGGAGTTGTATGCGGAGAAAATCAGACAGCTTTATCCATATGCAGACCTTGTGCAGTACCAGTCGGGCGAGGAGCTTCTTGCGGCGCACCAGATGCCGGATATTCTGCTGCTCGACATTCAGATGCCGGGCAGAAACGGAATGGAAACCGCAAAACTGCTGCGCAGAAGCAGCAGAGAGATGGTCATTATATTTGTCAGCGCCCTGGAGGAGTATGTGTTTCAGGCATTTGACGTGGGGGCATTTCACTATCTGGTGAAACCCTTTCAGGATGAAAAATTTGCGGAAGTGCTGGCGCGTGCGACAGAGCAGTATGAAGAAAACAGGAAGCAGGAGAAGCATACGGACAATGAAAAGCCAGGCCTTGTGATTACCAGGGGCGGGGAGCATATCACCGTCAGAATCGCGGACATTGTGTACGCGGAGGTATATGACAGAAAGGTGATTATCCACACGATGGATTCCGATATTGAATATTATGGGAAAATGAAGGAACTCGAGGAAAAGGTGGGCGATGACTTTTACCGTCCGCACAGGGCGTATCTCGTAAATTTTAATTTTATCAGGAAATATGATGCTGCAACGATTTTCCTGAGAAGAGGGCAGGCGCTTATGGCAAAGCAGAACTATCATGATTTTGTGAAGAGCTATCTGAGATTTAACCAGAAGGGGGGAGGCCGAAAAGAATGGTAGAGAACGGGCTGCTTTTCAATCTGGCGGCAGGGCTTCTGTCACTTGCGGAGCCGATTTTACAGGGGTACTGTCTTGGCAGGCTGGTAAAGCCATTTATGGAAAGAAAAGAAAAAGTGCATCTTGTGTGGGCTGTATATTCCCTGACAATGCTGGTACTCATTGCCATGAACTTCTATCTGGGCGCTTCGTCTTCTGTGATGATTGGAATTTCTGCGGCATTTCTGGTGATGTGTCGGACGGATCAAAGAAATTATGAACAGAAACTGTTTCTTGCGGCATCATTCTTTTCTCTTTGCTGGCTTGCCTATGCAATAACGGAAATTTTGTACGATAACCTATACAGTTATGCCACACATACAGACTTTATGGAGAATTCCCCGGACTATTTGTGGGAAGCACTGTTTGCGGCAATGTGCGTGGTGTATCTCGTGTTGGAAGTTTCGATTCTGCTTGCCAGCATCTGGTGTGTAAAGAAGGTTTATACATACAAGTCTGCCAACATGACAAAAAAGGAGCTGTGCAGCCTGCTTGCGCCATTGTTTACGGGGGCAGTCGGATTTGAAATCATACAATATTACCGCAGTTTTTACATTCTGGAGAATGGAAAAAGTACAGGGACATACGATATGTGGGCGCTGGTTTACTATGCTGTGTCCATCGCTGTCGTTGTGGTTGTCGTCGGACTGTACCAGAGCATCAAGGCAAACCAGGAAGAAATTCTCCAGAATGAGCTGCTTGCCGCGCAGGTTGACAGTATTCGTCATCACATCGGGCAGGTAGAAGGCCTGTACCAGAATATCCGTGGTATCAGACATGACATGGCAAATCATATCATGACGCTGGAACGGCTTTACGCCAGTGAGCAGACAGAGGCAGCGAGGGCGTACACTGCAGAGTTAAAGGCTGCGCTCGCGGAAGTGGTCGGGGAGATTAAGAGCGGCAACCCGGTGACGGATGTGATTTTGCAGGAGTGGAAAGGCGAGGCTGAGAAAAGGGAGATCCTGTTTTCATGTGATTTTTATTATCCGGCTGGTTCGGATATCAATGTGTTTGATTTGAGCGTGATTCTGAATAATGCGCTTCAGAATGCAATGGAACACACGGAGAAAAATGCGTCTGTCTCCATTCGCTCATACCATAGAAACAATGCTTATATGATAGAGATTACAAACAGCTTTGCCGGAAATCTGCAGTGGGATTGCGAGAATGGACTTCCAGCCACATCAAAGACAAGTGTGGAAGGCCATGGGTACGGTTTATCCAACATCCGCAGGGTGGCAGGCAAGTATGCAGGCGATCTTGTGATTGATGTCAGAGACGGGAAATTCTGTCTCAGTGTGATGCTGATGATGGATATGAAGTTGTAATATCCTCTTCAGATAAGATTCCTGAGCATAATGATAAGTATGAGCTGCACCGTCTGCTGAGTACATTGTTTTCGATGGAATTGACCGCCGCAGAAAAATTAGGGATTATTGAAGCCGAGTACAGTATTCCGATAGACGATAAGTTGAGAAAGGATGTGAGTGCCATGTGTAATCTTTCACAGGGAATCAGGGAAAAAGGCAGGGCAGAAGAAGGAGAAAGAATTATTTTGAATATGCACAGGAAAGGTTATACTCCTGAACAGATAGCTGAGATTGTTGAAAAGACAATTGATGAAGTAGAGGCTGTCATCAGGAAAAGAGAGCCTGTACTGGCATAACAGAGGCAATTTTATAACACAAGCATTAAAGCAGTGATTTCATTGATGATGTTGCAGAATGGTGTAATGTCCATTTATGCGTTGTCTATGGAGTCCACCCCGTCATTGATTGCAATGTACCGCACGTTATGTTGCTAATTTACGCTGTTTTCCGCTATCTCCTTAACCCTTTTTGTTATGTGTCCCCGGCTATCCGCTTGAATATCGTTTCCATTTTTTCAGTGCCTACATAGTGCCTTTCCACGATTATTTTTGTGGGTGGATGCTGTCGGGTGGCTCTATGCTGTGCCTTGCTGTCTTTGCTCATAAATCTGCTCCTTTACAATAAAATAGAGCGCATAGATTTTTCTATACGCTCTGACGCTGTGTAACTATTCTGTTGTGATTGTGGCAATGGTTGTTTCGACAAACTGGAAATTTTAGCTAAATCAAATTTCATAATCAATACAAGCTCTATCAATTCTAATGGAATATACAAATTCTCCAAATTCCATGTGCAGTTGTGATTTTTGGTATTCATCTAATGTTTCTACTGTATCGAAGTCAAAAATTAAAGCAACATCATAATTAGAAACTGGTGTTCTTTCCACATTTCTAACTATACTAAATTGTTTTATTATCTCTAATTCTCTTAACTTTTCAGCTCTTTCAAAAAATTCAATAATATTCTTTTCTCTATTATCCTCTTTTAATGTAAACATACATATATGCCTTATCATTGTATTCCCGCCTCCAAATGTCGATTTGTACCTCTAATAGAATACCACAATCACACTCACATTTCTATCAAATTTTCATTAAATTTCTTGCTCCCAGATGTTCGGTTTTGAAAGTATGTCTGTGGAATTAATTGTTGTCCTCATCGTCTAGCCATCCCGAAACGATATATAGTTCACCAGAATCCATGTCTAGCGCCATGCTATCGCCCATTCGCGTCATCATATGTCCGTCAGAATCCATCGCTATGCTGTCGGAAAGTATGTGTATAAAATCTCCATCTTTGTAGTCAAAAAACATCATTATCCTTTTCTCCTTTAAATTTTGGTGTTATTTGATGAATTGCATCATACAAGCTGTTTAGCTCTGAAATTCGGCGATTTATCATAGTATTTGAGGACTCTGCATTTACTCGAACGATATTGGAGCGCAACCCCTTCTTCGTCTCTGGCAATAACGCAAAATAGCTGACTAAATGTCCCTCGCCATAAAAATAAAGATCCTTTAATATACCTTTTGTCAAATCGTTTATTATCACATTATTTGTTATATCATACCCAATTTGCTCGTAGGACTGAACTGCATCAGCCATTAAGGAGGTCAACTGGTCATAAACATATTGATTATGCTGAATGGCATCTTTCAGCATATATTCCGTAAATTCATTTTGGGCTTTAAGCAGTCTTTCGATCAATTCTCCAAGAAATGGGAATGTGAATCTGTTTGCAAACCCAACTCTATCCGTAATTTCAAATTCACCAGAAAAGTAATCCAATACTCTATCGCCTGCATGAGTGAGTGATTCCATGAGTTTTGTATTGTAATATTTTTTGTATTCATCTGGTTGGGATGAGTAATAGGACAGTTGATATAGGGAGGGGATTTCCCTTACACGAAGCTGTTCCAACATTTCCAAGTCCTCATGGTGGATAGCCAGTGCTGCCATATGCGTTCTCAATTCATCACGCATCTTTAACTGTGCATCTAAAACATGCCAGTTTCTGGGGTACGGAAAAGTTGCCTTTTCTATACTGGTTCCAGCTCCGAATCCTGCAAAACAGTCCTTTTTATCTGCTCCCACAAACCAGATATATTTCTTGTCCGTCAAGTATTTCAGGAGGTCATAATTCTCTGCTTCCAATGCGTAATCAATGATGGTTTTTCCGTACTCGTCGGCATTCAAAATCGGAGAATCTTCGCGCGTTACATACGTCTCCCATTCGCGTTCATCTTTAGAGAAGGCAACGGCATAATTTGTCAAGCGCGAAGAGGCGGGAACATGACTCTCCCCTGCGCTGAGGATATCCTCACAGGACATCTCTAGGAGTCGGCAAAATACAGGGAAATCATAGAGCTGAATTTCTTTTTTCCCGTTCAAAATCTGTGACAGGCGATTTGACATTTTCCGCAGCTGCTCACTGTTTGCTTCTTCACCCATAGCTTCAAGGTATTTTTTGCAAAACAGCCGATGGCTTTTAAAGCGTTCTTCTATGTGACTCGTCAAATATTGTCCTATTTTTTCGTTGTCAGCTAATACAAACATCATTTTCATCCTCCTTATATCCGATATCATAGCATATCTCATTTAATAAGAATAGCCGCTATTTGGCATACACAAACTGTATATATTTTTTTAGGGCTTATTTTATGTATGCTAATAGTGTATTGTTGGGGTAGGGGGGGAATTACTCTTCAGAACTTTCATCTGCAACACTTAAAACACTAGAGGGAGACTGGCCAATATAACAAGTTTCCCTCTGATGTTTGTGGTTTTCTGTTGGTGTATTTGCCGAAGTTTTGATCTTGTTAAGTGTTGACCATTTCGTCCTTAATTATTTCCGGGAGTTATAGAGGCTTTCCATGATACCAGTGTGATATTTCTAAAATCAGGGCTAGCGTTGATTATGATAGGTTATATGAGAAAAAGTTTTTGGTGGAAGATACAATAGATAATTATATGGTTACATCAACAGATGAAGAAATATCCATTTATTGCAAAGGAGAGCAGTTAAAAAAGCAATGTAAGAAATGGATTAATAAATTTTACGCTTGTTCATCTGTTGATGAGTTCCGAAAAGTGGAACAAAATTATGGAAAATCTAAACTGTCAACTGAATTGGTGGGAAATTCGTGGTATTCAAGAAGACATTATAGAGATTTCTTTATGTGGCAATATATATTTAAGTCACTAAATGATAAAAGTCGATTTAATATATTGATGGAATATATGTCAGATTACACATGTGCTGGAAGCTTAGTTAGGGAAATATGTACAATATTTGATCCAGATGATGTCATAGCAGCCTATAATTATACAGATAGTTCTAAACAGGGCATATATAATCAGAAAAAGCGGTTTTTGAAAGGTGATCTTTCAGACACTGATTTGTTGCTTTGTGATGGATTAAAGAATTTAAATGATACATCGGTAATTAATTTACAAAATGCAAGAGTCACAAGCACTATATGTGAAAAATTTGGTATTCCATATGAGCCATATAAAATAGATAATAATAGGCTTGGATCAGTCTCCTGCATCGAAGAAAACGAGAAAAGTACAGAGTTGGTATTACAAACGTCCAGAGAATTGGATACATCGTACGAATCTGGTGATTTGAGATTATTAATGACGAAGGAACGAATATATTATGTTTCAGATATACATTTAATGCATAAATTGAGAGATTTTGAGCCGAAATCAAAAGAAGATGTTGTATATGCTGTTAAATCTATTGTCAGTAATATTGTCAGAGAATCTGAACATACAATTCTGATTGGCGGTGATGTATGTTCAGATTTTCAATTTAAATGCTTTGGCAATAGATAATCCTCTTGAATATGCAACATTGTATCTTGAGGGCAGTATGCAGACATGGGTAGAGGCGGAAGATTCATTAGAATTGTGGTAATATATCTTTCTTGGTACAATGCTCCACATTCGTAACATACATTATCACATCTAGCATTTCCTCATAAGCACAAATAACTTCAACTGTTGCTTGCTCACAGCTGTTGTATATTGATAATGTATAATCTTTATGATAATTTTGTTTCAAAAAATCTTGTATTTCTTTAAAGCTCTCATTGCTATGTTAATTGCACTGGTAACATATAAATACCGCCTTTCATCTTTTTTTATCTGATTTTGACTCAATCCTCTTATCTGCACTGCCAACTTCGTACCATGCAGTTAAGATGTTAGAACTTAGCTTTTATATAACACAAGGGAAAGCATAAGGGCAAACTCACTTGCTGTAAATTTAGTGTTTTCAAGGGTTTGCGGACTTTTTGGAGATAAGATATAACAGTTATTAAATGCTATAAAAAGTGTCTTATCAGAATTCCCATTTATATATTTTGTTAGAAAATCTTATCTGCCATTTACTAATGTATATTTATAAGTCATTTCCCAATGGGTACACAAATCTGAAAAGGGAGTATGTGATAAATGTTTATTATAACCACAACGCTTCACTTAAGATTTTCTGTGCCCTAATATCTTCAAGACATACCATTTTTACCAACAGCCACGCCCGCTCTTCTTCTGTCATTTCGGTAATCTTTTGGGCTGCGCGGGAACCTTGTACATTTCTAATAATCTCGTCCAGACATTCCTCCTTGTATCTGGCGGAATTGATGGTTTCCTGCCATGCCTTCCGCTTTTTTTCAAGCATTTCGAGCAATGGCGCTTTTGCTGTTTTTCCATCAAGGATCATTTTAATTTCATCGAGCGAAAAGCCCAATGCCTTTAATTCTAACAGCGCATTTAACTGCTGCACCTGTTCGGCCGAATAATAGCGATACCCGTTGGCGGCGTCAACTTTCACCGGTTTAAGAATCCCTTTCTTTTCATATAAACGGATTGCTTTTCTGGAAATTCCAAAAAAATCCGCGATTTCTCCAATCAGCATAAGGTCATTTTTCATAGCTTTCTCCTATTCATCTAATGTATTGTTCACTCTTTTTATACAAACGGAATTTGCTTTCAGGTTGTTCAGGCAGGCCCATATGATTCCATTATAGACAAATAGCATTGCACATAGCAAGCCATATACTACACATAGTTTCAAAAATGCGCCGGAATTATCCGTTTCCAGACAGACAAAAACCGATTTCATCAAGTTTGCCAGCATCCAGGTCCTGAAAGCATCGAACGGGGAACGCAGCAGGAGTAAAATAATGTATTGACGCCAGATGCCCATTCGCCTGACTAACTGAATCAGATCACCCACGAACCATCTTTCCTCCCTCCATGCGATAAATGGTATAACTGTCGTCCAAAGTCTCCTGATGGTGCGTAACATGGATCACTGTCCTGCCATCCGTCAATTTACTTAAGGCATCCAGAACGGAATGTCCGGTGTCCTGATCCAGGGCCGAGACCGGCTCATCCAGCAAAATGACCGGAGCATCCTTGCTGTTGTTCTGCATAACAAGCACTATCTGCCTTCTGATTTTCTCAGGGAAATGCTCTCCTGCTATGACAGCCGTCCCGCTGTCAGGTTTATAAAGACCAGCAAGGATTTTCAATAAAACAGTTGTTTTCTTCATATTATACGTTCCTATTAAGCATTCTGATTTTCATACCACTGTGCCTGTGACATGAACAAAACATGATATGTGCCTTTTTTATTAATCAGCTCATCATGGGTTCCGATTTCTGCAACACGGCCATTTTCCATAACAACGATTCTGTCTGCAATTCGGGCACTTCCGAGTCTGTGAGTTACAAGCACCGTTGTCCTTTCATCGGATATCTCTTTGAACTTCTTATATATCTTTGTCTCCTCAATGGGATCGATTGCTGCAGTAGGCTCGTCCAACACGATTACCGTACTGTCTCTGTTGATACCTCTTGCAATAGATACCCTCTGCCACTGTCCGCCTGAAAGGTCGACGCCGTCAAACTCACGGGAAAGCATTGTTTCCAAACCGTCGGGATAAGACTGTGATTCAATATCCACATCTGCTTTCTTTAAGGTTTCCAGCAGAGTTCCGTCTTCCCTTTCCGTATCAAGATTGCTAATCATAACATTTTCACGAAGAGTCATCTGATATTTCTGGAATTTCTGGAATACACCGGACATAAGTCCGTAAAGGCTCGATGACTTAATATCCTTTGTAGGTATACCGTCTATTGTTACACTGCCACCGGTGGGCTGATATATACCTGTAATCAGTCTCACGAGAGTTGATTTTCCGGCTCCGTTATGTCCCACAATTGCAATGGTTTCACCCTTGTTAATTGTCAGATTAACATCTGTCAGAGATTCCTCTTTTGCTCCCGGATATGTAAAGGAAACATTCTTAAGTTCAATCTTTTCACAGAAATCATTTACCTTTGTTTCACCGTCTGTTTCGGGCATATCTATGAAATCAAGAAGGTTGTTGATTGAACCGCTGTTTTTACCTATATCGCCCACAAGATTAATCATTTCTCCGACCATTTCCTGCATCTTTACGATTGCCGTGAATATTGCGGCAAATGTACCCGCCGTAATATCACCTGTAAGCAATGCTTTAACAAAAAGCAGAAGGACAACCAGATAACCCGCAAGGCCTATTCCTTTTCCCGCAAGATCAAACAGACAGACTCTCTTTGCCACCTTAAGGCTTTTCTTATTCAGAACAACCATTGTGTCATAATAAAGCTTCTTAAAATAGTTCGTTACGCCCAAGATTCTCGTTTCCTTGAAATATTCCCTGGAGCAGATGGTGCTCTCATAATAATCATAGGATCTTCTCAGCGGAGCAATCTCATCCTCAAGATTAGCGTACATACTTACCTGCACAAGCTTTGTCAGAAGACAGGGCATCATGGAAATAACAATTACTATTGCCAGAATCGGCTTAATAGTAAAAATCCATATTCCCATAAACAGCACATAGGGCAGGAAAAATGCCATCATCATGATAAATGAAAATACCATGTCGAAGATATTATTGATTCCCATCTCGGCCTTGTTGATGCTGTCCAGAGTTGACGCATTTTCATATTCGATGGCTCCAATTTTAGATATCTTAAGATGAACCTTCTGCATCAATTTTCCGATAACCATCTGGTTAAATGGCAGATACAGAAAATTGTTAAGTGCGTTAACAAGCTCTGCCAGAATAATAACCACGCCGTACACAATAAGAGAAATGTATATGGTCTTTATGCTTCCGCCTGTATTTATTACTTCACTGGTGGTATCATAAAACTTCTGCAGAAACAAAATCTTTACTGCCCATGACAAGCCATGGAGTATTGTAATTACAATGAACAATCCAAAAAAGAAGGGTGTTGCCTTAAATACAAGAGGCGTTATTCTTTTAAGTATCTTAATGGGACTTATTTTCTTTTCACTCATTGATACCACCTCCTCTGACTGTCATACATCGTATAGTAAAGCTGCTTTGCAGCCATTAGCTCATTATGCGTTCCCTGTTCCTCTACATGTCCGTTATCAATTACGTAAATGTAGTCTGCCAGCTTAACCGAGCCCAGTCTGTGACTGAAGAACAATGTGGTTCTTCCTTCACAAAGCTTTGCAAATTCACTATAAAGGTTACTTTCCGCAATGGGGTCCAAAGCGGCTGTGGGTTCATCCAGTACACGAATCGGTGCTTCACTTACAAAGCATCTTGCAAGGGCGATTCTCTGCCATTCACCGCCGGAAAGATCCTTGCCTTCTTGCGCCAGCTTACCCAGCAATGTATCCTTACCATCCTCAAGGCCTTCAATAACCGAGTCCAGTTTAAGGGCAGTTATGGCATTGTTGATTGCTTCATCATCCGCTCCGCCAACGCATCCTATGGCGATATTATCCCAGATTGAAATTGAATACCTTGCAAAGTCCTGATAAACAACTGAATAAAAGGCTTTCAGCTGAGCTGCCGTATATTCTCTAAGGTCTCTTCCGTTAATAAGTATCCGGCCCTCATAATCCTGATAAAGACCTGTCAGAAGTTTGGCAATGGTACTCTTTCCCGCTCCGTTTGCACCAACGAAGGCATAATGCCTGCCGGCTTCTATCTTCATGTTCATATCCTTAAGAATATAGGTTTCCGTACCGGGATATTTGAAGATTACATTCCTGAATTCCAAAGACTTAAATTCTATACCGCCTTCAGGCACGGCATCCGCATTATCATACTGTTCAAATGCTGCAAACTTTGTAATCTCCTTAAGGTATTCGATATGTGTGGATACAGCCTCGATTAATCTTGTGAGTGACCATGACATGGTGTGTACAAGATCAAGGGTTGCATTTATCAGTGAAAAGAACATACCGATTGTAATAATTCCCGTTGCAGCAGGGTTGATAAGCATTGCTGCAATAAAGGTACACAGAAATGCTGTTATCATACTTCCGGATTTCAGCTTTACAAACCATTTGGCACGTGTTCTTGTTTCCATTTTTCTGGAAATCTCATACTGCTCAAACCACTTGTCATTAAGCTTTTCGTTATATCCGAATACCGTTCTCTCATCAACATTTTCTCTTCCCGTCATTACGGTAGTGAGATATTTGTATTTCCTCTGATATTGGGTAATCTCTTTATTGGCCTTATAGGTTGCCTTTCCGCTTATGAACGAAAGATAGAGAAGCGGTATGGCAACAGCTATAATAATCAGTGCAACCCAGGCAATCTGTGTAATAAGGACAATAAGAAGTCCCGCAATTGTCATAAACAGCGATATCAGATTGACTACATTTGTAAAGCCGTCGATAAACTTATGCTCCATTGTGCCGGCAACACGGTTCATTAAATCCATACTGTCCGTATTTTCAACATACTTAAACGCAATCTTTGAACATTTTTCAACATATGCGCCCTTAAGACTGACCCTCATATCCATCTCGATTTTGTTGGCAAGATATGCCTTTATGGGCTCAACAAGCCATTGATATGCTATAATCCCGATAACAATCGCCAGTGAAATATATACCGCTCTTTTTGTTGCGGAGACGTCTATAAGTCCCAGCGCATTATCAATAAATCCTGCATTAATAATAACCTGGTAGGTTGGCAGAATTGCGACAGCAAGAGACAGAATCAAATACAATATCGTACACACAGGTGAACTGATTATAGAAAATCTCAGGGAATCCAAATATGTATACTTTTTCTTCTCAAAACGTACTTTCTTCATTTTCCTCTCCTAAATTAAGTTTCTTATATCTATACTATCTATACCAAAAGTTTTAACAGCATTACAGCATATAGCATAGACTATGTCCCTGGGGCAAGGTCAAGCAGGAAAAACAAGTTCTTGTTCCACATATCATATTTCCTTCACAACAATAAAAAGCTGTTCCACAACATGGCGGTTTAGAAAGAAAAGGAAATTTCCGAAAAAATAACTGAGTACATAAACTTTAACGGCTTAAATTTTGAAAGGAGACGAAACTATGATGACCATAAGCAATGGAAACGGAGTGTCCAACAATGTGCAGTCAGTGCGTGCAAACATGAATATGCAGTCGGATTCTGTCAGTAAGGGTATTCAGGATCAGATCGCGAACGCGCAGAAACAGCTACAGGAGCTTGGCGCAAACAAGGACATGACACCGGATGAAAAAATGAAGCGGAGGCAGGAAATCCAGCAGGAGATCAACAATCTCAACCAACAGCTGAGACAGCACCAGATTGAAAAGCGAAAAGAGCAGCAGGCTAAAAACGCACCAAAAAAGGAGGAGAACAGTAACAGTCAGAAAGAAAACACGCCGGAACAGAAATCCGGGCTTTCGACGGCGAGTATGCAGGCAATGATCTCTGCGGATTCTTCCATGAAGCAGGCAAAGGTGCAGGGCAGTACCGCAAGGCAGATGGAAGACAGGGCAGGCGTCCTCAAGATCGAGATCAAACTGGACGGAAGCCGGGGCGGCGATACAGCGTCAAAGGAGGCAGAACTTGCAGAGGTGGAACAGAAAGCAGAGAATGCCACAAATGCACAGCTTCACACGCTCGCCGAGGCAAACCAGACGATGACAGAAGCCGCAAAAGCAGAGCAGACCGACAACAAAACGGACAGCGAAAACAAGACCGGCAGGACAGAACAGACTGCTGATGATAAGCAGCAGACCGGGGAAGTATCCCAAACAGAGCCGGAAGAGAACAATGTCGGGACAGACATCCAGAATCCGGAAGCACTTGCTTCCAATGAAAATGCAGCGGTGGAAAGTGCGGAGGCGGAAACGCGCGCTGTGTCACAGAAACATATTGATATACGCTTATAATGATATGCTGTCATTGCACCTGGGTCTCTATCTGTATGATTTTATAAAATTATACAGATAGAGACTCGGGTGCATATTTATGTACAAATCTTAAAATTGTTTATAATATCCAGAAACTGCACACCCCAGAATGTCAGTTCGCACCAGAGTGCAGTGTCCGTTTTATGGTCTGGTTCAAGCGCAACTTCACTGTATGGACCTGGGTATTTTAAACCAGCTTTGTAGCGCTGTTTTTTATAAGAGCTCTCGAAATCAATTTTCAGATATCCCTCTTTCGACAGCGCTTCCTCCACAACCTCTGCACTTTTGCGGACCACATCGATCCTGTTCCCGCCAACCCTTGCAAGACTGGTCAGTGTTTTTCTCTGTGCCACTGTGCCTGCCTGATTTGTCTCATATGCTGTAAATGGCCTGACGTAGGCCCATAGCGGGGCATAGTACCGGCTGCCAATTTTCACATGCATGTTGCTGTCCGGCTTCATGATCTGGTCGTGGTAATTGACGGCTTCTATCATTTTGCCGACGGCTTCGTCCGTTCTCCATGACTGCGTATTTGCCAGTGTTTCCAGGTGATACTGACATGGAAAATAGACGTCGTGTTCAATGTATGGGTAGTTGTACTTCCGCTTTGCGTTGGGATTGTATTTTGTGATATCTTCCAGTGCTTTTATCCGCAGCAGGCTCTCAAATGCCTTGAAGGAAGTCTCCACAAATGGTCTGACTGCATCGTCGTCGCCATATCCCAGAAGTGCCTGACACGTATAGAGTACAACCATCAGTCCGCCGCCGTTGTTGAGCCCCAGAAAACGATTCTGAAAACGCGCGATTTCCGGATTGTAATACGAAAATTCTTCTTCCAGAACCTTGTCATCGCGCAGTGCACTGATAAAATTCTTCACAATCGAACAATCTTTGGGAATCGCATAGTTGGCCAGCAGCCGCGCAGCCGATTCCCCGTCCTGCAGCTCTGTTTCCTTAAACTTTTCCCAGGAGTGCATACCGATTCCGATATATCCGTTTGGCTTCACATAGCGCTCCAGAAGCTTGTAGTTTGGTGTCTGCATGACCTTTTCAAGCAGTGTTTCTTCCTCCGCTTTGGAGAGGTCCTTCAGGATTTCTTTGTGCAGGCGGTATTGGATGACCTCTCTGCCGTTTTCCAGTAAATAGTCAATTGCTTTTGAATGAATCATATTAATCCCCCATGCCGGCTCAAATAGAATTGTGAAACGAATACATTTACAATTCTATCCAGACATAAGTCCGTTCTCCGGTTGTCTTTTCAACTTTCCCGCCATTTGCCAGTGCAACATGAAGCGATGGCGCGTTTTGGTTGTGAATGGTAATCAGAAGCTTGTCCATGTTCATTTTTCTGCCCTCTTTTATCAGGAGGGAGAGAAGGGTTTTCCCCAGTCCTCTGTTTCTGTCTGAGGGACGGATGGAATAGCCGATATTTCCGCCCTGTTCCAGCAGTTTGTCTGTTAAAAAATGCCGCAGATTACCGCATCCGACAGGTCTGCCGTCCTCAATGAGCCAAAAGGTAGTCGAGGGAACTTTCCAGCCATCGACAAGCCCAATCTGCTCCGATTCCCGCACCTTGCCTTTGAGCCATTCCTGATATTCGTCAAAACGCATACCCGCAGCCCGGTTGATAAAGCCGTTCTCGTCTGCAGGCAGCTCCTGCAGCATTTCATAGATATCCGTGCCGTCGGTGACAGCAAGTTTTCTCAATTCAATTCCCATAAAATCTCCTCTCTCTAAAACATGCTTAGGAATACAAGTGCCGCTTCAATCCATGATTACCGATTTAGCACTCACCTGGCAGCTCTGCGAATGGTAAGTAAAAAATCCCTAAATATCTGTTCTCTGTCCCTGGCAGTTTCATAATACGGCAAGCCGTATTTTTGACACTGCTCTTTCATACAGATGCTTTGTTCCACAATATACACTGCACCCTCTTGAAGCTCTTCATCTGACTTATAAAATGTATAATCTTTTTCCGTGTCATATTTCTTCTGAATTGCGAACCGTTCTTCCGGAGTCACATCAGACGTAATGAAATAGGCAATATCACAGTTTGCCCCATGTATATATTTCATGTAATCCTCTGGCAAAAGCTGATACATATCCAGAACCATGCCGGGGCTGAACTCATCGTATTCGCCGCTGTCCAGCATTGCCCGTACAAAAGGTGCCATCTTACCGCTGATTAAATGTAATGTGTCCATAGAGGACAATCCGGCATAAGTATTCACACCCGTTTCAGGGAAACATTTCTCAAATCCCGCGATTATCGAATCCATGCTAATGTGCTGATACCCATACTGCTTTGCCAGACAGTGTGATATTGTACTTTTTCCGGCTCTTGGAACACCTGCAATAATAATATTATTTTTCATTTACAAACTACCTCCTACCTTGTTTTGACCTGTGTCCTCGGAGAAATATCCAGCGCAGGCTATACATGTTATTTCGGAACAGTTCCTTAGAGAATCAAGATGTATTTTTTCATTTTTCAATCAAAATAAAATAGTTCTTCAAACTTTTTGTCAAGGGCAATGCACAAAATGAGCGCCAGCTGCCCCTTTGTGGATTTACCGCCCGGAAATACCTTGCTTTGCAAACTGATTCCAGCCAGCAGATTTTTAGAAAAGTTATTTTCTTTTGGGGGCTGGTATCGTATAATAAGGACGATGACAAATCGAGATTTGGAGGATGAAAACCATGAAGATTAGAAGAGCAGCAGAGCATGAGTTGTTGGAATTGTGGGGATATGAGAGTATTCATACTGCTTCTTCTAATGCAAAATTCTTTTGCGACAACATAAAAAAAGGGAATGCCGAATTTTGGACGCTCGACTATGATGGAGAGCTGGTTGGAGAGTTGTATGTTTTCTATGACCTTGAGCACAAAGATTTTGCAGATGGCAAAAGAACTGCATATCTTTGTGCATTTAGAGTTAGAACAGATTTCCGTGGTCAGGGATTCGGAACAAAGCTGATCTGCCACGTAATGGAGCACATAAAGGATTTGGGATATCAAAGGATATCTATTGGTGTTGACACTACAGATATGGCTAATATTCGTTTATATAAGCGGCTTGGTTTTACAATAAAGGTAAAAGAGTGTGCAGAAGATCCTTGCGACAGAGACGAAAATATGCAGCCGAAATCATGTCCTTGCTTTTGGTTGTTATATAAAGAGGTCTAAAAAATCTGATCGTTGTTTTGAATCATTCATCATTTTTACAAGTGATTCATGTGGAACTGTTCTTGCATATGCTCCGGAACCTGCCATCTCAATATTTTTCACACCAAAGCGGCGGAGTAAACCTTCTAATTCGTCTGGCATAAAAGTATATGTTATACACCACGAAGCGCCTTCTTTTTCATATTCGGTTATTTCTTTTTCTCCTCCCATAAGTCCGTCTGGCATCAAGTTCACCCTTATCAGGCAGATTCCACATACATTCAGATATTTTTCTGCTATAATCCTTAATATTATTTTTATTCACTTAAAATTCCTCCGTTAAATTTAGAATCGTATTTCTTCACAAGCAAAGCGGTTTTGAAATCTAGTTAATCTTTAATTCATCAAAAACAGTGATAAGCCATTGGGTCATGCGCTTATTTGTCTCAAAAAGTTCCATATATTTGTCCTTCTCTGAAAACCATGCTGTGCTAACTAGCTGATCTGCCATGACCACATAAGGAAGTGCAGCATATTCCTCATTGATAAGTTTTACTACACTGTCATAGCCCCAAAGAATATTTCGGTAAATTTCCAGCCACTTTGATAACTGAGCTTGATCCTTTTCATCAAAGCTCTCACTCAAAATGGCCACAGCCGCATAGCAGGGATCATAAATACGCAGATTTTTCTCCGACAGTTCAAAGTCAATAAATCCCCATTCGCCCTGCGACACGATAATGTTTGACGGATTCGGATCACGATGGATGATTTGTTTGGGCAGCTTGTCATACAGTTTTCCAAATTCATTCAAATAATCTCGGCAAAACGAGTCCGAAAGCGACAAAATATCTTTTGATTTCGGCAGTGCCCAATTCTTTACGGATTCATACAGATTTACATCATTCACAGATGTTTTAGCCTGACACAGAATGAGATGCAGCTGCCCGATGATTTCACCGACAAATCTTGCCTTTGCGGCATAATCTCCTTCATAAAAATCATGGGCAATCATTTGTGTGCCAGAGATTCGCCGGGTTACATAGAAAAACAGTTCGCCGTCCTGTACGAATGCCCGTCCATCTGTTGTTTGAATTGGGGAAGATATACCTACGCCAGCGCCTTTTATTGCATTGCAAAGCGCGATTGCGTTTGTGACTTCATCATAATTTTTAGAGAACTTCAGAACAAAGTCTTTGCCAACATAAAAGGCGCTGTTACTTTTTTCTCCATTGCTCTCGTGATAGACGTCAGAGATTGATTCATTTTCTAATTTCCAGTGCTTCAGAACATCCAAAGCTTTCTTATGAGATACCATATAGTCCTCCTTATACAAGTTCAGTTTGTAAGGTCGTTTAGCCCTTCCTTTTTTTATATAGGTGGAGGGAGTGCAGTCGAATTCGCGCCGAAAAGCTTTGTAGAATCCAGCATAGGTACCAAAACCGTATTCCAGTATCACATCAATCCTTTTGCTGCCGCAGCGAATTTCATAAATCGCATGAATAAGCCTGCGTCGAAGAATATACTGCATTACCGACATTCCAACGACTGATTGGAACATCCTGTAATAGTGGAACAGTGAATAACCTGCCTGCTCGCAAAGCTCCGTGGCAGTGATAGGAGTCTTTAAATTATCCTCTATATAATCGAGGCTTTCCTGTATGCTTTTTCGGTAATCTATTAATTTCACCCCCCTTTTATTTTTTTGTAGCTACGTATATAGAATAACACATAAATCGAAAAATACCTTTCCTGTTTTGCTGAATTTAAAATCTTTGTTTCGACTTCTTCGCCATTTCATATGGTGCGTATCAGTTGGGAACACCGTTCTTTTAAGGAGCAGGGGATTGATAAAGGACAATGTATTTGCTAGAATGGAAGGCGAAAACAGAGAAAACGGAGGTTCAATATGACTTTACAACAGTTAAAATATATTGTTACAGTGGCAGAAACAGGAAATATTACAGAAGCCGCCAAAAGGCTCTTTATTTCACAGCCTAGTCTGACAAATGCAATCAGAGAATTAGAAGCTGAGATGCAGATAACAATTTTCAATAGGACAAATAATATCCTGTCAGCACTATTCTTTTGCAGTGTTTGAGGAATTGTTTGTTGCCAAGCCCCATGTATTCATATGCTCCAACCACCCATTAGCAGGCAGGGAGGCACTGGATTTAAAGGATTTGGAAGAGTACCCATACCTTTCCTTTGAACAGGGAGAGTACAATTCTTTTTATTTTTCAGAGGAGATATTAAGCACACTTGACAGAAATAAAAATATAAAAGTAAGGGACCGGGCAACACTTTTTAATCTTGTAATCGGATTAAATGGCTATACGGTCAGTTCCGATGTAATCAGCAAGAAATTAAATGGGGAAAATAGTGTAGCCAAACCCTTACAGATAGACAAGGAACTATGCACAGTTCCTGAGTATATGCGTGTTGGAATCATTACACAAAAAAATATGCCCCTTAGCAGGTATGGTCAGGCTTATGTAGAAGCGTTAAAAAAGCATATCGACACGAATGACGAATAAGAAATGAATCAGAATAGCACTTTGAAATAGTCTGAAACTATGGCAAAGTGCTATTTTTTTGTATTTTTCAAAAACAGGCAGAAAAGATATACTGATATTTAATAAATCAATTGCCCATCAGCGTAAACCACTATCGAATGGAGGAAAAAATGATAAAGGATTTATTAAATAAAACCAAAACAACTATTTCTTTTGAAATTTCTCCGCTTAAGACGGAGGACGAGTTTCAGGCTGTTTTCGCTAAATTGGATGCTTTTGCTGCTTTGAAGCCTGACTTTATCAGCTGCACATATGGCGCAGGAGGCTCTAGCGCAGGAAAAACAATAGAAATTGCATCGTATATTCAACAGCATTTGCAGATTGATACAATGGCGCATATGACGTGTGTTGGTTTTAAACAGTCTGACATTCAAAAGAACTGCGAATTACTGGAAAAAGAAGGCATTCATTACATCATGGCACTGCGTGGCGACAGGCCACAGACAATGGGGAAGGAGCAATTTAACAGCAGGGAATTTTTATATGCTTCTGATATGATTCGTTATCTAAAAGCAAATACTTCCTTCTCAATTGCCGGAGCCTGCTATCCGGAGAAACATTATGAAGCTGCGAGTTTTGAAAGTGATTTGATACATTTGAAAGAAAAGGTTGAAGCTGGCGCAAGTTTCCTTGTCACACAGCTTTTCTTTGACAATGATATTTTCTATCGTTTTAGGGAACGGGTGATGGATATTGGAATTGCAGTGCCGATCTGTGCCGGTATTATGCCGGTTATAAGTGCAAACCAGATAAGTAAAAGCATTCATTTATCCGGTTCTTCCGTTCCGAAGGAGCTTGAAAATCTGATTACTGCCTATGGCAAAAACAAGGAAGATATGCGCAAAGCCGGTATTGATTATGTAGTTCGCCAAATTCTTGATTTGAAGGAGCATGGGGTAGATGGCATACATATTTACACAATGAACTGGCCGAAAACAACAGCGGAGATTGTGGCGCAGATATCAATTTAAACCCAATGTATCCTAATGTAAAGTGAAAGGAATTGAAGTGGATTCGTTAATCCTTTGGTGAAGTTTTTTGACACTTTTCTGATTTGTATTTCCGCCGGACTATGCAGAATATTTTTACAGAAAGAGCAAAGCCACAATACCGCGGAAGGAAAAGGGACTAATGGAGGGCATTTTAAGGGAATGAAACAGCAGGATTTTCAAAGTGAGAACATTGTGAAATGCTGTACGATTCTTGAATTTGCAATGAAAAAATGGTATGATAAAACCACAAAAAAGAAAGGATTAATACATGGCAAATATATATGACGGGGTATTTCGTACAATCTTAAATGACTGCCGGAAACTGATTATCCCCATAATCAATGAGATTTTCGGGGAAACATACACAGGGGAAGAAGAAATACAGTTTTTTCCCAATGAGCATTTTATAGACCAGCAGGACGAAGCAGATAAGGAACGTATTACAGATACAAATTTTACGGTTTTCGGGAAGATACCGAAGAAATACCATATTGAGTGTGAGAGCAGCTTTCCGGATGGGAAAATCACGATAAGGCTTTTCGAGTACGAAAGTTATGCCGGTACGGCATAACATACAGATAGCACTTGACGATGGAGAGGTTACAGAGGAAACGCTGACTGTGACATTCCCCAATACGGCAGTTCTGTACCTGCGGACTTACAAAAGGACACCGGACAAAATGAAATATGTTATCATCACGCCGGGCGGGACGGTTCAGTATGATGTGCCGATTATGAAAACACAGAAGTATTCGCTTGATGATATTTTTGAAAAACGTCTGCTGATGCTGATACCGTTTTACATTTTCTCACATGAGAACAGTTTTCCAGAGTATAATAGTAATGAGCAGAAATTGGCGGAATTAAAGGCAGAATATCAAAAAATTTTAGAAAGGCTTGACGAATTGGAACAGCAGGGAGTGATCGGGGCGTTCGACAAGCGGACGATCATAGAACTTTCTGGCGATGTGATTAAAGAGATTGCACAAAAATATGAGAATGTGCAGAAAGGTGTAGGTGATATGATGGGCGGAGCATTGATTGAGACAAGCGCAAGAAGATTAAAAAACGAAGCTGAATATGAAACAAAGAGGAATACTGCACTTAGGATGCTGAAAAGAGGAAAAATGACGGTTGAGGAAATTGCGGAAGATGTAGGTCTTAGTGCGGCAGAGGTAGAACAGCTTGCAGAACTTCAAACGGTGTAAAGCGACATCGGATTTATGAAAAAATGTATACAGAAAGAAAGGATTAATTAATGAATGCAGCATAAGCAAATTTTAGCACAGGGAGGAGATGTCAATTATTGGATGGACTGATCTTTGGGACGTTCCCATGCATGAATTATCAAGACACTATCAGAATTTTTCCTATCGAGATACAGCGATAAGCAGCAGTAAATCACACACTGTCCCTATGTGGGGAGAATTTTATAATATGACTTTAAAGCAGAGGAACAACTGACGATTCAGATTTGTTACTTTGCTTTTTTTGTGGCATTTTGGCAGAATCCTTTATAGACAGTTCAGGCTGTCACGAATACATTTGAAGACAATTGGATTGTATCGGAAAAAGGAGTATGGTAAAATACTCTTTTTAAGAGGAGGCGTGAAATGTGATTCGCATAGCAGTTTGTGATGATGAGCAATCTATGTCAGACAGAATCAGTGCGATGGTATCTGACTTCTTTCGCGGGAAGCAGTTTTCGGAACATTTTGAAATAGAAGTGACGCAGTTTTCAAGCGGAGAAGCCCTGCTGCAGTCGGACAAGACATTCGATCTCCTGTTTCTGGACATCCAGATGAAGGGGATGGACGGAATGGAGACAGCGAGGCGGCTGCGCAGCCGCGGCTTCAAGGGTTATCTGATTTTCACAACAATATTAAAGGAAATGGTATTTCAGTCCTTTGAGGTGCAGGCGTATGATTATCTGGTCAAGCCGATTGAAGAGAAGCATTTTGAGCGGACGATGCAGCGTCTGCTTGCTTCGATGATGCAGAGTGACGCAGAGAAGAAGCTGCTTGTCCAGAAAGGGTATGACAGCAGCATTCTTTCTTTTGATGAGATTGTTTACTGTGAGATAATTGGCAGAAAGGTCTATCTGCATCTGATTTCGTCGGAGGTGATTGACTACTACGACCGGATTGAAAATCTGGAAACAAAGCTTGGCAGCAGATTTTACAGATGCCATAGAAGCTACCTGATCAACCTGGGGTATCTGCGCGGTTACAAGAATGGAACCGCAAGGATGGAGGGCGGTGACGAGATTCCCGTATCGCGCCTGCGCAGCAAAGCGTTTTCAGAAGTGCTACTGCGTTATATGAAGAATAAATGAAGAAAAAATTCGGAGGTTTTTGTGGAGGGCTGTCTTGATTTTTTTAATGAATATGTCATGGGAATGCTCCAGCTCGGTGTCGGATTTCACTACTATACGAAATTTCTGAACAAAAGAGCGGGCTTCGCACCCTGCCTGCTGTTTGTGGTCTGCGGCGCCGCTGTGATGACGATGCAGGCGGGCAGTCTGTACTCGTTCTTTGCCTATGTGCTGATGCTTGCGGCTGTTGGGATCTTCGCATACAGGGAAGAAGTGCTGATATCGATACTATATGCAATTGTGACTGGCGAGATCATGCAGCTGTGTTACGGTATCTTCAACGCGGCATTGTCCATGGTGTTTCCGCTCCTGAACTCGCTACCGCAGAAGGTGCTCAGTATTACATTTATGCTGCTGGGAAATCTGGCTGTAGCTGCAATCATTTTCTGTTATCGCATGATTTACCGGTATTTTGTGTGCAGTGATGCGGACAGCGGAGAAAAGAGGAGTCCGTATGCGGTTCTGATATTGACACCGACGCTGCTGATATTTCTGATGAGCGCTTATATCAATTATACGGTATATGGAAATACGCTCATCACGGACGAGGATGGAAAGATATTGAATACAGACCACCGTCAGGCATTGGTGATACAGTTTTTGGGGATCATGAGTCTTTTTTGCGTGATGTATGCATACAGGAGGCTTCTGGAAAATGTGCGGTTGAGTACGCAGCTTTCCCTGCTTGCGCAGCAGGAACATTATCTGAACCAGTATGTGGAGGAGGCGAGGGCACACTATGAGAGCACAAAAGCTTTCCGCCATGATATCAAAAACCATATCACCGTGACGCGGGAACTCTTGCAAAATGGCAGATGGCGTCAGGCGCTTGACTATATCACCGATCTGGAGGAAGGGACAGGGGAACTGTCATTTCCATGCAGCACGGGCAATCCGGTGGTTGATATCCTGATTGGAAATAAGCTGGGAATTGCCAGAAACAGCGCAATCGATGTCCACTGCGCACTGACCCTGCCGTATCCCTGTGCGATACGCGACATTGATTTTGGCATTATTCTGTCCAATGCACTGGACAATGCAATCAGCGCCTGCCAGAAGATAGAAGGAAATCAGGAGCGATTTATCCGCGTGACTGGAAATGTGCAGGGCGACTTTATCCTGATCGAGGTGGCGAACAGTCATCTTGGAAAGGGTATGTTCCGGGAGGGCACAGGACTGTCAAACATCAGGCGAACCGCCGAAAAATATCAGGGGGCGGTGTACCTGAAACGCGAGAATACCGCTGTTGTCCTCAGTGTGCTGCTGATTATTCCGCGGCGTGATTAGGAACTGTTCTGAAATTGGAGTACAATGAACAGCTGCCTCGTGGCTGACGTTTTCGCTGCAGCTCACAGCATTGAGAAAGCATTTGAGTGCAAAACGGTTTACTTGTCAAAAAATGTATCCGAAAATGATTATGAAGGCGGAACATACTGCCGGACAAATTGTCGTTAGAATTAAGAAAATGGAGGAGATTGATATGGCAATGGAAATCAATGGAAACTACAGTCATTATGGAACCGATTATGAAGAACAGCTGAAGGCAAAAAGGGAAGCGAGAGCCGACGAGGCAAAGAAAGCGGAGGAAAACAAGGAATCCAACGAGATTCCTGTTCCAAAAGATGAGTATATCAGCAGCGAAACGTCGGGCAGGAAACCGAGCGGACTGTATCGGTTAGGGCAGGATGAGAATGGAAATCCGAAAGTGATATATGACGATCCAAGGAAAGCTGCGGAGAAGGAGTCTGCACAGAAGAAAACTGTCGATGGAGACCAGGACAACCCCTCTAAAGCATCAGAGGAGAAATGCGTCGCCAACACAGACCGGGTTGACAGGGAGATTCAGAAGCTGAAGGAGCAGAAAAAGCAGCTGGAACAGCAGATCAAGTCGGCTTCCGGGGATGAAGAAAAAGTCAGGGAACTGCAGGCAAAGCTGGCACAGGTGGAGAATGAACTGAGCCAGAAAGACAATGATACATACCGGAGACAAAATGCTGTCGTTACGAACGCATAAATTCTATCAGCCGGCTGTTAAAATCCTTTGCCTCCTCATACGCTGCGTGGCCGAGATTCCTGTACAGATACAGTTCGCTTCCCTTGATCTGGTCAGCGATTTCAACAGAGGAAGCGCCTGAAACAATCTGGTCATCACTGCCGCCAATGACCAGGGTCGGGCAGGTGATGTTTGTCAGCGACGCGTATGCATCATGCTGCAGGCAGGAGGCAGCCTGTACGATAAAGCGGCTGAAATCCTTCGGTCTTCCTATTCTGGTGAGAATCGGATAAAGGCGGCGGTACTTTTTCAGATAATTTTCAGAATAGGACTTTTCAGCGGTGTCTATCATGAGGGCTCTGTAGTCACCCTGCCCGGCAAAGCGAATCCATCTGGAAACGACATTTTGGACGGTCTGGTTTGGTCTTGACAAGGTGACGGCAAGCACAAGTCTGTCGACGAGTTCCGGATGGTCGATTGCCAGATACTGCGCAATCATGCCGCCCTGAGAGACGCCGAGCACCTTTGCCTGCGCGATGCCAAGTTCGTGCATGGCAGCGGCCAGGTCTGATGCCATATCCCTTGTGGCATAGCCCCTGTCCCGGTATTTTTCCAGATTATTTTTCCTGCTGAAAATATAGACCTTGTAGTCCCTGGCGTACATGTGGTAGGTGTATGCCAGGGGCAGCGCCATTCCTTTCACGGTCGTCAAACCGTCCCCGAGTCCGGGAATCATGACCAGAGCATTATCTCCCTTTCCAAATGAGACATAATCCATATCGGTATCATCCATGTCGACGCGCCCGTTCTTTGCATTCCAAACCATAATGTTTCCTCCATTTACAGTGTTTTGTGTGACAGGATAAGTATATCTGTTTTTATAAAGGATGTAAACAAAGCAGTAAAAAAATGCACCAATTGATCGCAAAACGCTTGCTTGTGACGCTGCGTAATGAGATATACTATTCGAGGAGGTGTGACATGGATAAATATAAAGCGATACCACAAGGTTATATGACCGTTGGTGAAATTGCAGGAAAAATGGACGTTACTGTGCGGACGTTACAACATTACGACAGAGAGGGACTGCTTTCCCCATCTGCCATGAGTGAAGGAGGGCGCAGATTATATACGGATAAAGACATCGTAAAACTTCATCAGATTTTGTCCCTCAAACATTTAGGATTCTCTTTGGACGACATAAAGAACCGGCTTATTCCGCTTGATACACCGGCTGAGATTGCGGATGTCCTGACGGAACAGGCAGCCGCTGTCAGGCAAAAAATAGAAAGCCTGTCTGAATCGCTGCGGGAATTGGAAGTGCTGCGGGAGGAAGTCCTTCAAATGCAGTCAGTTGACTTCAAAAAATATGCTGATATTATTGTTAATTTGCAGATGAAAAATGATTTCTATTGGCTGATCAAACATTTTGATGACCAGACGCTTGACCATATCCGCAGCCATTTCGATAAAGACAGCGGAATGGCGTTTATGAACACGTTCATGCAGCTTCAGAACGAAGCAATAAGACTTCAAAATGCAGGTGTTCCTGCGGATAGCGATCAGGGACAGGATTTTGCAAACGCTTATTGGAATATGATTACGGAGTTCACTGGCGGAGATATGAGCATGCTGCCCAGACTTATGGAATTAGGGAAATTTCAAAATACGGACTGTAAATGGAAAGAGATACAAGATACTGCTAACGGGTATATCGAACAGGCATTAGGCGTCTATTTTTCCCGTTTAGGTGTTGACCCATTCCAGGGGGAACGTAAGGAGGAAACAGAATGAATGAGGCAATAAAAATCAGCAGCTTAACAAAAAGCTATGGAACCCATGTTGTACTGAATGGCTTGGATTTTTGCGTACAGCAAGGAGAAATCTTTGCCTTGCTCGGCATAAATGGCGCAGGCAAAACCACATCCCTTGAATGTATCGAGGGTTTAAGAAAGTATGACAGCGGAAGCATTACGATCAATGGAATAATGGGTATTCAATTACAGTCGGCTTCTTTGCCGAAGTACATGAAAGCACTGGAAGCTGTAAAGCTGTTTGCGAAATGGAATAAGACACAGCCTGACAAGGCAGCACTTGACGCTCTCGGCATTGATGAATTTGCAAAGAAACCGTATTACCAATTATCAACCGGGCAAAAGCGGCGGCTCCATCTGGCGCTTGCTTTAACGCGAAATCCAGATATTCTGTTTCTTGATGAACCAACCGCAGGACTTGATGTTGAGGGACAGATCTCTTTACATGAACAAATCCGCCAGTTAAAAGCAAGCGGAAAGACAATCATATTAGCAAGCCACGATATGGCAGAGGTTGAAAATTTATGTGACCGGATTGCGATTCTTTCCGGCGGCAAAATTGCCTTTATCGGGACTGTCAGACAACTGGGCGAAACAATCGGAAAACATTATCATATCACTGTCCAAACTGAAAATGGAACTGAAAAACAGGAATCTGAAAATATCGGGGATACGTTACTTTCGCTGCTCATGCAGTACAAAGAAAGAGGCGAAACGATCACGGATATTCAGATAGACCGCGGTTCACTGGAACAGCATTTTATAAAAATTGCAAAGGGGGAGTAACAATGGGCGCTTTTTTATACGGGGTTTCTTTACAATGGAAATTAGATATCAGGAGTAAGACATTACTGATAACCTGCTATATCGTGCCGCTTTTGTTTTTTGTAATTATGGGCGGTATCTTTACGTCAGTCATGCCGGAAGCGAGATACACGCTTATTCAGTCAATGACTGTATTTGGCGTGACAATGGGGGCGCTGATTGGTCTGCCGCCCTCCCTTGTTGAAATTTACAGCAGCGATATTAAAAAGGTTTACAAAGCGAACGGTGTTCCATTATATCTCGGACTTGCGTTAACCAATATTTCAGCATATATTCATTTGTTTGTTATGAGCATTATTTTATATATTGCCGCACCGCTTGTTTTTCACGCTGAACTACCCAGGAATCCGGGGAGATACTTCATCAGCCTTGCTGTTTTTATTGCGGTATCGCTCAGTATTGCCAGCATCATTGGTCTGGCCGTAAAAGACCAGGCAAAAACATCTATGTTTTCCATTATTATTTTTATACCTTCAACCATGCTTTCTGGAATTATGTTCCCTGTAGAACTGCTTCCAGAAGCATTTGCAATGATGGGAAAACTATTCCCGGCTTCATGGGGATATAAATTAATGACAGCGAGTGTTTTTAAGTTTGAAAGCCTGTTGCCATTTCTTTTGATTTTTGTCTTGGCTGCTGTTATGTGTAATATTCTGCTGCGAAGAATTGATAAATAGCAGGTTCAGCCGAACCGGCGGATTGAATGGGTCTGACACTGTGATTAATTTTATCGGCAATAATTGATAAACTGGTTGACAAATTGTACCATGTGTAATAAAATTATTACACATGGTACATATAATTAAAAAACGAAAGGAGAATGAATATGTTTAATATCATGCCAGTGATCGCCGCAGTCGGGGCGATTGTCATTATCGCAGTGTATCTGATTGTGAGGGGAGGCGAGCGGAAGGCTCAGTACAGCAGTGTTGATCTGGAAAAATTCAACCACTTTGTGGAGGAGATCCGCCGTGAGAATGCGGAGATCAGAAAAGACCTGCAGACTGTCAGGACAAAGGTTGAGGCAATTGACAAAATGATGGAAGAAATATAGTTATGAGTAATTTTGTTGGAGATCTGAATCTAAAGAAATACGAAGATTATATCAATGTCTTCGATGCGCTGTCCCACCCCGCAAGGATCAAGATCATCGGTATCCTGGCGGAAGGACGGCAGTATGTGAGCGAGCTGGCAAGGCTGGTCAATATCAGCAGGCCGCTGCTCTATATGCATCTGAAAAAGCTCGAGACCGCGCGGCTTGTCACAAGCGCACTGGAGTTGTCCGAGAGCGGAAAGGCCATGAAATACTATGCGCTTGAGAACTTTGAACTGCAGATTACGAAGGAATTGCTGCATCAGCTCTCTGAAACGATTGTCATTGATAATCCAGGCGGGAACCATTAGGAGCTGTAGGAAAATACGTCCGCAGAAGCGGGATTTCCACTACATATGTGGACGTCTGAACAGCAGCATCCGCTATAAACATTAAAAACTTAGCCAAATGCTCAGCTTTCACGATATGGCAGCATATGTTATAATGGACACAGAGGAGAGAAAGGTATGAGCAGAAGTTATAAAAAGACACCCATTATCAAGTTCTGTGGCGATAAAAAATACGGCAAGCGGCAGGCAAATAAAAAAGTCCGGCGGTCGGATCAGACAGTTTTATTAAAAGGAAAGCAGTACAGAAAACTTTACGAGACATGGGATATCAATGATGTTATCCAGTACTGGTCCAGAAGAGATGCACAGAGGCATGGAGAACTGGACATCTGGAAAAAATGGCATTATCGAAAATAGAGGAAGGACGAAGATTCGTTCTTCCTCTATTTTCGATTAAGCAATCATGTTTTTTGTTGTGTTTGTCATAAGCGATGTCTGCCTTATCCTATGTACTATCGATTACGTTCTTCACAGATTGTTTGTGTCGCTGATGGCGGCATGGGAGGTAAGGATTTGCACAATTTCTGTCGATAAGACTTGCATATTCGTGAATAAACAATTATAATCAAATATAAATAAATGAAAACGGTTAAAGATACGAAATTGAGGTATTTTTTATGTTTATGGAAGAACGACAGAAGGATATTGTTAGTAAGATAAACCAAACAGGACGAATCCTTGTATCAGAAATCCAGGAATGTTATCAAATTTCGGCCGATTGTGCAAGGCGGGACTTAAGGATACTGGAAAGTAAAGGATTGCTGCAGAGAACACATGGCGGCGCCATTGCAGTTCATCCAAAAGAAATATATCCCACGCCGACGTATAATCCAATAGATATAAAAGAAATACGGACTGATTATCTGGCGGTTGCCAAAAAAGCAATCGAATATATCCAAGACAAGGATGTCATTTATATTACCACATCTTTGGTCGGATATTATATGGCTGAAAATCTGCCGGAAGATAGGACCATTACAGTATTGACAAATTCCGTTACCATTGCAGAGGTATTGCGGAAAAAAATAAATATATCCGTTATATTATTGGGCGGTGAAATGTCCCATCGTGGCCACTGCCATGATTTTTATACTATTCAAATGATAAAAAATATCCGAATGAATAAAGCGTTTTTATCCAACGCAGCATTATCTCTGGATTTTGGAGCCTCCATTCATGATCCCGCCGGTGTGGAATTTGGAAAAGCTGTTATGCAGAACAGCGGGATGAATATTGGGCTGTACCCGTCTAAGAAGATAGGAAAAAATTCCATCCATTCTGTATGTCAGGTAAAAGACTATGATTTACTGATTACGGACAATAATGTATCTGAGGATTTTCTGATACAGATCAGGGAACTCGGAGTTGCTATAGAAACAGTTAATCTGGAGGAAGCATGAAAATGTATTGTATATTAGTGGCAGGTATGCCGGCAGCAGGAAAAAGCACTATGGCAGAGGCCATATCAGAAAGGTTGAAACTTCCTGTTATTTCAAAAGATGGCATAAAAGAACTGCTGTTTGACAATGTTGGTTTTCAGTCAAGGGCAGAAAAAGTAAATCTTGGAATTGCCAGCATGGAAATTATGTATTATGCAGCAGGTCAGCTCATGAAAGCCGGGCAGCCTTTTATCTTGGAGAATAATTTTGAATCGTCAGAACATGGAGTGGAAAATCTTTTAGAAAAATATCAGTATTCCGCATTGACCATTACTTTAACAGGCGATTACAAAGTGATTTACCAGCGTTTTCTGGAACGGGAAAGCAGTCCTGACAGGCACAGGGGGCATGTAGTAAATGATTGTTATCCAGAAAAAGAGAATAATCTGAAAACGCTAAAAGCAAAAACTATTTCGTACGAAAACTTTGTTCGTGGAATAGAACAAAGGGGATTTGATGTCTTTTGCGTTGATGGCAGGCAGATTAAGGTTGATACAACAGATTTTTCAAGAATGAACATGGAAGAGTTATTTTCACAGATTGAGGCATGGAAGGCGGAAATCCTGCATGACTGACGCGCATGCCCATTTGGGAACAGGTGATTATTATTGGATAAAGGAGAGTAGCGTATGATTCAATACAACAGAAAACCACAGGAGATAAAGATAGCCGTTCCGAACGGAAATTACGAGGTAACGCTGGGCATTACCGCACATGCGGATGCAATATACACGGTATATTGTCAGAACAGGCGTTTTGTAGCTGTGGACAGGAAGATTGGCCCAGAGGAGACACAGAAGCTTACATTTGTCGTGAATGTATGTGACTATATTCGCAGAGATGCGGCACATACTGTGGACAGCATCCAGATTTATATTGTCTGTGACATCGATTTGTCCGTAGTCTCAGAATATGTTCCGGTACAAGTACCCACACTTTATATCATCGGAGACTCGACGGTCACTGACCAGCCCGCAGAATATCCTTACGACCCGGAGAAAACCTATTGCGGCTGGGGCCAGGTGCTGCCGATGTTTCTGGACAATCACATTGCGGTGTCCAACCATGCCGAGTCAGGCGCGACGTCGAAGGAGGTTTTTCGTCTCCATTTTGAGACACTGCGGCGGAAACTGCGGCCGGGAGATTTTCTGATGATTGAATTCGGGCATAATGACCAGAAGGAGGCAGAACTGGATGCCTTTGGCGGTTACGCCAGATATCTGCGCTATTATGTTGATTTTGCGAAAGTGCGCGCAGTGAAGCCGATCTTAAATGCGCCGATTAACCGGATTATCTTTGACGACAATGGCAAGATTCTGAATCTTTTGGGCGATTACCGGGATGCAGTACAATCTGTTTCGGAGTGGGGGCATGTTCCGTTTATCGACCTGTGGACAGCGACAACGGACTTTTTTGAACCGCTCGGCTTGTACACCGCAAAGAAATTTTTCAGGCATGACGGGGAGAGCCAGGATTACACGCATACGAACGACCCCGGTGGTGTGATTATCGCAAAACTTTGGGCAGCGATGGCTGCAGAGGCAGGAATCAAAGGACTGTCGGAGCATATTCTGACAGACCGGATTGGAATTGAGGCGATTCAGGCAGATCCCAATGCGCCCAGGGAGAGCAATGCCCAGGAATTTGCGAGACTGAAATCCATCGGACTGGGTACGGTTCCGGCCGATCTGGATGCGGATATTTCTCATCTGTAAATATGGTAGAGATGTGCTTTCCAGCAAAATGCAGCATTCAAACAGTTATTGCTTGATTTCGCGGTAAAATCAAGATACAATAGGAAAGTAGTCAAATAACTATGGAGGGAGATGGGAAAATGATTGAAAAATTATTTAAGCTCAAAGAAAACAACACCGATGTCCGGACGGAGGTCATCGGCGGCATTACCACATTTATGACGATGGCGTACATCCTCGCGGTCAATCCGTCCATGCTTTCCGCGGCAGGAATGGACGCGACGGCGGTACTGATGGCAACGTGTCTGGCATCGTTTATCGGAACGGCGGCGATGGCGCTGATGGCGAATTATCCGTTTGCGCTTGCGCCGGGGATGGGACTGAATGCGTACTTTGCATTTACTGTATGCGGCGCATATGGCTATGACTGGCGTGTAGCGCTCCTTGCAGTATTTGTGGAGGGCATTATATTCATCATTCTGTCGCTCACAAATGTCAGGGAGGCGATTTTTAATGCGATTCCGAGCGGTCTGAAAAAGGGTGTCAGCGCAGGTATCGGATTGTTTATCGCGTTTGTGGGCCTGCAGGGCGCACATGTGATCGTAAACAGCGATTCGACACTCACGACATATGTGAGTTTTGCGTCAGAATTTCACACACTTGGAATCTGTGCACTTCTTGCAATCATAGGAACGCTGCTGATTGCGGTGCTCTATACAAAGAATGTAAAGGGCTCTATCCTGATCGGAATTATTGTGACATGGGTTCTCGGTATGATATGTCAGGCGGCAGGTATTTATAAGGTTGATGTTGAGAACGGTTTTTATTCGCTCTACCCGACCTTTGCCATCACGGACTTTTCCGCGATATCAAAGACTTTTGGACAGTGCTTTGTGGGTGACTTTTCAAACGTGAGCATTGCGAATTTTGTCGTTGTGCTGTTGGCGTTCCTTTTTGTGGACATGTTTGACACGATTGGAACGCTCGTGGGTGTGGCGACCAAGGCGGACATGCTTGACAGGGATGAGAAGCTTCCCAATATCAAGCAGGCGCTTCTGGCAGATGCGATCGCTACGTCCGCAGGTGCGGTGCTTGGCACTTCCACGACGACGACTTTTGTGGAGAGCTCCGCGGGTGTCGGCGCAGGGGCAAGGACCGGTCTGGCGTCGATGGTGACGGGATTGCTGTTCCTGGTCGCGATATTCTTCGCACCGATTTTCACAGCGATACCGGGATTTGCTACAGCACCGGCGTTGATCTTTGTCGGATTTCTGATGGTTTCGTCAATCATAAGGGTTGATTTTGACGATCTGGCTGAGGCGATTCCGGCATATCTGTGTATGCTTGCCATGCCGCTTGCATACAGCATTTCAGAGGGTATCGCGATCGGGGTCATCTCCTATGTGGCAGTGAATGTGTGCTGCGGCAAGGCGAAGAAAGTTACACCGCTCATGTATGTGCTGGCGGTACTGTTTATCTGCAAATATGTTTTCCTGTAAAATTGGCTTGTAGCATTAGGAATCCATATCATATGTTGTTCGGACAGGGGCTGTCGGGAAATCTCCGACAGGCCCTGTTCGTTTTTCAAACATGCTCTAGGAAAATTTTGCGATCCGTATCTCTGTAGCGTGGAAAACATCATTTTCAAAACGGCCTTTCAGTGAGACCATCTGCTCTTTCGCGATATCCTGGAATGCTGCGTCAGAGTCCTCATAACTTTCTCCGCCGTTATGGATCGTTCTTATGAAAAAATGAGTGCTGTCATCAAATACTACGGATACCAGTTCAGAGTCAGGGAGATCTGCATCAGGGCTGGGACCGCAGGCAGAGAGAATGCCTCCCTCAAGAATCTCTGTCTCCGTTGGAGCGATATAAAAAGAATTATCATCAATTCTCCAGACAATGCCTTCGAAATCTGCATCTACAGCCGCTGCGACTTCCGGCGGCAGGACATGCCATTTTCCCTCTGCGTTATCGGATACTGTGTCATCTTGCGCCGGGGCTGTATCGGAAGTATCAGTGTCTGTGCTGTATTGGGGTGTTCCGGTCTCCGCAGGCTCTGTGCTGTCGGAAGGCAGGCTGACTGTCTGACTGCCTGCATCGGGGGCTGGTGTGGAACTGCATCCAGCAGCCAGCAGGCTGGAGATGCAGATAGCGCCCAATAATCTGATTGACTTTTTGAGTTGTTCTCTCATAATAATATCCTCCTTGGTATACATTGAATATAATTTTTATTGTCTGCAGTTTCCTATTATAGTACAGTAATCTCTAAATTACCTCTAAAAATTGATGATACTGTTTTGCGAAATAGGCAGATTTTTATTGACAAGGTGATAAGACTGTGGTAGTCTGTAAATATAAAACTACTGCAGTCTTATAGGAGGATTTGATTATGGGTGAAGAGACAACAAAGCTGTTTGATTCTGAATTGAAGGTGATGAACGTACTGTGGAAAGACGGTGATGTACCAGCAAAGCATATCGCAGATATTTTGAATAAGGAGCTCGGCTGGAACAAAAATACGACGTACACGCTGATTAAGCGCTGTATGAAAAAGGGGGCGATCGAACGCACGGAGCCGAATTTTATGTGTCACGCGCTGATACCCAGGGAAAAGGTGCAGGAGGCGGAGACAAATGAGCTGATTGACAAGGTTTACGACGGTTCCGCTGATAAGCTGTTTGCGGCGCTGCTTGGCAGAAAGAGACTCTCCGCTGAGCAGATTGAGAAGTTGAAACAGATCGTGGAGACGTATGAGGAGGATTGATGCATATATGGGAGGAGGGGGAATATGAGTTTAGTACAGATGAGCTTTTCGGGGGCAGTAATGATCGCGGCGGTGGCCGTCATGAGGGCATTGACAATCAACCGTCTGCCGAAAAGAACATTTTTGATTCTGTGGGGCATTGTGTTATTGAGATTGCTTGTGCCGTTTTCCATTCCGTCAGCATTCAGTGTCTATTCTCTGATCAGTCAGAATGTCACATCGGATACACTGACTCAGAATCCGACGGAGCAGGTTTTATTTGAAGAGAGTGGCGTCTCTCATATGGGACAGAACGGGATTACAGGCGATAAAACAATCGATGCATCATATGAAGAGACAGGAGAAATTGTTTCCGTGGTGCAGCGGGCGGATGGTAAGGCAGAGACAATACTTCCGGGATTCGATGGCGAAGCGCACGAAAAGGAAAGTAATCTCGCGCATGATGGCGGATATCGCTTAGGATATCAGACGGACAGGAGTGTCATCAAGCGGGTGTGTTTTATCATCTGGTGTGCGGGAATGCTGTGCTGCATCAGTTATTTTGCAGCATCCTATCTGCGGTGCCGGTTTGAGTTCCGGATTTCGTTTCCCGTTGAAAATGCGTTTGTACAGAGTTGGCTGCAGGAGCATTCGCGCCGTCTGGTTTCCATCAGGCAGTCGGATCGGGTTTCCACGCCGCTGACTTACGGAACTTTTCACCCTGTCATTCTGATGCCCAAAAACACAGACTGGGAAAATACAAAACAGCAGCAGTATGTCCTGATGCATGAATATGTGCATATCTGCCGCTATGATACGCTGACGAAGCTGATTGTCACATGCGCGCTCTGTATCCACTGGTTTAATCCGATGGTGTGGATGATGTGGTTTTTATTTAACCGGGACGTGGAAATCTCCTGTGATGAGCGTGTTGTGCGTCATATGGGAGAAGCGTCAAAATCGTCCTATGCGCTGATGCTGATTCAGATGGAGGCAGAGAGAAACGGACTTGTGCCGTTTTGCAGCGGTTTGTTATCGAAATGGGGAAACAAAGCAATGGAAGAAAGGATTACAGCGATTATGAAAATAAGAAAGAAATCCATGCTGGCAGTGATTGTGGCTGTGGTTTTAGTCGTCAGCGTGGCGACAGCGTTTGCCACCTCCGCGGCAGAGACAAGGAATATAAGCACAGAGAAAACAGATGAGAGATCAACAGAAAAGGTAAATCACAAAACAGAAGCGATATCAGACGCAGACTTTACGGAACGGGAATACGAAATGCTTCTTGCCCTGAAGTTTGACAGCTATGAGGATATGAGTATCTCGGAGTACCGTGATAAGGTGTGGGCACTGACTGACACAGAGGAGTACAATGATATCATCGATCGCTTTTTTCAGGATGAGACAATATATGAAATGTATGCGTCCAGGAAAGGAACAGACAATAATGAGACCTACGATTTCCTGTACAACGTGTTGGGACCCATTATGGCAAACCAGCAGGCGATCAGCTTTGCCGGGTATGCAGTGACAGACTTCTCCAGTGCATCGGACAATGCGTCTCTGGAATACACGGGTACACTGACTATTTTGGACGCGGACCGGCTTACCGTGGGTGAGTACATTTCGGCGCGCCATAACATAGAGGATGACATGGAAAACAGCTTGCAGGGCCTGCTTGTCAGTGAACTGCGCGATGAGGAATTGATGAAGACATACATTGATGAGACTGTTTTAAATATTACAATGACATATCGGGACAACCTGATGCGGACTGATATCGAATATGTGTACGTGCCGCTGAATGGTGTGGCAGTCGATGATATGGAGGACTGGCAGAAGGAGCGGCGTGACGAGTGGGACAGAATGATGGAGCCCTATGTGCCCTTTGGACTGACATACAATTATGACTGGGATACAGACGATTACAAAATGTTCTTCAATGGGAAGGAAGTGCGCGCAATTTATGATTCGGTGCAAAGTCTCTGGATATCTGAGCATTCTGGCATTGGTGAGGGCATTTATGACGAAAATGCGGTGGATCTGTATGTTGTGTACGAGGGAAGGAAAATCGTCGGACTGCGGGAGGCAACTGCGCAGGAGATGGCGGAAGCTGACAGGAAACGATTTGCAGCGACCGAAGCATACAAGAGCGGGCAGGAAGAAGAGCGGCGATGGGTTCAGGAACTCCGGGAGGAAGTGCCTGCGACAGAGGAGGATTATCAAAGCCTGCTCACACTGAAAACGCCGGATTACAGGTCAAAGTCAATCGCTGATTTTGACAGGGAGCTGTTGGATTGGGCGAATGAAAATTATGAGCGGATGGAGCGGATTGGATATGATAATATGTTGGAGGATTACCATGTTTCGCTGACGGACGAGGAGAAATTGTTTGCGGCAGTGACAGCGCATTATTCAAGAATAGAGAACGTTGAGTATGTCAGAAGCCTTAAAAAGAACGAACCGGAGCAGGCAGCGTGTGAGAGTATCCAGCTGCCCGACAAACAGGAGAGCTGGACAGAGTGTACACTGTTTTACACGTTCTGTTATCATATCTCTGATAAAGAGAAAGTCAGTGTCGGTGAGCGCGATGACTGCGTTGGCGGAATGACCGACAGCATACGCAGCTACTGGGAATCAACGGACATTGACACACTGATGACAAAGTCAGAGAGCGACATGCTGGAATTTCTGCACGCTGTCGCGGCGAAGTACAGCAGCCAGTCCATAAAGATCACGATTGTGGATGATCAGACAGCATTTGAGTGTTTAGACAGGAGGTAACGGAACCAGAGCGGGGGTCCAAAGGAAAATTGAGGATGTTTTTGGTATGAAAGGCGGTTGCGAAAACCGCCTTTCATTATGTCTGCTTTTTGTCTTCCTCTCCCCAAGGGATATCTGCATCATTGCTATGAACATGCCATCGCGGCCGCGATTTTCGGATGCGCCAGGTAGCAGTTATGTCCTGCCGGTCAGCGGAATATCCGCAGGGCATGTCTGCCAGCTGGGCAACAGTGGGATCGTGCGTGTAGATTTTGTGCAGAGAAACAATTCTCCCCTCGCTTGTATCATGGGGATTCCCACACAGAAACTGCCACATGCCGTCATCACTGTCATGGGAGATGTGCAGAATTGGCATATTGTCATTCATAATATGACAGCAGGTGATTGCCACTGTGTTTGGCGCATCATCAAATGGAAAATTCATGTGAGAGATCCTCCTAAAAAATTAAAATACTTATTTGATTAGCACAATTATATAATAATGTTAACGTAAAAGAAACAGAATTTTATCTTGAATACACTCAAATATGAATTTGTTCTTATTCTTTCAAAACAATTGACATTCCATTTTGGCAAATTATTTCAATCTTTCCATCTATAATTTTATATGCTTCTCCAAAAAGTCGAGGAACACCATCCTCAATAGTTATATAGCTTCCATCATTCAAAGCAATTATCTCATGTCCCATACTATCTTCAAATGTGATATCTTCAATCAAGCGAAACCCGTCAAGCCATTCCTCTCTCAGGCTTTGAAAATGAGGAAGTATATTTATATTAGTGATACCAAGTCCCTGAATCCATCTCTTATAGTTAGGGTCGACTGCCTCTCCTTCCAGTTCAGGTCCAGCATACACAATGTCAGCACAATTCATAGAACCTGCACTCCAAGAAATGAGAAGTCCATTAAAATCTTCCAGTCTGTCTTTCAACCCAATTCTATGAAAGAAGTTATTTTGTGTTGGCACATGTCCTCCCGCTAACAGCACAACATCCATTTCTTTAATTTTGTCTGCTAATTTTTCATTTCTATTATCACATATCTCCATATAAGAAATACTTAGTCCACTCATAGGGAATGATTGCGTAAAACATTCACAAATCATATCATTTCTTTCATAGTCATTAGGCGAAGCTGCGATAATCATCACTTTAGAATTGTGAATCCACACATTTTGAATTTTTTCTAAAAAATTGTTATACTCCAATAATGGTGCTGGTATTCTTTTACCGTTTTCCTTTATCGAGCCGCCTATAGAGCTTGTCATTATTATTCTCATTTTTCAATATCTACCTCCATAACTCCTGATTGTGCAAGCACATAATTTAAGGGTTCTGTTATCTGTTATAATTTATTATTAAATTCTCGGCAAACCCTTATAAATACTAACTTTTCTGTAGGTGAGCTTTCCCATAGGTAATGCCTTGTGTTATATCTTTTCACAAGGCATTACGAACCCTCGTAAGGGCAAAAATAAGGGAAGCAAAATCATATAAAACATTATAACATAATATGAATGGACTGTGTGAACTGATTGAAATGCTTTTTTGATTTTACAGAAAAGAGGATTGATTGTGCAAAGGCAGAGGAAGGATTAAAAACTACTCCTAATTCAGAGTGTGCATTGAATGCTCTTGCCATAGATAATCCGCTTGAATATGCAAGACTTTATCTTGATGGAACTATGCAGATGTGGGTTGATGCGGAGGATAGTCTGGAAGTGTGGTAATTTTATGGGCGGATTGCTATGAAATGGCAGTCCGCCTTTTATAAAAACTATAGAAAATAGGTGGAATACAGGGAGTGTGTGTGGTACAATAGAAAATAAAATTTGAAGTTTACAGCGAGTGGAGGATATGATGAGAATACCATCAATAGAAGAAGCCGAAAGGTTAATAAAAGAAGCATCTAAGTTCAATCCTGGTCCATGGATTGAACACAATAAAACAGCAGGATTTTGTGCAAGAACAATTGCGGGAAAATGTGAGGATATGAATCCTGATGCTGCCTATGTAATGGGTCTATTACATGATATAGGTAGGCGTGAAGGAATAATGGATATGAGACATATTTATGCGGGATATTTATTTATGAGTTCTTTAGGTTATGATGATAGTGCGAGAATATGTTTAACACATTCGTTCCCATACAAAAATATTGGTGCATATAATGGACAGAATGACTGTTCAGAAGAGGAATCGGAATATATACAGAATTATATAGATATGTTGGAATACAATGATTACGATAGATTAATTCAATTGTGTGATGCAATTTCATTTCCTAATGGACCAACATATGTAGAAAAAAGATTAGTGGATGTTGTTATGAGAAGAGGATTTAATGATTTGACTATTCCAAAATGGAAGGCTTTTTTGGAGTTAAAAAAATATTTTGATGAAAAAGTAGGTATGGATATATACAAATTGTTAAATGTGTAACTCCTTAGACAACTTTCAGCATTCTGGTGAGTCTGAATGCGCTTAAAGATTTGAATTTGATGAGGTAAACATATGAGAATTGGTGAAGTAAGTTTAAACACGAATGATGTAATAACACTTGCAAATTTTTATAAGAAATTGTTAGGAATAGATAATGGTAGCAACGATGAAATACATCAAGCGCTAATAGGTGAAGAAACACAACTTACGATATATAACGATGGCACAAACAAGAATAACAACAATCAAAATATCAGTCTGGCATTTACAGTGGAAGATATTGAGATGGAATATAAAAAGTTACTTGCAATGGGGGTTGAGATTATTGAAAAACCCACGCAACGTCCGTGGGGAACTGTTAATATGAGTTTTTATGACCCTGATAGAAATGTTATATATTTTAGAAGTTTTCCTAACTAATATGAATTCTTCAGGACAAATATAAAAAAGTCATGGAAGTCCTGGGGTAAAAAAGGCATTTTTTTGTATTGACAAAGGAGAGAAAGAATATTATATTGATTTTTGAAATTAGCTTCAAAAGCAAAGAGACACAGTAAGTGTAATAAAGGAAGAGAGGAGAAGACAATGAAGCATCGAATGAAAAAGGCGCCGATGGGCTGGAACAGTTACGACTATTATGACACGACTGTCAACGAGGAGCAGGTAAAGGCCAACGCCGACTTTATGGCGGCGCACATGAAAGAAGCCGGCTGGGAGTATATCGTGGTGGATATCGAATGGTACGCGAAAGACGCTGGCACTATGAGAGATAAGTATCAGTATATTCCGTTTGGAGACGAGGAGATTGACGCGTATGGAAGACTGCTTCCGGCTGTGAACAGATTCCCTTCCGCGGCAGATGGAAAAGGCTTTGGTCCGCTGGCAGCGTATGTACATAATCTCGGATTAAAATTCGGCATTCATATCATGCGCGGAATCCCAAGGATTGCAGCGCATCAGCATATGCCGGTTTTCGGGAGCAGTGTCACGGCAAATGACATTGCAGATCCGTCCTCAATCTGCGGATGGAATCCCGATATGTATGGAGTCCGCAGGAACGTGGAAGGCGCGCAGGCGTACTACGATTCGATTATCAGCCTGTATGCGGAGTGGGGCGTTGACTTTATCAAATGTGACGACATCTGCAACACGAATGTATATCCGCACAATCCTTATTCCGCAGCGCATGAGGTGGAAATGCTGCAGCGCGCGATTCAGAAATCCGGCAGGGACATCGTGCTGTCACTCTCTCCGGGACCGGCGCTGATTGAGAAGGCATGGCATTATGAAAAGTATGCCAACATGTGGCGTATTACGGATGATTTCTGGGACAACTGGGATTTGCTGCGGAATATGTTTGACCGGTGTGAGCTGTGGCAGAATCATGTGGCGGAGGGTGCCTATCCTGACTGTGACATGCTTCCTCTTGGAAAGCTCGGGAAAGGCTTTGGCAAACCGGAGTGGGATACAAACTTTACGAAAGACGAGCAGATCACGATGATGACGCTGTGGTGTATCTTCGGCTCCCCGCTCATGATTGGCGCGGAGCTGACAAAGCTGGACGAGTGGACACTGGATCTGCTGACCAGAAAAGACATCCTGAAATTAGTTTCTAATGATTATGCAGGGCGTCAGTTTGACAAAAACGAGGATTGCGCAGTCTGGAGCTGTCTGAACCAGACGACAGGGGAAAAGTATATCGCGTTCTTTAATTTCAAGGAGACTGCGCTGGAAATAGAGTGCGACCTGAAAGAAGTGGAGCAGTTTGCGGATACGGAAGGGAATGTCAGCTGCGCAAAGGAGCTCTGGAGCCGGAAGGAAATTGCTGTGCAGGGTAATGTGCTCACCGATACTGTACCTTCACACGGAGCGAGGTTATTTGAATTGCATTAAGGAACTGTCAATAAGATAATTTAAAACAGTTGCTGTAAAATACAGTCAAAAGATGAGGAGTATGAAAAATGATCACGAGAAACATTATATTGAGAAGTCAAAAGGAAGTTATGGAGTTTGTGGATATTGTCGTGCAGTATCCGTATTCTGTGGAGGTTGCTCTGGGAAGAGAGACGATGGATGCAAAGTCAGTCCTTGGAATGCTGGCTCTGGGTTTCAACCGCGTGATGAACATGAATATCCAGTCTGAAAACGCGGAGGATTTGCTGGAAGCTGTCAGCAAATTTCTCTGCACGCAGTTCGGGCAGGCAGTTTAGGATTTGCAGAAAATGACTCATGATACCTGCTGACAGGGGATTTTTTACATGCTCCAGTCAGCAGGTATATTGTTTTTTAACTGTTTTCTGATTCAGAACAGGCTGTTCATAATCTCAGAACAGCAATCACTTCCTCGCCGTCCATCTCTCCAGTCTCCTGAAATCCAAAAGAATGATAAAGCTTTTGGGCGGAAGTGTTCTCTGGCTCATAGGACAGCCAGCAGCATTCTGCTTTTCCGCAAGGCATTGTGCGGATAAAGTCCAGGGCGAGCTTTACGGCAGTTTTCCCATAACCCTTATGCTGATAACGCTGGTCGATCATCAGACGCCAGAGATTGTAATTGTTTCTGGCAATCTGTGGGGGATTCTCCCAGCACTCATCCGCATCGTATCCGACCATTAAGAAGCCGACTGCGATGTCATCATCATAGATACCAAAGGGGAATGCATAGCCTCCGCCGGTAATTGCAGTGTATGCTTCGATGATGCTGATATCATTGCTGGCAACGAAGCTTTTTTGATCGTCCCTTACATGTAATTTCAGTAGTTCCCAGACATTCTTTCCTGTCACTTTCTCTAATTTTAGCATTTGTGTTCCTCCTTGTTCTGGCGCATGTCTGAAAAAATCATTCCCATAAGCCGTGATGCATATCTAACAAAAACCATTGTTCAAACACTAAACTTCAGATGGCCCGCATCATCATCATGCTCCATATCGGTGTGGTCAGCAGAGACAGCACCCAGCTATCCCGCATATGGAAGCCGCAGCGTCTTCCATATTTTATTCAGCCATGAAACTTCATCCGTTGGCACATTTTTATTATACTTAAAAGAAAAGAACCTGTACAGACGCGGACACAAAAAATTCTATAATACTTTTTGACATTGCGCCGTTGGCGAAATTGAGTTATAATGGCTGCAGTCAATAAACGAAGGAGGTTGTTTGAAATGAACGGGCAGGAGATTGTAATTCGGCGGTTAACCCCCGGGTTATGTGAAGACTGGGTGCAGTATTTTGATAAAATCGCATTCCAGGATCATCAGGATTGGGCATTCTGCTATTGTCTGGAAGGACATTTGGACCGTAAGACACAGGAAGAGTGGACAGATCCGAATGAGCGCAGAAATAAAGCGATTGAATTGATTTCTTTTATTGCCATGTGATTTGACCTAAATGCTTTCCGAACGCTTCTAAATGAGACTCATCAATGGCTCCCGCATGAATATCGGCATAAAATCCATTACTTCGTATCCATGCAATAAGTTTTTCATCTGAATACATTACGGCAATTCCATACACATTGAATTCTGACAAAAGATGATATTTCTCATTACAAAAATTTTTTAATTCCCGCTCAATATCAAGTGTCGTCACGAACTTTCCCTTACATCTACCTTTTTTAAAAACCGGTTTATTCTCCAGTGCAATTGTAAGCATTCTGCCCACACAAAACTGGTAGCAGCAAAAGCCACTTTTTTCTATATGCCATTCCCTTTTGTAATATTGCGCAAGGCATCCGCTTTCTATATCGTAACCAGCAATTGGTGCTCGTTTTTTCTTAAAGAAAACAATGATTCCCTGTTCTACATAAATTTCGTCAAGCGGTAAGAAATGCTCAACATTTGAAAAATATTCCTCATGATTGCGAATTGCTGTGTAAACAAGTTTTAATTCTGTCGGAAAAGAAACCTCCAGTTTTTCTTCCACTGCGGAAAAATCAATATCTTCTTTCACATTGAGGTTCATAAATGATTGCATCTTTAATATCATTGCTTGTAAATCTGTATATTCAGGTTCCAGTAAATGGTGGTTTTCCCAAAAACGAACTGCTTGGTCTTCGCTGCTAATCTGGTGGGCTGTCAAAATGCACTCTGGTCTGCTGAGTGAAACGTTCTGGTAGCCGGAAACCTGTTCCGCACGATAATTTCCATAGTATATGTTATTCCGATAAATATAAAATCCCTGCCGCATTTTGCCCTCCAAAAGATTATAGTGTCGCTAGGCAGCGACACATTATGAGAATGGTCTATCCTTCTGCAATTTCCTATAAAGTGACAAATGGCTATGCATTTCCGCATAGCCATTTGTATAGTAACTCCATTAGAGTTGCTAACGCTTTTAGCAGTCCACTTTGCGGTAGGACTCACCACTAAAATTATAATATCATATTTTTAAAAATAGTCAACATTTTCTGAATGGTATTCTGTAATCAAATCGTTACTGTTTACTCCGTTCCAGTAACAGGCAAAAATCCATAGTTTTTGATATAATTATAAAAACAAGAGAAAACCGATAAGGCATCTCGCAAATTAGGAGGTTTTAGAGATGAATAAAATATTACTGCGTATTGCCGACTTGCGTAAAAAAGCAAAAGTAACACAGCAGGAACTGGCACACAGCATAGGTGTATCGTTTCAGACGATCAGCAAGTGGGAAAACGGTGTCAATATGCTGGATATAACCATTCTCCCATTACTGGCCGATTATTTTAAAGTATAACAGATCAGTTATTGGGCTTAAAACCACTTGACGGTGACACATTACGGTTGCCACAAAATATGCAGTATCCCAAATAGAATAACTTACCACAAAACTGAAACACAGTTTTTCTTTCTGGTTCTGCAAACACGCTCTAAGACTTTAATGCTCATACCAGACGAAATCATCAACATCCCAGTAAAGACCCACGTCCCCGCTAATGGAATAAGCGCCACAAATACTGCCGTCCACAGCATTGACAAAACAATTATAATTGAAAAAATCCTTTGGATCCACCACATCCTCCTTATTACCAAAGTGTACAGAATACGCGATATCTCCCTTATCCTTGTACTCATCCCAGTCCGTAATATCCCATAAATGCAATTTCCAGCCGTTAGATGTAAGCTCGGGGTATATGCATACTTCCAGTTCCTTTGCCTTTTCGCCAATATCAGCCTCCATCGCCCTCCTTGCAATCTCTATTGCTTCATCTTCGCTGATGCCGCCTGCCACTGTTACCTTTTCCTCAAGCAAGGCTCTGTCTCTCCGCTCCGCCTCGTCTATCTTCTCCTGCGTCCAGCCCTGCGAATTGACAGCTATCCGAGAATTACAGTCAATAATCTCCAAAAGTTCCTCGTCCGTAAGTTCCCTGTCTGGCAGATAGTATTCCCCTGTAGACCTGATATAGCAGAGCGTTCCTTCCGTCACTGACTCGGCAATGTCCACTTCCTGAATCATCTTTTCAGGCTTTGTGGTTTCATTCTGATAGGACTGCTCCAGCTCTGCCATACGTTCTTTTTCCATATCAGAATATGCTCTCATCATACTGCTTCCCTGTGTCCGGGCAGTATCCATGGAAGCTTGCACTTCCACGTCAGTCTGTGACTCCGCGCTCTTTGGCTCTGCTTCTGAAATCTCATGCGATACTGCCGTATCCGCCTGCTTACTGTCATCACCGGTTTTCCCGCATCCGGTCAATGAAAGAACCCCTGCAGCAAATAAAGCTGCCAGCGCTGTCTTTCCAATTTTATTGCATTTCTTCATCGCTTTTCCCTCTTATCCCCTGAATATCGTTATTTTATATTTCCGTCTGACCGGCATAGCAGCAGACACCCTGCCAGTCAGACGGTGTTTTTGCACCAGTCGTCAAACATTGAAAAGATACTTATTCTTCTGGTATGGTTTCATTCGTCCTAATGTTCAGAATACTTCCATCCACAGCGTCAATGGTACATTCATAATACAGCGAATGATCCCCAGGATTGCTAAAATGTACGAGATAAGCCATATCCCCCTTATGTTCATAACTCGTCTGGTCTGAGAGATCTATTTTAAGCACGGCTTCAGAACCATCTTGATATCTCAATATTTCTTTTCCTTCCGCGCGCTCTCCAAGGTCAGCCTGCATCTGTCTCGTTGCGATCTCTATCGCATCCTCTTCACTGATGCCGCCTGCAGCCTGTATCCTTTCCCGCCACTGATCTTCCTTCGCCTGCTTTTCCGCTATCGCTTCCTGAGCTGCCGTACCCTGTGAAACTGCATAACTCATCATATGCTGAAAATCAATGATCTCTAAAATCTCTTCGTCGGTCATTTCCTGAGGAGGCAGATTGAAAACACCCGTAGACCTGATATAGCAGAGCGTTCCCTCTGGCGCATCCTCCGCATTGTCCACCTGGGCAATGACATTTTCTGGAAATTGTCCACCTTTATACGCCTGCCAGAGCGCTTTATTGCGTTCTTTTTCACTATCAGAATACTCCCTTGAAAACTCGTCCGCTTCCGTAGGTTTCGACTGAACCATACTGTTAATTTCCTGTACTTCCTCTTTCGGAATACGCTCCATGCGATCCCTTACGATACTTGTCACATACGCCCGAACCGGAAAACTGACGATACCCGTCACAAGCACAAATACTGCCGCAGCCGTCGCAATCCTTCTCCAATTCCATGTTTTCATATTCTTATTTCCGTTTTCCATCTTTTTCTGAATATGAATAATTATCTCCTCCTGCATTTCCGATGAAATGTGTACCTGATCCATTGCTTTCTTTACATCATATCCGTCCATTCGTTATATTCCTCCTTCCATCCTGACCGTATCCCGCATTTGTTTTCTTCCCCGCAGCAGCCTCGATTTTACTGCGCTTTCTGTGATTCCTAAAATATCCGCAATTTCCTTAATAGAATATCCCTCCACATAATGCAGATAAATAACTGTTTTATGCTTTATTGGGAGTTCGAGAAGTTCTTTTAGGGTTTCCCTCTGTTCGGGTGCCGCAGGAATATTTTCCACTTCATCAATAGAAACTTTCGGATGCCGGACTCTGAACCGTATCATATCACGACAAATATTCGTTGCCACCTTGATTAGCCACGCTTTCTCATGTTCCTCGTCACGAAAATCTGGTTTCTTTTCCAAATACCTGCAAAAGGTATCCTGAATGGCATCCTGAACATCCTGCTCATTGCAGAGTATAACAAGGCATATCTTGTAGAGCATATCACTGTATTTTATGACCGCTTCTCTTATGTCTTTCTCGATATCCATGTGTTTTTCACCTCCTTTGCTTTAAACACGTTTTAGGTGAGGAAAAGGTTGCACATAAAATAAATTTGATTACATTTTATCAATTAACAGGCTTAATTTGTTGATGAAATTTATATTCTTGCACCCAAATTCTCCAGACCCTCCAGAACAAAAAACTTTATTTTCCAGTTGCAATCCTGTTGATGATATGCTATATTTGAAATCAGTAAATCGAGAGGATAAACGCTATGAGTTCATGTTTGATAAACAGTTTAAGACGCAGAGAGGAGAGACGTAAGCTCTTGTAATCATTGCTTTCCGCATGGTTGCAAGGGATGTACGTCTTGTTTCTGTGCGGTTGCTGTTTATAAATGGGATAGATGCAGAACCGTATTAGATTTAGCATAATGCTAATGTCTGTGCGGTTCTTTTTTTGCACACAAATTCAGTTCTGAAAATCATATGGATATTTTCCATAAAAAGATACAGCGGAGCTGTTCTGCATCTGGCGTGCGGGTAGAGAGACAATCTACTATTCGAATCCATCGATAGGATAATGAAACTATATGGAGGGCTTCTTATGAAAGAAAAAATTTGTGACTATTTATCAGGTATTGTGGAGGGGGTATCCGCAGACGAATTTCTGGATATGGCGGAGACGCCGCCGGAGGAGGAGATGGGCGATTTGGCGTTGCCCTGTTTCGGGCTGGCAAAGAAAATGCACAGGAATCCCAAGATAATCGCAGCTGAAATTGCAGAAAGACTGAACGCGCAAAAAGAAAATATTGGCTTAGAGAGGGTAGAACAGGTGGGCGCATACTGCAATCTTTTCTGGAATCGCAAAGCATATGTGGAAAATTGTGTCAAAAAGCTCCAGACGGAAAATCTTGGCGTGGCACGAACCGGCATGGGGCAAACAATCTGCATGGATTATTCTTCGCCGAATATTGCAAAAAATTTCCATGTGGGGCACCTGCGCACGACAATAATCGGGAATGCATTGTACAAAATCTATCAGAAATTAGGCTTTCAGGTAGTTCGAATCAATCATCTGGGAGACTGGGGAACGCAGTTTGGAAAGCTGATTGTGGCGTACAAATTGTGGAGCAGTGAGGAACTGGTAAAGGAGAAAGGCATAGAAGAATTGCTGCGCATATATGTGAAGTTCAATGCGGAGGCGGAGCATGATGCGCAATTAATCACAGAAGCCAGGGAGTGGTTTGTCAAAATGGAGCAGAATGATCCAGAAGCTATCGCAATCTGGGAGTGGTTTAAACAGATTAGCATGGTTGAATTTGAGCGCATCTATCAGCTGCTGGGGATCACGTTTGATTCCTATGTGGGGGAGAGCTTTTACCGTGGCAAAGTGCCTGCACTGGTGGAAGCGTTAAAGGAAAAGAATCTGCTCGTGGAAAGTCAGGGGGCGCAAGTCATCGATTTGGAGGAATATCAGATGCCGCCCTGCCTGATTACAAAGAGTGACGGGAGTTCGATTTATCATTCGCGCGATATTGCGGCTGTGCTGTACCGCAAGGAGAAATATGACTTTGTAAAATGTATCTATGTGACAGGACTGGAGCAGTCACTGCATTTTAAACAAGTCTTTAAGGCGATTGAAGTGATGGGTTATGACTGGGCGGAAACCTTGGTCCATGTGCCGTATGGGCTGGTGAGTCTGGACGGGGAAAAGCTCTCGACCAGAAACGGAAATATCATTTACGCGGAGGATATTTTAAAGGAAGCAATCGGGCGTGCCGAAAAAGCAATTTTGGAGAAAAATCCAAATCTCGGAAACAGGCAGCTGCAAAGCAGTCCGCAGGACTGTCTCTCCACAGATTCCAGGGAGCAGGTCGCAAGGATGGTTGGCGTAGGCGCAGTGATTTTCCATGATTTATATAACCAGCGCATTAAGAATATTGATTTTTCATGGAAAGAAGTGCTTAATTTCGACGGCAGTACAGGACCGTATGTGCAGTACACCTACGCCCGCGCTAAGAGCGTTTTGAGCAAATATGGGGAGCCAGTGGATTTTACCCGGACAGATTGGAATGCACTTACCGACAGTGTGGCTTACAATTTGGTTAAGATACTGGGCGGGTATGAAGATGCTGTCAAAAATGCGGCGGCAAAGTACGAGCCCTCGGTGGTGGCGCGGTATGTCATGAGTCTGGCAGCTGCATTTAATAAGTTCTATCATGACTGTGCGATCTTAAAGGCAGAGGAGACGGTGAAGCGGGCGCGTCTGGCATTAACGGAATTGACGCAGCGGGTGTTGCGGGATGGCTGCGGGCTGTTGGGACTCGAGTGTCCTGAGGAGATGTAGGCGATAATCGGACAGATTTCTTAAGTAAAAGAAGTGCGCGAAATATTTCGAATATATTTTCGAAAAAACTTGACAGAAATGATATGTCGCGCTATACTGAATAAACATATCGAACAAATGAGCGATTGCGTCCACAGTTCAGAACTGGTATACTAAAGGAACATGATGAAAATAAGAAAGACCGTGAACCGATTGTTTAAGCGGTTGGTCTGATAGGAGGTCAGTTCTATGGATAAGGGAGTTCCTTTTTGGGAAGAGGCATATCAGAATGAAAATGCAGTTGCTTTTTCGGCGGAACCAAATGTCACGCTCAAAGAATTTGGGTACTTACTCAGCAGACAATCGCAGATCATTGAAATTGGCTGTGGGGAAGGGCAGAACGTGTTATATCTGGCAAAGAATGGATATCGTTACGTCAATGCATTTGACCTATCGGAGTCCGGAATCGCAAAGTTACAGAAGCGATGCATAACAGAAGGCGTGCAGGTAAATGCGTTTACCGCTGATTTGACAACTTATCAGTTTGAGCGGCAGTATGATGTGATGATGTCCTTTGGAACCCTGCATTTTGTACAGAAAGAAGAGTGGAAAGCGTTTATAAACAGGGCGAAAGCATATACCACAACAGGCGGGATTCATATCATGCAGATTTTTACGGACACGGTACCAGCATCGGAGGATATTGCGCCGTTTGCAATTGGGTTAGCAAAAGACGGAGAAATCAGGGAGCTGTATAGCGATTGGGAAATTCTGCAGTTTCGGTCATACACATTTGAAGATGAACACCCTGGTGTACCAAAACATCTGCATACGTCGAACAAAATTGTTGCACGAAAAAAGGGATAGCAGTTTATTTTAGCCGAGATAACTCGCAGTCTGATTGGAGGAAGCCGTTCTATGATAAAGGCAGTCATATTTGATATGTATGAGACGCTCATCACACATTACCAGAGTCCGCTCTATTTTGGGAAACAAATAGCAGCGGACTCTGGAATACCGGAAAGTAAGTTCCGGGAGCTGTGGGATGCGACAGAAAGTGACCGGACAATAGGAAAACTGACCCTGGAGGAAGTGATAGAGACCATCTTGAAGAACAATGGGTGTTATTCGAAGGAACTGTTCCAGAAGATTGTCCAAAAGCGCATTCAGGTAAAGGAAGAATGTTTCCGGCATTTACATAGAGAAATTATTCCGCTGCTGAGCGGTTTAAAAGAAAGCGGAATGAAAGTGGGATTGATCAGCAACTGCTTTTCGGAAGAGGTAGCTGTAATCAGGAAAAGTATTCTATTTCCATATTTTGATGCTGCATGCCTGTCCTATGAGCAGAAGGTGCAAAAGCCTGATGCAGAAATATTCAGAAGATGTGTCAGCCAACTGAATGTCAAAGCAGAAGAATGCCTGTATGTCGGCGATGGGGGCAGTCACGAATTGGAGGCTGCAAAGGAAATCGGAATGAACGCCGTTCAGGCCGTCTGGTATCTGCAGGAAGGGACCAACCAGCCATGCGGAAGAAAGGCGGACTTCCAACAAATTGAAAATCCGCTGGAGCTGTTGAAGATTGTTTCGGTATAATAAAAACATTATTGTTGTAAGAAATTTACCGCAGTATATTTTTGTGTTATGATTAGAGTACGAAAGGAAAGGAAATAAAATGGAATTTGATGCGGAAAAGCTGCGGAGGGATTTCGGGGCGAGCGATCAGAAAAGGGATGCGGGACTGACAACGCCGGACAATATCAGGCGGTACGACGATATTGTATATGGAAAATACGGTAAGTATAATCTTCTTGACATTTACCATAAAAAGGATGTCACAGCACCGCAGAAAACGATTCTTGATATTCATGGCGGCGGGTGGACTTACGGGGACAAGGACGTGTACCAGCATTATTGTATGGATATGGCACAGAGAGGATTTACGGTTGTAAATTTCTCTTATCGTTTGTCACCGGAAAATCCGTTTCCAGCTGCGCTGGAGGATATCAACACCGTATTTACATGGGTTGCGGAAAACGCTGGCGCATACAATATTGACCTTGACAAAATCTGTGTTACCGGTGACTCCGCGGGGGCACAGCTGGCAAGCCAGTATTTGACGCTCTTGACGAGCAGTGCGTACCGCGAACTGTTTCCGATGCAGGTGCCATATGACCGGATCAGAGTAAAGGCGGTGGCGCTCAACTGCGGCTGTTATGATATGAAGAAATTTGTGGAAGCTGGAGGGGACAAACCGTTTTTGGCATATATAGACAAAGCGTTAACCGAGGAGCGGGATGTAACGCTGGAGCGCATCGATGTCATAAAGTACATCAATGCAGATTTTCCGCCAGCATATGTCATGACGGCCGCGCATGACTTTTTAAGGGATTATGCGCAGCCCATGTATGAGCTGTTAAAGGAAAAGGGGATTGTCTGCGAGTACAGGCTGTATGGGAACGCTGAGGATCAACATATGGGACATGTGTTTCATTTGAACCAGCGGTTAGCGGAAGCGAAGATCTGTAATGATGATGAGTGCAGATTCTTTGACCGGATACTTAACAGTTCTTTATAAATCTTGTTGATACATCACGAAAGAAAGGAACCACAAATGAATAATAAGAAATGGAAGCGATTTGACCAGCTGACAGTGAAGTGCTTTTATACTATAACAGGTATGGAAAAGGATCATGAATGCTGGAATCAGGCATTTGAACTTTTCAAGGAGCTCGTCAGTGACATGAAGCGTGAACAGCCAGATGGAAAATTAGAGTTGTATCAGGTGGACGATATCACGGACTATGAATATGATGTGCAGGAATGGCTGGATGACTATCTGGACGAGCTTGATATGAACGGTGAATACGAGCGTCTCCTGGAAGTGTGCGATGCGCTTCTGGGGATGTTCTGCTGGGAGGATGGCGATTGGTCGGAAATAAAGTTCAGAAAAACATCTGTCTTAGGCGCGCTCAAGAGAAATGATGAGGCAGCAGCATTTTGCGGGCAATGGCTGGAAGATGAACCCGATAATATATCAGCGGTTACGGCGAGCGTATACGCGAGCCTTGCGCAGCATGATATGACAACAGCTGAAAAGCTGATCACACAGCATATTCATGAGGACACACAATGTACGGAAGAAAACGATATCTTATTTACGGCAGCGTCAGCTTACTATCAGGCAGCAGGGAAGAAGAAGGAGAAGAAGCGCATCGAACAGGCAATCAAGGCCTATGAAAAGTACCTGGAAGAGTATTGGATGGGCGGCGACGAGGATGAGGATGAGTTTGTGTGGGGAGATGACGAGCTGCCATTCTAAAACCCGTGAAATACGAAAGATTGATAAGAATAGCGCAAATCCGCATGTTAGCCTGTCAGGATTGGCAGAGATATTGAATGGCTATGAGAAATGATATAATCTAATATAAGAAAGGAATATAATAAAATGAACAAAGTAGGCATTATCGGAGCGATGGAGCTTGAGGTTGCAGAGTTAAAGTCAAAAATGGAGGTCAAAAATGTCGTTGAAAAAGCCGGCATGAAGTTCCATGAGGGTGTCCTGAATGGAAAAGATGTGGTTATCGTACAGTGCGGCATCGGAAAGGTCAACGCCGGTATCTGCGTGCAGATTCTTGCGGATATGTTTGGTATTGACGCAGTGATCAATACAGGTGTTGCCGGTTCGCTGCGCGCGGAAATCAATATCGGAGACATTGTTGTTTCGACAGATGCGTGTGAACATGATATGGATGTCAGCGCACTTGGCTATGAGCCAGGCATCATTCCGCAGATGGAGACATCCTTCTTCAAGGCGGACAGAAAGCTCGCTGAGGAGGCGATTGCAGTCTGCAGGGAAGTAAATCCGGAGATTGGCGTGTACGAAGGGCGTGTACTCAGCGGCGATCAGTTTATATCAGACGGCGCAGTGAAGGACAGGCTGATTGGGCAGTTTGATGGTTCCTGTGCGGAGATGGAGGGCGCTGCGATAGCGCACGCGGCATTTTTGAACAAGATTCCTTACGTGGTGCTTCGCGCAATTTCGGACAAGGCGGACGGAAGCGCTCATATGGATTATCCGGAGTTTGAGCGCGCAGCGGCAGCGCACTGCGCGAAGCTTGTGGAAAATCTGGTTATGAGGTTGTAATGCGGGCTGTATGCTAATGGAGATTCTGTTATGCCAGTTAGTGGCGAATGAGTCCGTTCGTCTGTAAAAGAGCAGGGAAGAAATTCCCTGTTTTTTTATCCACAGGGTCGTATCAGGAAATTCGTTGATGCATCATAGTTACGGTTCACTTTTACTTATAAACTTGAAAAATGATTGCTGTTTTGGGCAATATTACTTATAATAGAAATAACAGTCTGGGTGGCAGAATGAAGTGAAGAGATGTGGAGGTATATGGTATGGGAATACATTTTGGTGTGGACTATTATCCGGAGCACTGGCCGCGGGAGCGCTGGGAGACGGATGCGAAACTGATGAAGGAAATGGGCGTACAGGTGGTGCGCATGGCGGAATTTTCGTGGTTCAGGATGGAGCCTGCGGAGGGGGAGTTTCACTTTGAGTGGCTCGAGGAAGCGGTGGCACTTCTTGACAGTTATGGGATTAAGTCGATACTCGGCACGCCCACCGCGGCGCCTCCGGCGTGGATTATCGAGAAAAATCCCGAGATACAGCCGATTGACAGACAGGGAAGGCGCAGGCACTTTGGCGGCCGGCATCACGACTGTCAGTCCAACCCGAACTATCGCGTGCATGTCAGAAGATTTGTGACAGCTTTTGCGCAAAGATTTGCCGATAATCCGGGTGTGATCGGGTGGCAGATTGACAATGAGCTTGGAAATTCGCATGGAGATCTGTGTATGTGCAGCTCCTGCAGACGGCTGTTTCAGAAGTGGCTTGGCAGAAAATACGGCACGATTGAGGCATTAAATGAAGCGTGGGGCACGGCCTTCTGGAGTCAGGGGTACAACCGTTTTGAGCAGATTGGAACGCCGCTGATCACGGCTGTCGGTGAGAATCCTTCTGCGATGCTCGACTGGAAATGCTACTGCTCGGATTTGATCGTAAACTTTGCGGACTGGCAGGCGGAGATTATCCGGAAATATTGTCCGAATCACTTTATCACGCACAATTTCATGTGCTTTGACAACAAGGTTGACTATTACGACCTGGCTGGACTGATGGATTTTGTGTCCAACGACATCTATCCGGCGGGGCACTGGCAGAAGCAGCCTCACCAGCCGGACAATGAGCTTGCGGCCTGCCATGACGTGATACGCGGCTACAAGAAAAAGCCGTTCTGGATGATGGAGCAGCAGTCCGGCATGGCTGGCTGGGAAATCATGGGCAGGGCGCTGGAGCCTGGACAGATGTCTGCGTGGGCGATGCAGTCGGTGGCGCATGGCGCGGATGCAGTTGTCTTTTTCCGGTGGCGGACGTGCGCGATGGGCACGGAACAGTACTGGCATGGAATTCTGGGACACAGCGGCAGACCAGGCAGGATTTATCATGAGGCGAAAAAGCTGACACAGACGTTTGCAAAATACATGGATGACTTTGAGGGAACGATGCCGAATCCGGAGGTTGCCATTGTCCACAATTTCCGCCAGAATTACGCGCTGGATATTCAGCCAAACCATCCGCAGCTTCGCTATGTGGAGCAGCTTCAGAAATATTACAAGGCTTTGTATGAAAAGAAAATACCGGTGGATTTCGTGCAGGATATGGATGACTTGTCAAAGTATAAGCTTGTGATTGCACCGCTGCAGTATCTGATGACGCCGGAGCTGGAGCAGCACTATATGGACTATGTGGCAAATGGCGGGCATCTGGTGCTGACAATGCGCACCGGGGTGAAGGACGCAACCAATCTGTGCATGACAGACCGCGAGCTTCCGGGAAGGCTTGGCGATCTGTGCGGCATCGAAGTGCCGGAGTATGACTGTCTGCTGGAGACGACAGGCGGCGTGCTCTACGGCAAGAAAGAATATGAGGTCGAGAAATGGTGCGATATCATAGAGCTCAAGGGGGCAAGCCAGATTGCGGAGTACTCGAAAGGCTTTTACAGGCAGACACCAGCGATCACGGAAAACAGGTTTGGCAGCGGGATTGCGTGGTACGTGGGCACGGAGCCGGGCGAGGAGCTTATGGAGGATATCATGACATACATGACCGGAGTCTGTGAGATTGAGACGCTCGGCACGGCGGCAGACGGCGTGGAGATGATGACGCGCGAGAGCGACGACAAGGTATGGCTGTTTGTCATCAACCACACAAATGACGAGCAGGTTTATCATCTGCATGGGATGTACACACTTCTCGAGGGGGAGAAGGAGGAATTGCTGCGGCCTTATGAAGTGCAGCTCTTTGTCGGAAATAAGCACAGGTAATATTCTGCATAAGTAATATGATATGATTTTTCTGTACGATATTGACACCGAAATGTGAAGGCTTTCAATTTTTCATTTCAGTGTTTTTGATTGATTTTCAGTGAGCGAGTATGAACGAAAGAGTGGATGAGTATGGGATTTCCGGTGAGAATAGCGATATGTGATGATGAGGTAATTTACAGAGAAAGTCTGAAGACAGAATGTAGAATGTTTTTTACAGAATACAGTCATGAAAGCCTTTGGCCCGGAGTAGCAGAAATTTCTGAATTTTCAACGGGCAGAGAGTTGATCGCATCCGACCATGATTATGATATTTTATTCCTGGATATTGAAATGCCGGGGCAGGATGGAATCAGCGTAAAAGAATATTTTGCGGAGTATCATGAAAAAACGCGGGTTATATTTATGACCTGCCACGATGAGCGGGTCATGGAGGCATTTGGAAAGAACGTTGTCAGTTTTCTCGTAAAACCGTTGAATAGCAAAGCCTTTCGAAAGGTATTGAAAAAAACGTTGGATGACATATGCGGACGGGTGTTGGAACTTGAAGAAAATGGGGAACCTTTGATTATTCCGGTGAGACAGATTAAATACATTGAAGCACAAGACAAGTATACTATGGCAGTTATGGAAAACAAACGCTATCTGTTGCGGAGGACAATGAAATTTTGGGAAGAGACGCTGCCCCATCAGGACTTTTGCCGTATCCATAAATCATATTTGCTGAATCTGGATTATTTTGAGAAAGCAGGAGATCAGATAGTATTGGATAAAGATAAGACAGTGAAACTCAGCAGAAAAATGAAACGGGAAATTTTGGAGCAGTATCGGGAGTACCTGCGGAGGAAAGTAAGGGTGATGTAAATGACGGATTCGGCCTGCAGGATTGTTTATTGCATAATGTATGCTGTGGAACTGTTTTTCGTTGGGGAAGCGGCCTTTCATAACAGGGTAAAAGAAAAGATACGGTATGTGGTAATGATTGCAGTGTATGTATCTGTCATTATCCCAACAGTGTTGTTTATGGATGATTATTTCCTGATCGAACTGGGACTGAATGCGGCAATTTATCTTTTTTTGTTCCAAGGAAAAATTACATTGCGGCTGGCTCATTTTTTGGGGGTATACATATTTACAAGCGCCATAGAAGGCATGGTAAGTGGAATTGGGATTTTTTGGCTGATGACGCCTTTAAAGAGTTTTCATGTAAGCGCTGTCAGGTCAGAAATAGTCAGACTTTTGCTGGCAATTGTGAGTGCAGTTTGTACATTATATATCATTCGTAAGAAGTGGGCGCAAAAGTTAATTGGTTATTTATGTGCATTGAAGTGGTATCAGTACATAGCGGTTATTTTACTCACTATGAGCAGCATACTTTTGTTAGTGATCAGCGAGGTGCTTTTAGAGTATATTGACAATAGTAGTAAAATCGGGATTCTGTTGTTTGTTACAGTCATTATTCTATTGGGAACCACTTTTGTCGGGATTTTTTACTTTGCATTCAGTATCTATAGCAAAAACTATTATCTAAGGCAGAATCAATTAAAAGAGGAGATTATTTATTCCCAGCAGAAATATTATCGGAAAATTTATGAAAGTGATAGGGAATTGCGGAAATTTCGCCATGATATCCGTTCCCAATTAGGATGTTTACAACTTATGTTAGCGGATGGAAATACAAAGCAGGCAATGGAATACTTAGATAAGATAGGAAATCATTTTGAGAAATTGACACTTCAGGCATTTCATACCGGAAGTGAGATATTGGATGTCATTATAGGTCAGAAATATTTGGAATCGAAGAAGAAAGGCATCGGAATCATAGTTGAAGGTAAAATGAGCACAACGGATTTTATTGATATATATGATTTGTGTGTGCTCTTTTCCAATGCACTTGATAACAGTATAGAAGCATGTGAAAGACTACAGGATAGAGAAAAGGTTATTACTGTATCGATCGTGCTCCATAGGAAGGTGATGTTTTTCCAGTTTATGAATCCGGCAACACCGGAAATGTATGAGATTTTAAAACAGGGAAGGACAAGCAAGAAAGACAGTCAAAAGCATGGGTTTGGTGTGGAAAATATGCGGACAATCGTTAACAGGAATGGAGGAGAGATGAAATATATTTGGAAAGATGAAACGCTGATTTTGGAAATTTATTTTGAACTTTAAATGCTGTACTAGAGCACTTCGCGACAAAAAAATGTATTACACGACAAAGATATTGCCTGGGAAAATTTAATGTTGTAGTCTGTTTTTAGGAGGTGGAAAAATGATTCAGACATATTCGATGTACACAACATTTTCAGCTTGGGTTTTAAAGTATTTTGGGATTTGATATAAGCTAAAGTATGATTATTTGGTATAATATCCCTATTTAATTTTGACAAGTGTGATTCTTTGTGCTGCCATATAAGGTATTAATGTTGGTCAAAAGATATGTTAGAATGATCCGCGGATACAGCAAAATCAGTATTTGGGAGATTCTAATATACAAAAAATATATAGTAATTGACTGACTTAAAGTTGATGTAATAATGTTAGAAACTGAATAGAAATATTTCAGACAAGATCATATGAAACTTGGGCAGCACATCATACTTGTTATTGTCTGATTTATTTCAAAAGGTTTCTGCACGACAGGAAAGGAGTAAGTGAAAGTATATGAAGACATTAAAAAAGCTTAATAATGGATCCGATGCTTGTACACTGGAAACATTTGGGTGCTATTGTGTATGTTCATGTTGGTGGTTTGGTTCGGTAAGTAGCTCACAGAGTGGCGCTAGTTCTGGAGCAGGCAATTAAGGAGGAAGAGTATGAAGAAACTTAAAAAAACTACATATCATGTAGAAAATACGTTGGAAATGTATGCATGTAGCTGTGGTTGTAGTTGCCAGTGTTGGTTTTCTGTAACAGGTAATTTTGAACAGACATATGATTCAGCTACGAGTCATTCTAATTAGTACTATTTAAAGAATGTTTGGCGAAAGCCAAACATTCTTTAAATAAGAAATGGATTGGGACATATGAATACTTTAAGCCAATGGAATTACATAAAAAATATGTTAAAACCACACACTAAAAAAATGTGCATAATAATATTCTTGATGATATCAATATCTGGGTTAAATATTTTAATTCCTCTTTATCAGCAAATGATAGTCGATGAGGGAATATTAAATAATGATATGTGTCTGGTATTGAAATTATTGTTAAAAATAGTATTAATATTTTTAATAGGTGGACTAATAACCGTGATACAAAGCTATTTGCAGGCGGATATTAGCTTAAAGGTGTCTCAAAAGTTGGAAGTTTCCATTTTTGAGCACGCTTTAAAGTTAAAATATGATTATATACAGCAACATGGTATTTATAAAATTGTAAAAGATGTTGATAGATATGTGCAATCAATAATGGATTTAACAGGAGGAAAAACCATACAAATTTTTGTGGAAATATTCAAATTTGTGGGTATATTGATTGCTTTATTAATGCTGAATTGGAAAATAACAGTATACTTATTGGCGGTTATTCCATTACGCATATTACTTACAAAAATGTTGAGTGATTGGGTTAAAAGGAATAGTGAAGAATGTTGCTCTATTCAAAGATATATTCATAGATGGGAAGATGATATTTATAATAGTAATTTACAGGTAAAATTATGGAATTTAATAAAATATAAAACGAATGAATATGATAATCTTCTAAAAGAAAGAAATAGAAAAGTAAGAAAACAGTTTTTAATCACAGGGATTGATTCATCTCTTGGAAATAATTTTATGCAAATTATTATAAATTCTTTATATTTATTTTGTGGTGTACTTGTAATTGATAAAAATATGACAGTCGGTACCATGTTTGCTTTTGTATCATATTCTGCATATCTATTGCAGCCAATAAGTTTAATATCGTATTTGAAAATGATTATTTCTAAGATTGATCCAGAGTTTAAATTGTATAAAGATTTTTTGTCTCTTGAGGAAGAAAATGAGATCGGACAGATTAACAAGTTTCCTAAAAGTAATGAATTGTCCATTTTATTTAAAGATGTTTCGTTTAAATATGATAAGAATTATATTTTCAAAAATTATAGTGCGGAACTAAAAAGTGGAGATATTGTGGCAGTGATAGGAGGAAATGGGGCAGGAAAATCAACATTTATAAATTTAATCTTAAGGTTATATAAACCTTGTAAAGGTCAAATTTGTATTAATAATTATGATATAGAAACTATAGATATACACTCTTACAGAGAGAATATTAGCACTGTATTACAATCAGATGACTTATTTAAAGGTACAATTAGAGAAAATGTGACTCTCTATGAAAAGAACAAGCTTATAGAAGAGCTTATAAATAGAAAACAGTTTAATTTCATATTTAAATATGAGAATGGAATCAATACAAAAATAGAATGTAAGTCATCCGGTGTATCAGGAGGGGAAAAACAGAAAATTGCATTATTGCGTGCGTTAAATGCTGATGGACGCATACTTGTTTTGGATGAACCTACTTCTAATTATGACCAGGAATCAGAAGAAGAATTCATTAGGTTAGTTAGAGAAATTAAATATGACATTATAATAATTGTAACTCATAGTGAAAAAATAATAAAAGCTGCGAATAAAGTTATTAAATTAGAAAAACGAGGCGAATAGCGATGAACATAATTTATAAAACCATTAAAACAAAGGATAGATATTATGTATATGATAGAAATACAAACAGGATATTGGCTATTAATGAGAATGATTACAACGACTTGCTGGATCAAGAAAATAAATCTGATAAATTGTTTGACAGTTTTTTTATAAATAAATTCCAGGACAAGGGTTTTTTATTAGAAAATCAGCTTGAAATTGTTGAAAATCCTTTAACTAAATATTCGGAGCATATTGTTAAGCACTACAAAGAGCAATTAATTTTGCAAGTGACTCAACGTTGTAATTTACGTTGTGAATATTGTATATATTCAGAGAAAGGAGCGTATCATAACAGAAAGCATTCTGACTGTGATATGTCGATAGAACTTGCTGAAAAAGCAATTGATATGTACTTAAATACATCGGATGAAGCACCAGATAGGGTAATTTCTTTTTATGGAGGTGAACCGCTGTTGAGATTAGAACTAATAAAACATTGTGTGAAATATGCCAAGGAGAAAAGTATTGGCAAAAGGGTTCGGTTCGCAATGACAACAAATGGAACACTTTTGACATTAAATATAGCAAGATTTTTGGCTGATAATAATTTTGAGGTGTTAATCAGTTTGGACGGATCAAGAGAAGAGCATAATACATATAGAAAATTTGCTAATGGGGAAGGGTCTTTTGATACTATTATGAGCAATTTAAGAAACATACGGATAGAGTTGCCGTTTTTTTTTAAAACAATACATTTTAATACAGTTCTTAATCCCAACCATAACTATGAAAATATAAAAGAATATTTTCATAATAATGAAGTTGTTGCTGATGCAACATTGATGCATACATTGGTAGAAGAAAATGATTTTGGTACAAATGTAAACTTTAAAAAAGAATTTATGCGAAGTAGAGAATATGATCATTTTCTGTTACTCTTACATATGTTAGATAATTATAGTTTTCATTCTCTTGATAAATTTGTAATACTTAGGAAAATTTTAATTTCTCGAAAACATGAACAATTAATGACAGGTGGCTATATTGGGAGGATGAATCATCCTTCAGGACCCTGTATTCCAGGTAGCAGAAGAATTTTTGTAAATGTCAGAGGAGATTTATATCCATGTGAAAAAGTATCAGAAAATTGTGAACAAGAACGAATTGGAAATATAGAAACAGGTTTAGATATAGAAAAGATAAATAATATTTTAAATATTGGCAAGTTAACAGAAAACGAGTGTAAAAAGTGTTGGGCTTTTCATTTTTGTAATATGTGTTGTAATAAAGCTGAAAGGGATAATGTTTTGTGTAGGGAAGCAAGGCTTAGTCATTGCCAAAACGCAAGAGAGTCTGCATATTATGATCTTAGAGAAATATGCGTTTTAAAAGAATTTGGATGCAAATTTCAACTAGAAATGTTTATGTAATTTGGCTGACACAATATAATTTTATTGGGGAAGGTAATAGTGTGAAAGAAAGTAGAGGACAGTCATATTGATTTTGCATAGAACGATCGGCTCCCACTGTTCACCACTAGACAGCATCCGTTAAGTGGTAGCAAGAAGCATACAGGCAATAGCGATAATGGATTTGTTTTTGCAGTGGCGTTTAACAAAGTGCTTCATATTTCTTTTTGTAGGAGATTTGTCAGACTCTATGGCTACATGAGCACATTGTACTAATGCAGGTTTGAGGCAGACTCTGATACATGTAATTCGAACAGATTTCTTCTCAGCAGCAAATTCATTGCTGCTGGGTGTGAGACCGATAACATAAATATTTGGAACTTAAGGACTGCGATATGGAAGTCCCGATTTCGGGGATGAAAGTGACAACTCTATACCCGGTGCTTTGTATTGTAACTTCCTGCAAACAATTCTACATTGCAACGCACAGAGTTGGAATGTTTTCATTATTATTTGTGCCGCCAGACAAAGGCGGCGGAATGGAGATTAATATGAAAAAGACAGTAGTGTTTCCTATAGATTATAGTAATAGAGAGATTATTCAATACAGTTCTTTAATAAAAGAATATACAATTCTCTTTGGGATTGTGTTGGATGTTTTTGCGGAAGATACATTTCCAGAGGATAATATTATTGATTATTCTGAATTTAAAACAAGAAATATAGATTATGATACTATAATTTTTTTGCGCTCTGCGGAAACAATCAATGATAACTTATACATTGCATTGATTAAACAAGCAATAGAACAAAAAAAAGAGATAGTTGTTTTTCCAAGTATATATGAACAATTTAAGGATATTTTTATTAATTATAAAACAACAATTATTAACAATGAATATGAAATAGAAAATGAAATGAAGAATAAAGTTGATAGACAAGAAGTAAAATTACTAAAAAATATAAGAACACCAATTATATCGGTAATGGGTATGGGAGAGTACTGTAATAAATTTTCATGCGAGCTTGAGTTGAGAAATTTTTTTGTTTCCAGAGATTATAAAGTACTACAGATTGGTTCAAAAGATTTTTCCTGTCTTTTTGGAATTGAGAAGTACCCTGATTTTTTAAATCAAAAAGAATATTCATTGGAAGATAAAGCGTTTATGTTTAATAAACTAATCTCAATATATGAAAAAAAGTATAATCCCGATATTATAATAATAGGAATACCTGGTGGGATCTTACCCGTAAATAATAAAATTTTAAACGGTCTAGGTGAAATACCATTCATAATATCAAATTCACTTAAAATTGATGTAGGAATAATGTGTGTTTACAATAATGCAGTTGAAAGTTATATTATTAATGAGTATATAAATTGCTGCAAATACAGATTTAATACAAGGGTAGAGAATATTCTTGTATCTAATACGGCATTTACCTTTAATATGGATCGGGATATGAGGAGTTTAAAATATTATCATTTAAAAAGGTCATTTCCGATTGATTTTAAGAATTGCGGGAGTAAAAAAATGTTTTCTATCTGTAATATAGAATCTATGATAAATGGTATACATAGTGAATTATTAAATGGCGTTGATGTAATATAAAGAAGAATGGAATCGATATGGCGTTATATAAAAAGTAAAGAGTAGGAGAGTAGTAGTGAAATTAGAGAATATAAAAAAGAAAGTAACTGAAATAGCATGTACACATTTAAAACAATCGGGTATTAATTGTGAAGAGAATTTATTTAACTATAATGTGACTGCTATTGATTTGCTATATTTTGCTATGGATATAAAAAATATTTTTAATGTATCTTTAGAGAAAATATTTGACAAAACAAATTATATGTTTTTAACAATTAGTAATTTATCACAGAAAATATTTGAGCAGTTGGAAAAATAGGAGAGATATGATTCATATTGCAATAATTGATACATATGTAAAAGAAATAAAGATTATTGGGAATAGAAAACCTATGTATCATTATAAGATAAAAAAAAACAAAGTAATTAAGGATCGGAAAAAATATATTGGAAAAGTATTAAATCATGGATGCATTTGTTATCAGATTTTATATGAAAATTCAGTAGAAATAGAGTATTCTCTACATTGCATTAAGGTAATAGAGGATAAAGAAAGTAAAGGGGATATAAAAAAATTAATGATAGCCCTAGAATGGTGTTTGCAAAATAAAATACAAATTATATCATTAAGTATTGGGACTAGGAGTAGCTTAGACGGAGAACTGCTAAAGCCCGTTTTATGGAAATTATATGAAATGGGAGTTATAGTGATAGCGGCTTTTAATAATCAAAACACTTTAACATATCCAGCAGCTTTTGATTTTGTAATAGGTGTATGCATTGACAATAAAAGTATATTACCTTTAAATAGTTTCATTTATCTAGAAAAAAATGAGAATAATATAGATATTATTGCTCAGTATAATATTAAAGATCTAGAAAGAAGAATGGGAATTCAGATTGGAGAATATAATAGTTATGTAGTACCATTTATTGTATCCGAAATATTGAAAATTAAAGCAGCAGGAAATTATGTGTCAAGCAAAAATATCAGAGAGTATTTGAAAGAATATTCAGTAAAACTATAATAGGAGATGAGATAGTATAAACCCTCGAATCTTAGTGAATTATATTAGAACGTGTTCGAAGAATCATTCCCACTATTTGCACGCTCCATTTTTTGGTGGCGCATCAGGGCAACAAATCGCATAAATATACGTCTTTCCATAGTGGTGTTCGAATGCATTCTCCTTGCTCAGATCGTCTATGGGGTCGCAAAGTCCTTTTACAACCGCATTCTTGTGCTGGTATGAACTCAGCATCTCTGGTCTTGTTGCTTATAAGCACAAACAATTCGGTATGATTTTGCTTATATTTTGTTGAATGGTTGTATCCGCAATGTTCTTGCGCAAAATATAAAAATAGAGTGACAGTGTAAACGGACAGAGTAGTCGACAGGGTATACTTGGATAGTAAATGGATTGAATTTATTTTAGGGTAGATTATTGCGAACAGTATTAAGTATAAAAGCAGTGATGTCCTAAGCATCTAGATTATTTCTAGTAAACTTGATATCATTAAAAAAATAGAAAGGAATAATGTGCATGAATAAAAAAAGATACTTTTGGTGTATCATGGCAGGAGTTTTCATGGTAATTCTATGCATGGTTTTGGTACCCGATACGATTAAAATTGATTCTGAAAATGCAGGGGTAAAATTTATTTATGATGGAAAAAGTGTAACAGATGTATATGTAGACGGTACTTTTTTGTATGGAATGGTGACGTCTTATCCCAGTGATGAGATTATACGGGATTTAGAGGGGAATGTAATTGAAAAAATACAAACATATGATATGACAGCGGCATTTTCAATACGAAAGAGAATGGATCTAAAAGTCCATATTGAATCATCAGATGACATTAAATATACCTATATTTTTAAATTTGCAGACAAGGATATTACAATTACAAATGGAAAGGTTTTAGAATCATGATAAATGAAAAAGAACCTTTACTGCGTGTCAGATGTGTAGAAAAATACTATGAAAATTCTGCTATCGTTACAAAAGTTTTGGATCAGATTAGCTTTGATGTGCAAAGCGGGGAATATATTAGTATTATGGGGGCGTCGGGATCTGGGAAAACGACACTGCTCAATTGTATTTCAACAATTGACATCGTCAGTGCAGGTCACATCCTAATCAATGGAACAGATGTCACAGCAATGGATGATAATAGCCTGGCTGATTTTCGCCGTGACCATCTGGGCTTTGTCTTTCAGGACTTTAATCTATTAGATACATTGACATTGGAAGAAAATATTGCCTTGCCTTTGACGGTCAGAAAAGTTGTGCCCAATGAAATTGACGCGCGTGTTTTCAGCATTGCAGATCGTCTGGCACTTGGTGAAGTGTTAAAAAAATTTCCGTATGAGGTATCAGGAGGTCAAAAACAACGCTGTGCATTTGCAAGAGCGGTAATCTGCAAACCGGACTTAATCATGGCAGATGAACCGACAGGCTCTTTGGACTCTGATTCTGCGCGCATTTTATTAGAAGTAATGTCAAAATTCAATCAGGAACTGCATACGACGATTCTCATGGTGACGCATGATGTATTTAGTGCAAGCTTTTCAGACAGAATTTTATTTCTAAAGGACGGAAAAATTTTTAATGAGATTTTAAAAGGTGAAAAAAAGCGGAATCAATTTTATTGTGAAATATTAGATATCCTTTCTGCACTGGGAGGTGAACGACCATGCTGACTGACCTGTCTGTCAGGAATGCGAGAAGACAGTTTCGGGAATATATTTTGTATTTCATTACACTTTCCTGTACAGTGTCATTTATGTATGCATTTAATGCCTTGATTTTTTCAGATATTGTAGAGGAATTATCAAACCTGGAAATATTGCCATATATGATCAGTGCTGCGTCCGGGTTGATTATTATTGTTATGGGGTGGATTATCAGTTATATGGCAAATTACATGCTGAAAAAACGGAGTCGGGAATTCAGCATTTATATGATATCGGGTGTTTCGAATCATATGCTTGGCAAGCTGATTTACCGTGAAAATGTTGTGATCGGATTGCTGGCTTTTGGGATTGGACTTCCTGCGGGCGTGCTGCTAGCGCAGTTATTGGAAGCCGTTGTGCTTCATATGTTCGGGAAAAGATATGTCTTGTCGGTTCAGTTTTCCTTCAATGCAGCCGGACTGACTGTATTGTATTTTTTTATCATGTTGTGGTACTCTCTGAGAAAAAACCGGAAGTGGATCAAAAAGTTAAAATTGTATGATTTGATTTATTGCGACAGGAAAAATGAAACAGAGTTATTTCATGGCAGTCTGACCGCATTCATCATATTTGTCAGCTCTATGATACTTGGAGCAGCGGGATGTTTCTTAATATATTCACAAATCATGGGAAAGGGGCTGGATACGCTCGTAGGCACTATTTTTTTAGCGGTATGTCTTTTTGGTTTCTTTCTCAGTGTTCCAACATATCTTGGTATGAAAGTCAGGGATTGCTCTGGTTGGAAGTATCAGAAAAACAGACTCATACCATTTCGGGGGTTTATGGCCAAGATTCAGTCGATGACGATTACAATGGGGATTCTCTCCGTGTTGTTTATGATCGTAATATCCTTTTTGGGGATTGGAATATTGGTAAATCGGGTTGCTGGTAAAAGTATTGAATTGAATCCCTTTGACATCGTTATACTGCACAATAAAGAGGCAATGGATTTTTCGGATTATGATACTTGGATCAGGAATCAATTTTCTGTCAGGGAAAGTTATTCCTATAGTATTTATACAAATGGTGAGAAGAAGTTGCTCGCTCTTCGGAATCAAAATATAATTGATTACGGCATGAATGTTGGTTTCAGTTACGCAGAATATCAGAACGATACGTACATGAAACAGAGCGATTATATCAGACTTAGAGAAATGCTCAATTTTGAAGATGTAAACCTGAATTCAGATTGCTGCTATATTCATTGCTTGCCAGCTCTGGAAGCAGACTTTAAAGAATATATCGATGGACAGGGTGCGGATATGGGGAGCAATGGATATTTATTTGCAGAAAACGGAGTATTTCACGAGCCATTCAATCAGATGGAGGCTTACGGGAATGGACTGAATTACATTATTATAGTTCCTGACCAGGCAATAAGCGATATGGAGGTTTTATACAGTCTGTATGTCGCGGCTGCAGACACAACACCCGACAGCGGGGATCTTAAGCGGATGATAGATGAGTGCAGCGGACTTGTACAGCTGGATCGAAGTATAGGGAGGAATGATCCGGATAATAACGGGTATACATCGCTGATTGTAAACAAGGACTATCTTTCTGGTAAATGGGTAGAAAAAGGAAGTCTGAGTCATCTTTACGCAATGTCGATATGCTTATTTTATTTTGCTTTTGTATTAGAAATAACAGGTGCCTCGATTCTTGCAACACAGGTTTTGAGTGATAAGGATAAGAAGCAGAAACAAGATTGCATTCTTAGGCAATTAGGCATGAGAAATCAGTTTATTAACAAGGTAAATAGCAGACAGTTGTCGATGCTTTTTATCATACCAGTGCTGCCTTCACTTATCGTTTCAGGTTGTTTTGTGTATGTCAGTGCAGTCAAAATACAAACGAGTGCTTTTTATCTGCCCGTATTTGAAAATAATCTTTGGATTGTGCAGTCCTTTGGGGGGGCGGTTTTGCTTTTTATAGTGTTGTATGGTATTTATTATATGGCAGCCCGAATGAATTATAAAAACATTTAGGTTAATAGTTTGTCCCCTGCTCGAATCTTAATAGGGGGAAATTTATAACAGTTTCTGGCGAATTTTAAGTTGGTTATATGTTAGGAATTGTAGGAAATATAGAATGATTATGTAGGCTGCACCAACACACTTATGGACCAACACCAAGCAGATTGAGAAAGACCTGATTCAATATTTCCCAGTCCGGTGTGCGGTCATCGTCCATCGCGTCAATTGTGGCTTTGTAGTATATAAACTGATTTTCAATGTATGTGTTCAGATGGTCAATGCGGGGGCCTTTCCCGGATTCAGTCATCCGTTTTTTCGTCTCCAGGAGCTGGTTTACGACATCTTTCAGGTCTTCCGCTAACACTTCGCTTGCAAGCTCTTCAAATAAAACCGGCGGCGGACAGGCTTTTTTCTCAATCCATCTGCACGCTAAGATTGGGCGCAGCACATAGAAATATTTCTTGTATTTCACATACTCGTCCGTCAGATGTTCATGATAATTTTTCCGCGCAGTGCCGTAATAGTGGTACATGGCGGACTTGCGGGAAAAATATTTTTCCGCGGCGGTATAGATTTGTCTCCACTCCGGTGTTGTGCGGTAGACAACCGGTGAGTTTGCCCACTCGAAAAGCGTCGCGTTGGATTTGTGGAAATGCTGCAGTGTCTTTGACAGATCCCAGCCGTTGATGTCGAGTGTCTCGTCGAGTTCCCAGTCGATAAAGTCCTGTTTGGGCTGTAAGCCCAGATAATATTTTTGATCGCGCATATAGATAAAACGCACATCATAATCAGAGTCGGGAGACGCAAACCCCCATGCCCGGCTGCCGGACTCGACGGCGTGGAGTATCTTTACATGTTCTGTTTCCTCGATTTCTTTTAATTTCAGAGAGACAAGTTCCTCGATGGAACCCTCAAAATCTTTATATTTCATTGCACAGCATCCTTTCTATGATGATAGATGATTTATTGACAGATAATTTATTGACAGGTGATTTATTTAGACCACTCTGATTTTTATTGCACAATCTATATTTTGCCGCATACCACTTTTTCATTGACTGACATGATGTACTCCTGCACTAATTTCATATCCGGTTCGTCGGGAAGTGTGGTGTGTGCTGCTGCATTGTCCAGCTTTTTCTCATAGTCATTTAACAGTTCATAAAATTCTTCCCGGAAAGTGCCGTCCTCCTTCTGGTATTCACCGCCCCGTATCTGCAGTAAAAGCTGATGTTCTTCCGTGCGGTAGGTGCGGACCTGGCCTTTTTCCAGGATGTCAATTGCCATCATAAAGAGACGAATCAAGTGCATGGCGTGTTTGTTCAGATGATTGTCGTCCTTCTTGCGGTTGCGCTTTCCGAGCTTGTCATAGTCTTTGACAATGTTGTTCATCTCATTCCAGATATTCTTGTAGTCACGCAGCGGGTAGTGTGTCAGATTGGCGTCCACAAAAATCTCAGTCTCGAAATCGGGATTGACCGCCCTGTCCGTATAGATGTGGATTGCGCCGTTTTCAAAAGGCTCGTAGCGCTTTCTGAAATCGTACATGGCATTCTTCACGGAATTGAAGATATGCTGTTCCTTCTCACGCTGCGGATAGGAGTCTCGCGCCAGCGCGTTCTGCAGGCGCCGCAGCTGTGCGTCCGCGTAGCCGCCAAACGAATGGATGGCGCGTTTGGACAGAAACAGGTGTGCGTTGTCGATCAGTTCCTGTCCGAGCGGATGCAGATACAGATAATGTTCCGGATTCAGCCCAAGCAGTTCGACCGTGTTGGGATTGCAGGAAAGGAGCAGTGTGATCATTTTCATGAAGCCATAGATGGTGGTATCGGTCTGCGTGTCCACATACTGCTCAAAGTTTGTCAGCCCGATCAGGTCGGATTTTCTGTTCAGGGTGACGCCGCGCACATCGATGTCGCTGTTTTCATTGTTTGTGCCATAGGAATAGCTTCCGGCAAGCCCCAGCAGGATTACATATCTGCCCAGGTGCTCGTCGGACTGTAAGAAGCTGTAGGATTCGGATTTTAAAATATCGGTGTAGTTCATGGTATACCTCGTGAAATTTTTAGAGATTGATAATCAAAGTATACCATAAGGTGGTAAGGATTGCATTCGTTTCTTCTTAATTCCCTAAATTCATGAGAAATTTTTGGACCTGTGAATAGCCCGTAAACCATTTGAACGAGAGGCAGGAAGCATGTGAAAATAGTAGCGGCAAATGCCACTGCATTTACTCCTTATTTCATTAGGCTAAGCAGCGTACAGTTGTGAGATTGTGTTTGAAATATGCACATGATTGTGGTATGATTTTCACGATACAAATTGTTTATACAGAGGATCGATGGGCAGGATAGAGCGATAGCGGGAAACGAGTAATTCAAAACATAGTACAAAGAGACAGGGAGGCAAGATTGTGAACAGGATCGGAACGAAAGCCATCGGGACAAAACGATGTATTTTGAGAAGAATCTGTGCGGATGACTATAAGATGATGTATGAAAACTGGGCAAAATATGAATCTGTGTGCAGATATTTTCCATTTCATCCAATAGAAGACATTCAAATATATCAACAGAAAGTACAGAGATGGTCGGATAGTTATGCGTCGGATGTCTATTTCCACTGGGTAATTGAGTGGAAGGAAAATAAAGAACTGATTGGGACAATTAACCTGGGAAATGTCGAAGAATCCTGTCTGATGTCCGATACATGTTATATGCTTTCTCCCCAATACTGGGGAAGGGGAATTATGACAGAGGTGCTTTGTGCCGTATTGCATTATGCATTCAATGAAATAGGACTCAACCGGGTTCAGGCTGAAGTGTTTGCCGGGAATGCGGCTTCGGAACATGTTCTGATCAAATGCGGGATGCAGTATGAAGGGACTGCCAGACAGAAGTATTATAAAAACGGTACTTTTATCGATACCGCCCAATATGCGATTCTCAGGCAGGATTTCGGGAAATGAAGTCTGGATGGAGAACAACAAGCGATCAGATTTCTAATTGTATCTTCCACTGATTCCTTGTCCATTGAAGCAGAGGAATCATGTGTTAAATGAACATCAAACTATTGTCATATGTTGTACACACTTCTGGAAGGTGTGAAGGAGGAACTACTGAGACCTTATGAGGTACAGCTCTTTGTGGGGAATAAATATAGGTAATGGATTGTTGGAACTGTTCAGAAAGTTGTTTCTGAACAGTTTTTTGGTATGACGGGCATGCCCGTGTTCTGTGGTGAAAGTCCACTTAGGCGTAGCTACCGACGAACTATATAGCGACTCCCAAGGTTTACATCGTGAGGTGTGGGCGAGAAGAAGGGATAGCGAAATCGTAGCCCTACGGACAGAAACCTGATAATAAGGCGTATATGGCGGGTAAGTTGGCCTAAAGTAACGAAGCCCTAAAGGTAGCCGTAACCCATGTGCGTAAATCAGAGGGTAGACGAGGAAAGAATACGGACTTATCCCGTGAGGTCTCACAGGCGGTTTCATTTGCCGTAGTAACAACGAACTGTGAGAAGTCAGCAGAAGCCATAGTAGGCAGTCTCTGAAAACAGAGACAAGCCGAAGGGCTGAACAATGTAACCGTGTAATCAAATGTATGCTTTATGGAATACCTGACGGCAGGAAGGGCGAAACGTAAATGAGCAGATACTGCATTACGTAGGGCGAATCCATGAAAACGGAAAGGAGAAAGCACACAAAGCAATGTCGGAACTGTTAGAGAAGATACTATCCAAGGACAACATGAATGCCGCCTACAAAAGAGTCTGTGCCAATAAAGGAGCAGGCGGAGTAGATGATGTGACGGTTGACGAACTCGGGGATTATATCAGAGAGAACTGGGATAGTATCAGGGAACAAATCAGGCGAAGGGAATACAAACCCCAGCCAGTCAGGAGGGTAGAGATACCAAAGCCAAATGGAGGAGTGAGAGAACTTGGAATACCGACCGTAATGGACAGGGTAATCCAGCAAGGCATAGTACAGGTGATAAACCCAATGTGTGAGTCCTTGTTTTCGGAATGGAGTTATGGATTCAGACCAAACAGGAGTTGTGAGATGGCTGTCAGGCAGTTACTGATATATCTGAATGAGGGTTATGAGTGGATAGTGGATATCGACCTGGAAAGATTTTTTGATAATGTACCGCAGGACAAGCTTATGAGTCTTGTTCATAACATCATAGGCGATGGCGATACGGAATCACTTATCCGTAAATATCTGAAAGCAGGAGTCATGACGCCAGAGGGATATGAAGAAACGAAACTCGGCACACCGCAGGGAGGCAATCTGTCACCACTGTTGTCAAACATTATGCTGAATGAGCAGGACAAAGAACTGGAAGCAAGAGGACTGCGCTTCACGAGATATGCTGAAGACTGTGTTATTGCGGTCAGGAGTGAGTCGAGTGCAAAAAGAGTCATGCGGACGGT
>CAMWTP010000007.1 GCA_947177165.1 uncultured Lachnospiraceae bacterium
GTTTTTCGGAACAGCGAAAAACTCCTCAATGGAGAACAGGGCCATGCCCTAACAAGAAAAGCCCTGGAAATTCAGCATTTCCAGGACTTCTCAATATCATTTATTAACTTAAAAATTCTTAATCAGCAGACGCCCTGCGCGAGCATTGCATTGACAACCTTCTCGAAGCCCGCAATATTCGCGCCAGCCACATAGTTGCCTTCCATGCCGTATCTCTTTGCCGCGTCATCAATATTGTGGTAGATGTTTACCATGATATTCTTTAACTTCGCGTCAACTTCCTCGAAGCTCCAGCTCAGTCTCTCGCTGTTCTGGGACATCTCCAGTGCAGAAGTCGCAACACCGCCTGCGTTTGCAGCCTTGCCGCCGACAAACCATACACCGTTCTGCTGCAGGTACTCTGTCGCGTCGATTGTAGTCGGCATGTTAGCACCCTCGCATACACACTTGCAGCCGTTTGCCACCAGCTGCTTTGCATCTTCGAGCAGCAGCTCGTTCTGTGTCGCACATGGAAGCGCGATATCACACTTGATCTGCCATACGCCCGCGCCGCTTCTGTCTGAGGCGCTGACTTCGTGGTACTCTGCACTTGGTCTTGCCGCTGCGTACTCTGTCAGTCTTGCTCTTTTGACTTCCTTCACTTCCTTGAGAAGCGCTACGTCAATTCCTTCCGGATCGTAAATCCAGCCTGTGGAGTCAGAGCATGTGACAACCTTTGCGCCCATCTGCTGTGCCTTCTGCGTCGCGTAAATCGCAACATTGCCTGCACCTGACACAACGACGGTCTTGCCTTCCATAGACTCTCCGTGACACTTTATGAGTTCCTCTGTCAGATAGAGAAGACCATAACCTGTCGCCTCGGTACGTGCCAGGGAACCGCCATATGTAAGTCCCTTACCTGTGAGAACACCCTCGAATGTGCCCTTGATTCTCTTGTACTGGCCAAACATAAATCCGATCTCTCTCGCACCTGTTCCGATATCCCCGGCAGGAACGTCAACATCAGCGCCGATATACTTGGAAAGCTCTGTCATAAAGCTCTGGCAGAATGCCATGATCTCTCTGTCCGACTTGCCCTTCGGGTCGAAGTCAGAACCGCCCTTGCCGCCGCCGATTGGAAGGCTTGTGAGAGAGTTCTTGAAAATCTGCTCGAAACCTAAGAACTTGATGATACCTAAATTTACAGAAGGGTGCAGACGAAGTCCTCCCTTGTAAGGTCCGATGGCATTGTTGAACTGCACGCGGAAACCTCTGTTTACCTGTACCTGTCCCTTGTCATCCACCCATGGAACACGGAACATAAACTGACGGTCCGGCTCTGTGATTCTCTCCAGAATCGCATTCTTTCTGTAAAGCTCCTCATTGGCCTCCACAACAGGTTTCAGTGAATTCAGGACCTCTGTTACAGCCTGGATAAATTCAGGCTCGCTTGCATTCTTTTTCTTTACAAGCTCTAATACCTCATCTACATAAGACATTTTTTAATCCTCCTTGGTTTATCATACTAATATGAATCAATTTCTAAAGCTGTTTCAACACTGTAATGCGCTAAACTCAACGAATATATTATAATTTAATTTTTTTTCCAGCACAACAAAAATATGCTTTCCCAACAAATTTTGTGCAATTTACTAAAATTAGTTGTCATAATTCACGATTTTCAGTCTTATTTGACGCACATTTTATGCGTTTCACTGCTTTTTCTATTGCTTTGCAGCTTTTCCCGGAAGCTCATAGCGCCTCAAATGTTCCTGCAGCACTCTGTCAAATTCTGTTCCCGCACCCTTTTCAATGAGATCAACGTACTCGTGCGCGTGCGTGTCGTCCTCCTGCAGCTGCATGACATGAATCGCAAGATTCGAACAGTGATCCGCTATCCGCTCAAAATTATTGGTGATATCCGAGAGGACAAACCCCATCTCGGCTGTACACTTTCCTTTTCTGAGACGTTTCATATGCCGCTTTTTCATTTCTTTCTGCAGCGTGTCGATCGCCTCCTCAAAGGGCTCGATGGTCTTTGCCGCCTCCTCGTCCCCCGAGACAAACACCTCCACAGACGCGCTGACAATGTCCCTGACTGCCTGCGAGAACACCCGCAGCTCCTCCGTCGCCTTGTCCGAAAAAGACTGCTCCTTCTTGTTCATCTCCTTGGCGCAGTCCGCGAGATTCATAGCGTGATCTGCGATCCGCTCCAGATCACCTACACTGTGCAGGAGCATGTTGAGCTTGCGCGAATCTGGTTCGCTCAGATTTTTGCTCGAAAGTTTTACCAGATACCCGCTGATCTCATCGTCATAGCGATCCACGAGACTTTCCATCTGCTCGACCTCTCTCACAGTCTTTTTATCGTATTCGAACAGACTATCAGCCGCCTTCTCCAGAGAATCCCTGGTGAGCTCAGCCATTTTGAGCGCATACGAGTACGCCTGCTCCAGCGCAAAGGATGGCGTATTCAGGAAACGCTCATCCATCTTAGCAAACAGCCCGGCTTCCTTCGCCTGCCGCTCTTCCTCCTCGTCAGGCTTGATGAGCATGAGCGACAGTCTTTCCAGATAATTCGCAAACGGAAGCAGCACCAGCGTTGCAAGCACGTTAAATCCGGTGTGCACCAGTGCGATTCCTGCACTGTCAGCCGCATCCTGCAAAAATGCAAAATGAAAGACGGCATTCAATGTATAGAAAGCAATCATAAAAATAACCGTTCCGATAATATTAAACAGGAGATGGACAATCGACGCACGTCTTGCATTTTTGCTGGCCCCGACACCGGACATCATCGCAGTGACACAAGTACCAATATTCTGGCCGAGAATGATCGGCACTGCCGCCGCATAATTGATGCTCCCGCTCGCACACAGCGCCTGCAGAATACCGACGGATGCCGATGAAGACTGAATCACCGCCGTGATCAGCGCACCCACAAGCAGCCCGAGCAGCGGATTGGTAAACGCCGTAAACAACCCCGTAAACCACGGAACCTGACTCAACGGTTTCATCGCCGAGGACATCGTATCCATACCTGTCATCAGAATAGCAAAACCGACTAAAATAGAACCGAGATCCCGCTTTTTGCCGCTTTTCAAAAAAATAATAAAAATCACGCCGATCACGGCAAGCACTGGCGAGAACGAGGTCGGCTTGACAAGCTGCAGGAAAAAGTTGTCGCTCTCAATGCCGGTCAGACTCAGCAGCCATGAGGTGATTGTCGTTCCGACATTGGCACCCATGATAATTCCAATCGCCTGCGAGAGCTTCATAATGCCCGAATTGACAAAGCCCACAACCATGACCGTAGTGGCCGATGAAGACTGGATCACCGCTGTCACGCCCGCTCCCAGAAGCACTGCCTTGATCCTGTTATTTGTCAGATTCTCCAATATCCGCTCGAGACGTCCGCCGGAGAGCTTCTCCAGCCCCTCGCTGAGCAGGTGCATCCCGTATAGAAACAGCGCAAGACCGCCTGCCATCGTCAACAAATCAAAAAAGTCCATACATTCCTCCCGATACATATTATTATAATACCTATTATCTATATCCTGTGCCCGTCCTATACCAATCCGGCACAATATCCTCCGTTGTGCCAAAGCTTTTCAAACACGCTCTAGGATAGCATACTTTGTTTATTTGCACAATACATTCACGTGCAAATTTGCTACTGTTTACGCCTTCAATGAAATAAAGTATGTCCCAGTCTGATAGGCGTGAACATTAATCTGCATTGGCTGTATCCTAATTTTTTAATGCAAATTTAATGTACACACCGCCTTATTGTGCTATAATGGTTGCAGACAAAAGGGAACACGAAAAGGAGACTATTTTATGGCGTTAACACAGGAAAAAGTGTACACAATCGACGATATCTACGCCCTCCCGGAAGGTCAGAGAGCGGAACTGATTGACGGCAGAATGTATATGATGGCACCTCCCAGCATGAGACACCAGCGCATTCTTATGAATCTTGCTGGCGAAATCCGGGAACACATAAAAAAGCATCACGGTTCCTGTGAAGTTTTTCCTGCCCCGTTTGCTGTATTTCTAAACGAGGACGACATCAATTATGTCGAACCGGATATCTCCGTGATCTGTGACAGGAATAAACTGACTGAGAAGGGTTGTAACGGAGCTCCCGACTGGATTATTGAAATCACTTCCCCGACGAATCCGCAGAACGATTATGCGGTGAAGCTTTTTAAATACCGCACCGCCAATGTCAGGGAATACTGGATTGTAAACCCACAAAAAGAGACTGTTATGGTCTATGACTTAGAGCGGGAGGAGCGGTCAAACCAGTATGATTTTGAGGAAGATATCCCAGTATGCATTTATGATGACTTTTACATCAATATCGCTGATTTGCTATCATAATTGCTGCATTATTGATAAAGTATTACTAATTATTCCCAAAATGGAGGAACATCATGATCAACACAGCAACAAAGTCAACAAATGTCATGAACCGCGATTCAATCTTATCGATCAACAAACCGGAGCCGCAGAGTGTAAAAAACCAGAATAATATCATGACTCTGATCAAAAATACTGGCGGCGCGGGAACTGGCAGGACTCATGATTCCACACATAGCCAGACACAACAGCCACAATATGGACATCTGCAGGGTCCAACATCCCAGACACAGAGCAGCTCTCCCCAGCAGCCACCGTTTGGACAGCCGCAAACCAGACCGCCGCGACAGCCTCACAATGTCCAGCCTGCACTGACTGCGGGGCAGCAAAACACGGCGGGCACACCTGGTATGCCTGCCGCAAGACCTGTTCCGCCGCTCTCAAACAAGGTTCAGAAAGGACAAAAAACGCTGCTCTCCACCACTGCCCTGAACGCTGTCGACGCATGCTTTGGCTGGAATGTCACTGACGCGCGGTGTGATGTCGATGTGTCAGCATTTCTGCTCGGCGCGGACGGAAAAGTCATCGGTGATTCCTGGTTTGTGTTCTACGGTCAGACACTCAGTCCCGACCAGAGCACTCGATTTGCGCAGGGCGGCAGCGCAGACCGCGAAATGATTCAGATTGACCTCACACGGCTGAATCCGCAGGTGAAAAAAATTGTTTTTGTCCTGACGATCAATGACGCACTGCAAAACAGGCTTCATTTCGGAATGCTCAAAGATGCCTATGTGCGGATCATGGATTCATCGGGAAAGGAGCTTGTGAGCTTTCTGATGACAGAATACTACAGCAATGTGATTTCCATGATGATCGGCGAGCTCTATCTGCACAACGGCGCATGGAAATTCAACGCTGTCGGAAACGGTGTCGCAAAAGACCTCGCAGGACTGTGTGAGCTGTACGGCGTGCAAATTGTTTAACACAGTTCCAGAAACCTTGTGTGACTGCACTGTTAAAATTCCTGTTACTTTTCACACCCGCGCCAAAGTAGTGGGAATCATGCGCCAAAATGCTTGCCCTTTAGCATTTTGTGTGCAAAATCTGTTACAATTCACACCTCAATAGCATATAGGCTAATAAAAACTGACGTGGGTGTGAATTGTAACAAATTCCTATGGAATAAATAAAAGGAGTATCAATCTATGTTGACATTTGAAGTAATCAATGAACTGACCCTAAAAGTCACCTGCCGCGGAAATGATGTGCTGTTCACGAAAGCAGGCTCTTTCATCTGCGGTGAGAACGGCGGACAGAAAAACTACAAATTCGAAAAGCTGCTGCTCGGGCCGCAGCAAAATGCAGGACAGGCGCTGTTAGGCTCACTGATGCGGCGCGTGACGGGTGAAAATCTTCCCCTCATGAAAGTTATGATGAACGGGGACAGCGTTACATACTATGCAAACCATGCCCAGCATGTAGTGGTGTATCAGCTCCAGCCGGGTGAAGTCCTCTCGATCGAGTCCGAAAATATCCTGGCATTTACCCCGGACTGCAAGTACGATGTGCGCTTCATCGGCTGCGGCGTCATCTCCCAGAAAGGACTTGCCACCTCAACTCTGACAGGACAGGGGCCGAATGCGTATGTAGCGATTTTAATCGACGGAAACCCCATTGTATTGAGCAATATCCAGACACATTCCACGCTCGCTGTCGATCCCGACGCAGTTGTGTGCTGGATGGGCAACGGCTACTGTGATCCCGACGTCAAGATGGACGTAAACTGGAAAACGTTTATCGGTCAGGCATCAGGGGAATCCTACAGCTTTGAGTGGGGCACACACCAGCCCGTGACAGTCATCATACAGCCCAATGAGCGCGCCAGCGGTATTAATCTTGGTATGGATGGCGGCCGCCTTGGACACAGACCGAATTAGACAATCAGACAGGGGATTCATGACTGCTCTGCAGACCGGATCCCCTGTACAAATTTACACCTGTGCGGCTCTTGCCCGCCGTACAAAAATACATCACATTAGACAAAATAATTACAAACCACTTCAAGTACAGCCTCCGCGAACAATTTTTCCGTTGAAGGACACTGAACTTTGCTGGAAAAAGGATACCTCTGTGCAAGCTCCGGTGCGGCAAGTCCCCTGTCAGCCGCTTCCAGCATCGGGATATCAAAATCGCTGTCGCCGGCCGCGATTACATACTCTGCCCCGATATGCGTCCTGAACCTTTCAACCGCTTTCCCCTTATTCAGCGCTTTTGGCACGACATATATTTTTGTGCCATTGTTGAAAACATCTACGACTTGTGCATTCAAAACCATTTTCAAGTCTTCAACAACTGCCTCCGGCTCACCACATTTTGTAAATACAAACAAATCTCTGATAAAGCGAAGCTCAAAAGTCCTGCGCTTATCCCGGTCCAATATCTCCAAGGCTCTGTGCAGCTCTCCCACACTGTCCCGAATCATCTCCAGCGAATCCCTGTACCAGGCATCGTCTTCCCTGACACTGGTATTGTCATCTGTAAGAAGTACCCCGCCATTGCAGGCAAGGGCATACGGAAAAGCTCCAACCCCCAGGTCAATCCGCTGATACTGCTCGATCGTCCGGGTCGTTGTCGGCACGATCAAAATCTGACTTTTCTGTTCAGAAAGTCTATGCAAAAGCTGATATGTCTCCTGCGTGACAAACGAGATTTCCCTCCCCTGGTAAATCTCGACGCAGCGTTTCTCCTCGCCAATATCATGTCTATAAGAATAAATTAATGTATTATCCAAATCCGTATGTAATACAATCATCACTGCCTCCACATCGAAATCTTTATGTTCTCCATACACAGATAAAGCAAAGTGAACAGTCTCACTTTGCTTTATCAAAAAACGACGTTATTTCACAAGAATAAATTTGTCAAGAAATTCCTGTGTACTGTCAGCTACAATGCCATAAGGATTATCTGAATATATATCATAATACCCATATCCAAAATCCACCCACTCATATTCCCCTGTATCATTGTTGAAAACAAGTGAGATCTGGCCAATATTGATGAGTATTTCACCGATATAAGCCCTATGACCAAAATCATTACCGCCTGTCCAATCCCCTTTAAATGCATTTCGGAGATAGCCTGCTACATAATCCACATCTGTCTGTGTCAGCAGATTCAGTGAAAACTCAGCATGATTCAGGCCTCTGTTCGCATCTTCCAGCCAATCCTCCTCATTGACATACCGCTTCACAAATCTGGCAGGATCATACTTGATACGCCCTGAAATCATGCCATGCTTATTTTTACTGCCTAATATTCGGGAATAGAAATCTTTAATATTATCATGTAATTGAAACCCGATAATTTCCTCAACAGCGTTCCAATCAATTGTAATTGTTCCAGCGGCAGTTGTCTGAAGCTGTTTTATCTTTGGTATCTGTCCCATGATGCATATCCCCCGACTTCCGCTATTTCTTATTGACAACCATCTTCCGCACCAAATCAACCGGGATCATGGTAATAGAAAGCACTACTACTGCAATCCAGCCTGCAATTCCAAACGGATGGCAGCTAAACATATTTCCAATCCACGTAAACACCGGCACCGGAATCAACGCTGCGTTTACAATCACAAACTGTACAAGGATAATCAGGAAGAATACTTTCAAAAATCCTGTATTCTGATCCAATCCCTTAAAGATGGCAAATCCGTCATCTCTGACATTGAAACCGTTACACAGTGCACTCACGATAAACAGTACAAAGTAACCCGTCAGATGCTGCTCTTCACTCGCAAAGAGATTTACGAAGAACGGCGCTTTCAGATACACAAAGCTGACAATCGTAAGCCACAAGCCCATCGTCAGAATCTGAGCCATCATTGACTTGCTCACAATGCTCTCGTCCCTGCGCCTCGGCTTCTCGCGCATGTACTTCTCGAGTGCCGGCTCATTGCCGAGCATAATCGCGCCGAGACTGTCCATGACAAGGTTTACAAACAACAGATGCGTCACTTTCAGCGGCTCGTCCACGCCAAAGAACGGGGCAATCGCACTTACTACAACCGCGGTCACGTTAATCACCAGCTGGAACTTGCAGAACTTCAATATATTGTGATAAATGGTTCGTCCATAGAGAATCGCATCCTTGATCGACTTAAAGTTATCATCAAGAATAACAATCTTACCTGCTTCCTTGGCTGCCTCTGTACCGCTGCCCATCGCAAAACCGACATCGGCACGCTTCAGCGCAGGCGAATCGTTCACGCCGTCACCAGTCATACCGACTACAAGGTTCATCTCCTGACAGAGCCTTACCATACGGGACTTATCTGTCGGAAGTGCTCTCGCGATCACCCTGATCTTCGGTATAATCTTCTTCACATCCTCATCGGACATCTCATTTAACTGTGCAGACGAGATCGCCATCTCATCATTGCTCTTTAACAGTCCTGCATCCTTCGCGATGGCCACAGCTGTCTCAAGCCTGTCACCGGTAATCATGACTACCTGAATACCGGCATCCTGAACCTCTTTGATCGCATCCCTCGCCTCAGGTCTCACGTCATCCCTGATGCCTACCAGACCGATAATGACAATATCGTCATTGATCCTGCTCTCCACGAGCGGACTCTCAGAATAGCCAAACGCAAGCACGCGCATTGCCTTTGCCGCAAGCTCGTCAATCTTTCTGTCCAGCACAGCCTTGTCCATATCCCTGACATTGCCGTCCGCGTCCAGATACTTCGTCGCCGCAGCAAGAAGCCGCTCCGGAGCGCCCTTGTAGAACGTCTTGCCCGTGCTGTCGATCCTTGCCTGGCTGAATTTGTTTGTCGAGTTAAATCCCTGCTGTGCAGTGACTACGTACTCTGTGTTTGCCGCGAGCGCCCTGAAAGTATCCTCACCGATGAACTTCATCAGCGCCTGGTCTGTGGCATTGCCGCCGATTACCTTGTGTGAGGCGTCAAACATGGACTGTGTGTTTTTACCGATCGCGAGGTCGATCAGTCCTTTGACCTTGCTGTGTTTGCCCAGCTGCGGAATATCAATCGAATTTCCGTCTGCACAGAAGAAATCAACTACTTCGAGCGAACCCTTTGTGATCGTACCTGTCTTATCACTGAAAAGAATATTTAATGAACCTGCTGTCTCAATACCTTCTGCCTTTCTGACAAGTACATTGTGGTCAAGCATCTTGCTCGTATTCTGCATCAGCACGAGGGAAATCATAAGAGGAAGTCCCTCCGGCACCGCGCAGACAACAATAACAACTGCAAGAGAAACCGCGTCAATCACATTCTTGATAATATCCGGTATCGGCTGTGCGAAATATCCAGAAGCACCGCCATCAAATACAAGAATCGCATGCGCCAGATAAAACAGCGCAATTACAATCGCGCCAATGTAGCCGAACGTCGATATCTGCTTTGCAAGTTTTGCAAGCTTTACCTTCAGCGGCGAATCCGGCTCCTCCTCCTGCATCTCCTCAGCCATCTTACCCATCATGGTCTTCAGGCCGACTTTTCTGACATCAAGAATACCCTCTCCGTCAAAAATCACCGCACCGCGAAACAGGGAATACTTGTCCACAAACGTGTCGCCAGTAATGTCGTCTGCAAGCTGTACACTCGGATCTGCAGCTGTCTTCTTGCACTCCTCCGCCTCTCCGTTCAATGCAGAGTTGTCAACCTTGAGTGCGCCGTCAATCAGGATACCGTCAGCCGGAACCTTGTCACCCGACTGGAGCAGAATCTTGTCGCCAACCACGACATCATCCACTTCAATCACTGTGACGACTCCGTTTCTGTACACCTTACACTTGTCCTTCTCAGTGCTGTCTTTCAGCTCACGATACTTGGTATCGCTCGCCACACCCGTCTTGGCTGACACAAATGCCACCACCAGCACCGCCACAATCGTTCCCAGAGGCTCATAGATCTCTGCATAGCCAAAGAAGAACATGACGATCATCAGCGCTGCAATTGCCAGAAGGATTCTGATCATCGGATCTCCAAAAGTCTCCTTAAACTCCTCCCAGAAGGTGGTAGGCTCCGAGTCCGGAATCGCATTCGAGCCGTATTTCCCGCGCGACTCCTCGACCTCTTTGTCACTAAGTCCATTAAATTTCATTTTTCATTTTCTCCTCATTTTAGATAAATCTATTTACAAGCTCTCCAAGCCCCGGGTCTGTTGTCGCCTGACCCACAGCATTGAATTTCCACTCGCCGTTATGTCTGTAAATCTCGCCGAAAATCATCGCTGTCATGTTAGAATAGTCTTCCGATAAGTTGTACTTGCACAGCTCTGTGTTGTTTCTGGCATCCACGATACGGATAAAAGCATTCTGAATCATTCCGAAATGCTGTTTTCTCTGAACAGCCTGGTAAATGTTCACAACAACGACAATCTTGTCATACTGCTGCGGAACTGCCGCGAGATCAACGATGATCTGCTCGTCATCCCCATCGCCCGCTCCTGTCAGATTGTCTCCCATGTGCTGTACCGTGCCGGTCTTATGTCTGAGATTGTTGAAATAAACCACATCATCGTTCGCGCGGAGCTTTCCGTCCATGAGCAGGATCGCGGATGCGTCACAGTCGATCGGCTGTGGCTTCGGTGCAAAGAGTCCTCTCTTTGCCGGCTTTGCCTCATCCCATCCAAGTCCTACAATCACCTTGGAAAGACCTGCATTGTCCTTGGATAAACTAACCTTCTGACCTTTTTGTAAACTAACTGACATCTCTATTTTCCCTCCTATTATTCCACATCCACACCAAAATTTGCACAGAGCGCTGCAAGTCCGCCCTGGAAACCGCTTCCAATCGCGTTGAACTTCCACTCGCTGCCGTTCTTGTAAAGCTCGCCAAACACTGCTGCCGTCTCAATCGAGAAGTCCTCGCCAAGATCATAGCGAAGCATCTCCTCGCCGTTTTCTTCATTATAGATTCGGATAAACGCATTGTTCACCTGTCCGAAATTCTGTCTTCTCTGCTCCGGCTCGTAGATTGTCACTGTAAACGCAATCTTTGTGATGTTATCAGGAACTTTTGACAAGTCAATCTTGATCTGCTCGTCGTCTCCGTCACCGACACCTGTGAGATTGTCTCCCTGATGCATAACGCTTCCCGACGGATGCGAGAGATTTCCATAAAAGACAAAATCGCTGGAACTGCCAACCTTTCCGGTATCATTCAGAAGAAATGCAGCCGCATCCAGGTCAAAATCCCCGCCTGTATCAAACGCATTCACATCCCATCCAAGTCCTACAACGACCTTCTTTAATCCCGGGTTATCCTTTGTGAGACTAACCTTCTGACCTTTCTGTAAACTAACTGGCATCCTTTATGCCCTCCATTTCTATATATTTAGCGCGAAACATCCTATCGCGCCATTTATGCGACCTCAATCCCATAGTGTCCGCAGAGCGCCGCAAGTCCTCCCTGGAATCCGCTTCCAATGGCATTAAACTTCCACTCACCATTGTGTCTGTAGAGCTCACCGACAACCACCGCCGTCTCGATCGAAAAGTCCTCGCCGAGGTCATAGCGGATCAGCTCTGTGTTGGTCGTCTCGTCAACGATACGGATAAACGCGTTCGAAACCTGTCCGAAATTCTGTCTTCTGACATCCGCGTCATAAATCGTAACCGTAAACGCAATCTTCTCAACGTTTGCCGGAACCTTTGCCAGTTCAATCTCGATCTGCTCATCGTCGCCTTCTCCCTCGCCTGTCAGGTTGTCACCCATATGCTTGACAGCCTCGCTCGGGTGCGTCAGATTTCCATAGAACACAAACTCCTTCTCCGTCGGGCACTTTCCGTTTGCGCCCACCATAAATGCCGCTGCGTCCAAATCGAAATCCGCGCCGGAATCAAACGCATTCACATCCCATCCGAGTCCTACCATGATCTTTTTGAGACCCGGATTCCCCTTTGTCAAGTCAACCTTCTGTCCTTTTGATAAACTAATTGGCATACCTTTTTTCCTCCTTCACATGAAAAGTTATTTTCAGTTCTTTTTATTGGGAACATGGTACATCTCGTTGAACTCCCGCTTGATATTCTCGAGCCTTGCCTGATCCTCAATGCGCTTCTGTCTCGCGTCATTCTGAATCTGTCTCGTCTCATTGATACCATCCACGATCGTTCTCCAGGTTGTCTCCAATGTTTCAATCTTGATTGAGCTGCCTGCCGCCATCGCCGTTGTCATCTTCGTCTGCTCTACCGTATTCTGCGCATTCTTGATCAGCATCTCGTTTGTCTTGGCATCAAGCGCACTCATCGCCTCCGCCTGTATCTTCTGGCGTTTGAGCATGATCGCCTGTGCAAGTGCCTGCTTAAATACCGGCAGTGTGATGATAAAAGCCGAGTTGATCTTCCTGACAAGGTTCATGTTGCTGAACTCCATCGCCTTGATCATAGGAATCGACTGCATCGCCACACTCTCCGCTGTCCTCAGGTCCTGAGTCCGCTGCTCGAGCATCATCAGCGCCTGATTGAGACTTGTGATCTCAAACTGTATCGAGGTGTCGCCCGTCGTCTGCATGTCGGACTCTCTCTGTGCGATGTACGCCTCGATCTCCCTGCATCCCTGCTCTCCGGCAAGAATATATTTTACCAGCTCGTGGTAATAGTCCACGTTTGCCTCAAACATTTTATCCAGATTACGGTTTGACTGCTTGATCTCCGACTCATATTTCCTGAGCTCCACATAAATCTTGTCAACCTCGTCCCCCATTGTGTGATACTTATCCAGAATCTTATCAAGCTGCTTTCTCATGTTGCCAAAAAGCTTCCCGAAAAGGGTAGGATTCTCCTGAAGTTCATCAATATCAAACTTCTCCATCACCTTCGCAAGCGCGTTTAACATCTCGCTCGAGTCGTCGAGCTGGGACATATTCACGTTGTTCAGCACAACATCGGAAGCCTTTGAGATCTCCTCCGCAACCTCCGCGCCAAACGACACGATCGTCTCCAGATTATTGACCTCAATCGTGCTCACGATATCGTCAACCTCCTGCGAACCGACCAGTACCTCGTTCATCTGCTGTCTGTCTTCCACAATATCATATGTTTTGACCACTTCAATCTCATTTTTTGTATCCGCGGTACTAGCCATAACCGGCGACTGCGTCTTTACCCTGCTAAAATCAAGTCCCATCCTTAATCCTCCATTTCTTGTTAAACCCATGCGGGAAACCCCGCCCCTTGGGCATTACCTTAAACATTAACCCCTTCTAAAAAGCTTATCGCGCCATGACAGCCGTGTCCCCGATGGAACCAGCGCCATATTGGGAACCTGCAGGTCGTATACATACTCGCCGATCTGGTGCTCCTCCATTAAATTCCTGTTAAAATATTTCTCTATATTCTGATAGCCCGTCGGCACAAAAAACACCACATCAAACCCCGCAAGATTCAAAAAGGCCGTCAGGATCGAATCCTCAAGGGAAATGATCTTTTCCCCCGTGTTGATATAAATCAGCTTCGGATTCTTTTTCGTGAAATCAAACTTCTGAATCAGCCGCACAATCTCTTTGGGCATATTCAGTATTGTCGCAATGATCGTATACTCCGTGCCGTTTTCAAACGTCCCTCTGATCACTTTACTCTCTATCAAAAGCTGCAGTTTGTCAAAAATATGTTCCTGAACCTCATCCCGCAGAAAACTGTAGGCATAGTTCGGATTTTCCCTGATTTTCTTTCTCTGCAGCCGTCCATTCTTGAAAAATTCAACCGCGTACATCTTCATCGGATTGGGCGCTGTGGAATCGATATACGGAACATTCTTCACGACAAACGTATCCTCTGTCATCAACTCCTTAATCGAACTCCAGTACTTCTGCACCACACCATCCTTGACTCCCGACACCTTTGCAAATATCACCGGCAGTGTGACGACGCCATTCTCCGTGCTGAAATTCGGGCGGAACTTCAGCTCTTCCTTCCACAAAATTTTGATTTCCTCGTACATCGTCTGCAGCGTGATCGAAACCGCCTTGTCATACTGATAATTGCGATACATCCCAGTATCCTGATACATCAGCCCGTCAAGCTCGCGCTCCGCATGGTACGCGACAGTTCCTACCTGCACATCTGCGCTCTGACGCGGATACCTGTTCATGGACAATGACTCCGTGAAATGAATCTCATACAGAAGTGTGTCCTCAAGACAGCACCTTGTATTCAAATTTGGATTTAAGACCAGCACATCCACCGGAAGCCTCGCCAGTATCCGCAGGAACAATGCCTCGTTCTCATCCCTGCAGGGCCCCATGTGTATAAAGCAGCTGATCTCCGGCATCTTCCAGTTTGAAAAGAGCTGCTTCTGGTAGCGTTTGAGCCAGCAGAGCATATAGACTGCCCTGTTGGTGAGTTTGTTGAGGTTCATATCTGCGGTCTTCGCCTCAGCGAGCATCATGTCCAGAAACGCCTTCACCATAGCGCGCTGCAATTCAATGTCTGCAGTGTACCGAATGTTCGCGGACAGATCCATCAGCATCTCATCCTGCCTTGTATAATTTTTGCGTTTCACTGCGGCAATTTCGTCCATCTCGGGCTTTGGTATGCACTCGTCGACGATGACGACGCGCCGGCTGCTGTTGGTCAGCTCCATCTGAAACTGATACAGCTCATTGGCATAGGTCAGCTTATCCTCCACCCCGTTGATTCTGTAAAAACAATTATAAAAAAGTCTCGGGTCGTCGCCCCTTGCAGCAACACCTTTTCTGAAATCCGCAAGCCCGCTCCCCTCAATCCATGCGTTTGTACAGTTGAGAATCTGCGGCCTGGTCCCATAAATCCTCTCGTTATTCAGTGCCCTCTGAATCTCGGACCGAATCCATTTTAAGCTGAAATTCGGCGGAAATTCCCGCATATCGGGCAGCACGAGACTGTCCGATAACCGATTGTCCGCATCAAGGCTCTGATACCTGATATCTCCTCCATATTGCAGGAGCACTACATCGCAGCCCGCATTGGAAAGGACTGTGACAAGCTGCAGCTCATAGCTGCTGATATCCCCCTCATATAAAATCTTAGGAATCGTATTTTCGCCCAGCATGTTGACGATGCGCTCAAATTTATAGTATAACCAGCACATGAACTTTATGTATGCATTTTTCAGCATATTGTCGTTTTTGCCGGATTGACGCAGTGCACAGAGTGTCTCATAGAGAGACCGCGCGACATTCCCCCTCTGGTAATCGTTCATGCGCGGCAGCCACTTTCTCAGACTCTGAGAGATAAAATCCGGACTCATCCGAAAATCCCGCCCCATGATCTCCTCATAGTAGGCCAGGTTTTTCTCGTCCGGATTGGGGATTCTGCCCTCGATGATCACACCCGATAATCTCGCCGCCTCGTAATATCGCTGTATAAACTGCCCGATTTCCTCGGTATACCCATTAATCCTGTAAAAATACACACCCCTGCCAGGTCTGCTATCGCGTTCCACAAAAAAATCGTTCAGATTTTTTACCTTAATATGCGCAAACATATTCTCCCTCAATCAATATCACTTGCAACAGTCCACCCTCCGGCCGTCTGTTACAGGCATCCACAGTCCCAGAGCGAACTGCAGCTATCGTTTTCCTACTTTTTTCCAACACAGATAATAAAAGTATATCATAACCACAGGACTTGTTCAACACAAACAGAACATACTTTCAAATATTAATTCAATTTTAATCCATTTTTAATGATTCTGTCTTAACTTCGAAAGCCCTGTGTAAACAGATTGATAAATTCATACCCCACTGCCCAGTTAATCCCCTGTGCGCCCGGCGCACCCGCAGTGCTGATTCCTATGACTTCCCCGTACATATTGAGCACAGCGCCGCCCGAACTTCCCGGTGATGTCGGTGCCGTAAACTGTATCATATCCACATCATCCAGCACGCGAAATCCTGCTATAATGCCGTCTGACACTGAATTAAACAGTCCCAGCGGACTCCCGATTGCCACCACTTTCTGTCCTCTGACAAGCTTCTGCGGCCCTTTGTATATAGGAAGCGGTACAAGCGCCCGGTCAATCCTGATGACTGCGAGGTCAAGCACCTGATTGTACTTGATGATCTGCTCTGCCCTGTAGCAGTTGTCGTCATTCTCGATCCTGACTGTAAAAAAACTGCCCTCGCTCAGCACATGGTTATTCGTGAGAATATAGCCCTTCCTGCCGATCATAATGCCGGAACCCGACGCAAATGCTTCTCCCTTCTTGTCATGAACCATAATCATCACGACAGACGACGCCAGCTGGGCAAGCTGCTCAAAACTCATCTCTGCCCTTGCACCGGAACCCACACCGCTCTGATTCGCACTGCCATGACTCTGCCCCGCACGCGGAGGAATCCGTACCTGCACTGGCTCTGAGACCGCTGCAGGAGGCCTCTCGAGCCGCTGCGGTGCCAGTGCCTGCTGAGACGTTGCCGGTGTCCTGCCATGACGCGGCGGTATCGAGACACGCACTGGCTGCGCATCTGCCTGCGGCGTCCCTGCCGGGGACTGTGCAGACGGCTGTGATGCTGCCCTCCTGTCAGGACGCGGCGGAATAACCACTTTGATATTCTGATTGTTCATCTGTCCATTTCCCATTCCCTTATCCTCTGCTACCTTGAATCTGAAAATCAGCAAATATTTATCTACTCTGCCTTAAGATCTGCTGTCTCCTATAGCAATATTCTACCCATTTCACAGCACAAAGTCAATATTTACTACCATTTTGTGTAAATGTATGGTATAGTGTATCTGTTTGGATTAATGTGCATTATCGCTTTTTTCGCCAGATCATTTTTTATGGGGGACTTTTATCATGAACAATTCTTTACTTTTTTACAGCGTCGGCGCGCTTTTGTACTGTCCCGCCAACAGGAGAACGATTGTCGATTCCATCGTCAGCCATCGGTTTGGCACAAAATATTCGCTCGCACTGTGTCTCGAGGACACAATCCGGGACGACTGTGTCGCGGAGGCAGAGCATATACTGGCAGACTCCCTGCGCCGGCTGGACGAACAGTCACAGATGAAAAAGTTTTATCTGCCTAAAATATTCGTGCGTGTGCGAAACGCCCGCCAGATCGGAAGGCTCCACAAGGCTTTCGGGGGGAGCGCAAGGCTTGTCACAGGCTTTATCCTTCCCAAATTTTCACTGGAAAATGCAGATGGATACATACAGGAGCTGATCAAGATCAATGAGACTACGGACGGATCGGTGTACACCATGCCGATCTTTGAAAGTCCGAGCATTATTGACCTGCGCGGCAGATATGAAATCTTATATACGCTGAAAGACAAATTAAATCAGATTGAAGACAGAGTATTGAATATCCGCGTCGGCGGAAATGACCTCTGCCATGCATTTGGATTCCGAAGACATGACGACGAATCCATACACCAGATCCGTCCGGTCGCCAATATTTTTTCCGACATCATCACGGTCTACGGCATGGACTATGTCGTTTCCGGTCCGGTGTGGGAATACTATAACAGCCCTAACTGGGAAAAAGGCCTGTATCACGAGATCGCTGACGACAAGCTCTGCGGCTTTGTCGGAAAGACGGTCATCTATCCCAGCCAGATCGCGGTCGTAAATGAATCATACAAGGTATCGGAAAAGGACTATCAGGACGCTGCCGCGATCCTGAACTGGGATAAATCATCCCATTCGCTGGTGGCCGGCAGCGCGGGCAGGGAGCGCATGAACGAGTATAAAACACACTCCCGCTGGGCACTGCGCACGATACATCTGGCTGAATACTTTGGCATAAAAAATTATTAGCTGGCGCTCTGAGACTCATGTCTCCGCCAGCTTTCTGATTATGCCGCAGCACTTGTAATGCTTTAACGGATAATATTCAATCGGGACACTTTTTTCCTCAGCAAGTCTCACGATATGGCTTAGCTCTGGATTATCCCTGTATTTCTCATCGACCAGCACCTTCCATGGAACACGCCGCAAAAGCACTCGCGTTGTCTCCCCGATTCCCGGCTTGATCAGATTGATGTCGTCCACATCAAACGCTTCAGCAAGCGCCCGCACGTCGTCAATGCCATAACCGCTGACTGCACTCTTCTCCGACAAATCCTGTGACTGACAGCTTTCCGCCAGGGTATCGTCGATCCCAAAACAACGCTCTATCGCATTGATAAACTCATAGGACAAATCCGAGTCCGCCAGCTCACCATAATAAACGGCGCCGTGAAAATCGTCAGGACCTATGATATCATTTCGCAAAAATGTCCTGCTCACCAGCCCTGAGACGGTGCAATTCAGGCAGGAGCTTGGAATCAGGATATCATCATGCGTGCCGCAAAGCTCTGTCACATTCGCCGGGTCTGCCACGACGGCAATGTCAGAGGAAACTCCTTCGTATGCTTCGATATCCTTTCGCAGTTCATTCAATATCGCGCCTTTCCCAATCCAGCCATCCAGAAAGAGAAGCTGCTGCGGCTGATACCGTTCCAGCAGATATTTCATGGCATTATCGTCGATGCCCCTTCCCTTTATGATGGAAATAGCGTAATGGGGAACGTCCAGCTGATATTTCTGGCGGATATAGCGCTTCACCAATATTCCGATCGGGATTCCCGCCCTTGCAAGGGACACGATCACAACCGCCCTCCCTTTCGTCTGTATGATCTTATCTGACAGCCTTCCCACCGCAAGGGCTGTCGGTCTTGCATACTTATCAAGCGCTTCGCTGTATACCTCCATGTACTTCTGCGTCGGTACATACTCAATCGGAAGCATCTCACTGTAGTGCCTGCCGGACTGGATCAACCGCTCGCGCTCCTCCGTTGGCTGCGGCTTTACCAGACCTGTGATGTCCTTGAGCAGCAGCGTCACGTCCTCTTCCCTGTATGAACTTCTCATGCGAATCTGCCTCCTCTGTCATTTACTCTGCGGAAGTCTGCCAGATTTTCTGACTTCCTTTTCGGTCCTTAACGACCTCTTTTAATATGATATTCTTCTATCTGTATGACCGCCCCCTCCGCTGTCTCTGATTTAGCGGGACGCCGAACCTCGCGCCAAATACGGAAGCTCGTACAGCATCATCGCCGCCCAGCCGATCAGATACGCCCACGGCAGGGCAGTGATGCCCATCCTGCAGACAAACACAAGCAGAACACAGGCAGTCACGCGCGCTCCCATATTAAACAGGCTGCTCCACAGCGTAATCTTCAGATCACCCATTCCGCGGAAATACCCCTGTATGCCGTTTGTGACAGCTGGTACAATGTACATCCATGCAATCAGGTGCAGATACTGCTCCCCCATCACTACTGTCGCTTCATCGTGCGTGAACAGATGCATGACGGGATTGGAAAACAATAGCAGAAAGATACCCAGAACAGCGCCATAGATCAATTCGATATACATTCCCACGCGGAAAGCCGCCCTGACGCGCTTCGTCTCGCCCGCGCCGCGGTTCTGTGCCATCACGCTGGTCATGGCATGTCCGATGTTCTGCTCGGGAATATAGGCATAGTCATCGACCCGGTTGATCGCGGTGAACGCTGCCGTCGCCGTGACTCCCATGGTATTCACGATTCCCTGAATGCCAAGCTTCCCAAGCTGGACAGTCGACTGCTGCAGCGCACTGACAAAGCCGTATTGAATAATTTGTTTTAAGAGCACTCTGTCAAATACAATCCATTCTTTTCCCAGATTCAGAATCGGTATCCTTCGCCTGATATATGCCCAGCACAATAAGCAGCTCAACACTTCGCTCAGCACAGTACTGACGGCACATCCGATCGTTCCCAGGGAAAAGCACACGACAAAAATCAAATCGCCGATGATATTGATCACCACACTGATTCCCAGAAAATAGAGCGGGGACCTGCTGTCGCCCATCGCCCTCAGTGTGCTCGCAAAAAAATTGTAGATAAACTGAAAGACCAGACCGCACATAATAATCCGAAGATACGCAGCTGCCTCCGCTCGGATTGCGCTGTCCACCTGCAATATCCGCAAAAGCAATGGCGCTGCCGTCAGCGCGATCGCAGTAAGCGCCAGGGAGAAGACTACACCAGAAATCATCGCTGTGCTCACTTCGCGTTTCAGCGTCTTATAGTCCTTTGCGCCGTAAAGTGTCCCGACCAGAATCCCCGCACCGAGACAGATGCCCTGCACAAACAGGATAATCAGCGTCAGCAGCGGATTGCTCGTTCCAACCGCCGCGAGCGCCTCCTTTCCCACATACTGACCCACAATAATGCTGTCAACCGCATTGTAGGTGAGCTGGAGCAGGTTGCCCAGCACCAGCGGGATCGTGAATTTGATGAGAAGCGGGAGGATTTTTCCCTGCGTCATATCGTTTGTCATTGTTTTTCCTTTTCCATATTTTTATGAATCCTTTTCAGGCTGATACTGCTGCTGAGCGCAAACACGCTCTAATGCACCAAAACAATACGCTCATTCCCGCACAGTTTCAACGCGCGAACCAACGAACGGACTCCTTCCCCGATGTCACCCGCTGCATCTGTAATTATGACAGCCGTGTCATATTTTTGCAAATCATAGATGTAAGTAGTCCTCCCGCTGTCATACAGGCTTCTGAGTTCGTACCTTGTATGAAACGGATAACCGTCCTCTGTGCTCACTGCGACAGGACTTCTGGTCGTTGCGTGGAACCGGACATTTTTCCCCTGTTCTTCAAACCGCCTGGCAGCATAAAGAGCCGGATACATATATTCCTCCGTTCCGAGTACCAGCAGATTTTGTACACCGTCCCAATCCATCTGACTGATGATATCCTGATACAGCGATTCGCAGTATGACACATATCTGGCGGAGTTGACAACCCGGCGGGTGTCCATATGATGATTTATGACAAGTGTGTCAGTTTCAGATACATTCGGACCTGACAATTCATTTTTACACACAATGTAACGGCCATCACCTTTATATGCCTCCGCAATTTCCGTGTATGCGGCATGGTCTGTTTTCACAAGCCAGAAGAGTTCGATATCATACGTCTGATAAGTGTCCAATGCCGTTTCGTCCATTCCATTTAATATAGAAGCGACAGAAAATTTTATCGTCTCCGCATATTGTTTTTTCAGGATATTCACAATATTCAAAATCGTCTTCCCCGTTGTAACTTCATCCTCGACAAAAAGAATTCTGTCCACCCTGTCGATCACGCGGTCAAGATCATCTCTGACAAGCTTCTGCTCCGCCGCATGGCTGTGCTCCTCCGAAAAATACAGGTATGTGGCATCTGGCACAATCTCCCTTGTCGTCTGCATATAATCCGCGCCAAGCTCCGCTGCCACCGCCGCACCGATTGCCGTCGCCGTCTCCGCAAAACCGATTACCAGCAGCGTTTCCTTTCCATACTTCCCTTTCAAGGTATCTGCCAAAGCGCGAAACAGGGAAAGCGCCTCGTGCGGTCTCACCGGAATGTGTTTTCCCTGAAGCCTGTTTACCACCAGATATTTTCTTTTGTTGTTATTCTCCCTCCTGGCAATCCGCACCAAGTCCTGTTCTGTATATGTCATTCTCCGTTTCCTTTCACAAAATCCGAACGCTTTCATCCCAAACTACAGCACACTAAAAAAGTATCCCTGTTTGGCAAACGTTCGAACGACTAATACACTTCAATGCACTGAAAGTATCTCCCCTCCCCGGGAATATGCTGCGGTGCTGCAACAATTTTCCGCATTACAAGTTCTTCGTTCAATAAGCCAAACAAAATGTGATAGAGTTCATTGGCGATCTCCAGTCGATTCACCCCATGCCTGACTGCCGCAATGTCAATCGAACCCGCAAGATCAATCAGCGTATCTGACATCGCTTCCCCAAGACACTGCGCAGCGATATTCCCAATCTCTGTGATATGCTTTTGATGCTCTGGTGTATATACCGGGACACAGACATCCCCATTTTGCACATAACCAAACTGCTCCAAAAGCTTTCTTGCAGCCGGGGCACACTGACCTGACTGAACCAGCATAATCACGTCTGAAAGAAGCGCCTCTTTGTCCGCCCCGCCATAAATCTCATACAGCAACGACTTTGCCTCTCTATATTGCCCAGGAATATCCTCTCGTTCCATCAGTCTGAAAAAACGGTAAAAGTCAAAATGGTCTCCATTTGCATCGCCAAAGGACTGCAAAGAACATTTCTCGTTCACCAAGCGATTATACGAACACAGCAGTCCGTCGGAAAGTGTCTGCAATTCCTCACATTTCTCATACAGGACGCTCAAATAATCCAGTCCGGAAGGATGCTGTCTGGAGACGGCCAACGCCCCTTTGCTGCACAAATATCCAAAAAAGCTGCCATCAAACACCATGCCGCAAAGAATATGATATAGATTCCGCTCCACCGAAAAACTATTATGGATTTCCGCACAGCAGGCTCGAATCTCTGCTATCTTACTTTCAGCAGACTGGCAAGCACAGAGGATTTTTCTGCTGACCTGTCCTGCAGCACAGCTGCATCCTCCCTGAGAAATATCGGACAGTCGAAAACCACTGCCGCACCGCTGCGGCGCAGAATCCCTCCATCAACCAGTTTTCGGACAATGTCAGTGCCAAACTGGTCGCAGCAATCCTGATAAACACAGGTATTTTCCGGCTGTGACGCAATCATGGAAAGGACAGCATCTGTTTCTGCCCCAAAAATTCTGCGGGGATTACAGGGATTCTGTGACTCCTGATCCGCGTCAAAATTCTCAAATAAAAAATACTCGAATTCCCTCATACACCTGCCTCGATTCCAATCTCTGTTTACCACTTTAACGTAACACAAGTATAACACAAGCATGTGTCCAAATCAATCTGCTGAAAGCTCCTTGCTTATTGCTGTTCCAAATTCTCAGTAATATTGCGCCTGCGCCTGCCAAAGCTGGGCATAAAGCCCTCCTTTCTGGTTAAGAAGCTCCTCGTGGGTGCCCCTCTGGGTAATGGCCCCACCGTCAAAGACGAATACCAGATCACAGAAGCGGCAGGAGGACATACGGTGGGAGATATAAACACTGGTCTTGCCCTCCACCATCTGACCGAAGCGGCTATAGATTTCGAACTCACTGACTGGGTCCAGGGCGGCGGTGGGTTCGTCCAGAATGACGATGGGCGCATCCTTGTAGAGCGCACGGGCGATGGCCAGCTTCTGAGCCTCGCCGCCGGAAATCTCCACTCCGTCCTCTTTCTGCTGGTAGAGGTCAGTCTCCAGGCCGTCCTCCATCTTCTCTGTGCGCTCCCTCATCCCCGCTTTTTCCAGGCACGCCCAGACCCGTTGCGGGTTGTAGTCCATGCTGGCTGCCACATTCTCCCCTAACTTCATGGAGAATAGCTTAAAGTCCTGGAACACCACCGACAGCAGGGACAGGTACTCCCCATAGTCATATTTGCGGATGTCGATACCGTTGAGCAAAATCTCCCCCTCTGTGGGATCGTAGAGGCGGCAGAGGAGCTTGATGAACGTAGTTTTCCCCGCGCCGTTGGGGCCTACGATGGCCAGCTTCCGGCCCTTGGGAAGGCGGCAGGTAACGTGCCGCAGGCTCCACTGCTCCTGATTGGGGTAGCGGAAGGAGACATCCCGGAATTCCAGGTTATAGTCCCCGTCGTCCCGCTTTTCCACTGGGAGGGTGCCGTTGTACTTCTCTGAAGGGATGGCCAAGAAATCCGCATACTCCTTGAGGTACTTGCGTTGGAGGTCCAGACAGCCCACCAAGGCCACTGCCTCCCGCACCGCCCCCGCGAGAGCCGTGATGGCTCCTACTTGCATGGACACCATGCCCACCGTAATGAGGCCCACCATGGCTTTCAGCCCCACGAAAAGATAGGCGATAAGCACCGTAGTCAGGTTCACCACCGCCACAAGACTTTGGATAGCCTGGGTGCGCATGCCGAAGGTCTTTGCGTGTTTGCAAAAGGTATCCACCACCCGCTTATACTTGTCTACCAGCATATCACTGATGCGGTAGGTTCTCAGGTCCTTGCCCTGCCGGTAGTCCTGAACGACACGGCTGAGGGCTCCCCAGCGGCGTTTTCCGTCCACGTTGATGTTATACCACTCCAGATTTACTCGGTTGGCCCACTTGGTCAGCGGTACGCAGGCCAGAGGCGCTGCCAGTGCCAGTGCCACCGCCGCCAAAGCCAGCCAGGGAGAATTCAGCGTCTGAACCCAGACATTTACATCCGCTGGAAGGGAGCTGCTAACAAAAAGACGGCTGACAGTGATAAGGGCGTAAAGCACTGTGAGACCGTGCCCCAGGAGCTCGGAAAGATTCCATACAAACTCAAAAAAACTTCCCCGGCTGGTGCAGCCCTCCTCCGCACGGGCTTTTTTATCCATAGTTTCCTGTGTTTCTAACTGTTGATAGTCCATGGTCATGCACTTCTCCGTCATGGCACCAAGGGCCAGCTCGTCGGCGGTGAGTGCCTCCGCCCGGCAGTACCAGCGCAGTACACGGCTGCTGCACCCCAGTGCAAAGTCCAGTCCGATCATCCACCAGACCAGTAACATGACTCCCTCGTCCCCTGTTAAGAGATGATCCAGTATGAGGGCGCCGAAGATAATGTTTACAAAGGGAAAGGCACTCTCCAATACAGCGGTAAGCAGCGCTGTCGGGAGCGTAGTGGGACGTTTGTGCTGTACCAGGGCAATCAACTGACGACAGTCTCGGAAAAAGTCATTTTTAGGTGTTTTCATGCTGCGCCTCCTTTTCGTCGCGGTAGTAAGAACTCTGGATCTGAAACAGCTCCGCATATTTCCCGCCTTGTTCCAGCAGCTCCCGGTGTGTGCCCACCTCGGCGGCGCGGCCATGTTCCATGTATACAACCCGGTCGCAGAACTGGGTGGAGCTGAGACGGTGGGAGATAAATACGCTGGTCTTTCCCCCGGCAGTCTGGGCATACTTCTGGTAAAGATCCGCTTCTGCCAGGGGATCGAGGGCAGCGGTGGGCTCATCCAGAATGAGCAGGGGGGCGTTCTTGTACAGCGCCCGGGCAAAGAGCAGCCGCTGTTGCTGTCCGCCGGAAAAGTTTACTCCGTCCCGCTCCAACTGCTGGGTGATGGAGGTGTCCAGCCCCTTAGGCAAAGCCTCCACCGCCTCCTTCAGCCCCGCCTGCTCCAGACAGGACCAGACACGGGCGCGGTCATAGTCCTCCCGGCCGGAGACGTTCTCCCCGATGGTGAAGGGCAGAATGTTCACATCCTGATACAACGTTCCTACCAGTCGGAGGTACTCGGCAGCATTGAAATCAGTGGTAGGTATTCCGTCTACCAGAATTTCACCGCTGTCCGGCTTGTAGAGGCCGGAGAGAAGTTTGACCAGGGTGGTCTTTCCCGCACCATTGAGACCCACCAGTGCAATTTTTTCCCCGGGATAGATGGTAAGGGACAGGTGATCGATCACCGGCCTTTCCTGTCCAGAGTAGGTAAAGGTAACGTCCCTCAGCTCCACTTCGGGTGGGCATTTGACTTGGGAGATATCTACCCCAGGGCCGTGGTTGAGTACGTCCTTCTGTTCCAGAAAGTCCCGCAGATCGTCCACCTCCAACGTCTCATAGCGCCAGTCATCGCTGGTGGCCACAAACTCGTTGAGCCAATTTGTGAACGTAGAGATGATGCCGATGGTCAGGGTAAATCCCGCCGCGTCAATATTTCCGGCCAGGAAAGCCCCTACCAGCATGGCATAAGCCAACGCGTCCCGAACCACCAAAAACACACTGTCACTGACCGAGCGCAAGGCCCTGCGTCCGAAGGACTGCCGCCGCCACTTATCCCGGCCCATGACACAGGTATTGTGAGTGTCCATGAGCCACTTTTCCATGCGGTAGAGGCGGATGTCCTTGCCATTGGCGGGCTGTTCCCCCTCTCGCCGAAGATACTTTTGGCCTTGAAGAAAGAGATCCGCCTTCGACTTCGTTTGCATATTAAAGTGCCAAGCCCAGAGGGCAATGAGATAGTTAGTTCCGGTCATAGCCAGCAGTACCAAAAGGATACGCCAGTCCAGCCGCACCGCCGCCGCTCCATACAGCACCATGCCGATGAGGTTGAGCAGCCACGGCTCCAGATGCCGGAGCATTCCCTCCACACCAAAATTGTTGCCGCGTAATGCCGCGTCGGCAGTAGCCGCCTTTTTCTGGCCCTCTGGCGATTCCAGCAGGCAGAAGTCCATTGTGAGGGCTTTGCGGAATTGAATCGGCACAAAGGTCTGGATGCGAAAGCGCATATTCTTCAGGTCCATCACCTGGGTCAGGCACCCACTGAGCACCGTCCCCAAGGCGTACAAGGCCATCAGCCCTAAAATCGCCGCAAGATATTGTCCCATGCTTCCGCCCTGGGTCAATGCAGCCACCGCCGCTGTGGGCAGCAGTGTTGCTACTACTGGCAGCGCCAGCTTCACCGCCAGTGCTGCCGCTAAAGCCAGCAGATACGTGCGATCCACTTTTGTTACATAACGCAGCAGATACAGGACATTTGCCGCTGTCGAGTGCCGCTTTTTCTCTTCCAAAGAAATCACTCCTTCCTGTTCGCTGATCAAGTATAGCATATCCTTCCTCCAAAAAAACGAATCCGTTCACGAATTGCAGAAATTCGAGCACGGATAACATATATGCTTTGTGTATGAAGATATCTACTTTTCCCATTGATTCCCTTGTCGTACTCAGTCGAAAATCCGTTCCCAATTGATAAAGGCCGGAGTCTGTGATACACTTATCCTGCATGTAGGTATATATGCGATAAACTTCGTGTTTTCAAGGGTTAGCGGAAATGAGGTACATCATGAAAAAATTAGTAGTATTAAGTGCAGCCTGCGGCGTAGGCAAATCTACAGTAAAAGAAGCTCTGAATGAAAGCAGTCTGTTGGACAATTACAGCTGCATTGATACGGATGAAGTTGGGATTAACTGGTGGGATTATGCGGGAACAGAGAATGAAGCCAAATTTAGCGATGACTGTTTAGCAGAAGCTGTAAGAATGTCCGCTGATAAAAACTTACTTTTTGCGACATGCATGAATCCATATGATTTCTATGGGGCGGTTCATATTCCAGAGAATATTACATCGACCTTTTTTATCGGACTGACATGTTCTGATGAAGAAATTACCAGAAGGTTAAAAGCAAGGCCAGAAGAAAGAATGTGCGGAAGCGATGAATTTATTGCAGGGCAAATCCAATATAATAACTGGTTTAAGAAAAATGCAGGTAAATTTCAGTTCTACATAGATAACACTGACAAAACTGTCAAAGAGACTGTGACAGAAATCGCGGCATTTATTAACAGTATTGCGTAACAAATTCCGTACTGCCAACTGTCTCTGTGAATCCAGGAGATTGTCCGTTGATAATAAGGAGTACTTCGCTATGAGTCAAAAAATCTTTATCGCGCCAGGCGCACATGTCGTTGGCAACGTCCATCTGGGCGAAAATGTAGGCATCTGGTACAATGCCGTTGTCCGCGGCGATACCAATTCTATCACAATCGGGAACAACAGCAATGTACAGGACAATGCCACCGTACACACCGACTCCGATTTCCAGGTCCATGTAGGGAGCGGCGTCACAATCGGTCACAATGCCATCGTCCACGGGTGCACCATAGGCGACAACTCTGTCATTGGCATGGGCAGCATTATTTTGAGCGGCGCGGTGGTCGGCGATAACTGCATCATCGGTACAGGGTCACTTGTCACCGGGAAAATGCGGATTCCTGACAATTCGATCGCCTTTGGAAATCCCGCAAAAGTAATTCGCACTGTCACCGCAGAGGAAATCAAAGCCAATCAGGAAAATGCCGCACATTATGTACAGCTCATGAGAGAGAATGCAGAAAATCTATGACTTTCTGCATTTTATCCTGTGAGAACCAGATATCAAAAATTCCATAAAAGTAATATTGGTTATGAGCTGTACTTTGTATACGCTATCTGTCCTCCACTGCCCTGATAAAGCGCTGCGCAATCTCAAGCGGCCGGCGGTGGGATAGTCAATATTAGCCCCGCCGCCCTGTTTTGGGCTTTTCTGTCCTGTAAACAGCAATAAGTCATTCTATCCAATACTCTATATCTGGATTATGTATTGCACCTATTTCACCTTCTTTTTCAAAATCATAATCAAGAAAGCCGTCATCATCCAAATAAAATACATTTTCTGTATAAAATGCAATTATAGTTTCAAAAAATAGCTCTACGGAATTATGCCATTTCTGTAGTCCATCGTCTGGTGCAAAATGAAAAATAGCCTCTTTGTTATCGTCAGTTTTAGCATAGAAAATGTACGAGGATGAATAGTCAGCCAATAATGGAATAATCGTTTTTATTCGAGCCTCACACATATTATCCAAATCCAATAGTTCCATAAGGGTATGAAATTCTCTTTCTAATTCCTCAATATGTATCAATCTGTAGCCAGGAATAAAATCCATATATTTTTGAACGGAAATATCTCTATGTGTTCCTGCTACTTCTCCATATATCGCTTGAAAAACTTCGGGAATAGCAGGTGTTATCTCTGTAAAGAAATTTTCCCACAATGAATGAGAATTTCCTAAACTACTTTTATATCCCGCTCTCATTTTGTCAGAAAGAGAAAGATACTCACTAAACAAATCTGTTATCATAATTTTACTCCTATCTCGATTTGTCGGTCTACACCGAATGAATTATACCATATCCAATTACGAAAAACAATCTGCATTTTACCCCTTGACCGTCTGGATTTTTGCCGTTGCCATTTCGCCATGTTCGCAATCCACGCCGCACCGTCAGCTTCGATATAAAGGGCCATGGATCGTATAAATCAGTCGGTCTGCGCGCCTGTGAGTGCGCAATTTTATTCCCATCCTAAGCTTCCACGCATTTACACCCTCCTCGTAGGTGGAGATATCTGCCATCAGAACGGCCTTTGGATATTTGGTCCGCACTTGTGTGATAAACTCACTGATGCTCTTATCGTCCCCGCGCTTCTGGTTGGTACAGTCCAGCGCAATGATGTCTGATCCGGCCTCCACCTCGGTCATCGTGGGTGTGATATAACTCTCAAACCCCTCATACTGCACCTTGATCAGCCCGATGACAGGCAGTACTGTCTCCTCCTTAACCGCCACCACATCGCGGCTACTACTGGTCCGTATCATCGGTGCTCTGGCCTGCTTTGCCGCGCGCGGCATTGTTCCTGATAAGGACAACCAACACAATGATTTCTGTCAAATGATACCCTGCATTGTCTTGTTGATTTTGTATAGCTCTGACTTATTGGAACGTGACCCGCTGCGCATTAAGATTCTTGCCCAGGATTTTTCCAGAGCTTTTTCTCACGCTCAGTTAGTGATATAAAGCTGTCGTCAAAGGACAGCTGTTGACAATCATTCGTTTTAAATGCCATAAGAGATACCACCTTTCAAGAACTACTATCATTATAACTCACAAAAGGGTGGATTGTCAGTCCCTATATGCCTTTGCCTCCCACGCCTACGTTTTTTGACAATTACGGAGTAATTTAATCTCGAAGAAATATCCTGCGCAATCTGCATCACTTATTTTCCTACAGTTCCTTATTATCAGATTATCAGTTATTAAGGTGTGAATTATAACAAATTTTGCACACAAATTGATAAGGACAAAAGCTGACGCTTTTATCAATTTGGCGCATGATTCCCCCTACTTTGGCGTGGGTGTGAAAAGTAACGTCCTCTGTACAAAGAAAAAATATGTTACCACAATTTTAATGAATCTTCCGATTAAAAATGTCTTATCAGAATTTTGAAAAATTTTCACATTATTATTGGCATGCGCGTTCTACTGTGGTAGAATTTCTATTGCAATAGAACGTCTATTGTAATAGAATAGGAGGTGTTTTATGGAGATCAAACTGTTTGATTCAGAACTTAAAATTATGGATGTTCTTTGGAAAAGGGGGGAAACTACCGCAAAGCATATTGCTGAAATATTAAAGGAACAGGTAGGATGGAGCAAAACCACAACGTATACAGTTATAAAAAAATGTATAGACAAGGGTGTCATTCAGCGAAAAGAGCCAAATTTTGTCTGTTGTCCGCTTGTCACGAAAGATCAGGTAAGAGAATTTGAAACCAAAGAACTTATCAATAAAATGTACGATGGATCCACAGATCATCTTGTTGCTGCTCTTCTGGGAAATAAAAATATCACACCAGAAGAAATCAGCCGCATTAAGCAGCTTATCACAAGTTTGAAATAAGGAAAACATTATGACGATATTTAAAATGAGCTTTTTGGCAAGCATTTTGATTTTTGTTATTACGTTGATCCGTATAACGATGCTCCAATGGCTGCCTAAAAAAACTTTCCCTATTTTATGGAGTGTTGTGTTGTATCGGCTGCTTGTGCCATTTTTCATTTCATCAAAGTTTAGTATTTATACACTGATCAATGTTCTGAAAAATACAATCATAAACACAACTGCTTTTTTAGAATTTTCCATCGACAGAAATGCAGTAAGCGGCATAGCATCAGATATTACTTCAGCGGCTGCTCTGACAAATGCAACTGGCATGAATATACTGCCTGTCAGGGTGCTTTGGATTATTGGAATGTGTGTATGTGCATTATTTTTCCTCATATCGCATTTCCGCTGTCTCATGGATTATAAAACGTCCTTGCCCGTTGAAAATGTACTGATAGAAAAATGGAAGCAGAAACATTTCATAAGGAGAACAGTAGATATCCGGCAATCGGATAAGATAACCACAGCATTGACATATGGTCTGTTCAAACCTGTAGTACTGTTGCCTAAAACAACGGACTGGACAAATGAAACACAACTTCAATATATTCTTACCCATGAATACGCGCATATTCAGGAATTTGATATCTTATTAAAATGGCTTTTGGCAATTGCTGTATGTGTGCATTGGTTTAATCCTTTTGTTTGGATCATGTATCTATTGGCCAATCGTGATATTGAATTATCCTGTGATGAAACTGTAGTATGGACACTTGGAGAAACAGTTCGGTATTCTTATGCATTAACCCTAATCGAACTGGAAGAAAAGAAAAGCTCTTTTACGCCTTTTGCAAATCGTTTTTGTAAGAACTCCATTGAAGAAAGGATGGTATTAATTATGAAAGCCCGAAGAGTAAGTTTTATAGGAATATTATCAGCACTTGCTATCATTATTAGCACATTAATCGTATTTGCCACGAATCCCGTTTCAGAAGCAGCTGGAACCGTTCAGTTTACTTCACAGGAAATTACTCCTGAAGGAATAGAAACACCGAATAATTTTAACGAAACAAGAACAGCAAATTGTCCTGTTGATTTTGTTAAATCAGAAGAATTCATTCATTTGGTAAATGGAACCGCATCAGAACATAATGCGGAAAACGGCCAGATGGTACTTTATAAAAACCAGAATAAAACATGGTCATTGAAACAGGGAGAAACAATTTGCATAGACGTAAATATTGAAAATGTCTTTAAGGACGGTCAGACAGCAGTAATCGGTTATGTCATTGACAATTCTTATACAGACATTTTCAATGGGAAGATTACACATAGTAAATCTATTGAATTTGCTGCCCCGAAAGAGGGAAATTACACATTTTATTTTATAGGGGCATCTTCTGACACGATACACATTCAATCACTTTGTATTTTATAATTATTATATAAATGAGCAGATATAATTAGGAGAAAGATTAATGAAAAGGAAAAAGAATATATTAGCAACATTAACTTTGATAGCTGCTTTATCCTTTACGGCTATGCCTGTACTTGCAGCAGAAAGTGAAGACACGGATTCGTTAGAAGTAACTATAACATCTGAAGATGGTCAGGAAATATCCCAAATGTATGATCTGTTTGATTTATCAGCGACTGTTGAAGACGAAGATGGTATAATGCCGTTAATAAATATATCGGCGGATACACTTGCAAATGGGTATACTATGACCTTTAGAGATTCAGATGGTTCGGACTTTTACATCACAGGTGGTTCGACAGTTACGTTTACCGTCAAACTAAAATCCTCGGCTCATGTAGTTATGGGATATAAGGATTCAAATGGAAATATGACACAAACCTACGATGGAACAGCAAAAACAAACACTACTAAAATATCTATAGCCAATACTGGAAGATATAGTTTCTATCTTACCAATGCGTCTGATAGCACACTCAATATCACTGGTGGTTCAATTACATTTTAAGATTTCACGTCATATTTGTAATATCACCATAAACGGAAGTGCTCATAGTAGTATATTGTGTCAAATTTATTGATGCATTGCTAGAGCGTGTTTGAAAAACGCTCTAGGACTTTCACAGTAAATTATCTACTCATTCTATATAGGGACTATTGCTTTACTAATTTTGAAGCAATAGTTCCCTTAATTTGTCTTACAACACAAATAGGATAACGCCACCGTACACACCGACTCCGATTTCCAAGTCCATGTAGGGAGAGGCGTCACAATTGGTCACAATGCCATCGTCCACGGGTGCACCATAGGCGACAACTCTGTCATTGGCATGGGCAGCATTATTTTGAGCGGCGCGGTGGTCGGCAGCAACTGCATCATCGGCGCAGGCTCACTTGTCACCGGGAAACTGCGGATTCCTGACAATTCGCTCGCCTTTGGAAATCCCGCAAAAGTAATTCGCACTGTCACGGCAGAGGAAATCAAATCCAACCAGGAAAATGCCGCACATTATGTACAGCTCATGAGAGAGCATGCAGAAGGTTTCTGACCTATCTGCATTTTCTACAGTTCCTTACTCCATTGCCTGCTATCTGAATAGAACTTTGCTAAAAATACTGCACGGAAATCACTCCGGCTTTGGATAATCTTCACGGAGTCCCATCTGTATCTCATAGATCAGTCTACTAAAGCAATAGTCGATCTTATGTTCAAAATCAATGATCTGCAAAAGTTCAAAATCAGACAGCTCACCATCAGGTAGGCAGTATTTGCTGTTTTCCTCACAAAATGCGACGCCGCTTCCTGTATATTCGTCCAATGTCTTTATGATCCTTAATTCCGACTCGGGACAGGCGCCCTCGTTTTCATATTGCACATTCAACTCTTCGTATCTCTGATTTTCCGACTGGCCAAGTTCCCGGCTGTATCCGCCGCCAATCTCTAAATTTGACGCACAGTATGCCAGATAAATCCTGTCGACTTCCACATCTGTCATCGCCGCCATCCTGCTTTCCCAATCCCCCTGGGCAAGAATCCTTTCCTGGTTCTTCTCATAGATGCTGTAGGTCATCTTATGATTAAAATCAATGATCTCCAAAAGTTCTTCGTCGCTCAGCGGCGCTTCGGGAAGATAAATCGTCCGCGTGGACGCATCGACAGCGACGCCCTGTCCCTGATAGGAATCCGCATCTGACAGAGTATCTAATGTTTTTTCTGGAAACCTACCACTATTTTCGTATTCCTCTGTCAAAGCCTGATAACGTTCTTTTTCCTCTGCTGTAAACGGACGATTCAGGTTGTTTGCCTCACCAGCGTCTGCCAATTGATAGAAATCTTCTATTTCCTGTTGGTCCATATCTTCCATACGCTGTCTGTACCGGCTGATGATCTCCATCGCCGCAGTCGTGGTTCCGAATATCAGGCAGCAGATCATAGCAGCGACAGCCACCTTTGGCATACGGAACATCTTCTGTACCTTTTTTCTTTTTTCCTCTTCCATATGGATCCGGGAAAAAGCCATATCCGCTTTCTCCCACACAATATCAGGGATCTCCAATTCCTGATACAAGATATCTTCATTTTTATTACTCATCAGATTTGCCTCCTCAAATGTGCCACATCTACAGTGCATGGTAATATTCTGCCAATTGTTCCCGGCCCCTGAAAAGCCTTGTCCGCACTGTGCTGTCTGTGATCCCCAGTATCTTTGCGATTTCTTTTGTGCGAAAGCCTTCGGAGTAATATAAAATAAGCACAATGCGGTACTTTTCGTCGATAGACGACAAGGCCTCCTTCCATTCAATATTGCTGACACTCTCCTCACAAATGTTCTCAGGTAATTCATTTGTATAGGTAATCCGTCTGTTTCTCCTGATGATGCCATAGCAATTATTGACCAGTATTTTTGTCATCCATGATTTAAAATACTGATTCTCTCTTAATTCGTCCAGTTTTTCCCAACAGATCAGCAATGTGTCCTGAATGGCATCCGACACATCCTCATCGTTCATCAAAATCGCTTTTGCTGTGCGGTACATACTCTGCATCTGTGATCGCATCAATTCTGTAAACGCATCTGAATTTTTCATTTTCGCTTTTTGAATAAGAATTTCATCTTTCATTTTATCTACAAAGATACCCTCCTTTGTGCGTGCAATAATTTGCGAAACAGGGCCCCACATTTCGTCTTTCATACAATAGATGCATCAATGTTTCAAAATGTCCCACGCAAAAATCTTTTTTTCACAAATTCTTTTTTCATAAAATGTGTTACTATTTTTTTGCATCCCAAAGAGACATTTTCTTATTTTATATCGTATCTATCATGAAAGGTGGTGAGTGACAATGGCGTCTTCATTGCGCGCGGATGGAGAAATCACACAAATCTATTATCGTCATGTCGACACTGTCTACCGCATCTGCTTTTCCTACATGAAAAATGCGGCGGATACAGAAGATATGGTTCAGGAAACATTCCTAAAACTGATGACGCATGACCAGCAGTTTCAATCAGAAAATCACGAGAAGGCATGGCTGATTGTGACCGCGTCCAATACCTGCAAAGATGAACTGCGGCGCTGGAAACGCAGACTGGAACACCTCAATTCGCAGACTGCGCATGAACACATCGCACAGGACCCATACAGCGGTATGCTCGATGCGATCTTAGCGCTTCCGACAAAATATAAAGATGTCGTTTATCTGTATTATTATGAGGGCTATCACACTGCGGAGATTGCCAATATGCTGCATCGACCGGAATCAACGGTGCGAAACCAGCTGGCGCGAGCGAGAAAGATGTTGAAGAAAACACAAAGAACAGGAGGTGAATAATGCGCATGTTACAAGAAGAAATCTATCATTCCTACGATGCGATAAAACCAGATGAAAATGCCAGAAAACGCATGCTGCAAAAAATACAGTCCGCAAAATCCCGCAGTCGCTTTGCAGGAAAAGAATCCAAATGGACCTTTCGGCTTGCGCCTGTTCTGGCAGTTATTTTGATTGTGACAACAGTATCCTGCACCAGCTATTTTTTCAGCCTTCGCGACCTTGGTATCGGAAAAAAAGAAATACAAATCATCAACCTGCCCCAGCCGGAGACGGAAAACGGAGCCAGCAATCCGCCGCAGCTGAAAACAGAAGTTGATATGATTGCCCTGGGCGGCGTATGGAACAGTCCTGAGTACAAGGCGTGTGCAGAGTGGGAAGAATTTCTCCAGCACTATGACCAGGACGGCTCCATCATTGCATCCATCGGAAATGAGCCAACCGGGCTGGAGGAATCCTACGAGGCCTATCTGTGCTATACGCAGGAGATGGCTGACAAAATTGAGGAAATCTGCGCAAAATATCATCTCGCCAAACTGACTGGAATCCAGATGGCAGATGACCTTGACACACTCTGCCGCCTGACCAGAATCGGAAATGTTTTCGGCGGCAAATCGGAACATACACAGCTGACCTATTGGGGCGGATATCTGTACTCTGACGGTACCTTTCACCTGGAAGGCTCCGCTGCAGTCGCAGGCGCATCACAGTGCACTGCTGACTTTCAGCTTATGCGCTCCGTGAGAGGCTCCTTCTGCCCCGTCACGCTCAATGTCACTGATATCAGCCAGTACCGCCAGTGGAACTATACGACCAGCAGCGGTGACAGAGTGCTTCTGGCAAACAGCAGCACAAAGGCATTGATCATCGTGGAGCGCGAACAGTCGTTTATCGTGGTCAATGTACTCGGCGATATCTTATCCGACACCTTTGACATGAGCGATGAGGCGCTGGAATCGATGGCAGATGCCTTTGACTTTTCTGTTATTCCATAAAAGTAATATTGTTTTACAAAATGGTGCAGCGGGGTTATAGATACGCAATATCACTATAGAAATATTTAAGCCGCCAGAATCTGGATCTTCTGGCGGCCTTGTTGTTTTATACAGGAATCGATTTTAGAGATACCGGTAAATATTATAAATGTTGACTGCGATAATCACTGCCATCAGCCCGATAAACAGGCGGTCCACTGTCCTGTTGTCTATCTTTTTGTTGAGCCAGCTCCCCGCAAGTCCTCCCAGTATGCCGCAGACCATCATTACAAGCAGCATCGGAACCGAAAAGTCCGGCACCCTCCTTTGGACAATTGCGGCAATCAGGCTGGCGGTCTGTGAGAACATAATAATATAGATAGAATACATCGCCGCTTGCTTGGAAGTCATCGAGAAGAAATAAAAGAGCACCACCAGATTAATCGGTCCGCCGCCGATGCTCAGAAAAGAAGAAAATATCCCCAGGACAACCCCTATCAGAAAAATAACTGAGCGGCTCGACAGCTCCTTTGTCTTTATCTTTGCTTTGTACAGTGTCGCCAGCAGCGTTCCCAGCGTGATCAACAGCAGAACGGCAGCCTGCACAGCACCCACACGGCTTGTGTCCGACAGCTGGCTCAGCACAAACTCATACAGCGCCTTTCCCGACAGCCCGCCCGCCACACTGCCCGCCGCAATCACGGTGGCAAACGCCTTGTCGAATACGAAATCATGCTTCATCCGCATATTCTTATACATAGAAACGACTGACATGGACAGCACTGTACAGCCCGACAGAAAAGAGCCTGTTGTCACCGCGAGAATGCCGGTCGCGTCCAGCACCGGCTTGATGATCACACCGCCGCCGATGCCGCAGACCGCTCCCACCGCGGAGGACAGGAAACATACGAAGACAATTATGATATATTCCATTTGCCACACCTCACTTATGCCTGTGACAGGCTCCCCTTCCAGCGCGTGCCGCCGATAAACACGTCCGCAATTTCATTCTTTTCGTTTAACAGCACCAGATCTGCATCCTTGCCGTCGGCAATCGAGCCTTTTCTGTCATAGACGCCTATCAGCTTCGCCGGATTCTCCGTCAGCATTGGCAGAATATCGGTCAGGGGAAGACCTGTGAATTCCAGCAGGTTTTTCAGCGCCGCCCCCTGCGTCAGTGTGCTGCCTGCGCGCACGCCTGTTGACGCAAGCTTTGCGTCCCCGTTCTCCACGACCACGCTGTTGACGCCAAGATGATAGTTTCCGTCCGGCAGTCCTGCAGCCATAATCGAGTCTGTGATCGCCACAACCCTGTCAATTCCCTTTGTCTTGATGATCAGCCGGACTGTGCCGGGATGCAGATGCCTTCCGTCACAGATAATCTCACAGTACACGTCAGACTCCAGCACGGCTCCCCAGATAGCCGGCTCATGCTGGTGCAGCAGCCGCATGACATTTCCTGTGTGGGTTGCTGCCCGTGCGCCCCGCCTGACTGACTCCATCGCAGTCGCATAGTCCGCACCCGAATGACCGATCGCCACTGTGATACCAAGTCTGGTCAAATCAGGAATCATATCCAGCACGCCCTCCACCTCCGGGGAGACTGTGATGTAGCGGACCGCGCCCTCCGCCATGGTCTGATAGCGTTCCACCAGTCCGATGTCACCCTTTCGCAGCAGCTCCTCGGGCATCGCGCCCTTGTACTCTGCCGCCAGAAACGGTCCCTCCATATGAAATCCCAGCAGCTGCGCCCCGCTGCGCACACTGTCCCGGTACTCCTTGTACGCATGAATGCACCGTGCCGTCTGCTCTGCTGTGTCCGTCAGTATGGACGCCAGCCATGCGGTCGTGCCATTCCCTGCAAAAAAACTGCCAATCTTCTCAAAATCATCCGCGGACGCCCCGTTGACATCCACCCCCACCGCCCCGTGGGTGTGAATGTCAATAAATCCGGGGACAACCTTTTTCTGAAAAGCATCTATGACCTCCGCCTCCGCCGGAATCCTGTGGTCTGCCGGATAAAGCTGAAGTGTACCTCCATGGATTCCTAAAACTCCTGTTCGAAACTGCCCTTCCACATATATGTCCGCGTTGATAATGTACTGCTCTCTCATGTTCAAACCCCCTTGCGTGACCTGACACGCATAACAATCAATCATAAGTGCCTTTTTCACACTTCCCGTCATGTCGGCGCAGCCGACACAAACAATCCGTGAAGAACGCTGCCCCTGCGTTCTTCAGTGTGAAGCTTTAGATTTTCTTAGCGGGCGTCTTTTGGCCGCTTAGAAAATCTCTTCACACTTCCCGTCATGTCGGCGCAGCCGACACAAACAATCCATGAGAAGAATGCCTGCTCTTGGCATTCTTCCAGTGTGTAATTTAGAAATTCTTAGCGGGCGTACTTTGACCGCTTAGAATTTCTTTACACACTTATTTCATGTGGAAGCTTTGCCACAAACTCTGTCACCCGCAGAAGCGCGTCCGGGTGCTCCTGGAGCAGTGTCACTGGAAAATGTGCGGAAATCTCTCCGTATGCCGCATGGCGCACAACACTGCGGTGCCAGTCGCGAAAACATCCCAGCCTTACCTTTCTGGAATGGAAAATCTCGCTCATTCCGATTGTGACACAGTAGCGCGGCATATCGTCGATTGCTCCATTTAAGTCACCGATCGCATTTGCCGTCCTGGTCTCCCTGCTGATTTCGAGCACTCTCGTGTGCAGGTTTCGAAACTCCTCCGCGCTCAGCGCATCGTCCGCCTCGTTAAACGCCAGATGCCCGTTGATGCCGATGCCGCCAAAGCAGATGTCGACACCGCCCAGCTGCCCGATCAGTTCCGCTATTTTCTGGGGATTGTGCGGATCGGGAAATACCCGCTGTTCTGGCGGCATCAATAGTTCCGGGCGTATCTTCGTGTACACCGCCCGGTCCATAAACCCGCGGAAGCTCAGCGAATCTTCCTTGTCAATCCACTCTTTGTCATCTGTCAGGTACTCATCCATATTGAGAAACCATGTGCCTTTCAAACTGATGTTCTCACTGTTTACAAGCTCCACAAAATGCGGGTACTGGCCCACCGGCCCCACCGGACAGATGAAAACAGTCCTCTCGCCCAATGCGTTTTTGCGCTTGATTTCGTCCGCCATCTCCTGCGCAATTGCGCGAAAAACAGTGTCATTGTCCGACAGCACTGTGACCGGCAGCTTCGGTGCCTTCAGAAATTGTTCCTTGTCATAATAGTAATATTCATGTCTCATACGCAAACCTCTCCTTATTCTGATTTCGCTCGGTGCAGCCCTGTATAATTCTGTGTCACCTCCAGCACGCGGTACACATCCAGATACGGCTGATACTTCTCCTCATTGCTGCAGATGTATTCCCGCATAGCCTCCCACTCCCGGTCAGCCCGCTCCTGTTCCCCATTTGCCAGGGACATCAGTGTGCGCGCAAACAGCACCACATAATTTCTGTGATACTCCAGCACTTCCCAGTACACGGACTCAAATGCGCCGTCCTCACCCTGATGGCGGCGTGCAGTCTCCGCAAACGCCTCGCAGCAGCGGACAGCCTCCTCCATGCGCTCTGCTATGTCAGCTCTGCGGCGCGCTCCCTTGCCATTCACATAATCGCAGCTGCTCAGTTCGGACAGTCTGGACAGATAGTTCAGCACACACTGCGCATCGTCCCCATAACAGGACCGATAGTAGTCCTTTATCAGCTCCTCCACCGGACAATCCTTCTGGAACAGGGTATGCCCCATCACATAATTGGGCAGCGCGTTGGGGAAAGCCGCCCGCAGCTCCTGGCAGCTGATGTAGCCGTCAAGCCCCATCTCGTCCAGCTTCCGTATGTCCGCATTCAGCACCCGCGCAATATGGACATACCCCAAGTCTCCATAGTGCGCCCTGCCAAGCGGATAGTCGTACACAAATCCACTGCCCGGAAAAATCTTCTGCCACGCCTTTAAAAATGCCATATTCTCCGCCAGATTGACCGGCAGCGTAATCTGGTTTCTGTGAAACCGGGGCAGCTCCACATCTGCGCCGTCCAGCTCATAGCTCCTCTCAAATGTGCGGCTGATCGGGGCAAACATCAGCACAAAGCGGTCAGGGTTATCCAGCCTGCTCACCTCCGGCGGCCACAAAAGCTCCTGATATAGCAGGAACACAATGCGCGTATCCAGTCCTTCCCGGGTCAGCCTGCGGTCGATTTCATTTAAGAGCTCCACATACTGATCAGACAGTGTCGTCGCGCTGCAGTCCGCACACTCGCACAGATTGTTGTATGTGTCGGCAAGCCACACATGCAGGTAATCCATGTACGGATTTTCCCGCGCGTATTCTGTCACCAGCGCAGCGAACGCCTCCACCGCATCCTCGCTGTGATAGCACAGATTTGTGTTTGCCGGTATTCCATGAAACAGTTCCCGCTTTCCGCCAATCATGGCCATCCTGTGGCGGTACTGCTCCCCGTCAGGCTCCTCCCCGGTATCCCACGAGACTGTCTGATATCCCAGAACCTCTCCCGTCCATCCGTGCCCGGCCTTGTGCACCAGCAGTCCTCTCTTCTTCGCCGCCTGCTCGAGCAGCACCATATCGCGCTGCGCGTCCTCCTGCGTGTACGGCTCCTCCTGCGCGTAGGGATTCCGCTCGTGGCTGTACCAGCGGTGCAGGAACGCATACGGCGACTTAAACTGCAGAAAGAAGCTGTTGAAACCAACTTTTGGAAGCCATGCGATATAATCCATAATATTTTCAAAGGAATCAGCGCCCTCTATACACACGCCGCGGTGGAAATACGACGCCTGTTTGTCGTACGCTGCCACAAGATGCTCCCGCCCGATGCGGGGAACGATCTCACATGTCTTGAGCGGCATCAGAAAACGGCATCCCAGATACTGCAGGTAATCATACACTGCAAGCAGCACGCTCCTGTCATTGTTCCCGACAATCTCCCCGCCGTCCTCGCCGTCCACACATATACGCACGCGGAAACTGTCATTGCTGCCAGACGCAAAAGCGCTGCTGTCACTGCGCAGGCGGATTGTGATGTCCGTGTCCGTTGTCTCCTCCAGCATCCTGTCCAGATATGCGGTCAGCTCCTCCGCCGCAAAGGTTAGAACCTCCGAAGCAGAAGCATCAAAAAGAATCTTCATACTTTTCTCTCCCTTCTTCTTATTCTCTAATCTTATCTGTATCCCGGACCATATTGACAAAAGACTCCGGGAACAGACTTTTAAGCCGCTCCACAGAGTCTTTTCCTCTTAACTGTAATACATTATATAATGAAATCCTTTGTCTGTCATCCTTAGTTGCCTAAAGCTTCCTGCATCACATCAAACAACACATAATTTTCCAGGGGAACCTCTCCCTCCACAGCGCCGCTTTCAATAAACATCTGTTGCTGCCGCGTATAGTAATCCTGCATTGTGTTGTCCGCAATTCCGTTCTTGACATCGTCTGCACTGAACCATGTCGCATCACCGGTCTCAACCAGACATGCCTCCTTGTCCTTTGCACACTCCTTTGCGTACAGGCCGACTGCATAATCCCAGTTTTCCTCCTGTGAGGCGTACGCCATCGCCTTGTAGAGCGCACGGCTGAAGCGCACCAGGATATCACGGTTCTCCTCTGCATACTCCGGCAGGCAGATCCAGCTTGAGAGGTTCACAGAGTCAGTTGCAAACTCAAGTTCGATTGCGCCTTCGCAGTTGTTCAGGATCTGGACACTGTACGGATTCCATGCTGTGCAGGCATCGACAGAGCCGGAAGACATTGCCGCCACCATGTTTGTGGCATCCATCTCATACGCATCGATGTCATCCATCGTGAGTCCTGCAGCTGCCAGCGCACCATTTAGCGCTGTCTCTGATGAAGAACCTGCGTTGTAAGCCACTTTCTTGCCGGCGAGATTTGCGATATCATCAACAGATGTCACGCCGGACGATGGCACCACGATAATCCGGTCTGTGCTGTGCACGGAGCTTGGCGCAAAGATTGTCGCCTGTCCATTGATACACAGCTTGTGCGCACCGTGGCCTATATATGCCAGGTCAATACTTCCGCCTTCCATAGCCGCGATCTCCGATGGACCGTCCGCAAACTGCCATAGCGTAATCTCGATTCCTTCCTCCGCAAAATATCCCTGGTCGATTCCGGTCAGAACAGCCCAGAGTGACGCGTAGTTGGGCATGTACGCCACATTGAGCGTCACGGTCTCAACCGCTTCCTCCTCAGGCTCTGCCGCCGTTGTCTCCGCTGGCGCCGCAGATTCCTCCTGTACGGGCGCAGATTCCTGCTGCTTATCCGCGCCCGCAGAAGTCTGCTGGCCGCTGCCGCTATCTTTTCCGCAGGCTGTCAGGGAAAATACCATTGCTGCTGTGAGTAACAATGCATAAAACTTTTTCATTCTGTTTCCTCCTGATTCTTTAAAATTTGATTATGTAGTTATTTACTTTCTGACTTCCAGAAATTCCTGGTAAACCTCATTCCAGATCTCGGCTTTCAGCTGCAGAAAACGCTCGTCGGATTTGGTTTCCTGCGTCCTCGGATACGGGATGTCGATCTCCACAATCCGCTTGATGCGGCCTGGCCGCGCACTCATGATAATGACACGCTGGGCTAAGATAATCGCCTCATCCACGTCGTGCGTGATAAAGAAGCACGTCTTTTTCTCCTTCTCCCATGTGTTCAGCAGCTCTGTCTGCAGCTGGACGCGGGTCTGTGCATCCAGCGCGCCGAACGGCTCATCCAACAGCAGCACTTCTGGATTGGCTGCATAGGCGCGGGCGATCGCCACGCGCTGCTTCATACCGCCGGACAGCTCTTTCGGGTACGCATTCTCAAACCCTTTGAGTCCCACCGCCTCAATGTACTTCAGCGCAGTCTGTCTGGCCTCCTCCTTGGGTGTCTTCTTCATCTCGAGTCCGAACATTACGTTTTTGATGACAGTGCGCCACGGAAACAGGGCATACTGCTGAAATACCACGCCGCGCTCCACACCGGTGCCCTCAATCTGCTTTCCATCCAGATAGACCGCACCGCTGGTGGGCTCCAGCAGGCCTGCGATGATATTCAGGAGTGTCGACTTGCCGCAGCCTGACGGTCCGACCACACAGATAAACTCATTTTCCCGGATGTCGAGATTGACGCCGTTGAGGGCTACCGTCTTGCCGTTGCGCCCCTGATATTCCTTGTAGACATTGTCTATCTTCAATTTTACTAATTTATCTTCTCCTGCCATCCTGTTAATTTCCTTTCAATAATGTCGACCACTTTTACCAGTATCAGTCCAATGATGCCGAGCAGTATGATATACATCAGCATCGGTGCGGCCTCAAAGGAGTTTGACAGGGAGCGGATTCTCATGCCGATTCCTGCCTGCGCACCCGTAGATTCCGCTGCGAGCAGCGTTGTGAGCGCCGCGCCGAGTCCCAGCCGGACTGCTGTGATGATAAACGGCACCGTCGCAGGGCAGATAATCTTCAGGAAAATGTCAAAGTCGTTCGCCCCCAGCACGCGCGCTGCCTTGATCAGCGTGACGTCGATATTTTTGATTCCCTGATAGATTGTGATACTCATTGTCATAAACGTACAGATCCAGATCAGGATGATCGCCGGCTTCTGTCCCACGCCAAAGATGATGACCAGCAGCGGAGCATATCCCAGTGCCGGAATATTGCGGATAAAATTGATCCACGGCTCGATGATCTTCTGGACTGGCTGGTACCATGCCATCAGGAATGCGATCGGAAGCGCCGTGATAAATCCAAGACCAAACCCCGCCGCCACGCAGAACATACTGCTGCCGATATCCTTCCAGAATGCCCCCCTCTCAATCATTGTCCCGACAGACGGCACAACCTTTTCCACAAAGGGAAAGCTCCGTCCGGTGGACTTGCCCAGGGAGAGCAGATACCATACCAGCAGGGCAGCACACAAGGATATCAGCAGCCAGACTTTGTCATTGATCACTATTTTTTTCTTTTTTGTTTCGTTGTTCATGTAATGCCCCCTTATCATTTAACCGCAGCAGGGATGTCCATGTCCGTCCCTTGTGTGGCTGTTCTGGGCCGGGTCCTTCATGCACAGATGGACGGCAGCCGTCGTAAACGTTTTTGGCAGCGCCAGGATATTCGGATTTGGCCCCACATACTTCTTCATGGCATCCGCCAGCGCTTCCTCCACAGTCGCGCGCGTCTTGAGTCCCATGCCTCTCGCGATCCCCGGCTCCCGCGCCCCCACGATATAGATGGCACTCGTGTGTTCCTCCGCCAGATGTCCGCAGCTCATCATGGAGAAACCGTGGAACGGATGGAACGCATTGGCAAACCGGTACTTGCGGATGTACTCTTCTTTCGTTGCAAAGTACTCACCATAGCGGTTCATATCAGGCAGAATATTCATCGAGTCGTGCTGGAACATTTCATACAATTCTCTCAGATACGGCCACCGCTCCTCGTGAAACCAGCCGTCACAGATGCTCGGCACAATGAATACACAGTGGTCGCTCAGCACCCTCTTGTGACGGATAACCTGCGCGGAGAGCGCCTGCATCATCTGAATCGGGTTCGTCCCCATCCCGTCGCCATAGTGGAAGTTGGTGGGCATACCGAACACCACAATATCGTATTTTTTCTCCGCCCAGTGAACATAAGTGCGCTTGTCCGCCGTCTTCCAGCTGACTGGCTGCATCTCCTTCGCATAGCCGGAATGAATCTCGATCTGGCGCGATTTTGTGTCCAGCACCGCATCACAGCAGAAGAATTTCTTGCCCATCTTCTCCTCCATCAGCATGCCGTGGCGGTCAAACTTCTCACGCATCACACTGCTCGTGGACACTGGCACAAAATCCGGGCGGTGCATGACATCCGGCACATGGTGCGACGCGATGCTCTTCCAGTGGCTGATGCCTGTCGCACAGTGCTTGTATCCGCCAGAATATCCGCCGTACGGATTGCCCTGCGTATGTCCGATCAAAATTGCCACATCCGCGTCGTAGACATACTTGTTCATGATCACATGGTCGCCTGCCTCCGTGTACCCTAAGTCAACCAGATGCTCGTAATCCTCGCTGTCATGGCTTGTAATCTGTCCCGACGGATAGAATTCTCCAAACAGTTCCTCTCCTAAGATCGTTCGCATCTCCTTCACGGTCGCGCGTGGGTGCAGTCCATTCGAAAACAGAAGCAGCACATCCTTTTTCTCCACGCCCACACTATATAATTCATCCAGACAGGCACGGATCGCTACTTTTCTGTGCGAGGTCGGCTGATTCCCTCCCTTGACGATGTCCGGTATCACGATCACCACACGGTCCCCCGCCTTGGCAAGCTGTGCAAGCGGCGGCATTCCGATCGGATTGCGGATGCTTGTGAGCGTCGCCTCATACAGGCTGTCCCAGTCCTGGGGCAGACACGCGGGATCGGGGACGGTCTCCCCCGGTATAAACACATCTGTAGTGTCCGGCAGCTCGGCGCTTATCGTGCCATGCCCATACTCAAACTCCAGTTTCATATCGCAACTCCCTCCTTATTTTATGACGTTTCCAGATACAGGCGCACGATCTCCAGATATTCCTCAGGGTAAAAACCAATCTCCCCCTGGAAACGTGTCAGGGCGATCAGCCCGCCGTCAATCTCCGCAATCGATGCCAGCATCGCCGCATTGTCCGCCTTTAAGCCGCCTCCGTACACCACGTCCATACCGCCTGTCTGCTCTTTGACAAAGCGCGCAATCTTCGTGATGTAATCCTTGTCTGCCGGTGTCTTTCCCGGTCCAATGCTCCACACAGGCTCATAGGCAATCACCACGCGGCTTCTGTCCACATCTGCCAGCCCGACTGACAGCTGCTCCCCGAGCACCGCCTCCCACTGCGGCTGCTCCTCCTGTGTCTCACCGATACAGTATACGACCTTCAGCCCGGCACTGACAGCACACTTCACTTCCTTATTTAACAGCCTGTTCACCGCTGCTGCGTCCGTGACGCCCGCCTCCGCGAGAATTCCTTTCTTGTCGCCCCGCTCCTCGCAGTGCCCGATGAGTACTGCCTCACAGCCGAGCGCCCGCACGATCGACGCCGGCCTGTTTGTGGTAAACGCTCCGAAGTTGCCGCCCGGCGCCGTGTTGTCGCGGTAAATGCCCTGGCTGCCTATCTGCACAGGACTGTCGTCCGTCCGCGCTGCCACCGCCTGCAGCAGATGCGCCTCCGGGAAAAACTGCACGAACTCCACCGTGGCAGGGTCGTACTGCTTCAGTCCCTCCTGTGTCTGGGTTACAATGTGCGCCGCCCATTCCGGTATCGGCGCCAGACGGTTTACACCGCCAAATTCAACCGGAACATCAAACCGTTTGAGATTCAGATAAATATGTTTCATGTTGATACCCTACCTTCTATTCTGTCACAGTGTTATCCCATGCGTTGGTAAACGTTCCGATTCCCTGTGTGGTAAACGCGTGCTTCATGCTGTCCTTGTACACGTCGAGACCGGCTGTCACAATGTCCGCTCCCGCCCGCGCGCAGTCCACAATCTGTTTGGGCGTCCGCACCGCCGCGCAGATGATCTCTGTCTTTCCATAAAATCCATAATTTTTATAAATTGTGACGATATCCTCTATGTATGCTTTGCAGTCCTCGCCGTTCGCCTCCTTCCAGCCGATAAACGGCGACACAAACTTTGATCCGTTCTTTGCGGGGAGAATCGCCTGCGCCGGGGAGAAGATAAGCGTCACGTTGGTGCGTATCCCCATCTTTTCCAGCTTTCTGCTGGCTGTCACACCTGCCTCCGTAGCCGGGATCTTAATCACGAAATTCGGGCTGATGGCTGCGATTTTCTGCGCCTGCTTCACCATCTCCTGCGCGTCGTCAATGTGCGGGTTGATCTCGACGGAGACCGGAAATGTCTCATACCCGTCAAGTCCCTGCTCCCTGATCCACTCTGCGATATCTGTGATCGCTGTCATAAAGGGCTTTCCGCTCAGCATGATATGGCGCGGATTGGTCGTGACACCGTCAATCCCGAACGTCTCATACGCATACTTGATTTCATCCATTTTCGCACTGTCCAAAAAATATTTCATTTTTCCTCACTCCTTTGTCTAAATTGAATTATTAATTATTTAAAATTATTAATTTATATAAAGAATATCACAATCACTTTTAGAATGATAGGTGCAAAATGTACAAAATATACAACGAAACTTTGGTCAAAAAAAACGAGTGCACCGTGCACCCGCTTTACATGACAATTTCAAGCTTCTCATCGATCGCCACTGCCGCTGCCCCCAGCGCACCCACAAAGCGATCGGAATCCACAAATGAAATCGTCGTCTTAAAATATTTGTAATGAGCCGAGTTCCCCCGGCTGCTCTGCGTATACTCTAAAAAAAGCTGCCTGTTTGACGCGTTCTTAAACAGCTGGCAGTCGATCAGCATGATATCCGGACCTGCAAAATTGATAATATTGGTCGCTGCAACCCCCAGCATGAAGATCGCGTTCTCCACAATCCGGCACACATCCTCGTCCCCAGCCTCCTGTGCCTGCACAATATCCTTAATCGTCAGTTCCCGTCCATCCGCGCTGAGCTCTCTGAGAATTCCTGCGCGCCCCTGCTCCATTTCTTTTTTACAATCATTGATTACCGCGTACTCGCTCGAGTACGCCTCAAGACATCCGTGATTTCCACAGACGCACAGACGACCGTGCGGATCAAGCACCATGTGCCCGGCCTCCCCGGCCTCCACCACAGCACCGCGATAGCTCGACGTGTTCCTGAAAAGCGGGCACGCAATTCCCGCCGACACGACCAGATAGGCAAAAGACTTGCCGTTCTCCACCTCATCCCAGTTAAACAGCTGCGCGCTCATACCGCGCGCAATCGCATTATTTTCCAGCGTTATCTTGCCCTCATACCCCGTCAGCCGTGCAAAGTCGCTGCAGACCTCCTGCTCGATCCACTGATAGCGGGAACTGATCTTTAAGATTCCCTTCTCACGGTCCACCAGTCCCGGCAGACTGATTCCGATCCCGCACAGATCCTCCAGCTTCTTTCCGCTCTCCGCCAGACACGCTGTAAACTCCCTGCTGAGCTGCCAGATGAAATTATCGTAATCTCCGTCCGTGCACACCCCTTCCTTCGATGCCAGTATCTTGCCGCAGAAGTTCGTCACACAGACACTCCAGTTCGTACTCTTGAGCTCTACACCTCCAAAATAACACGCTTCCTGATTTATGTACAGCGGGTGGGCACGCCTTCCGCTCGCGTTGGGCGCCCTCCCCCGGATAAATGTCTCTTTGATCAGCCCCTCCTCCAGCATCTTGTTGATATTTGTCGTGATTGTAGGAAGCGTCAACTCCAGCCGCTGTGCAATATCAGCCCGGCTGATTGGGCCATAATAATAGATCATGCGCAGAATCGCTGACTGATTGGTTTCCTTGATGCGCAGCAAATTCTTCCCATGTAATACCTGCATACGTTTCCTCCTATCTTTCCTCCTGCGGTTCTGTTAAGCGGAACTCAGACAAAGACTAAGTTCTTGTAACGCTCATATATTTTTCTAAACAGTTTCTTAACTCTTCCATTATATGTAAAACAATATTTAATAGGATAGCACAAAAAGATTTTTTTCGCAACGCTCAATTTTATACATTTTAGACAATACTATTTTCATTTTTATAATTCTATGTTATACTGTGTCTATCTTTTTGTAAATATATTTCAATAGTTTTTAGACAATACATCTAATTATTGAAAATATTTTAATTATTATTCCATGTGATTTGCGACAAAAACGAAAACGAAAAAATTATTTTTTGCGCACCGCGCAGATTAGGAGGAAACCATGATTGTACCAAAGCATTTTGAGAATTTGGAGATTCTGCACGAAAATACAATGCCCGACCGGGCGTACTACATCCCCTCCAGCCGGAAACAGTATGACCTGACGGAGTGCCGCGAACACTCCGACCGTTTCATGCTATTAAACGGAGACTGGGACTTTCGCTACTACAGCAGTATCTATGACCTGAAGGACGCCTTTTATGAGGAATCTTATAATAAGGAAGCTTTCTGTTCCGGCAGTCATGCGCAGCACACACGCGGCTGGGCGACTATCCCTGTGCCTTCTGTGTGGCAGATGTATGGGTATGACAACCACCAGTACACCAACCTGGATTACCCCTTTCCGCTTGATCCGCCCTTCGTCCCGCACGAAAATCCCTGCGGCGCATACCGCCGCCAGTTTTCATGGCATCCCAATCCGGCTGCGCCGAGGACATATCTGAATTTTGAGGGAGTTGACTCCTGCTTCTATGTATGGCTGAACGGCGCGTATGTGGGATACAGCCAGGTCTCCCACGCCACCAGCGAATTTGACGTGACCTCCCTGCTGCGGGAAGGCGGGAACCTGCTGGCAGTGCTGGTCTTAAAATGGTGTGACGGAAGCTATCTGGAAGATCAGGACAAGTTCCGCATGAGCGGCATCTTCCGGGATGTATACCTGCTGAGTCGCCCGGAAGCGTGCGTTTACGACTACTTTGTCAAAACCCGTCTGGACCGGACTGTCATGCAGGCGGAGGTGGAAATCAGCCTCTCCAGCCTGAACAACGCCATTCCTGTGCACGTTTCCATTGAAGACGCAGACGGAAATCTACTATGTGAAGATAATGCCATTGCGGAATGTGACGGCACAAGCCGCATCCTTCTTCCCCTGAAAGATATCACGCTCTGGAACGCGGAAAATCCATATCTCTATACCCTGGTTATCGAGACAGCGCAGGAGGTGATTACAGACCGGCTGGGGCTGCGCGAAGTGGCTGTGCGGGACGGTGTTTTCTTCTTCAACGGGGAAAAGATTAAGCTCTACGGTGTGAACCGCCATGACAGCGATCCTGTGACTGGATTTGCCATCAGTCTGGAACAGATGCACCGGGATCTGCGCCTGATGAAGGAGCACAACATAAACGCCATCCGTACCAGCCATTATCCGAACGCTCCCCAGTTCTATCAGCTCTGCGACCAGTATGGCTTCTATGTGATGGACGAGGCGGACAATGAGAGCCACGGAACACTCAGCGCCTACCATCAGGAATGGGGCGCCGAGAATGCATGGATCGCCGACAATCCGTCGTTTATCAAATCCACACTGGACCGGGTGCGCAAGTGTGTGATCCGGGACAAGAACCGCCCCTGCGTGTTTGGCTGGTCGATGGGCAACGAGTGCGCCTACGGCTGTACGTTTGAGACGGCACTGCGCTGGGCAAGGGCCTATGACGACACGCGCATTCTGCACTATGAGGGTGCATGGCATGTCCCAAAAGACACGGTGCACGATTATTCCTGCATCGACCTGTACAGCAGAATGTACCTGCCATCAGCGGATATCCACGCCTATTTTGCCGCGCCGGACACAGGAGACAGCGACCACCGCTATGACGCGGTCGCAAAACGACCGCTGCTGCTGTGCGAGTACAGCCACGCCATGGGAAACGGACCGGGCAATCTCGAGGACTATTTCCAGATTTTCCAGCAGTATGAGGGCGCCTGCGGCGGCATGGTATGGGAGTGGTGCGACCACGCTGTCTACAAAGGGCGCAGCAAAACGGGCCGACCAGTCTATCTGTACGGCGGGGATCACGGGGAGTATCCGCATTTCAGCAACTTCTGCATGGACGGCCTGGTCTATCCCGACCGCAGACCCCATACCGGGCTGATGGAGTTCAAGAATGTCCACCGCCCTGCGAGAGTCGTCGCCTTTGATGCGGAAAACAAAATCCTGCGTATCCATAATTATCTGGACTTCACAAACCTCAGAGACTACTGCCTGATCACGTGGGAGGCCGCCTGCGACGGCATCTGTATCGCCCGCGGACAGACGGATGATCCGGCATTGCTGGACATCGCACCGCACAAGGAAGGTGAACTGAAACTGGAACTGCCCGACACCAGCCGCGGCAGATGTTACCTGAAAGTAAACTGGCTGCTGCGCGAAAGGCACGGTATCCTTCCCGGGGGCTGGCCGCTCGGCTTTGACGAAATCCCCCTGACCGCGGAAGAGCCAGACGGCAGCATGGCGCAATGCCAGCATGCACAGGCGCTTCTGCAGATACCGCTCGCTGCCGGACAGTCCGGGGCGCCGCTGGAACTGACAGAGGATGACCACTATCTGGAAATCCGCGGGGAACACTTCCACTATACATACGATAAGTTCACCGGACTGTTTGCAAAGATGGTTTACCGGAACGATGCGATCCTGGATGCCCCTATGATGTACAATATCTGGCGTGCCCCCACGGACAACGACAGAAAAATCCGCCGCATCTGGGAGGAAGCCCAGTTTGACAGGACTGTCACAAGATGCTACCGCACCGCACATACGGCACAGGAGACGGACGGCAGGCAGTATATAGAGGTTGACAGTGTGCTTTCCCTTGCACCTGTGTACATGCAGCGGATTCTGGACATCCATGCGGTATGGCGCATCTGGGCGGACGGCAGCGTCGACGTGCGTCTTGACGTGCAAAAGAACCCTGTGTTCCCGAGACTTCCCCGCTTCGGCGTCCGCCTCATTCTGCCGGAGACGATGACGCAAGTGACCTATTATGGCCTGGGACCGATGGAAAGCTATGCTGATAAACGCCGCGCTGCCTATCATGGAATTTTTGAGGAGACGATTGACTCCCTGTTCGAGGACTATATCAAACCACAGGAGAACGGAAGCCACTGGGATGTAAGCTATGTCGAGCTTGCGGAGGACAGGCGGAAGCTCTCTGTGGCATCCGCTGTCCCGTTCTCCTTCAACGCATCCCGTTACACACAGGAGGAGCTCGCGAAGAAGCCCCACAACTTTGAACTGTCCCCCAGCGGGCACACGATCCTGTGCATTGACTACAGGCAGGATGGTATCGGATCCAACAGCTGCGGCCCGGAGCCCGAAGAACAGTACCAGTTCCTGGAAGAACGTTTCTCATTTTCTTTCGGACTGCGGTTCTTTTCATAATAACTGCTTTGCCCGGAAACCGAACTAACAATACTTAGGAGTGTTCACTGATGAAAACTAAAATGGAAACGATTGATGAGAATTTAAAATCAGTACCACTGAAGCAGGGGCTGCACTTTCAGGATGTCCGCAATACCCCGGCACGCATTTACGGGCTGATCGAGGGCGAGTACGCCCGGCTTCCGGCCGCGCTGCGCCCTTTTGCCAGCGAAAAGCTGCTGATCCTGCAGGGCAACACCAGCGGAGGGCGCGTACGCTTTCTCACAGATTCCCGGCGGCTGGGCCTGCGCATGATCGTGACGGACTCCGAGGGATTCCCGCACATGGCATACAGCGGCTACGCCGGAATTGACTGCTATCTGGGAGAAGGGCCTGACCCAGAGTATCTGGGCACCCGCTGGCCTCCCCTGGGAGAGCGGCTCCTGGAAAGCGAATTTGAGCTTCCCGGCACGTTGTCGCTGGTGACGCTTTATCTTCCGCTGTACGATGGCATCAAACTGCTGGAGCTGGGTCTGGAACCAGACGCCGCACTTCTTGCTCCCCCGCCCTACACCCGCGAAACACCGATTGTTTTCTATGGTTCTTCCATCACACAGGGCGGCTGCGCAAGCAGAAGTTCCAACACTTACTGCGCCCTTGTGTCCCGGTGGCTGGACAGTGACTTCTACTGCCTGGGATTCAGCGGCAATGCAAAGGGAGAGCAGTGGATGGCAGAATACATCGCACAGCTGTCCATGAGCTGTTTCGTGTACGACTATGATCACAATGCCCCCTCGCCGGACTATCTGCGCCAGACCCACCGCCCATTCCTGAAAACGATTCTCGACAGCAATCCGACGCTGCCGGTAATCGCCATGTCCCGACCGTATCCGAATCTTCCGGGGACGGACGGCGAACGGAGGGAAATTGTGCGCGAGACCTGCACCTGGGCTGCCAGCCAGGGCGCACAGATCCAGTATGTGGACAGCCTCTCGCTGCTCGGCGGCAGGGGACGGGACAGCTGCACTGTAGACCGCACCCATCCCAATGACCTGGGATTCTTCCGGATGGCAGAAATGCTCCTGCCTTACCTGTCCAGGGCTCTTGACCAATAATCTTCCATTATAATCGAGCAGGGACTTTTAGTTTCTTTCCATGCTCGCGTGCAGGCACTGTCAGTCCTTGCTGACATATCTCTGCATGGGGCTGTGTACTAAAAAAGCGGTGTATCCACACCGCTTTTTTATCTGTCTGTTTATTTTCCTATTGTTCTGTCATATGCTGTCTGCATAATGTCAATATACTCCTGAACCTTGAGTGTCTCGAGCTGTGCCAGATATTTGTCCCAATCCGCGTCAATGTCGCTCTTTCCAAGCAGCCACTCTGCGAGGCAGCTCTCCACATAATTCTGGGCACTTGCGCCGTAGTCGCTTAAGAACTGGCTCTCATCGTCCGTAAACTGCATACTTGGAAGTGTCACACTTGCCGGGGCGTTGAGATAGAATTCGTTGATGACATCAACCTTGTCGTTTTTAATCGTCTCAGTAATAATCTTATTGACAAACATATCATTTGTCATACACTTCGGCGCACCGTCATAAGGCGCTTCATGCTGGGTGATGGTATCAAAAGCCGCACCGTCTGCTCCCGGCGTTTCATCATATGTAACCACACCGTTCTCGTCAATATTTATCACGCGCTCCGGTCCGCGGTAGCTCATGATTGTCATGGTCTCATTGTAGAACAGATCCACCCACTGTGCCAGAATTTCAGGATGCTCACACTTGTTGGTAATCGAAAATCCTGTGCCGAGGAAACTTACATGGTTCTGACGCTTGTGAACCTTAGCATCCTCCGCGTCCGCTGTCGCCTTCAGAGGAGCGATCGCAACGTACTGATCCCCATTGTCGCCAAAGCTGCCCGATGCCCATGTGTAAGCAGAACCAACGATCGGAGTCGCGCTTGTCAGCTTGGCACTGTACTGGTCGCCATCCTGCACGAAACCTTCCTGATCCCACAAACCGTCCTGCACAAATTTGCCAAGTTCCTTAATAGCAGTCTTCCACTCTTCCGTGATCGGCTCATAGATAACCTTTCCATCCTCTACTATGAAATGGTTCAGTGTGCTGCCTGCAGCGTTGAATGCTTCCGCATGGCCGTATGCCCCGAAGAAGCTGCCATAACCGTTGATCTGGTTGATAGCCAGAAATGTGTAAGGAATCTCATCATTCGGATCACCGTTGCCGTTTGCGTCCTGCTCCTTGAAAGCTTTCAGCACTTCATAGTACTCTTCCATGGTGGTCGGAACCTCCAGGCCCAGATTGTCCAGCCATGTCTTGTTGATATAGAGATTATCCGGATAATCCCTGACCGGCGACTCATTGACTGTACCCCAGGAATACTTCTGCCCGTCAGCAAGCGATGTGCTCATGCCGTCGAGATTCGGGAAACGTGCCAGAACATCCTTGTAATTCGGACAATACTGGTCAATCAGGTCGTCCACCGGGATAAATACTCCCATCGGTCCATACAAATTCAAATCATCCATGCTCAAAGTATTGTATCCGAAAAATCCGTCCGGATAATCGTTGGTGGAGAGCATGATATTTTTCTGATCATTATAGCTGCTGGCCGGGAAGCACTCAAAGTCGATATGAACGTTCGTAGCCGCTTCCAGCGCCTTGAAAAACTCCATGTTATTGTAGTCAATCTGGGATACTTCCTGATAAGCGACAAGCTTGAAGGATACCAGCTCGTCTGATAATTTGGGCGCATTGGCTGCGATCCACTCATAACCCGCACCCTCCGCGATCGGCGCCGAACCGCCGCCCTGCGTGTCCTGTGCCTGCGCGTTATCCGTCGATGCACTGCTCTCTGTATTGGACGCTGCCGGCGCGTTGTCCGTCGTATTGTCAGTGCTGTCTCCGCCGCCATTGCCGCATCCGCCTGCCACCATGGAGCATGCCAGCAGCAAGGCCGTCATCTTTGCCAAGTTCTTTCTCTTCATAATTTGTTCCTCCTTAAAATTTATCATTGCTACCCTTTCACAGATCCGATCAGGACACCCTTCACGAAATACTTCTGTATAAACGGATACAATATCATCAGTGGTGCCGCCGACACGATAATCGACACATACTTAATCAGACCTGCACGCTCCATCTGCGCTGCCGCCTGCTTTGCATCCTGCATCATCTCCTGCGAAACCTGATTCTCAATCAGGATATTGCGCAGTACAAGCTGCAGCGGATACATTTCCTGTCTGCGGATGTAGATCATGGCGTTGAAGTAGGTATTCCACTGGGAAACACCGTAGAACAACACCAGAATCGCGACAATCGCCTTGGACAGCGGCAGAGCGATGTCCGTAAAAAACCGAAACTCCGTGCACCCGTCCAGATAAGCCGACTCCCGCAGTTCCGACGGGATGGAAGTCTCAAAAAACGTCCTTGCGACAATCAGGTTATAAGGCACAATCAGGGTCGGAAGAATCAGCGACCACATAGTGTTGGTCAGCTTCAGGTTGTTGACCACAATGTATGTAGGAATCATGCCGCCCCCGAAATACATGGTGAACACGATCAGCATCATGAGTGTCTTCCTTCCGGGCATATCCCGCCGGGACAGGGAGTAAGCCGCCAGTACGGTAGTCACCACGCTGAACAGCACGCCTGTGACCGTGTATATCAGGGAATTCTTGTAGCCTGTCATAATGGAATCATCCAAAAACACGGCCTTGTAACCCTCTATGGTGAGCTGCTTGGGAAGCAGCAGCACCTGGCCGGTTCCCACCGCCGAGGGATGGCTTATGGAGGCGATCAGCACAAAGTAAATCGGATACGCCACCAACAGGAAAATCAGTCCGAGGAAAATGTAGTTAAAGATGTGGAACGACCTGTTCCCCTCCCTCTTGTAGTTATTTTTCTTTGCTTGTCCATCCATAACTGCACCTCCTATACAAGGGACATATCCGCAACTTTCGCGGAAATCTTGTTCACGATCATCAACAGCACCAGACTCACCACCGACTCAAAGAAACCGATCGCCGCCGAATAGCTGAAATTGGGGCGTGTGGCCGATCCGAGGGACTGTTTGTACACGTAGGTTGATATCACTTCCGACGAGCTCAGGTTCAGGCTGTTCTGCATCAGGTATATCTTCTCATATCCCACTGTCAGCACGCGGCCTGTATTCATGATCAGCAGAATGATAATGGTCGGCATGATGGATGGCAGATCAATGTAGCGGATGCGCTGCCATACCGTAGCGCCGTCCATGATAGCTGACTCGTGCAGTTCCGGGCTGACGCCGCTGAGCGCCGCCGTGTAGACGATGGAACTGTATCCGGTGTTCTGCCAGATTTCCGAGATGACGTAAATCGCCGGGAACATGGACGCACTTCCCATGAACATCACAGCCTCCCCGCCGAACAACTCGATAATCTTGTTGATGACGCCGGAACTAGGCGACAGGAACAGGTTCAGCATACCGACGATGATAACCGCCGAGATAAAATGCGGCGCATAGATTGTCGTCTGAACCACCTTGCCAAACCGCTTGCTCCTGCACTGGTTGAGCAGCAGCGCGACCAGAATCGGGAGCGGGAACCCCAAAATGAGACTCAAAATACTGATTTTGAGCGTATTCGAAATCACATTCCAGCAATCCGGCGACTCAAAAAAGCGGATAAAATGCTTGAAGCCAACCCACGGGGAACCCCACACGCCCTGAACCACATTGTAGTCCTTAAAGGCCATCTGCAGTCCGCCCATCGGCGCATACCGGAAGATGCCAAAGTAGAGAATGCAGGGAATCAGAAATACGTACAGCTGCCAATAGGACTTTGCCTTGGCAAGCTGCTGGGAAAAGGTCTTTTTTGGAACGGTAACTTTTTCATTCTTATTTTTCATAGCTTCTCTCCAAATCTGAAACGATGCACCGCTGCACAGCTAGTCCAGCGATACAAGACAACAGCTTAAATTAACTTCAAAAACACATCTGTACAGAAATGGTTAATGTAATTATTTAAGGTCATTATACTCCGCTATTTATTAAATTGCAATAATAATTCACTAGTTTGTATATTCTATTTAATTTTATCACTATTTTATTATGCAAAATGATGTAAAAATAAAACTTTTTTCCCAAACCCTGTCCTCCAAAGGTTTAAAGCTCTGCTCCCTGTCCTCCAAAGGTTTAAAGCTCTGCTCCCTGTCCTCCAAAGGTTTAAAGCTCTGCTCCCTGTCCGGTTCCCATCAGTTCCTGCACAGAGTAGACCGCATACCGCATGGCTGCCTCCTCATACTCATACCAAAGCGCAGCGCTTCCGTCCGCAAGCTCCGCCAGACAGCTATAATGAAAATCACCCTGATTCACCTGGCAATGAGACTCCCAGCGGATTTCTCCCGACTCCTGTATGAGTCCGACGGCAATCACTCCGTTGACCCGGCGGTACAGCTCGTCATCTCCTCCGGGATAGCTTGCCAGCAGCACAGGCTTTCCCTGTATCGGACGGGAGTAGTTTATCACAGACACCATACAGTTCCCGCAGTAGGACAGCATCGGATCCCTCTGATAAGCACCCCACGTCGCACCGCCGTCAAAGCTGTCCGTGTAAGTCACCTCCCGGATCATATTCCTCGAGTACATCCGCAAACGCCCGTCTGGCAGCCCTACTACCTGGGATTCCGAGGATTTGACGCACAAGCCTTCCTCTGTGTATCCTGTCTGGTCCGCACGCTGTCCCCGCTTCCATGTAACTCCGCAGTCTTCCGTGTAAATCACGCTGGCAAACTCCGTCCCCCGATTGTTGTCGTAAATCGGAAAAATCATCCGCTCCCTGCCCTGATACATATGGGCATACCCTCTGCCAGGGCAGACAGCCGTGAAGCCAACACAGTCAATCTGCGCACTGATATCCTGCATCTTCCCCCATGTCCTCCCCTCGTCATGACTCACGCGGCAAATAATATGAAAAGCCGGATATGCCTTAATCGGGGAAGCTGCAAAAAAGATGTTGGCCTGAATCAGGTTTGCAGTTTCTGCGCCATTGCCGTCCAGCTGAGGAATCATCACTGGTTCCGCAGCCGTCTCCGCCCCGCTGCGCTGGTACAGATACCCCTCGCAATCAATCACATATGCCTTGTACGGCTCATTGTCGCGAATGCGCAGAACAGGCAGATAACCGTTCCCGTCCGGTTCCCCGGCATAGTAGGGATACGTCTCAGCAGTCAGTTCCTGCGTCTCCGCGTGCGTGCAGCTCTCTATATCCTTCAGCGCCATGCGGCCGTTCGAATGCCTTCCCCCGTTCTGCTGCCCGCACACCATGCCGTTCACCGCCCTTGCACCCACAAAGGCAGGACACAGGTCCGCCAGCAGATACAGATTCCCGGCGGAATCCTCAGCCAGTGCAGGGTCAATGAATCCCGCACTGAATATACAGCGGTCCGTGCCGTCCGCCACATCCTCAAAATGGTTTACAAACTGTCTCTCCCAGCTCACCCCGCCATCACAGGAGCGCGCGACCACTGTCTCCAGATTTCCGGCAGAATCCTTCCCATGCTCCCAGCGCGCGTCACAGGCCGCCACCAGCGTGCCCCCCCGCGTCACGAGCATAGAAGGAATCCTGAACGCCGCGCTTCCCATACTTCCCTTCGCAAAAGGGTCTGTCACCTTTTTCATCCTTCGTCACTCCTTTGTCAATTCATTCTCCGTAAACCACAATCTGTTTCAGCGATACCTCGCCGCGCGCTGCCGTCACTTTGACCAGCAGTTTGTCCGTCTTGTCCCCGCTGCCGTCCAGCAGCCTGTTCTGCTCCGCAAAAGGATCTGTAATCACGCAGATTTTGCGGTTTCCGACAGTCGTCCCCTGAAAAAGCGGATAATTTTTTCCTTCGTGAAACACTGCCTCAATGCGAAAGGTCTCAATGCGCTGCCCCTTCTCAATCTCCTCCTGCAGTTCCACATACTTCACCTTAGAAACCGGCTGTGCAAGGGTAATCTGATACACCGGCTGTGTGGGATACCCGTCTTTTTGCTGTTCCACAGTCACCGCAAGCGGATTGGCAAACTCCTGGTCAATCAGCCGGCGCAGCTCCATAAGACGCGCGGCATCACGCGCGTCGAGCAGACCATCCCTGTCCGGCGGAATATTCAGGTTCAGACAGGCATTGCCGCCCACACTCCCAAGATAGCTCCAGCTGCGCAGGGTCAAACAGGCTTTCCGGTTCTGTCCCGTCTCCCCACTCCCTGTCCGTAAACGTATTCATTCCAAAGTGTATAAACGCATAGAATGCCGTATCATACCACATTAGTTGCCGCTTTGAAGGCACGACCTGCGCCGCCTCCCTCAGAAAATCAACCATAAGCTGTCACCTCTTTTGTGTATTTTGCACATATCTGTTTTTCTATTTCTATCATTTTTTCAGTATTATATTTGCTATCAGATATGCAGTAGTGTATATTATGCTTATTTGATTTTATATTATATCTGATTTTCTATAATTATTCCACTATTTTTTAAACATTTTAATATTCTAATTTGTCAAACCTTCTTTTTGAAACGATGCCGTATTTTCTGATGCGCTCCGGCACGCCTTTTGATACATTGAATCCAGAAACTATATTTACAGTTACATAAAGATGCATAAACTTGAAAACACAGAACAATTGTGCTATACTAAAGAACACAAAAAAACAAACAGGAGTACAAAAATGGGCGAAAACATAATCGAACTGAACCATGTCCGCAAGGAATTTGTGACGGCGAAGCACTATCCCGGCTTTAAGGGTGCGGTCAAGGGGCTGTTTACAAAGGAAACAGTGACAAAGACGGCCGTGGATGATATCTCCTTTGCGATTCGCGAGGGGGAGATGGTCGGCTATATCGGAAGCAATGGCGCGGGCAAATCCACCACAATCAAGATGATGTCGGGAATCCTCACGCCGACCTCCGGCACCTGCGTGGTGAATGGGCTGGAACCGTACATAGACCGGAAAAAGAACGCCAAAAATATCGGCGTTGTGTTCGGACAGCGGACGCAGCTCTGGTGGGATTTGCCGCTGGGCGAGACATACACTGTCTTAAAAGAAATCTACGAGGTGAGCCGCCGCGACTTTGAGGAGCGGATGGCATTCTTTGACGATGTCCTGAACCTGCACGAATTTATGCACAGCACTGTGCGGACGCTGTCGCTCGGGCAGCGGATGCGCGCGGATCTGGCGGCAGCGCTGTTACATAATCCAAAGGTACTGTATCTCGACGAGCCGACCATCGGTCTGGACGTCGTAGTCAAAGACAGGATTCGCCAGGCAATCCGTGAGATCAATCAGAAGTACAACACCACTGTCATTCTGACCACGCACGACCTGAACGACATTGAAGAGCTGTGCCAGCGCATTATCATCATAGACGCTGGAAAAAAGATATACGACTCTACGCTGAACCAGCTCAAGCAGGACTACGGCAACAGCTGCAGCATTGCATTTGAGTGGAAACAATCCCCCGACGCACTGCAGACGGACATGCTGCAGCAGCTTGACGGACCGTTTACACTTCACAGGCTCGAAAATGGTATCCAGATCTGCTTTAGCAAAAAGGAGTATTCAGTCGCTGAGGTCATTGCAAGCGTGATGGGAATCGCGGAGGTAAAGGACGTTCAGATCAAAGAGACAGAGCTTACGGATATCGTGAAAAAAATTTATCAGGGCAGCGAGGACAGAACGATATGAAAAAATATTTTAGAATTTATTGGCCTTTTGCCGTAAACCAGATAAAGTCGAATTTCGTTTACAAGGGAAGGTTTTATCTTTTTATTCTGCGAAAATTTCTTGGCATGTTTATCTATTACTATCTCTGGATGGCAATCTATGCGAGCGCCCCGTCGGGACAGCTTGGCGGCTTTTCCAGAAGCGAAATGATACTGTACGTATTTATGTCATACACGATATCCGATATGGTCATGGTGGGAATCTCCTCCGAAATCGGACACGATGTGACAGACGGAAGTGTGGCGATGAGCCTGACAAAGCCTATCAGCTACCGCGCACGCCTTGTCTTCCAGTCACTCGGAATAATGATCTACAGGGCGGTTGTCCCCACGCTGTTTATCTGGATTGGGCTGGAGCTATACAAAGTCTGTAAGCTGGGAATGCCTGTGACCAGCCCGGTGACGATAACAGCGACGCTTGTCAGCATTTTGCTGAGCTTTTTCATCTACATTTATTTCGACTACTGTTTTGGAATGCTGGCATTTATCACCACCTACATATTCGGAATGAATATCATCAAAAATGCTGCGCTGAATTTCCTGACAGGAAAGCTGATTCCGATTTCCTTTTTCCCGGCGGTACTGCAAAGAATCTTTTCGTTTCTGCCGTTTACGGCGATAATCTATGTGCCCGTCATGATTTATCTGGGAAAATATTCCGGTGCGCAGGTGCTGGAACAGCTTGGAAAACAGGCATTGTGGGTCGTAATACTCTCATTGCTTGGCAGTTTTTTGTGGAAAAGAATTGAAAAAAGAATCGTGATTTTGGGAGGATGACGGACGATGAGAAAACTATCGAGATATCTGAATCTGTACCGTGTTTTTGTGATACAGTACGTGAAGACAACCATGCAGTCAAAAGCGGACTTTTTTATTGGACTGAGCGGATTTTTGATTTCACAGGCGGCTGGGCTGGCGTTTCTGTATCTTGTCTTTGAACAGATCCCGTCCATGCAGGAGTGGACTCTGGAACAGATGCTCTTTATCTATGGCTTTGCGCAGCTTCCAAGAGGAATCGACCACCTGCTGACGGACAATCTCTGGATGGTCGGCTGGCAGATGGTCATCAATGGCACCTTCGACAAATATATCCTGCGCCCCATGAACATTTTTTTCCAGATTGTCTGTGAAAAGGTTCAGTTTGACGCGCTGGGGGAAATTCTGGTCGGTCTGATCCTGGTGGGCCGGTCTGTCGCAAAGGGTACTGTACAGGTCACGCCGGTCAGGCTGCTGTTTTTTATCATCTCCGTGTCGGCGGGGACTGTTATCTACACCTCCGTCAAATTAATCCTGGCGTCCATTGCGTTCTGGTTGAAGGACAGCTCGGCAATCATGACAACCGCATACGAGGTCGCAGACTTTGCAAAATATCCGATTGAGATTTACGCAAAGCCGATTCAGGCCGTGCTGATGACAATTCTGCCGTTTGCGTTCGTGGCATACATACCGTCCACGTTTTTCCTGAGCAATGCCAATATCTGGAAAACAATCGGCGCGGAATGCGCAGTTGCAGCCGTAATCTGGATCATTGCGTACAAACTATTTCAGAAAGGGATTTCCATGTATGAGAGCGCCGGAAATTGAGTGTCACGCCATCAAACAGTCTCTTTATCTGATTCATTCAAATCCTTTTTACGAAAAACAGCAGCCGGGTACATCCGGATTCTGCCGCCGCGCAGATACATTTTGCCAAAAAAGCATGGCAGAACCGGATTCCCTCCGCCTCGTTCCTGGATTAGACGATTTTCACCATGCATTGGCAGTCAGTCAATAATAAACAGTTCATTACAAAGAGTCGATTTTCCAACACAGAAAGCCCCGGTGACAATGAATAATGGTTGTTTGCCTCCAACAATCCCGATTTAACACTCTTTTTTATAAATCAACATTCCGTTACCATAAGGGTCATCTTCCGCCCCAAATTCTTCCTTAACAAATTCATAGCCATTCTTTTCAAGAACTCTCACAGAAGCATTATTTCCACGCATAACACGTCCATATAAAACATTTATTCCAAAAGTTCCTGTAACAAACTCAGTCATGGCCTTTAATAATTCAGTAGCGTACCCATTTCCACTATACTTTTTACATATCCCATAACCTATTTCTACCTCATTGGAATTTCCCTCCACCTCATTTACACCTGTATCGCCTATCAATTCACCTGTTTCTTTCAATTCAACAGCTAATACATATGGTAAATGCCTGTCATTCACACAGTCCACATAAAATTTGATTGCCCCTTTCGTTTCTTCCATATCTGCATAGCTTTCATTTGGAATCCACCTTTTTACTTCTTCTTCCAAATGATTTTCATATAAGCATTTGGCATCTTCTATCTCAAATTTTCTAATCCTCAAGTACTCTGTTTCAAACATATATTCCATACCTTTTTTCTCCTTATCAATTGCTGTCACTGCATATAATAACGCACTCCCTTGTCACACTCAATTTTACCCCGGCAGGCGCTTACATACCGATACAGCTGTGTATAGACACGCACCAGCGCGTCCTCCTTCTTTTCCATCTGGTGGCGGCGCATCGTCAGGCCGCCGGTCAGCTGTGAGAGCAGCTCCGACAGCAGTTCCATGCCGTATGCTGCCGTGCGCCTGACCATACTGTCCAGCGCTTCCAGTGTGCTGTCATGCACCGTGTCAAAACCGCTCTGGTACAAGTCTTCCAGAAGATTTTCCACGTCGGACAGCAGCTGTTCAAGCGCTTCTTCCTTATCAAACATGTTCATCTTTTATCAACTCCCGCTCTCATTTCTTGCGCAGATATGATTCTGCTTTCTATTCTAAAAAGCTTCAAGCAGTTCCTTTATCCGATTCATTCAATTCTTTTTTACGAAAAACAGCAACCGGATACATCCGGATTCTGCCGCCGCGCAGATAAATTTTGCCAAAAAAGCATGGCAGGTTTTCGTTCGTAATCTTTTCTAAATACCGGATTCCCTCCGCCTCGTCTTTGGAATAGACGATTTCCACCACGACCGCTTTTCCAGCCTCATCATACAGATTCATGCAGAGCTTTTGTTCCGTCTCCAGAAAAACCGCCTTCTCACAAGATGCCGGTCTTAAAAACACAAGCTGTGTCTGTGCTGCGCTGTCTGCCTCTGTATTTTCCAGTGTATCCATTTTTCCTTGAAACAGCTCCGCAAAAAGCTGCGCAAAATCCCGATAATAGCACGCTCCCAAAAGGTCTGTGGTCAGTGCATTGTTGTCCGCTCTTCTGTCACGAATCAGCTCGCCCTTTGTCTCCTTGCTCGATGACAGCCTTCCCCTGCTGTCACACTTAGCCTGCGTCAGATGAATATGCCAGAAAGCAAGCTCCTGCAAGGGAACGGACAATCCCCACGGCGTCTCCTGTGTATAGCGCGAACCTGCACGGTTCGCCATATTGGCATTGTCATAAAATACAGGTCTCGCCTGTGTGTAGGTATACCATTTCCCGGTATTTTCCTCCAAAAAATAGACAGTCTCACCCTCATATCCGCTCCTGCTCACAAAATGCTCAACCGCGATACCGGCCAAATCCAGGTCAAAAGCCGACGTGTACTCTGCGCGGAATGCACCTGCCAGCTTTGACACTTCCAGCGCATTTTTTGCCTGTCCCAACAACTCCACCTGCCTATAGAATGTGGTTAACTGCCGCATCAACAGCTGTATTTTGAGTGATGCCACCCGTTTGAGGTATTTATTGTACGAATCCTGCAGCCGTCTCCAGTCATTCTCAAAATTGGGCAGCTTCGCGTTGTGACAGATTGTCGCCAGACGTTCCATATGGTCAAGCGCATCCTGCGGTGTCCTGGCCAGACCTGTGTCCATGAGCTCCTCCAAAAAGGTCCGCATCTGCAGAACAACTTCCTGAATCTGCTCCATGTCATATTCCGTACTTCCGCCCCGATCCTGCTCCAGCGCGTCAACATTCATCTGCCCTGATTCCAGCTTGCACCACAAGACTGCCTCCGCCTTGTGAACACAGAATTCCTTCTTGTGGCAGGTGCATGTCGAGTATTCCAACGGATAGAGCAGCCTCACCGTCATGGACTGCGCTAATGGCTGCACTGTCACGACACTGGAATAGTTCATCTGCGGTTTTTTGCCTGCCCTGGCGCTGTCAATCAGTTCCTGCAGCCGCCTGACACCTAAGATTTTGCAGAGTTTTTCCAGTGGATAGTCCGTGATCTGCTGCAGTACATTGTTTGTCATTGCACTGCCGGACTTTGGAACAGTCCCTTGTTCTGCTGTCTCCTGACCGGCCTCTCTTTCTGGCTCTTCTGCGGCAGTCTCTTTTTCCGCTGTTTCCTGACCAGCTGTTTCCTGACCGATTACTGCAGATATCTTCTGCAGTGTGAGGATTCCAAGTATGACATGGCGGCAGATGCTTCGCGACGGACACGAGCAGGCACTTTCCCCGAGCGGCATTTTGATATGGACCGCCTCTTCCCCGACTTTTACTGTAATCACTTCTTCCGCAGATAAATTTTGTAAGAATCCGCTCTCAGCTTCTTTTAAAATTTCATTCTGACCTTTGTCCAAAAGCTTACACGGAGTCGTCTCCATATCTTTATATGCACGCTTTACGATTCCTTTATTCGAAATACCAACCAGATAATCATCGTCTATCTCCCGAAAAACGGATTCCCAATCACTCATGTAAATCCTCCCCGCTAATCCAACTCCTATCTCACGATACCAATGCCCCATATATTGGCAGGCTTTCTCCACATTGATTTATAAAATTTTCGCGATAAATCCAGACAGCTCCTCCGGTGTCATCGCGCCGACCGACGCCCCCATATCCGCGAGCACTGACGCCGCTTTCTTGTCATAATTAGGCACCGCGTCATGGTCCAGTGCCGGCAGGACGATCAGCTTTGCCCCGCTCTCGATAATATTGCTGCTCACCTGATATAGATGGTGGTAACTGCCGCCTTCATAGAGATCCGTGACCAGCACCACCATCGTCCGGTGCGGCATCTCTATCAGCTGCTCACAGTAGGCGAGCGCTCCGGCAATATTCGTGCCGCCGCCAAGCTGAATGCTCATGAGCGTCTCAACCGGATCGCTGGCGTATCCGCTCAGATCCACCACATTCGTGTCGAAGATGACAAGCCTCGTGTCCAGCATCGGAAGTCTCGCAAAGATTCCTGCCATGACGGCGCTGTGAATCACCGAATCCAGCATCGAACCGCTCTCGTCCACGCAGATAATCACGCGCCACTGGTTGAACTTTTTCATGCGCGAACTGAAATATACCTGTTTTAAGAGAATTTGCTTTGTCTCTGTATCGTAGTTTTTCAGATTCCTGCGTATCGTTTTTTTCATGTCAAGGTTACGCATGGATTTCACCGGACTGCTCATATTGCGGTTCAGCCGCCCGAAAAGCGTCTTTTTCATCTCCTGCTCAAGCTTTTTTGTCAGTTCATCGGCGACCTTGCGCACCACCTGCCTGGCAAGCTCCAGCACTTCGCCTTTCATCATGTGCTTTAACTGCATAATTGTCTTTAAAAGCTCCTTGTTGGGCTCTAGCTTCCGCAAGACTTCCGGGTCGGTCAGCAGCTCTGTCATCTCATACTTTTCCAGCGCGTGCCGCTCCATGATTTCCACAGTATTTTGCGGAAACAGTGTCTTGATTTTGGTCAGCCAGCGCGGAACGGTGAGCTGGGAGTCCCCGCTTCCTCCGCGGCGCTCCCTGCGGATTTCCTGGTCGTCGCCGTATTCCCTCGAATACAGATAATCCAATACCTCCTCCATTTCCATCAGTTTCCCATTCCCCTCCGGAAAAGGTATCTGCCCCGCCGCATACCTTCCCAGCACCAGCCTCCAGCGGTTTAAAATTTCCTGTTCGTCTGCCATACGCTCCCGATTCCCTCCCAATTAAATCCCTAAAACGCGCCGTGCATACGCATCCAGTTCCCTGCCGTATGTATACCAGCCTGGCAGTACTTCGTCGCGCTCCATCAATTCGCGCCCTGTCCTGCGGTGAAGCCCTGCTGCCTGCCGCGCAATCTTGTCGGTCTCAGAGGGTGTGAAATACGCAAATGCCATTCGCAGCTGCGGCAGCAGTTCCATAAATTCCATCTCGTCAACTTCACCGAGAAAAGCGTCAATCATCACAAGCATCTCGCGCTCCATCAGCATCAAATCCTTCGCCGTAAAAAACAAACCCCTGAAAAAGACCGCCGTCTTTAAAAGCTGTTCCCTCGTGCCCGTGAGATACCCTCTGCACGCCGCACCTACTGCGCGCGAATCCTCCTGGCTGCCTCCATAGAGGATTCCGTGAATACAGCCATTCAGCCCCGCATGAATCTGCACATCCCCCTGCATTCGGTGTAATGCCTCGTAGAAATCCTCCCGCTCCCCGGTATCCTCCTGTCCTTTCCGTCCTGTGATCTGATACAATAATTTCAGGGCGTTCATGCCCGCATCCAACATTTCGTCCTGCATACGTGTGATACCCGGAAGCAGTGTGATCAGCTTTCTGACTCCTGTGTGCAGAAGCACCCCAAACTCCAAATCCGATTCATAGAGCGCTCCCAGCTCTTCCATCATCGTCAGGGATTTCACGGCATCCGCAATCGAGTAAAAATCCATATCTTTCAAAATCAGTTCGTGCACGCGCTCATACACCAGATCAAGCTGGCTGGAAATCCCCATCTCAAAAACCTGCGTCAAAAGTATCGCAGCACTGTCCGCCTTCGTATCCTGCCGGAGCCGTTCCTGCACAAGGCTGACAATCGCTTCCTCCATAGTTGCGCCGTGCACCGACACGTCAATCAAAGCCGCAAAAACCTGCGCGCTGTATTTGTATTTCCAGATTTCTCGAATCAGGCTGCGATCCTTCCTCTGCTGCAGGTTCGGTCCTTTCACACGCTTTGCAAACGCAGTCTGCAGGAAAGCCATCCGATGAAAAAAACGGCTCATCCGCCTGTGCTTTCTGCTGGAGAAAATCGAGAGCGTCACCTCTTTTTCCAAGGTGCTGTCTGTCCTGATCCCAAACTTTTTGCACTGCTCCTGAAAGTCGAGGACTATCGGCGGAACGTCCGCGAGCGTACAGAGTGCACCCGATCCAGTCCCTGTCATCAGCCGGCGCAGCGTGCGAAGCGGCATGTCTGATGTAATATTGCATTCTCCCTTTACATAAGAAGATAGAACGGCATCCTGCAATTCATAAGCGCCTGTCTGCGGTTTCCCGCGAAGCGCCGCAAGCCCCTGTGCCATCTGCCACGCACAGATTTCATCGTAGGTCGAAAGCGCCCCCTCCTGTTTTCTGCTTTCCTTTCCCGATGCAACCAGAAGATCCAGTACAGCTGTCTCATAGGGCCGCTCCTCCTGGCTGGCAAGTCCTTCCCAAATCTTCTGGTAAAAACCTGTATAAGGCATTCCGCTCGCATAACCGTTCAAGGCGTCCGCCGCCTCCATGGAATAGGGCATCAGATAGACACTCTCATCCTTATTGGGAACATAGTGTTCAATCTTTTTTGCATACTGAACCGTCTCTTCCCAATTCTCACCAGAAAGCCTTTCTTTCAATCCCGGCGTGTGGAACCCGCCTGTGAGCACGAGAATCCGCTGAATCTCCCCATGTTTTTTTACACCGCCACAGCCGTACATCGCCTGCAGGGCGATTCGCGCCGCCATGTGCTGCTCCCTCGCAAGACATCCCTCACGCTGCAACACCTCTGCCGGTGTATTTTCCCTCGCAAGCGCGCAGTATGCACTTAAATGAGAGAAAAAGACATCACTGTCCTCATAAAGCCCATTAAGCTCAAAATATTTTTCCCAGAACTCGTCAAAGCTGCGCAGGCCTGTCTTTTCGCACAGTCTCTCGATGTACTCATTTCTGGTGAGCAGATAGTCGTCATTGTAATTCCGCGGTGCCTCCCCTTCTGCCGCTCTCTCCGCCGATGCCGCAAGAATATCCCCGTAGGATAAATCAATAAATGACACTTCTGTCATATTTTTGTATGCTTCCCTGAGTGCCACAAGCTCGGGCGAATAGTCCAGAAATGGATAATAGCACTTGTAATGCTCCTGCTCCTCCGATATTTTTTCCGCCTTGTCATGATAGGCATAGTAGATGGCAAACGGCGCGCGCGTATCCTCATGCAGCATGACTGGCAGCAGCGCATTGGCATTGTCCGGTCCCTCCACCAGCACCGCGTCCGGTTTCCATTCCGCAAAAATCTTTTTGATCTGATACGAACAGGCCGGACTGTGATGGCGGACCGGAATCAGCATTATTTCAGCCATTTCCTCGCTTCGTAATATTGTTTCCATAATCCACCCTCTTTGCTGCTCTTATCCCGGATCACTGTATTAAAATATCCTTTTACTTTTTCCAGATCATCCTTGTCTTCCTTGGAGATCGCACCGACCAGATTCTGGACAAGGCAGTCCACATCAAGATGCCCGTCCCCGTAATAATAGCCGGTGAGCATCGTTTGATAATAGACCGACACCGCCTCCGCCGTGCTCATCACCGCATTTGGCTTGTCGATGCGATGTCCATACGAGGAAACGCCCTCCCGCAGCTCATGGTACGTGGAAGCGAGAAGCTCCGCGACGTCCTCGTCAGCCTGCATATCGACATGACTCTCCTGCGCAAGCATATTGACCTCATTTAAGATAATCTGTTTTTCGAGCGACACCTTATTGACCGGCATGACAGTCTCGAAATTAAAGCGCCGCTTTAACGCGCTGCTCATCTCATTGACACCCTTATCCCTGGTGTTGGCCGTTCCGATCACGTTAAAACCGGGGCGCGCAAACAGAAAACCGTCATCGCCCAGCTCCGGCACATTTAAAACCTTGTCGCTCAGAACGCTGATCAGGCTGTCCTGAATCTCAGCAGGCGTTCTGGTGATCTCCTCAAAACGGGTGAGGATCCCCTTCTCCATCCCTATGTAGAGCGGCGACGGCACAAGCGCCTCCCTGCTCGGTCCTTTCGCCAGCAGGAGCGCATAATTCCACGAGTACTTGATCATGTCCTCCGTCGTTCCCGCCGTTCCCTGTATCGTGTTCTTGCTGTTTCCACTGATGGCGGCAGACAGAAGCTCTGAGAGCATCGTCTTTGCCGTTCCCGGCTCCCCGACAAGCATCAGCCCGCGGTTTCCCGCAAGCGTGACGATGCACCGCTCCACGAGCGCATCGTTTCCGAAATACTTTTTCCTGATCTGGTACTTGTTTCCCTGATATTCGATTGGCTTCTCGCTGCCCAGGATAAATGTCCTGACCGCCTTGGGCGACATCTGCCAGTTGTCCGGCTTTTTTGCATCCGGGTCTGTATTTTTGAGCGCTTCAAGCTCCTCCTGATAGCGCACCTCCACTGGGGGTTTTATTGATTCCTGCATACGTTTTGTCCTTTCTGATATCTATTGCTATTCTTTCAATTTCACATCTATCTCCCTCAAATTATCAAGAATGCGATCAATGTCCCTCTGCACCTCTTCGCCTGTCAGCGTTCTGTCCTCACAGCCAAATGCAAAGCGAATCGCAATGCTTTTCACTACACCTGCATCGTAAATGTCAATCACGGATGCCTCTCTCAATGTTCCCGACTCCAGAGCGCTCCAGCAGTCCGCAAGCCGTTCAAAGCGAATCCCTTCCGGAATCACCAGCGACAGGTCATACTCAATGGTCGGAAATCTGGACGGCTCCTCAAATTCCAATCCGGCTGCTGGAACGGCCAGCAATGCATCCATGTCGATTTCCATACACACTACAGATGCATTTTTCGCAATCTTCCCCAATACTCTGGGATGCAGCGTATTCAACACACCGATCTCTTTGCCTGCCAGTGAGAAAACAGCTGTGTTTTTCGGATGCTGCCACACATGCGACACTTTTGTCTTTTTATATTCCGGCAGCAAATGTTTCAGGTTATCACAGACCGCATTGATCATCTGCACCATCTGCAGGTAAAGCGCCTTCTCCGTCGTCTCCTTGCTGAACACAGCGACGGCAAGCCTGCGCTGCTCGTTTGCCGTGCCGTCGTCCTTTCTGCCCTCCACCACTCTGCCGATCTCAAAAATACCAAAGGATGGTTTGTAATTGCGGTTTGCATAAATTGCCGGAAGAAAACTCTCCATCATGCAGGTTCTCAGATAACCATTGTTCTCCGCCGTTCCAAGAATCCGGACATTTTCTTCTGAAACCAGGCCGAGACTGCGCATCGCGTCAGGATCGCACCATACTCTGGTATGAATCTCGTGCATTCCATATGTCTTTACCAGTATATCCCTGACTGCGTTTTCTTCGCGCCGGAGTTCTGTCGTCTTTGCCGGAAGCAGCGGACAGGCCGCTGTCTTAATTGCAAAGTTGTCATATCCATAGATTCTGGTAATCTCCTCCACGATGTCCGCCTTCATGCTGACATCCTTTGTCCCTCTCCAGCCCGGCACCGTTGTGACAAAACATTCGCCGTCCTGTTCCGTGTCAAATCCCAGCTGTTCCAGTGTTGTTTTGATCCGCTCACAGGAAATATCGATTCCTGTATAGCGGTCAATAAATTTCTTGTCAAATTCCACTTTTAATGTTGGATACTTGTATTGATACACATCTGTAATCCTTGTGACACACCTGCAATCCGGGTCTACATCCCTGAGCAACTTGATAAACCGCTTCACTGCAAGCAGTGTCATCTCTGGATCTAACGTTTTCTCGTAGCGCGCGGATGCATCTGTGCGCAGTGTCATTCTCGATGCCGATCTGCGGATACTCACGCCGTCAAAATTTGCCGATTCCAGAACAACGGAATTTGTTTCGCTCTTGATCTCGCTGTCAAGACCACCCATAATCCCCGCAATGCCCACTGGCGTCTCATTGTTGTATATCATAAGCGTGTCCGGCGTAATCTCCCGCTCAATGCCGTCCAACGTCGTAAAACGAAACACACTTTCCGGTCTTTTGACCACAATTCTGCTCACATTCCTTCCGTCAAACGCGTGCATCGGCTGACCTAACTCTAACATCAGATAATTGGTCAAATCTGCGAGCAGATTGATAGCTCTGGTACCGCAGTAGTACAAGCGCACCCGCATCTCATTGGAACTTACCTTCTTTGTGATATTTTCAATCCGGACACTTGTGTAGCGGTATACCAGCTCATCCCTGAGGTCGATTTCCACTTCCCCGTCGCCAGTATATGGATTCTCCATAATATCAAGAGGCCTGATTCTCTGATTGGTCAGAGCCGCAAACTCTCTTGCCATTCCGTAGTGCCCCCAGAGATCCGGACGGTTCGTCAACGACTTGTTATCCACTTCAAAAATGATATCCTCTAACGGAAAAATTTCTTTCAAATCCGTGCCATTCGCACAGCACTTGTCCAACTCCATAATACCGTCATGATTGTCAGAAATTCCGAGCTCCTTCTCGGAACAGCACATACCATATGACATTATTCCATGAATCTCCGTCGGTTTGATTTCGTTTCCACAGACATGTCCGCCCGGTTTGCAGAATGCGGTCTTAATTCCTTCACGTGCATTGGGTGCGCCGCATACCACATCGTATATCTCCACTCCGGCGTCCACTTTTAACACATGCAGATGGTCTGATTCCGGATGTTTCTCACACGCAACAATCTCTCCGACCACGACATTGTCCGTCTCCCTTCCCTTGTACTCTACGCCTTCCACTTCCGCCGTGGACAATGTAAACCTTTTAATCAGCTTCTCAATATCCTGGTTTTCCAAATCCACAAAATCTTTGATCCAATTGATCGATACTAACACGATGACACCTCCTATTTTACGTTTTCCCTGACTATTTGCTGACAAACTGCGACAAAGCATTCAGATCCGCTTCATTGAATACCCTGATATCTTTGATGCCATATTTCATCATCGCCAGGCGCGTCAGTCCCAGCCCAAATGCAAATCCGGTATACTGGTACGGCTCTTCCTCTGTATTGATTCCGCCGTATTTCAACACATTGGGATGAATCATACCGCATGGACACAGCTCCAGCCAGCCGGAATTTTTGCAGGAAGGGCAGCCGTCCCCGCCGCAGATCAGACACTGGATATCCAGCTCAAACCCCGGCTCCACAAACGGGAAAAATCCCGGCCGCAGACGCACTGTAATATCCCGCTCAAACACTTCAGACAACATCGTTTTCATAAAATAGATCAAATTCGAAATAGAGATATCCTTATCGATCATGATCCCTTCCATCTGGAAAAATGTATTCTCGTGGCACGCATCAATCGCTTCATTCCGAAAACATCTTCCCGGAAATACCGCCCGAATCGGACGATTTTGTTCTTTCAGAGCTCTTCCATATTTCATCATAATATGATTCTGCGCGGCAGATGTGTGACTCTTCAGCAGCTGGTTCGGCGTGTCCAGATAGTACGTATCCTGCATATCTCTCGCCGGATGGAATTTTGGAATGTTCAACGCCTCAAAACAGTGGTAATCATCCACAATTTCATTGTAATCCTCCACATCAAAACCCATAGACCTGAAAATATCTTCCAGTTCTCTCTGAATCAGTGTAATCGGGTGGTAGGAGCCGCCAGGGTTTACCGTAGGCATTGACTCGTCATAAGCTTCTGCACAGTTCACTGCCAGCTCTTCCTCTCTTTCGACAAGTTCCCGCCTGGCCTCGTCAAACCGGTCACTCAATTCCTGTTTGAATCCATTGATTATCTGACCAAATTCTTTCTTCTGCTCAGCGGGTACTTTTCCCAGCTCTTTCATCAACGCAGAAATATATCCTTTCTTGCTGAAAAAGGACAGCCGCAGCTCCTCCAGCGTCTTTGTGTCCCTGACATCTGCCAATTCGATATTAAACTTTTGTTTTAATTCCTGTATTTTGGTCTTCATATGAACCTCCTTGAAAATTGAGTGAAACATACTTCCTCTGGGTGCCCATGTGCACAAAAAAACCTCCTCCACAAGGGACGAGGTTCATCGCGGTACCACCCTATTTCAGAGCAGAACACTGCTCCAATCTCTATGGCTTTAATGCAGCTCTTACATCCATCTTACTGTCACCTGTATGCAGCTTTGACCTTTCGATGGCTACTCCTGTGCTGAAATTTCAATAACAGTTCCCTTTTTCTGCTCCCAGCCGATGACAGAAAATCTCTGTGAGGAAATCATATTATCTATCAGGAACTTCGTTCCTTACACACATTCAACGTATTTTTATCAACATAACACAATTTTTTAATCAATGCAACTATAATTTTCCTGATTCCGATTATTCCATCTATACATTCATTGTAGTATAATAAGATTCAACAACATATTTGGATAAAAACGATGTATTAATAGCATATAAGGAGGTCTTTATGAAAACAATCATTACAGTCCAGCACACGCAGTCCATTCACCACACAAACGGTATGGTTGGTTCCTGGACAGACTGGGAACTGTCAGAACTTGGCTTGGAACAGGCAGAAAAAATAGGAAGAAAGCTGCAATCTGAACTGACGGGAAAAAGCATTGCTCTTTACTCGTCGGACCTGCTGCGCGCAAAGCAGACTGCCGAAAAGATTGGCAGACACCTGAATGCAGTTCCCGTATTAAGAAAAGAGCTGAGAGAGCGCAACCTTGGGAAATGCTGTGGAAAATCAGTCCAATGGCTCCGCGAAAATATGGAACAGCAGGAAAAAACAATCGATGACAAGATGTTTTCCGACGCGGAAAGCCGTCGGGAAGAGTGGAACCGGTTAAAGCCCTTTTTCGACGAAATCATGTCAAACAGCGAACAGAATATTCTCATTGTTTCACATGGGGATTTGCTCAGTGTCTTTAACACCATGTTCATGGGATTAAGCGTCGAGTCCATTAACTCTTGTGAGATTTTTGGGCTGGCAGGCGGCGTATCTTATATGTATGAAGACGATGAAGGCCGGCGAATCATCAAAAGGATTAGCGATATGTCTTATGTGTCATAGACTTCGACTATTGGACTTAAGAATTTGCCAAAAAAGCAGGATATTTCAAGCAGGATGAGAAAGGAGCTGCTAAAAGGCATATGCGTGTGAGTTCACCGATAATTTTTTCTGATTGGGATAAGGTTACTTATATCGGTAATTTATCCTCATTTTATCGTCCTTGTCATTACAATAACTTTCTCAATTCCTCTGCCTCCTGCTCTGACAACTTTCCATCTCCAATAAAAGCTTACGCCCCTGAGCTGCACCTGCTTTTCGACAGCCTCCGCATTCTGTGCTAACTGCTCTATTGTGCCAGTACGGTTTTCGGTATGCCTGTATAAACTGCTTTCTCTTTTGGAGTGCTTTTCATGCCCTGAAACAAAAAAGACACCAACCTCAAATGGCTGATGTCATGTCTCATGTTATACTTTGTATCGAAATGCAATAAACTTTATAGTTTACATATTGGGTTGAATAACCACTGTTACAAATCCCTGACGACGTGTATTTAAATCATTCATTATTCCATTAGGATTGCCAATTCTACCTTCTGGGTCGTATACAAAACGAATTCGTTTCTCACAATCTGGATGCTCTTTATATCTATCGACATCAATAATCAACTGATCTCCTACATCCTTATCTGCTAATCCCTGCCTGGTTTTTTTAACTTCTATATATCGGCATGGCAAACCGTGTCGTATAGTAATACCAGCCGCTAACGGCATCACCAGAATGTTTCTCTTTCCTGTTCTCCCGGAACCTTTTATCCGTTGCAATCCCCACCATTTCGCGGATGCCCTGTGCCGCATTATCTTTCGTCTTTGCCCTGCCGCCTTTCATTTTCCTTGTACATTTTGAACCAGTATATTCATCCGGGAAGTCTTTTCCCAAATAAATAATGTCGCCGGTCTCCGCTATTTCCACCAATTCCCCGACAAAGCGTTCCAGATACTTCTCCACCTCATTCCAGTCGATATTCTGTTTGCCGGAAATTATTTTTATTCATACCGCCTGTATATCTCCATCATTCAGGAAAATCGCAAATATATGAACATATTTTCTATTCTTTCTTGACATATTCTCCCCTATATCGTACAATAGTTCTTGAACAAATGTTTTTGATCATTCTATTGTAAAACATGCTCATTATTGATATACTAAAGGAGAACAATCAATGTCAGACAAAGCAATGCCAACTGGAAAAAAGTATCACCTGCATGACAGAAAAACGCAATGGCATATGGCAGTCACACCTGCAATGAAGCTTGAATTTATGGAGTACAGTCAGGTACTTGACTACATACCAGAGCGCCTGCTCAACACCAATGCGCTGCAAATCGACCTGCTAATCATCAAGAAGGCAAAAGACATATGCATAGAGAACGAGATTGGCAGAATCTTCCAACGCCACAATATCATCGAATACAAGTCACCGCATGACAAGGAAGGCATCAACACATATTTTAAAGTCCATGCATATGCAAGCCTCTACAAAATAGGTGAGAAAAATACGGTCTATGAACCAGAGGATATCACGATTACCATGATACGCAGAGGAAAACCATACAAGCTTTTTCGGTGGTTCGCGCGGCAGGGATACAATGTCAAAGACATGTACAAAGGCGTATATTATATAGAAAATGCCGGATTTTTCAAGACACAAGTTATCGTGGCAAGAGAGCTTGCGGAAGAAAGTCATGTATGGCTCACATCACTGACAGATGCCATGAACAGGCAGCAGGCGGAAAACCTGATCATCAAGTCAAGAGAACTGTCAGATAAGCCCGAGGCCAGCTATGTTGATGCCGTACTGCAGATTGTATCAAAGGCAAACAGAACACTATTTGAAGAAATCAAGAGGGAGGACAGGAATATGTACAGTGCATTGGTAGAACTTATGCAGCCAGAGATTGATGAGGCGGTAAGTAAAGCTGTTGAGAAAACATGGAATGAGGCAGTCATCGAGACAACAAACAACATAACTGCACAAAATAAGGTTGAGGCAATCGAAAATGCTATCAAAAAGCTGAATATGACAGAAGAAGAGGCCTGTGCCTTTATGGACACAACAAAAGAGCAGTATGATGCGTATAAGCAGATTATCAAAAACGCAGACAATAAAAAACGAAAAGCATAGATCTCGCATTTTAATCAGCACTAATACGAACCAAGCAATTCCATTGTACCGTCATCTAATTTTCGGCGGTACAAATCTGTCTGCAGCCTGCGATAGCCTTCTCCCCATCTGGTCGCATATTCCTGGTCACAAACACTGAATGTTACCTCAAAGTACAGATATCCATCTGCATAGTACAGATGTTTAAAGGCAGTCTCATCGACTTCTCCATCGCCTCTCTGCCCAACATCACTGTCAATCTGCGCCGCGACACTGACAATCGTGTTGGAATCCACCAGAAGCGCATAGATATCTCCGTTCCACTCGCAAAGAACGCCGCGGGCAAGCTCCCCCTGATAGCAATAGGGAAATCCATAGATCTGCTGTGCTTTCTGTACCAGCTCCGGCGGAAAATCGGATGGAAATATGGTATTTGTCTCCAAATCCCACACACTCGTTTTTCCGGAGAAACCAATCTCCGCGCAGTCCTCAAAATACACACGCGCTCTGCCTGCGTCATGACAGAGAAAACAGTCATCGGAATTGGCCTCTATCATTTGAAAATCTGCTCCGCCTGATTGGAGTGTAATAAATTTTCCACCTTGGAAATACTGACCGCCCGGGTAGTCATACGCTCCAAAGACAATACAGATCTGTTCTCTGTCTACCTCCCTGCTTTTCGTTTTTTGTCTCCTCTGCCCTCTGACCTGATGCACAGCCAGCGCTTCCGCCGATGCATAGCAGTATCAGAGCTATCATGCTAACGCTACTGGCTGCTCTTTTCACTGCTGATTCCTCCCGCGCAATCAGGAATAAGTACCCTCATCCGTCTCAATCCACCAGTCGACCACTTTGGGCGTGCCATCGGCCTCCCAAATAATCAGGAATTTTGCAATACCGACACATTGTACGACACCTCCCTCCGCTGACAGATACTCAGATGCCTGCAGCGCATTCTTTCCCTCATACTCCGCCACGCACAAATTGTAAAAACCGCGCGCATTGCCGCCAACAGATATTTCGGTATCTGGCAGCTCCCATACTCCGGAATTCTCCGCCTGAAAATAAATCTGATCCTTCAGGTAATCACAATAAGCACTATAGCTATCAGGTTGTGGCTCCTGGAACACACTGATCCCAAGCCCGCAATCATAATCTTCCACAAGGTCCGTCGGCAGCTTCATCCGCTCAATCGCATGATTTCTGTACTTGAAAACAGCCTTATAGGAATCTCCCACTGCACCGCAGCCTGTCCCCTGCGCGCTGAACACAATCTCCATATTCTCATCATTGTCAATGTCGTCCCAGAAAACATCAAACCATCCATAATACGAACAGTCCTCCTCGGAAAAACAATAAGGCTCGTCCTCGTTCATGTAAAACCACAGACTGCCAGAGCCGTAATAAGGCTTTTCCTGTGCATCGAGCACCATCACCAGCATATCTGCCTGACCATTGCCGTCAATATCGTCTATCTGAAGCCCAGTGAGCGCCATCGCCCCGTCCTGAAAAATATTGTCTTCTGTCAAAATCTGTAAGTATGTATCTGCAGTCTGCCGGTCGATCCCCTGCTTCTCTGCCTCCTCCAAAAAGCGCTCCTCGTTTTCCCTGATCTGATCCTCCGGGAAATACGCTTCTGTCGATTCCTCCTGACTGTCTGATTCCTGTACTAATGTCTCCTCTTTTCTTTCCGCTGTCGTTTCTCCTATCGTCTCCCGCTCCTCCTGGGAAGGATTCTGCGCTGTCGCAGCATACTCCGCGCTCTGATCAGATGCACACCCGAAACTAACTCCCATACATATCGATAATAAAATAATATATTCAACCCTGCTGACACGTTTTCTCATTCCTGTTTCCTCCTACGCACACTTTCACTAATAGCAATTTTACGTTGGAAATGCATCATGTTTGTATCAAAATTGCATCAAAGTTGCATCATAAAACAGGAAAATTCAGCAGCATGCAAATCTGCTGTTCAAATCGATTGTCAGCGATTCAGTTCTTCCCACGGAATGACAAACAGATAATCCCCTGCCGCACCACAGTCAATATCATATCTTTCATAATAAATTCCAACCCCTTCCGGAAATAGGAAAAACTTCTCCGGATCAAATTCTTCTGCCATCTTATTTTCCTCTGTCAGAAAAAACCATCCGTTTCCGATTCCTTCCATATATTTGTAAGCGGAAGCCGTCAGCCTTGAGGACGCCTCCTGCGTGGTCATTCCAAGAAGATCCTCCAGCGAAATCACTTCTCCCGTTTCCCGGTCAAATGTAACCGGATGCTGTGTCGTCCATGCGCGTATTCCGCCTGTATAACCGCCTGTGTATTCTGCCACTGTAATATATTTCTCACCGATATAGACATAGTCATAGCCTGTCATCTGACTATACATAAATGCGTCCGTCTCCTCGTCAAGCATGGTAAAAAAGTTCTCCTTGTCATCCAACGCATCCTGATAAGCGCTCTGGAAATACTCGTTTATCTTTTTATATCCTGGAATCCTGCTGTTAAACTGCGGAAGCCATATCCTGTAAGGATTGTACCCCTCCCCATTTTCGTCCACAGAATGATACGCCTCGTACTCCAGGTCATCTGACAAATATGCCTCATATCCCTCTGTGCTTTCCATCACAGACTTGACACTGCTCAATTCTCCATACTCGATGCAGTCAGCCGGCAGAGTCCCTGGTATTTTCGCTGCATCCTCCCATCGCACCACCCTCTTGTCATCTGTCAGCCGAAACCACTGGCATCCCTCCTCCTCGGAGACATATCTCCGAAAAAAGATACCGTTTCCAGTTGCAAACAAATCTGACGTCTTCCAGATATCCAAACCTTCACATGTATATTCATACCTGTAAACTTCCTCCTGGCTTCCATCCTCCAAGTCAATCTGGCTGATGGTTACACTGCGCAAATCTCCGTCCGCCCTCTCATTCAGGACATAAAATCGTCCTTCATAAATTGCGCACTCGGTAAACTGGGGTGCCAAAAATGAACGCGTCTCTCCATTCTGCAGGGAAACCCGGACAATTTTACTTTCCTCTCCGTCTTTATCTTCCACGAAAAAAATTTCTCCTCCATACACCAGAATATTTCTCCCGCTCTCGATCCTGCACAGCTCCTCCTCACTCGATCCGTCAGAATCCATCCGACTGACAACAATGTCATTTCCTTTCCATCTCCAATAGACTACTCCTGTATAACTCCCATCCCCCAGCACATACTGCCGCACACCAGCGGCGATCAGTTGCCTTTCCGAACCATCCTTATTCATGCGGTACAAAAAATCTTCATCAAACTCCGATGGTTCCTCTGTCACCAAACCCGCCGTGTCATACTTTGCATGATAACTGTCACAGAAATGCACATACTCCGCATCGATCTGCAGTCTGTTCCCCTTGTCGCACAGTTTTGTCAGACCCGTTCCGTCCGTTTTCATCCGATAGATCCCATACCCGTCTGTCTGGTTGATAAAAAAGACCTCATCATCCTGCACGCAGATGCTTCCCGCATGCACCTTTGCCAGGCACTGCGGTTCACTGCCGTCCTTCCTGCACCGATACAGATAATAGTGGTCCATCTGGCTGACATAGTAATCATAACCGTCCGCATAACAAATCCTGCTCTCTCTCCAGTTTGCCCACGTGTCATGATCCTGTTCTTCGTCTGAATATTCACTGTCCTCTTCCTGTTTTCTATTTGAACATTCATTGTCCCCTTCCTGTTCTCCGTCTGAACATTCACTGTCCCCTTCCTGTTTTTCGTCTGGACGTTCACTGTTCCCTTCCTGTTCTTCGTCTGGCAAGATGCTTTGCAATATTTCCTCTCTATTCATGGATTCCTCTGCTCCCTGGTCCGATGCGCAGCCAAAACACACTCCCATACAAAGCATCACCAAAAAAATCATTTCCGCTCTCCTGACATTTCCTTTCATCACTGTTCCTCCTGTAAACTAAAATACTCCCGCAATCTCTCCTGCACCAAGAGACTGTGAGAGTATATATTATAATTTACACCAGAATTCCATCATGATTGTATCAGAATTGCATCAAAGTTGTAACATCGATACGATAAAGTGACATGATGCATCTCAGCCACCACGCTTTCTACAGCTCGTAACCTGGACAAGCCTGAACTAAAAATTTGCCATTTTGCACAAGATTTTATTGTTAAGTGCCTGACGCGGCCTGTAAAGCCATAATCTGCAACGTAGTGCAAAGGCTTATGCGGACTGAACAATGATTAAAAAATTATGGCGATTCATGCAAGCTACAGCAATCCTGCACACTGTTCAAGTATCCCTATGTCAGCCGGAAGCCAGTCAACGCTATATAACTCGTCCTTTCCAAGCCACTTTGCAGATTCGTGTTCCTTCAAAATCAAATCGCCAGACTTGATGGTACAGGCAAAACAATCCATTGACAGATGAAAATTGGGATAATCGTACTCGATTGTATCCACCAGTTCTCCCACTTCGATCTCTGTGTCAAGCTCCTCGCGAATCTCCCGCTTAAGAGCCTGCTGTGGTGTCTCTCCTTCCTCAATCTTTCCGCCTGGAAATTCCCAGCCGTCCTTAAACTCTCCATATCCGCGCTGCGTGGCAAAAAGTTTGTTGTTATCCACGATAATCGCGGCTACTACTTTTATTGTTTTCATTTGATTCGATCTCCTATTTTTTTCATTACTTTTGTGTACATTCGTGCAATAATCTTTTATCCAGCATAATAATATTTTACTCTACAAAATATTGATAAATATCATCCCTGACACTATACGCGAGCTGCAGCTGAAAGTTCATAATCGGAAGCTTCTTCCCATCATCATTGCTGATTTCTGTCTGTTTCCAACGAATCGGTTCTGCCAGCCCCATATAATAAAAGTCGCTGCCTTCGCCATCGCTCTTCTTGATGAACAGCAATATCTTCAGTCCATTTTCTTTGTAATGAATCAATTTCTGTGTCTCATCACTGTCAAGTGAGACACGGCTTCTTGTCATCCAGCTAAACAGATTGTTCGCAAGAAAAACATCCTCATATTTTGTACTGCTGGCAATATTGTCCTTCTTTTCATATGTGACGAATATAGGGCAGCTTCCGTTTTTAATCTTATATCCATACACAGTAGAACTGTCGTCGCGCTCCCAATTTAAAATGCGGCATACATCTTTTCTCGAGTATTTTTGATAAAGAGCCAGTCCCATTTCATCTTGATTTTCAGAATAGATATCGCGGTACCTGCATAGCCCTAATTGAATCAAATCGCTGAGCTGCTGATAAATCGGCAGCTGCTTAACTCCTTGGTTATAAGAGTACAATCTTGAATATGTACGACTTGGACTATATTCCACAATGTTGATATCCGCATACTTCTTCTTTTCACTCTGCGTATTCATGAATCCACCACTAAGTACATTCAGAGATGACTCATAGGATTCCTCAGAAAAGTCTTTATGATATTCCTCTCTTAGAAATGCTTCTATCTCCTCTTTGCGAAGCTCGCCATAATCCAAAAACTGCTTCAACATCAAAAGCTCATAGATTCGCTTTCCACTTGCTACATTCTGCGAAAGAAACTCCAACGTTACATTCTCATTCTCCGTAAGCTGTATTTGATACTCTTTATCTGCTATTTGCAGGAATGCATGGTACGTCCCTGCATAGTTTATAAATAACAGCGGATCAATCTCTCCATAATCATAAAAATCAATCATAGAAGGGATTTTTCCAAGTTTATCTTTCAGCAGCGTATATTTCTCTATCAACATTTTTCTCGGCGTTGATAGTCTGTCAATCGCCGCGTAAATCTTACTTTTGCTAATTTCGTCAAAATGAATGGTAGAGCTCCCCGGAATCACCCGGCTTCCCTCCATGACATATCTTCGTATCGTATCCTTGTTGTAGCTTCTGTCACCAGACAATGCAATTGGTATCATAAAGTTATTTTTGTAATTTCCTATAAAATCCAATATAACAACGTATTCTTTTCCATCCGCTTTGCGGAGACCACGTCCCAACTGCTGAACAAATACAATGGGCGACTGTGTCGGTCGAAGCATAATGACCTGATTGATTTCAACCACGTCAACACCCTCTGAAAAAATATCAACAGATAATATATAATCCAGTACATTTTCACATTCATCTCCCGCAAGCCTCTCAATCGCATCTGCTCTCACTTCCTCTGAATCTTCTCCGCTAAGTACCATCGTCCGCCAGCCTCTTTGATTAAACTTTGCTGACAATTCTTTGGCCTCATCTATGCGGCTGCAAAATATCAATCCTTTCACGCGCTCCCCGCTATACCCATAATAATCCGCCTGATTCATCACATAGCTTACCCGTTCATCAGAAGTCAGATACCGGAAATTTTCAAGTCGTTCTTCCTTGGAGTTTCCAGTATCAGATATCATCTGCAAATCTGTAATCCCAAAATAGTGAAACGGACAGAGCAGATCTTCTTCCATTGCCTGCTGCAGTCTAATCTCGTATACAATATTGTGGTCGAAAATCTCATAGATATTTCTTCCATCTATATTGTCATCCCTCTTGTCAGGTGTTGCGGTCATACCCAGCCAAAAATCAGGCTCAAAATAATTCATTATCTTTTGATAACTATTTGCAGAACTGTGGTGTGCTTCATCAATGATAATCGCGTCAAAGTGTTTTTTGTCAAATCGGTGAAGATTCTCCGATTTACTCATCGTCTGCATTGTCGCAAAGATATAATCCTTATCGTACTGCTCATATTTACCTGTTACCAGTCCCATAGAAAACACTTGATTAAAAACCTTCTGGAAAGATAACAACGCCTGTTTTGCAATCTGATTTCTATGTACCAGAAACAGCACCTTGCGAAATCCCAGCTCGCGCATGGCAAACGCAGAGGCATAGGTTTTACCTGTTCCCGTGGAGCTGATCAAAAGCGCCTTTTCTGCATTCTTTGCTCTCACCTTTTGAACATTTTCAATGAAAGCAACCTGCATCTTGTTGGGCTTTAGTGTGTAAGCATCCATTTGGACTATTTGTTCTCTTTTCGCTGTCCGCTGCTGTTCTTTCACAATTTTATATTGTGTGGTATATTCCCCTATAAAATCACGATAAAGCTTCGAACTGTCATCATTCCACAACGCTTTGAACTCGGTGAGAATATTTCTTGTCATTTCGCCGTCTTCGGTTGAAACAATCTTCGTATTCCACTCGCGATTTTTTGTAATTGCGTTTAATGTCATGTTAGAGCTGCCAATGATAATGCGATAGATTTCTTCTCTTCTAAAAATATATCCTTTTGTATGAAATCCGCCTGTCTCAGAATTTGTGCAGAACATTCGCAGCTCAATATTATTCAATGATGCCAATTTGCTTAATGCTGCCGGTTCACTAAACATCAAATAATCGGTCGTCAGAATTTTGCCTGGAATATTTCTTTGTTCTAATTCTTTCAACGTCTGCAAAAGAGGCGTGATGCCACTCATTGTGATAAATGCAACGCTGATTATAAATTCTTCACATTGTGCCAACTCCTGCTCAATTGAAACCAGCACTTTCTTTCCCTGCTTATAATCATTCGATACGAATTCCGGTTTATATGCAAGGTTTGAGTTATAGGTACTGTCAATGAATGCGGTGTACAATCCCTTTTGTAAATTATCAATATTGCTTTGTATTGTATCCATATTTTCTCCTATTATAGTCTAAAAAAGGGTAGACATATTTACTCTACCCAATAATCATGACTTTCCTGTGTCCTCAGTCTTACTCTTTGTTATCAAATAATATCTCCTGAAACCTTTGTACCGCAATCGAAAACTCTATGTATTGTTGAGCTTCTTTCGAAGATAACATTTTAATTTTTTCTTCAAGCTGATGTCTCTTTTCGATAAGTAACATCGCTCTATATATCTCTTTCATAGGTCTTTTATCAAACTCAAACCCAATCTCGACCATATATTTCCCAGCATCTGTTATACCAATAATATTCCCTTCCTCATCCCTCATAAGATTTTTATCATACTCTTCTGTGGCAGGATCCACAAACCCTTTCCCATCTATAAATTGAACATTCTTATCTTCCGATGGCCATTTTCCTGACTTTTTCCGGTTACACTCATAACAGGAATAGACTAAATTTGAATAGTCGTCTTCTTTTTCAGGCGCTAATCTTTGCGGTATAAAATGATCGATTTCAAATGAATTCTTTGTTACCAGTTCACTTTTCCCACAATAGCCACAAATTCTTCCAAAATCTTGTCGCAGACTTTCCCTATATTTTCCATATGGTTTCATCTGATCCATATGCGATTTTCTTGAAATTCTTATATTCCCATGAACCCTGTTCAAACGCATTCTCCTTAGTTACTTTTTAATAATTCATCAAGCTTCTCTAACACATCATCTAAAATGGTACTTATCCTGGTAGTTAAAAGCTCAGATGAAATATCATCCACTTCTCCGTATGCTCTCAATATCCGAAATACTGTTAATAATTCTTCCTCCTCCGCTGATGTAATACTTCCGTCCACTTTTTTCTGGTATAGTCTTTTATAATTCATCTTATATTTTGCAATATTATTCTTAAACACCTCGGTAGACTGTTTTATAATGTCACAAAACTGTTCAAACGCTTCCCCAGCCTTATCCATATTACTTCTATCGAAAATGCAATTCCTGACAACTTTATTCTCATTCACAGACGAATCCGTATAGCTCGTTAAAATCATACATGGTAATCCTGGCAGTTCATCATTGAGATATGAAAACAGCTCTGTCCCGACAAAATTGTATTTTTCACCTAATTGATAGTCAATCATCATACATTCAATTCGTTCTTTTACAATCCACTGTTTAATGTGTTCCATATCACCCTCTGGTGCTATTTTTAACTCAATATCCCGCCTCGATAGACGCTTTATATAATCAGACAGCATATCGATATCATCATCTATATATCCAATTGTATACATCACAATCCTCCAATCACTTTCTTAATGAGATTGTAGCATAAAATCCTGATTTTGTCTTTATATTCTTTTCTAAATCAATTTTCCCTCTGTATTCAAGTACAGTATTATTTACGATCCACATACCCATACCAGTTCCAATCAATTCACCAGCTGCATTTCTCTTACTCGTTTCAAATGCCTGCAATATTTTTTGCGGATTATTCTTATACATATCAATCAGCCCGGCTCCGGTATCTGCATAATCAATAACTACATAATCCTCATTTTCCGATATATTGATTATTATATCTCTTTTCTCTGTTGTTATTCTCTCAAAAGATGCAACGCTATTTGTCACCATATTATTAACAATTGTTTCAATTTCATAAGGAAAACATCTTAGCATAATTTCCTCATTATCAAGATTCGTGAATTGTATTCGAATACTCTTGCTCACAAGAGTCTGATTCCATGATTCTGACAATCTTGCAATAATATTTGATACACCGACTTTTCTTCTTTTCCTCTTATCGTTCTTTACAGACTCAATTGTAACCTGAAACCATGAATTAAAGGCTTCACGGATTTCATTTGCCTGATCAATATATTCGCTGGCTTCTTTCATATCCTGATACTGATCAATTGCCTCCTTAGCCATAGCGATCTTCATGTTCAACTTATGTGTCAATGTTTTAAATTCATGAATATATGTATTGGTAACAATCCCAGTCGTTGCCAGGGCTCTGAGCATTTTCAACTCATTTTGCAATTCTGTAATCTGTTCCTCTTTCGCCTCGATTACCTTTTGTGCATCAATGGGATCTATTCTCAAATTTAGCACATTATTTTCATATCTATCAGTTTTGGATTCTTCCTCTTCTACCTCTTTCTTTCTTTTCTGTTCGGCTTTCTCGCGTATCTCTTTTTCAATTTGTTCTGTCCGATGGGTCTCATCATACAATATATTCAATTTTCGACATACATATTGTCTGTCCTGCTCCAATAATTCAATCATTCTTAATATGAATTCCTTAAGTAATCGAAATTCATGTGTTTCAACAATACCTTCTCTATTTGATTGATCTGGTAATGATATATTCATTCTCGAAATAAATATAGAGCCAAACATTTGATCCGCACTGACACGCCAAACGCCTTTTTCCGTACCAACACCTGCTGGAGATGCATTTTTTCTGCGTGCTAACTGCAGCCAATCATATGATGAAGATTTGGGATCTCCGTAGGGTCTAACCCGAAAACTATCTCTATATATTTTTAATCCGCCAAATGAATCCCTTACATCCACTCTATTCGAAATATCTTTTTGATAAAATCGTTCTCGATCCCTGTTGGTTGTCCCAATCTTTGAAAAGTACATAACTCCCCTAAAATATCCAATAGAATTATCTTTTTCAGGCAAAATATCTCTAAAGACGCATTTCTTTTCTATTGGCTTACCATGAAAAAATCTCTTTTCTTCTAACAGCCCTGCACATGATAAAACTTCATCCTCCTCACTGCCAAAATCAAATTCCTCTCTCCAAATTTTATAGCACACATCCTGTTGTCCTTTATCTTTTCCTACCTCATATTCAATTTTGTAATCATATGAAAATGCATCTATATTACTGAATATTTGGGCATCTTGTATTTTTGTCTTATTATCAAAACAATATATTTTATATAGATCTTCTAATTCGTATGGAATAAGGCTGGATAAATTTTCACGAATGTTATGAATTAAAATATCATCCCATACCTCATGTAAATTTGACAGCTTAAATATTGTACCATTATTTTCCCACTTCTGATTGATTAATTCGACTACTTCATAATTATTGCAATGACTCATAAACTGTTCAAATGATATATTCGTACTCTCAATATCTGCTGTTATCTCTGTAATATTCCTATTACCCGTAAAATCAGACCAATCAACCGTCCATATAATGTTTTCTTTTTTTTCCTTCGTTCCGGTAAGCATTGTACATTTCTCTGCAATTCGATCGAGTGCAAACCTGCCTATACCTTTTGCACCAGTTTGAATCCTTCCTGTCCCTGTAATATACGTTTTCTTTTTAGAAGATTTTCCAATCGTCATCCAATGTTTTATGATAACATCCTCTGTCATTCCTGTTCCGTTATCAGCAATGTACAATACATCTGCAATCTCATCATAATATAAAAGACAAATTGATGCATCAGCATCATATGTATTTTTTATTAACTCTATAACAGCGCCATCCAGTTTAGAAACATTCTCTCTTCCAATTAGCCTTGCCGTATAAGCATCTACATTAAATGCTATTTTTGCCATCGCTTTGTCTCCTTATCAAAATCTATACTCTTTTATATCGTCAACTGATATTCTATATGAAGTCGGTGTTGTTGGAGTGCCACACGACTTTACATACTCATAAAATTCTTTACTCTGCAAAATATCCTTCGCTTGCTCCAATGTCATATCTGAATTGCTTCTACATTTTATAAAATATCCTGCATATGGAATGGAGTCTGCTGATGCACAACAAACCGAAACGTTTTTGGTAATCACCATAGGTATAATAAGTTTCTTCCCAAAAACCCTATTAATTGCCTGACTTCTTCCGTATTCAAACCATAATGCACTCTTATCACTTTTTCTATTCATTAACTCATCTTTATAAGTTTTAAGGTATTTTGTAGCCATAGGATATGTATTTTCAAATTCATTTTGGCTATAATGCGTTACTCGTTCTTTATCAACTAAATACGGAAACAATATCAAAGTATTACTATTCCCGTCTTTTTTGTTCTTATTATAACTTTTCATACTTATTGCGGGATAGACGACTTGTTTCTCTATTGCATGCCCATCCACATAATAATAGTTATCCTTTTCTTGATAATTTTCTATTAAATATGCCTCATTACAAAGAGTTGCCACACTATTACATACTTCAAAATAATCACCAAATTTTTCTTTTCTAATCCCCCCTTCTTCTGTAAAATTCCACTTTCCACTCAATTGGGTACGCAAAAGATTTCGCTTTTGTCTGCTGCTCATCATGTAATACTGTACAATTTGTCTATTCTTCTTATTTTCCATAAGAAGAATAACGGAAGATGTCAGTACATTTGGAAAGACCTTTATCCCTGTATAATCATATATTCCAACAACATAAGGAGAAATATAATCTCTCAGCTTAGTCGCAAATTTGTTTTTTATAACACCATAGGGCAAAATATATACTAATTTCCCATTTTTATTTAGTGCTTTAATACTTGCCTCTATAAACGCATAGCTATAGTCAAACCGTCCCTCCTTACAGGAAATAAAATTTTCCTGTAAGTATTTTCTTTCATTTTCCCTAAGATCGTGGTATGTGATATATGGTGGATTTCCAATAATATAGTCATATGTTTCCCGTGTTTCTTTCAAGAAATCTTTATTATTTATATTCCAAGTTACATCTTGCAAGCCTAATGATTTAATTAACTCATTCAATCTTTTAACACATATCCCAATTTTATCTGCATCTATCTCATAAGCAACTATGTTATTTTCTATTCCTTCCACAATCTGACTGTCATTTTTTCCCTGTTTTCGCGCATCTTTGATATATCTTTGTACTACTTCCAACAATATATTACCTTCACCACATGAATTCTCCAATATACGCTTTTCATACAAATTATTCTTATATTTTATAAAATTTAACATTTGCCTTACATACTTTGTTGGTGTTGGAATTTGACAATTATTCGCCATTTTTTACCTTCTCTGTTTTATATCACTATCTAAATATATCCTTAACTGTTTTAACTCAAGCTCATCTCCACAAACAGCACGTACCGATTCTTTAGAAAAACCAAACCTCTGAAAACTGTTTCTGTATTTTCCGATTTTCAAAACCATAATACTACTTATATTCATTTATAGTCAATATCCTACTCAAATTGTCCATATTCAAACTAAGAAACTGGTTGCTGTTCACGCACATCTGATTTGGCACAATTTTATGCATTGAAGGCGTTAACAGCAACAATTTATGCACACAAATTGATAAAAGGAAAAAGCTAACGCTTTTGTCAATTTGGCACATGATTTTCACTACATATGTGGACGTCTGAACAGAAACTAGTTACTTTTCAGAAAAAAAGTCATATTTCGACACACTACACTATTTGTTATTTCGATTTCATAATGGCTACATTTCAAAACAACAAACTCTGCTGCCCAATCACCTCAATCTGCGAGCTCACAATCGTCTCCTCCTCCGCGCCGCGCAGGTGCTCGCCTCTTAGGTACTGCATGCCGCCGCGCAGATTCGACGCGACAAGGTTCAGCACATAGATGTTGTCAAACCGTCCATAGATCGAGTCTCCGCCAAGTCCTGAGAAGCAGATCAGCTGCGTGTTCATCTTGTCCGCCATATCCATCAGCGGCTTTAGCAGATGCGCTGCGTTCGTCTGCGCAAAGGGATTGTCCATTACCAGCACTTTCCCTTCGTTCCGGTCGGCAAAGATATCTGTCTCATCGCGGCGCATATAATACAGCAGACTCGAGAGAATGACAAATGCCGTCAGAAATCCCTCTCCGCCGGAGTTTTTGGCAGCCTGCGCCCACGTGATGGGATACTCCCGCTGCGCCTCCACCTTGTACAGTTTGATCTGCACGTTTCCGATTCCGACAATGCTGTCGTAAAGGTTCCTGGTTGTGATTCTCGTCCCGAAATACTCCTGCGGGTTCTCATTCTTTTCGAGGATTTCCACACCCTTTGCCGTCAGCTCGTCGAGAAAATCGCTGAGTTTTAACTGGTACATTCCCTCCTGCTCTGTCCAGTCGGGAAGCTGCAGTTTTAACATTTTAACGGACTTTTCCCTGATGGTGATGGTCGAGTTGCTGTCAATCTGCCCCAGATTGTTGTGCACATCCTGGCAGTAGTCACTCAAAAGCTCTGTAATCCGGCCCTTTTCCTTTTCGACAAGCGAAATATCCACCGCAAGCTTCTCCATCTGACTGTCGTAGGACTGCAGCGTCGTGTCCAGCTGTGCCAATATCAGCGATGCGCTGTCCGTCAGCGATATCATGGACTCGAGCGACTTTCTGTAATAGTCCTCCTGATAGATTTCCTTCTGAATCATTTTGTAGAGATATGCGGTCAGTTTGCTCTTCCTGCGTCCGCGCTCCTCCTTCAGATTCCTGTAATCGCGCAGCAGTCTCCCCTGAAAATCGCGGAGCCCTTTTGCGTCCAGCAGTGTGATATCTGTCTCCCACTGCGGTTCATGCCTGCACACGAAATCCTCGTACTCTGCGAGTGTGCTTAGATTCTCGCCCAGACCTTTCAGCTTCTGTTCCACTTTTTTGATATCTGCCTCGATACTGCTGATTCGGAACTGAATCTGATTGATTGCCGCATCAAATTCTGTCGTTGTGATCTCTTCCTTTGCGAGCGGCTCCTCCATGCCGCATTTTTCAAGCATATCTTTCTTCTTTGTGTTGATGCGGCTCTGGCAGACTGCAGTTTCTTTGTCCTCGTCGTTCCACTGCCTGTCCTTGATCTTCATTTTGTTTCTCTTGTCCTCGAGCAGAATTTCCTGATGCGTCTCCTCTTTCCCGCTGTATGTGATTCCGGCCCAGTCACTTTCTTCGAGTCCGTATTTTTTAGACAGTCGCTCCAGCTCTTTCTGCAGTTTGTTGCGGTTTGCGGAAGTCTTTTGCAGCTGTTTTTCCAGATCCTGCACCTGCATGGACATTCTGGAGGTGATCGCCTCGTATCTTGCCTCCTGCTCCTGCGCAGTCGCCGGAAGCTGGATTTCCTTTGCAGTCTCCTCTGTTTCCGTCAACCGGTATGTCTCATATATGCTGTATTTGTTCCGGTATTCCAATGCCATCCTGTCCAGCTCCGCGTGTGCGCTCTCGATGCTTTTGAGCCGTTCCCTGCACGTTTCCAGAGCGTCCCTGACCAGTTTTCTGTTCTGCTCATAGCGCTCCTGTTCTTTCTGACAGCGGTTCACATTTGCCATGCATTCCATGTAGGTCTCATACTCCTTGCAAAACAGTGCAAAATGCTTCTCGCGCTTCTGCATCTTTTCTAACGAATGCTGCTCCTTTGTGATATCCGCCGCGAGCCTGCTGATGTGCTCTTCATTTTTCTGCGCATCACTTTTTAATGTCTGTATCGCTCTGAGAAGCGCCTCCGCTTCCGTCTCCATTTCTGACATTTGTGTCATATTTTTGTCGTAGGCATCTTTTGTTAATCTTTGATTTTTCAGCCGTTCCCTCTTCTCAAAATATTCCTCGTACTCCTTTTTGCGCACCGCTGTCTGTTCCTTCTTTTCCCGAATCTGCTTTTCTTTTTCCTGCACGAGCAGGCGCAGCGCTTCCTCGTCCAACAGCTTTTCGTTAAACCACATGAAGAAGCTGACTCCTGACAGCTCCAGAAGTCCGCTCTCCTGCGCTGCCACGGTCTCCTCGAGCCGCTCGCGCAGTATGATGGGAATCGGAAACGAGGTGTAGACCTCCCTGTCATGCTCCGAAAGTATCTTGATGTCATGTTTTGACATAATTAGCGCATACGGCAGAAACGGCTGTCTGCGCACAATTTCTTCGTTTCGCTGACGGGAGTAACCGTTTTTCTTCAGCCAGTCCATGCCATACACAATATTGATGTTGAGTCTGCCAAACAGCGCTGATGTCTCCTCCGGAAGCTCCAGCACTTTTCCCTGCGTTAAGCGCACAAATTCCTTCTGCAGTGCGTCCTCTTCCTTTTCCAGCATGCGCTTCATCTGCTCGCACTCCGTAAGCTTGCGGTCTGCAGCGGCAAGAATTTTGTCCATATTCCACTGCTCCTTCAAGTCAATGCCAAAATAGCGCATCATGACAAGCCGCTCGGATAACTCCCGCTCGTAATCGGCTTTTTCCCGCTCCAAATCCGCTGTCCGGTACTCCTGCCTGATGCGCTCCTGCTGTTTGTCCTCCACGTCGCGGAGCAGTGATTTCTGCCGTTCGTTTGCCTCCTCGAGCAGTTTTTTGTGCGCTGTACAGCTCCTTGTGCACTCCCCGAGTTCTTTTTGGTACTGCTCCCCTTTGATATCCAGAAATCCCGGCTCATACTCACCGATGATATTTCTGACAAATGTCTCCTGAAAATCCTCGTTAAAGCTGTCCTCGATGCGGTTAAAACTGTTCATTCGCTCTTTGTAAGTGCTGATATTTGTTATGACTTTGATGATATTCTCGTCAAGCCACTGCTGCTTGTCCTCCAGCTCACGAAACTTTTGCGTTTCCTCCTGATAAGCGGTCTCATTCTGATCAATCTGATCTGCCGCATCCTTCACAAGCTTTTCATAATATTCGCCAAGCGCTTTCCCAAGTGCCCTGCGCTCAGGTTCCAGCCTGCTCTCCCCCTCATGCAGAACCTTGAGGCGCTCTTTGAGCAGACTTTCATCCTGTCTGATGTCCTCCACCTGCTCGCTCTGCTTTGCGAGCTCCATCTTGTGAAGCAGTGTCTCGATCTGCGCGATCTCTCCCTCCAGCGCATCCCGCTCCACGCCGATCATATCGCGGTTACTCACATGGAAACGCAGCTGGTCCGTCAGGTTTACGATCTCATAAGAATACCTTTCGTACTCGATGCGCGCAAGCTCCTGACCGCAGCCTGCCTTATCCGCGAGAAGCTGGTCTCTTGCAGCATTTTCCGCTGCCTCCATCTGCGTCAGCAAAGCCCGAAAGCCTGCAATACTGTTCTCCTGCTCCTCCACCTTGTCCGTCACAAGCTTGTATTCGCCTGCTGACGCGGCAATCTCTGAAGCATCTTCCTTAAACTGGCGGATTGTGTTCCTGCGCTCGATCTTTGACTGGTTCGCCTTGTAGGAGATCACATATTTTTCTATGATATTCTGAAATTCCTTCATGCGGTCTTTTTCCTTGTTGAGCTTGCTCTCCACCGCGTCCAGAAACCATTTTTCAATCAGCCCCTTCTCGTCCCTGCAGTCGGCAAAAAGCTTTGAGAGACCTGACTCCTCGAGGTTGATTTTACGGACAATATTCTCCCACTCTTTATAATAAATCTGATACTCGGCAAGCTTGTCAAAATACTGCTTTGACTGGGCGCTGTTGTTCATGTCGTAGCAGTTGAATTTCACTGTGTGGTCTTTTTTGTAGGATTCAAAGAGCTGCCTGCACTCGCGGTAGTTTTTGAGCACGATTTCCTTGTTCCGCTTCTCGACCACCGGAAGATGATAGATATCCTGATCGCACCTGTTCGAATATTCGCAGATAAAATTAATCATCTCAAGCTGATTCTCTGCGTCATCTTCTGTCAACTGGCTTTTGCGCACCATCATTCCGACAAGGCAGTAACCCGCCCCGCGGTCAAGCTTCCACTCCACCATGATAAAGGTGGGCCTGCTGGTCGTAAAGTAGCTCTCAAACGGTCTGTCCTTCGCGTCCCTGTAGCGCCTGTGCACAAACGGGGCTGTCATCATCTGCACCAGCACCGACTTTCCGCCCCCGTTCTGCAGTGACATCAGCGTGCTCCGTCCCTGCATCTGAAACGTGTCGTCGCTGATGCGCATTGAATTGTTGTTGTAATTCAGATTGATGAATCGTACTGCGTTTATTTTGCTCATCCTTAACCTCCATACTTCCCCCTGTGGAATCACATATTGAAATGAAGAACGCTGCCCTTTGCGTTCTTTCTGCCGCCCCAGCGGCACAAATAGTTAATGGGAAGAATGCCTGCCCTTGGGCATTCTTCCTGTGTGTAACTTAGAAATTCTTAGCGGGCGTCTTTTGGCCGCTTAGAATTTCTTTACACACTGAGCACCTTGTGTATGCGCTGGAAATTGTTCTGGTTGAGCAGGTTCCAGTCCATCAGGTTGTCCAGCTTTTTCGTCGTCTTGATCATCTCGTCTTCCTGCACATATTCAATTAATCCCTGATTTTCGAGGAACATAAAAATATGGTGGAGGAAGCCTTCCTTCGTCGTCCTTGCCCTCGAACCGCGCTCATCCGACTTTAGCGCCTCATATGCCTCCTGCATGTTTCGAAAAGCCAGACCGTTCTTTTCTTCCTCCTCGGCCGTGGTATTCTCGACACCGTTCTTTAACCGGTCTGTCACGCAGTTTTGCAGCTCACCCACGCGGATATAGTCCCTCGACTTTGCGCTCGCGCCCTGTCCGTCATAAAATTCTGACAGCAGTGTCAGTATGACAAACTGCGACAGGTAAAAATCTTTATCTGTGCCGCCGGATTTGCAGAGAATCTCCTTGAGCTTCGCCTTGGAAAATCCCAGAAAGACATTCTCCTCCTTTGGAATCAGGTAGATGACCTCCCCGTACCGCTCTATATTGCTCTGTGCCTCGTCGCCCTGGCTCTTGACCAGCAGCTGCACCTGCTCATTCTCCACATACGCCCTGTACAGCCCCGCCGCCTCGTCCTCTTTCAGCTCAAAATGCTCCAAAAGATAATAAAAAATCTGCTGGCTCAGGCGTATTTCTTCCATTTCATATGCCATGTTAAACCTCTCCCACTGAAATAAACTATTTCATTCCTATATACTAAAAATGCCCGTCTGCGGCCTTAGAAAATCTCTTCACACTTCACTTCATGCCGCCATCAGCAGCGCAGATAATCAGTGTGAAGCTTTAGATTTTCTTAGCGGGCGTCTTTTGGCCGCTTAGAAAATCTCTTCACACTTCACTTCTGCCGTAATAATCACATTCGTGCATCGAATCGTCTTCTCACTGCCGCTCTCGTCCTTCACATTCGCAAACTCCACAACCGTTCCGTCATCTGACCGCATCGTGCATATCTTCTTTATCTTCTTCCGTTCTGCGTGATTGGCTGCTCCCTTCTCAGTCAGGCCAAGCAGCATATCGTTTAGCTGAAAATCATTTGCCTGCTCTGTAATAAATTCGCTCTTTTCCTTCCGCAGTGTCTCCATGAAAATCTCGCGGTTTCTGATGAGCTCCACCATGATCTCCTTGAACACGTCGATGGACGGAATGCAGGTGTCCCGCGCCGCCGCGTCCTCCTCCAAAATATCTTTCAGCTCCATCAATGACAGCCGCCCCTTTTTGAGCACTGCATCGATAAGAAACGCCAGACTGTCCTCATACTTTTTGAGTTTCTCTTTCTTCTTGCGCTCCAGCTCATCCTGCCATTGCTTTTCGTCAAAGTCCAGCAGTTCATCCACATCTTCCTCCGCCTTTTTTCTGACTGGTCGCTGCAGCTCCATACACTTATTCAGATTGTAGATTTTGGGAATCTGCTGATGAAAAAGCGGCCTCAAAAATACGTCCAGATTGTCCAGATACCGCGGATTGTCCAGCACCTTGTCGTAGAGCTCTGTCCGAATGGAAAACCGCTGAATCAGCGACATCTGCGCCAGCGACTGCAGCTCCCTGTCATACAGCAGCTTTAGGTCAAAATGCAGGTTCAGTATCTTCTGGTGTTCATCGAGCGTCCTGTTCAGATACCCTTCGATGATGCGGAGATTTTCAAGCTTTTCCTCCTCCTTTGCATCGAGCTTGCGCACATTGATATTCTGCTGTTCCAGCTCGGATGCCCTGAGCTTTACCATCTCGCGGTAGCCTGTAAATTTCTCCTTGGTATCTCCGATGGTCTCCATGTTTTCATGCATGAGCGCCTCATAGTCAGCGACGGAATAGCTCAGCGCATTGCGCCGCACGCGAAGCATCGCCTCCTCGATTTTCTGCAGCTGTATGCGCATGAAATTAAAGACGTTTTTGATCTCGTCGACGGCCTTGTCATAGCTCTGCTTTTCCAGATGCAGCTTGAAGATCATCTCGTGGATTGTAAGCTTCATGTTATTCTCGATTTCCAGAGTAGAGAGCATCAGATTGTAGCCGTCCTCCGTCAGATAGTAGGAGGTTCTCTTGACCCCCTCGTCCACATAAATGACACGGTTTGCAATGTAGCTGATGTTCATGCTCCGATACGCCATACTGTCATAATCATACCCGTCAAAATACATTGCCCTGCCCTCGTTGGACAGTATGACATTCACGATAAAATCCCCCAGTTTTTTGCAGTCGTCATAGGACATGTTTTTCTGAAAACAGCCCGCATTGAGATCGTCGATGTACGCGCCGATATCGTCCATGGTGCAGCTCTCCTCCCGAAGCGACTGCTCCATGATGTACAGTATCACCGTAAAGATCATGTTGACCTGCTCGTCCGTCTTCATAAAACCATACTGCTTCCAGGTCTGTTTCGCCATGCTGTTCTGCAAAAGAAGGGCGTACATTCCCACATGCTTCATTCTTTTGGAAAACTGCTTTAAAAATTCATACTGCATTTTTACTCCATTCTATACACTCTGACTTCATTTTTTGTCAAAAAGTTTTGCTCCGCTTTTAAAACACATTGTACCATACCACAGCGGATTTTACATCACAAGTTTTATAAAAACCGTAATGTTTCAAGACCCGCACGATTTATAATTTTTTACCCCAAACCGCCATATCAAATAGCAGAACAGCAAAAACACAACGATTCCAAACGGGCAGAGTGCCAGATACCAACTACGTGTTTTCCCCAGCAGAAACTGCAGGGGATAATACTGAATCAATGTATAAGGAATCACATAAGTGCAGAACCGCAGGATTCCTTTCCCGTAGATGTCTATTGGATACTTGCCATGGGTTTTTGCCCCGTATGTGAGCACATTGATCAGCGACGTATCTTCGATGGAAAAGAAACAAAAGCTCGCCTCCAGCACAAACAGCCCTATAAACAACAGCGTGCCCCCTATCGTCATTGCCGTTATTGTCCAAACCGTCATCAGATTCCATGTTACCTGACTATGCCGGATTCCCAGCACCAGCGTAAAAAAGGCCGTCAGCAGAGGACCTGTTCTGCCCACTTCAAATCTGCTTCCCATCACCTGAAGAATCAGACTGCATGGCCTAAGCATCATCCGGTCAAATTCCCCGCTCCGCACCATTCCCGAAAACACCTTGAATCCATTGCCAAACAGCTCCGCAAATGTGAAGGACATCTGAATGACAGCAAAACACAGCAGAATATCTCCATAGGTGTATCCCTTTATCTGTGTGAAACCGTAGAATAAGAACTTTATCGCAATCAGTTCACAAAATGCCAGCAGAAACCGCCCAATAATCATCAGCAAAAAAGAAACCTTATACTGCATCACGCTCTGCGTACAGACTGAGGCATACTTCATGTACAATTTTATATTTTTCTTTATCTCCATGGTATCAGCCTCCTTGTACGACAACTCTTTTTTCCGCCTGCTTCCATATGACAATCCCTAAAAACAGGAGTGCCGCGAACCAGAATATCTGTTTTGCGATGCACGGATATATTTCTGCGCCAGCGAGATCTCCGCTGTATATCCGAAACGGAACATTCTGCATATAGGCAAACGGAGACAGCTCCAACAGGAACAGATATTTTTTCGGAAAAAACGGAAGCGGAATGATATTTCCTGACAGAAAATCCACCGCTCCTGTCAAAACCATTCTCCATCCCTGCGGCGAAATCGTAAAAAAACACAGCATATAGACAATCATACAAAATGTGACTGTAATCCCAAGTGCCAAAAAGAGCGTTAACAGAAACAGCAAAAAGGACATGCCGCTGACTGGCAAAGTCATTCTATACGGCTTCGGCATCAGGAACGCACACAGCAATACGGGAATACATCTCATGACCGCCTCAGCGATTCTTGCCCCGATCGTTCTTGAAAACCACATGGAATAGATCGACACCGGCCGGCACAGTTCGTACGCAATATCGCCATTTGTTATCATTGCAAAGAGATCATTATCTGCCGCCCATGTATTAAAAAGAGCAAACAGCGCTTCTTTCAGCCAGATATAAGTCACGATGGAAGCATAGTTCATCGGCAGACTGCCATCGGAAGCTTCCGCGATCGTTTTGTATGCCAGACACTCCATCAATCCCCATACCAGCTGCGTTGTGAGCGCTGTGACAGATGCCATGCGGTACTGCATTCCGGTGGCGAACCGAAGTTTAAAAAAACTGTAATATTTTCGCATAACCGCCTCCTACATAATGTTTAATTTCGCATACAGATAGGCTATCATGTGGTCTATGTCCATTTCAGAGCTTTCGTTTTCCAACCCTGCAGACGCGGCTTCAAGGCACAGCTCTTCCAGCGTACCGTCCACCAGCTTTCGCCCTTTGCCGATCAGAATCACGCGGTTTGTAATTGCCTCAATATCCTGCATGTCATGCGTTGTCAGGATCACTGTGGTCCTATGTTCTTCATTCATCTTTTTTATGAAGTCCCGCACTGCAATCTTAGAGACTGCGTCTAATCCAATCGTCGGTTCGTCCAGAAACAGCAGCCGGGGTTCATGCAGCAAAGACGCAGCAATCTCACAGCGCATGCGCTGCCCTAATGACAACTGCCTTGTCGGTGTTTTTAACAGATCCTCCAAATGCAGAAGCTGTGTCAATTCGTCCAGTTTCCTGCGGTACTTTGATACCGGTATAGAATAAATGGCCTGCAGTAGCTCAAACGAATCAATAACCGGAATATCCCACCATAATTGTGAGCGCTGACCAAAGACCACACCGATCTGCCGGACATACTCCTTTCTGTTTTTCCACGGCGTCTGTCCGTTTACCAGACATGAACCGCTATCCGGGATCAATATTCCGCTCAATATTTTGATTGTGGTACTTTTACCTGCTCCGTTCGGCCCCAGTAACGCGACCATTTCGCCATCGTTTATGTCAAAACTAATATGGTTAATGGCATGAATCGTACAGTACTCTCTTTTAAAAAGCGATTTCGCTGCATTGCCAAAACCAGCTCCGCGTCTTGCTGTCCGATAGCTTTTACAAACATCTTTCAATTCTATCAAAATAAATCCCTCCTGCCCTGCTGCAAAAGCCGGATCAACCGGTTGTCCGTATCCTCTGCCGCAGGAATATTGATTGATTTTATCAGCTGATAACTAAATTTTATCAGAAAAATAAAAAAAGAGTAGACTTTTAATTTGATTTGTGGTAAGCTATATAATGTAATACACCTAAAAATTGAAATGTAATCTATATAATAAACCGGAAGGCTTTTTCAAACCTCCCGGTCTTTTTTATTCTTTATTCACTCCCTGCCAGCCACTCTTGAAAAACTACCAAATGAAACTCTATTTGCTATCTTTATCCATCTTCCTCAAAAATCCGGGGATTATCAGCTCTGAGATTTCTTTTGATTTCTTTTCCGGATGAGAGAATTCGTAATAGGTAAACAATTCTGGTTCTACATGCAACATGTCTTTCAGCCATTCGACGGATTTTTCAACATCATCAAGCGTATTGAACCCTACGATATGCGGAACCCTGATATGTATTCTCTCAGGCGGAATAATGTCGCGCATTCTCAACAGATTACGCAAGACTTTTTCATTGTCCGCACCTGTATATTTCTCATAGATAGAACAATTTATATCTTTAATGTCTATAATCCATTCATCCAAATCATCAAGCAGAGATTCCACACAGCTCCACGGAACATTTAGAGATGTTTCTATTCTTTTCTTCCACCTTGGATCTGCCTGTCTGCAGACTTCATGAATAAAGGCAGATTGAAGCAAGGGCTCACCGCCTCCAAAAACCACACCGCCTCCTGTCATCAGATAATAGATTTCGTCCTTTCTGAGCACTTCGACCAACTCTTCCGGCTCATATGCAGCTCTTGCTGTTCCGGATAAGAAGCCTTCCTTCTCATGACAGCTTTCATTGACACAATATTTACAATGAAGCGGGCAGCCAAAAAACGCAACTAACGTAGAAACTCCCTGACCATCCGTAGCCATACGCAGTCTGGAAACTGCCATAACATCTCCAATCATTACAATACCTCCCACTCTATCAATTCAAACGCTGGAATGATTCTTTCTGATTCCGGAATATTGGCAAGTTGATCTCTCAAGTAGGCCGCCTCCTGATCGCATTTCGCACATGTACCGGCGCACGGACCAACGGACGGGCATTCCTCTGAAAAGAATTCAATTCCATTGGCTCTTGCCAATTCAATCCGCAGCTGCCTCAAATAATTGCAAACACTCTTTCCGTCTATCCTTGCATGTACTCTTTCGATTTCTTCTTTGATATTGTCATCTTCTGCCGGATATAGCTGGGGAGTTACGGCTCCCAATGTACTCCACTTCCGACATAATGGCCCCTTTATTTCTGGGATTTCATCCGCCGCTTTCGCCAGATCAATACAATCAAAACCTTCTCCCACCGGGACATATGATCTTGATGTAAAATCAAAATATGACTGCTCCTGCATGTCCTGTATGCCGTTTATGACTCTCGGAAGCAGCGCCGCATAATCATCCGATACCCATTGCATCAGATCCTTCATATAAACCTTATCCTTTTGACTAATTCTGCTCAGATAATCATTACTATCGATATATAAGATCGATTTGAGCCGAGACAAATCGGATAGCAATTCCCTATGAGCCTTTATTCTTCTTTTTCCTTCAAACCTCCACGGAGATATGGTACACAAATGCAGACTATTAAACGCGTTTCTGTCCTTTATCACATGAAATGGATATAGACTCTCCGGATTTCCGTCTGTTAAAAACAAAATCTTATCATGATAACCAAGCTCACGATTCAGATCATCCGCCACAGACTCCAACGCTTTGTATCTCTGACTTTCTGCACCAAAGTGATCAACTCCCATCCCAATCTGCTTATATGGGCTCACAAAACATTCATACTGATCTGATACCGGTTTCCCCTCAAGGCAGACAACCAGTACACTATCTTTCAATTGCTCTAATCCTGGATTCTCATGATTCCATATGAAGGCTGTATCCGTCACAATTATCTGCATAGTTCATTCTCCTATTCGCTCATGTACATTTGGCAATTCTATTGATTTCATCACAATTCCTAACGAGGTCTCCTCTGCCATGATATCCTCTATATTCAATATCTCCTGCGGCACATATCTGTCCTGCTCGAGGATTTCTTTTATTTTTGCCTGCTGCCCCTGGGAAAACTGACTGAGAAAAAGGTGGTCAATCTTCCGGTTCTGCCCTTCCTTTGTGAGCGGGAGGTTGTCAATGCCGATGCGTTCCGCTTTTGCAAGCATCAACTCATAGGCACTTTTCAAAAGCTGAATATCATACTGAACCCCATATGCGGATGCAAAATTTTCATAAATTCCGATACCCTCATAATCCAGATCGCCAAAATAGAGGATTTTGTTGCCCTGCGCTGTCATATAAGGCTCGCCGCTGATATCAAAATCAGAAAATGCCGCGATAATTCCCTTTCCTGCTCCATAAATCAAAGTGCCAATCTGCTCACCGCATATTGGATGCGCAGCTTTTTCAGGCATATTTTGACTGTTATTTTTCTGGCATATTAGCTCAGTTTGTCCACCCAATTCCGGACGATTGAGCACACTTCCCCTCATGCCTCCGAAATCTGTCTGTATCGGTTCACAATCTGGTTCACTGCCGCTTTTCTCCCTTTGTCCGGTATTCATCAGACACTTGCGCATACTGTAAAACGTGTCCTTATTTTCAACTATCAACAAATTCTGCGGCGTCTGTCTTGTCGCAGAATAATACGCAATCGGCTCCGTCGTCCGATAGTAATTCAGGGAATCCGTCTCCAGCCCGCAGCGTTTCAAAATCTTCTTTCCCTGCTCCTGTTTCAGGAATTTCTCCCTGTGCCAGATGTCAAAGCTGCGCTCATTTTCTGACATCAGTGTCATAAAACCGCGATTTTTGATATAATCATTTAAAAGCAGTACCCACTGTCTGTCCTGAATATACTGCTCGATGTGCGCCTGATAATAGTCGGTGGAAATGGCTGGAACAATCTCATAATTCAATTCATTGATGTATTGAGATACGTCCTGCTTTTCCTCAATCACCCAGTATTCCCTGTAAAGAGCTGGTGACTTTCCGTTGATTCCTGACGCTTTCACCGGCTTAATCCTCTGGCTGTCAATCAGGGTGATTACTTTTGCGTAAAGCTCCTTATAGTCCGATAACCTGTATTTTGCTGACAAGGTATCCAGATTTGTTTTCTTCATATCAATCCCCAAAAATTCTTTTCATATTTCCATTTATGACGTTCATGTCATCTTCCACCCTTTTATTTATGACACAATTGTCATTTTGTTTCTCATATACGCATCCATCTTCTCTCGTATCCTTGCAAACTGCGCATTTGTCTCCGGCAGCTCTGACTGGAAATTCATCAGCTTATCCAGATATCCCTGCTCGTACACCAGTTTACAGCTTATGGGATATGCCAGCTCATACACCAGCGAGATGTGTCCGACTACATTGTCAACGGGTGTTTTTTTCAAGCTTCTGAGCACTGCATGTTCCTCATAAAATGCCTGCATGACCTCCTCTGTCACTCTGCAGTGCTTTAGGTCGTAGGTGGTCACATTGTAGATTTCCTCTATCGGAACAATGACATTCACTTTCAGAATATCAATCTTGTCCGCATCGCGGAGCAGATCTGCAAATTTTTTCTCGCGCTGTGAATAGTTTTCGGGAACGCGGTACGCGCTGTGGCATCGCACTGCTTTTTCAAGCAGTTCATCTTCGGAATCATCCTCCACATAGTCCCTGATTTTTCCCTCTTTGAATAAGATATCCGCACCAAACGCCGCATGATCGATGGACTGCGCGTCGATAAAGGTGCCGTATCTCCTCAGCTGCTCAAACCGCCCCACATCGTGCAACAGTCCGGTCAGCCACGAAAGCTTACTTTCCTTTTCATCAAAACCTGACTGCGCGGCAATCTGCTCACACAGCGCACATACTCTGTATGTATGATCGATTTTCAACTTTACTTTTTCGTCAGAACTATCATATTTTTGCGTATACTCCTCAAATGCCGCCAGCGCTTTCTGTCTTTCGATGACCATTTTTTCAATTCTCCTCACTTTTTGACCAGCCCCAACTTGAACAGGCCAAAACCAATAATTTGCCTCTTTGCGCAAGATTTCTTCGTTTGTTGCTCTGCTTGTTATACAGGCCATGAAATGATTTTTAAGGGAAACATTAGCTGTTATATTTTATTATTAAAATATCCGCAAACCCTTGAAAATACTGAGTTTATCGCAGGTGAACTTTCCCTTAAAGTTTCCTTTGTGTTATATCCTCCCGCAGAGCATTACAAACTCTGATAAAGGAAAAAATGAGGGAAACAAAATCACATAAAACATTATAACACATAATATACGGATTGGTAAACTGATTGAAATGCTTTCAAAAAACAATGAAAAGAGAACAGATAAAATGAATATGATTTACGCAACATACAATATCACCATAATAGCATTGACATATACACCTATGCAGGTTACCTTTTACGGATAGACTGCAATAAAGCAGCAGAAAGGTTGAAAACTACTCCCTGCTCTGAATGTGCCTTAAATGCTTTGGCAATAGATGAACCGCTTGAATATGCAAGATTGAATCTTGAAGGGAATGTGCAAATGTGGATGGATGCAGAGGATTCTCTGGATTTATGGTAAAAAATCATTTAATACAACCTTCCCCACAGCATAACTGTGAGGAGGGAAATCAATCCCCTTGTTTCCTTTTCGATAATTTCCATTATTTTAGCCATATTAAAATCATCTTTGCTGCCATTCATTTACCGAGGAAATCCAACATTCAGTCAAGTTATTATCGGTAACAGCCGCTGCAAACGGCTTAGCAAGAAAACAATTTATCTTCCGTAGTACAGTTCCGTAATCCTCGGTATTTTTATCAATTTTACGGCAGAAAGCTTTCCATTTTTTCTTCATTGCTTCGTCATTCCCAAAACCCATAACCTGCTCAAATTGTCTGACCGTAAAGGTACGTCCACGGTTTTCAAAGGTCTTTCTCAAAGCTTCGGTAAGTGTGGCTCCGTCAAAATTAAATTTATTTGCAAGGTAATAAATGTCGTAATAGTCTTTCATTCTACTGGAGAACTCCATTAGGCTGAGTATTGCGTCTATCTTTTCTGCAATCGTTGTTTCAAGTGAATAAGTATTCACTGTAGGTGCTGGGAAATCATCGAGCTGCGTAGGGATTTTTCTTTTTTCTTGTTTTGGTACAATAACATCGCCAACACCGAAATCAATACTGAATGGTGTTTTCGTATTCTTGATCCGAGCCACGAGGGAAGCTCCGATACCAGCATACTTCTTTGCAATGGCAATAGGCGCAATTTCCTTAATTTCAAAGGTAATAAAATCATTTCCAGTAGATGTTTCAATGATTTCTTCCAATACTGGTTTCAACTGTTCGGGAGTATTGGGTACTTTTCTAAGAAGAAAATCAACATCTACTGTAACACGGCTGTCAAAGTCAGTAACTGAATAAATGAACAGTCCGCCTTTAAGTACAAGATTATCGGCATATTTGGATTTTTCCAAACGACGCAGGAACTCCTCCTGACAAAAGAGTTGCAGACAGAGCTGATAACTTCTACCACTTTCAGTAGCTTTGTTTTTCAGTCGCGCAAGCACAGACGCAGCTATGTCAGCCATTCAAAAGCACCTCCATTACATTCATGACCTTTGTATAAAGCTTCATTTCCTTTGCATATTTAGAAAGGTTCGCAAGATTTTTGTTGTCATCGGCGGCATAGGCGTTGACAGCTTTATTGAAAATTTCATTATCCAGTTTCGTGCGATACTTGAAACAATCGCAAAGCGTTCGTTCACGATCGTAAACCGCTAAAGAAACACCGTTAAAATTATCAGTTACCTTACCAAGATTAAATACATTTTTTTGAATAAAGTAAGCCTTTAGCGGTATCTCTTGTACTCGTTTTACTGTTCTTGAAGCTGTTCTAGGTACAGCAATCGACCATTTACGAGGTGAAAAATCACTATATCCATAATGAAACAAAGCCGATTCTACACAGATAATTCCTTGTGGAAGAATTTCTTTTATTAATTGCTCATCTGTTGCTATAACATTTTGAGGCAGTTGATAGAAACCACGACGAATTCTTTCTATGACACCTTCCTTACAGAGTGCTGCAATTTCATAGTTTTTAATGCCTGCCAAAACGAAATCTGCTGTTTTTGCTATGCCGCCCTTATTTAAAATTACTTTTTGTGCATGTGTTTTTTTATCCAAACAAACACCAACTTTCTACATGCAAATCCAAATAATTGTACGCTTATATTCTATAATAAACTAAGAAGAATTACAAGATTTACAAGCGGACATCAAGAGATTCATCTGCAAATTGCGGATACTTACTAGAAATTATCAAGATAATCTTGCAATAAATTTTCCAACTTTCCGATATGCACACCGTCAACAAAAGAATGATGCACTTGTACTGAAAACGGAAGTAATACTTTTTCGTCGCGGATAAAGTATTTTCCCCAGTCTATCATCGGGGTAGCGTTGTCCTTTTTCCCGGATTCTGTATGCGAAATATGGGTAAATGAAACCCACGGAAAGGAAGAAAACTGGTAAATGTCATTCCCCATAGGTGCGGTAAAACATTCTTTTTGCCGACTTACGGTATTGGCTGCAAGTGAAACATATTCCTCTATGGTGTCCTGCATTTCCACATTGACTACTTTGAAAAGCTCGCTGCCGTTATCAAGGTAGGTAAATGATGTGTTGATTTTGTCATAGATAACTGGTTTTCCCTCCCAAAAACGACAGCGAAATTCCTCAATCTCATTAGCGCACTTTGTCACAGCGAATACAAAAGAAAATGTAAAGGAATAGCCCCTTTCCTTGATTCTCCGCAAAAAATTTGTAATATCCAGTTCAAAGGTTACACAATACTGTGGCTGCACACTGTTTCTGAAAATCTGATAGTGCATAGCCCGATTCCATGTTGCTAAATCAATTTCTCTCATAAAATATTCCTCCTGTCGAATCATAGGTAGCTGTGTGTGTGTTAATTTCGCATATTCTCCCTACAATTATTATAATCCCATAATTGTATGATGTCAATATATTGTATGATGTCTAATCTCAAAAAAGAGGGCTTACCATTTGTAAGCCCTGATAAGCAGAAAGCTATTCTATTCCCAATTCCCGTATAGCGTGCATGATATGAATTTTCATGGCGTTTTTTGCTCCCTCCGCATTTCTCTGCTCTAAAAAATCCATAATCATGCGGTGGTCGCCCGCTGTATCCGTAACGGCTTTTGGGCTCATTGCGGATAGGGTAACGCCCTTTTCAATCGCCTGATAAAGAATGGGCATAAGCTGATTCATAAATTCATTATGCGTTGCCTGTGCAATCGCCTTGTGGAATGAATGTTCATTGTCTGTGCGGTCTTGACCGGATTTGATTTCCTGCTCAATCTTCTCACCAAAATCCAAAATTCTTTTTATTTCTGCGTCTGTACCTCGGATAGCCGCTAAATAGGCGGCTTCCGGCTCAAAAATCAAACGCATTTCATAAAGGTCTTTTGCATTTACTTTTATATCTGACAGCTGTCCTAAATTGGATTGCTGCTCAAATGCTGCCTGCGTGACAAAAGTTCCTTTTCCCCTCTGGATTTCAAGAACATTATAAGCTACTAAAATCCGTATGGCTTCTCTCAGGGTTGTCCGGCTGACATTTAATTCTTCTGACAATTCATTCTCGTTGGGTAATTTATCTCCGGCTGAAAAGCGTTTTTC
>CAMWTP010000008.1 GCA_947177165.1 uncultured Lachnospiraceae bacterium
ATGAGGTCCTGATTCGTGTAACTTTGCATTTGGAAACTAATGTTCGGGGGGGGGTAAAATTATGCGCTTAATTTATCTGGGGTACATCTTTGTCTGTGGAATAGGACTTGTGATAAGATCTATGAACAAGAAACAGATTTCCTTACTTATAGCTACATTGGCAGTTGTGTTTGTAACATTTTCGCTGTTTTACAATTTTAAATCAGTGCAGATTGAAAAATATCCTCCAACGGCATATTATATTTCCTACGGGCTGTTGGCAAGTGTGCTTCTTTATTTGTGTTCACAGACAGATACAAAGTTAATGAAAGTGTTAAAATGCAACAATACTGTAAGTTGGATATCGCAAAATTCGTTTTGGATATATTTGTGGCATATTATTCCAGTAAAGATATTAGTGGATTATGAGATTATACATATGGACAGCTGGATACTGCGTTATGTGATTATACTGTTGTCAGCATTTGCCATAACTGCATTATGTAATTTAGTCAAACAGAACACATGCAAAAGAAGAGAGTTGTCAGGAAATAGTTGAAAAGAACTGGTTGGAAATTACTTTTCATAGAGAGTAGGATATAAGTTGGTATGAAAGATGGAAATAATTTATAGGGATATCCTAAAGCAATGGACAAACTGCTGGCAGGAAGCAATTATTGTCGGAATAATGTTTGGTATATGCAGCAGACATATCAATTGCGGACTAAAACGCCAGATAAGTGTTTCTGCCTTACTGTTTGCGGATGGAGTATTTGTCAGTTATCTGCTGTATGTGACACTGCTCTCGCGGCGGCCTGGGTCCAGACAGGAGGTTGAGTTTCTGCCATTTAGGGGGGAGGAGATATTAAGCGGCGATTATCACTATCTGATAGAAAACGTGCTGCTCTTTGTTCCGTTTGGTTTTCTGCTGCGCAGGACACTGAATATATATGGCAGAAAATGTAGTGCAAAAATAATTATATGGGTATCATTCCTGACAAGCGTGTCAATTGAGCTGTTGCAGTATGTCTTCTCCTGCGGTAAAACGGAGACAGATGATGTGATAGCCAATGTCCTGGGGGCTGTGCTGGGAGGTCTGGCTGTAAGGCTGAAAAGAGTGCGATAGTACTTTTTTCAGCCTTTTTGTGCCGATAGAAACTCAATATTTTGATTTTGTCAAAGATGCAAAAAAATATTGACATATATTATGGTTTATTTTATACTAATTTTTAGTAAAGATATTTACTAAAATGTAAGACAAACTCTGTGGAAGCGAATCGTCGCATTGCCGCGTTCGGGGATGGAGAGGTTATAAACAGGCCGATGTACTCCACATGAAAGATGGTGGAATGGCGAAGCTATGCCCGGATTCACAGGAGGAGATACCATGTGGTATGTAGTACAGGTGCGGGCCGGGACAGAGGAACGGATCAGGCGCCAGTGCATCAGCGTGATTGATAAGAGGGTGCTGGAGCAGTGCTTTGTTCCGTATTATAAAGAACAAAAGAAGTATCAGGGGACATGGCATACAGAGCAAAAGCTGCTATTTCCGGGATATGTATTCATGGTCAGTAATCGGTTGGAGGAGCTGTATCAGGATCTTCAGAGAATTATCGGCATGACCAGACTGCTTGGCACAGGCGATGATATCGTTCCACTGCAGGAAAATGAAATAGAATTGATGAAAAAAATGGGAGCTGGCAGGAATGCCATGGAAGTGTCCACTGGTATCATAGAAAAGGGCAGTGTTGTGATAACGCAAGGGCCTTTGGCCGGGATGGAAGGCTGTATTCGAAAGATAGACAGACATAAAAGGAAAGCATGGCTGGAGGTTTCTATGTTTGGACGGACGATGAAAATGGAAGCTGGGCTTGAGGTGATAGAGAAGAGATGACAGGGAGAGTAAGAAGTTGAGGGTATTGATTCATATGGGAGATCCGTATTTGATCGACAATCCCTGCACAAAGAGAATACGCGCATTGAAAGAAGCGCTGAAGCTGCAGGGACACAGGGTTGTGATTATGGCACCTGATATAAAAGGAAACGCCAGGGACCCGGAAGTGACATACTGTCCAGCAATACCACTCCGGAAAAAAAATGTTTTTTACCGGCTGGCAAATGGTATCAGTTTTGCGATTTCTTCCATATGCAGTCTGAGAAAGGCGGGAAGGATTGACATCGTGCTCACCACAACGCCTCCGGCGTTGATCAGTCCGGCAGGATGGCTTATGGCAAAAATAAAACATGCCAGACTTGTATATGATGTCCGTGATATATGGCCGGATGTGGCTCTGGAGATGAATGAGTTTACAGAAGACAGCATCTATTACAAAATCTTCCGTTTTATCAGGGATTTTATGCTAAGGCACGCGGATCTGATCACAGCCGTGAGCGACGGGAAAGTGAATAAATTAAAAGAATATGCGCCGCAGAAACGTATTGTCAAAATACCCAATGGATTTGATGTATATTTTCTGCAAAACAAGCTGAATACTGCTTTGTACAAAAAAATAGCCATGAACGGAAACTTTGTCTGTGTGTATACTGGAAATCTCGGATTGGCGCAGGGATTGAGGCAATTGTTGTATATTGCCGATAAGGCTAAAAAAAGCGGACTGCATGCAGTTTTCTGGCTGTACGGTAAAGGTGCGGAGGAACAGGAACTCAGGGAACACGTCAGAGAGCATCGGCTCGACAACGTGTTTTTTGGTGGGAAATTGTCCAACCGGGATATTTTCACTGTGCTGAAAGCGGCAGATATCAGCTTTGTGCCGCTGGTCAATGAGAATCTGAAAGACAGTATCCCCACGAAAATATATGAGGCATTAGGAGTAGGCTGTCCAGTGCTGTTAGCGGCCGAGGGAGACGCTGTATCCGTACTTGAGGACGCCGGATTGGGAATCGCAGTGCGGCCGAACCAGATGGAGGCGTTGTGGAACGCTTTTTTGCGGCTATATAATGATAAGGAATCAATGGAACATCAGAAAAAACATGCGATGGAGCTCATGCAGAACCAATATTCCATTCAGCGCTCGGCGCAGGTCTTGGTAAAGGAGTTAAAAAAATGTGTGCGGAGTAAATAAAATCTGGCTCTACATCAACACCATTCGATACTTAAAACCAGTACAGATCCGGCATCAGATTTGGAGGCGCCTGTCAGGCAGACAAAGGGAGAGGATGCGCAGCCAGATCGTGGGATCGCGCACAAGACAGGTGATGCCTGTCAAGGTTATGATTCCCGCTTTGGATTCTGACAGGGCATATTTGTCGCGGTTTCCGCTGGAAGGTTTGCTGAAAAATGAGATAGAAATTCTGCATGAAAGACATCAGATTGACCTCTCAGGATGGGAGGTTTTAGATGCATCGCATCTCTGGAATTATAACCTTCATTATCTGGAGTTTTTGATACCGCTTGCTGTGGCTTACAGAGAGACAAAAAATGATCAGTATTTTGCGAAGTGGTGTGAGTATGTGGGTGCATGGATAGAACACCCTGTAAAGGACAGTTTTGAGCCGTACACCATATCGATGAGGATACCAAATCTTCTGATCTGCATGAATATATTGCAAGACAGACTTCGGGGGACAGAACTGGAAAGGAAACTGACAGGCAGCATTGACCATCAGTATCAATACCTGTTAAAGACACAGGAACTGTCGCTGCTGGCAAATCATTATTTTGAGAATGTAAAGACAATACTGATATGCAGTTTACTGTTTGGGGAGAGAGCGCGTTATAGAGAATATTTTAATAAATTCTGTGGGCAGATAAAAGAGCAGATACTTTCGGATGGACTTCACTATGAGCGCAGTATCATGTACCATAAGATTATTCTGGAGGATATTCTGCGGGTATATACGGCATTGGGCGGCAGGGATGAGGCGGGAAAGCTTTTGCCTGTGATCAGGCATATGGCGGAGGCGTTGGCTTCTGTCTCACGGGGATTTCAGAAAACGCCGCTGTTTAATGATGCAGGGGATAATGTGGCAAAGGATACGGAGAGCCTGCTTCGGGCAGTGCAGGACATAGCAGGGGGTAACATTGCAGGCGACACAGCTGCTCTTGAAGAGTCAGGTTATTATAAATTGTATGCCGGTAGTTACGCACTGTTGTTTGACTGCGGACAGATTGGACCTTCTTATATGGGGGGACACGCGCATTGCGACTGTCTGAGCTTTGCTCTGTCCAAGAGGGGCAAAGCGCTGTTTACAAATTCTGGGACATACCAGTATCAGGGAAGACTCCGACAGTTTTTCAGGTCAACGATGGCTCACAACACCGTTATGATCGATGAGAGGGAACAGGCAGAATTGTGGGGAGAACACAGGGCGGCACGAAGGATTTCTGAAATCAGGCATAAGGCGGGAGAGCAGATGGTGGCAGGGAGCTTTCGGTCTTTTTGCGGGGACCGCTTTAAGCGGAGTATAAGACTGGAAGAAGATTTTTTAGAGATTACAGACTTTATTGCTGCAAAGGATAAACAGAGACACTGCGCGAGGCAGTTTTTTCATATCGATGCAGATTACCATTATATAAGGGACAAGGAACAGCAGATTTGTGTTAGTGATGGCAGCAGAAGGCTGGCAGTCATCAGGATTCCGGCCGGAAGCAGAGGTCTGATTCACAGGGAAGGAGACATCTGTCTCTGCGCGCAGGATTTCGGACAGCTTGGCAAAAAAGAAGTTCTGGAGATTCGGACGCCGTTTGAGAAGAGCGTCAGGATACAGATAGGGATAAAACTGATGTAAGGGCGGCGAACGATAATCAGGAATCGCAGGTTTGCGCGGTAAAGTACGAGGAGAATGAGATATGGTTAATGTAATAGGGCTTGGATATATCGGCTTGCCGACAGCGCTTATGATGGCATCGCATGGTGTGGCGGTTGTCGGAACAGATTACAATGAGGAATTGGTCAATACCTTGAACAGCGGACATACAACATTTGAGGAGAACGGCTTAGAGGAGCTGTTTCAGGCGGCGGTGGAGAGCGGGATACAATTTACAACACAGTATCAGGCGACGGATACATACATCATCTCAGTTCCCACACCCTACGATAAATTTTCAAAGAAGGTCGATGCGGCTTATGTTGCAGCGGCGGTGAGAGAAGTGCTGAAGACTGCGGTGCAGGATGCCGTGATCGTCATCGAGTCGACAATATCGCCTGGAACGATCAATAAATATATCAGACCGCTTTTGCAGGCAGATCAGGAAACCGCAAACAAGAAGATTCATCTGGTACATGCACCAGAGCGGATCATCCCCGGAAATATGGTTTATGAGCTGATTCACAACAACCGGACAATCGGTGCGGATGACAGGGAGATCGGAGAAAAGATAAAAAAATACTATGCCTCGTTCTGCCAGGGGGAAATCGTAGTGACGGATATCTGTACGGCAGAGATGACCAAGGTCGTGGAGAATACATACAGGGCAGTCAACATTGCCTTTGCCAACGAGCTTGCCAAGATATGCCGCCACGACAATATGGATGTATATGAAATCATCCGTATCTGCAATATGCACCCGCGGGTAAACATACTCCAGCCTGGTCCCGGAGTCGGCGGACATTGCATCTCTGTTGATCCGTGGTTTCTGGTGGGGGACTATCCCAGCCTTGCAAAGGTAATTGATGAATCCATGAAGACCAATGACAGCATGCCGGATTTCGTGCTGAACAGGATCTATGAGATCATGAAGGAAAATCATATGACAGATATCAGCCGGGTTGGTATCTACGGACTGACTTATAAAGAGAATGTGGACGATATGCGCGAGTCGCCGACACTGCAGATGCTGGAATCGATGGAGAGGCATCTGTGTGGGAATTTGGTGAAGGTGTATGATCCGCATGTTGTAAATGATGTTGTGCTTAATCAGCACCATGATTTGGATGCATTTTTGCGCGATGTGGATTTCGTGGTGATCATGGTGAAGCATGATGAGATCAGGGAAAATATGGACAGGCTGCAGGGGAAAATCGTGCTGGACTGCCATAATGTCTGTGCGTTGGATGGGGTGTACCGTATGTGACCGTAGTGCATGCAGGATAATAAAATGAAAGAAAGGTTTGGATGGAAAGATTATGAAACAGATATTTCTGTCGGTTGACAGTGGAGAGATCAAGATAGTGAATACGCCTTGTCCGATCGTCAAAGACAATATGGTAATCGTTGAGACGTTTTATTCCGTGGTCAGCGCCGGAACGGAGCGCACGATCACTTCCTTCGGTGGAAAGAATCTGATTCAGAAAGCAATTGAACGTCCAGATCAGGTTAAGAAGGTGACAGAAAAGATTTCTACGGACGGTATCCTTACGACAATGGAAGCTGCTTTCGGAAAATTAAAGGAACCGATGCCGATGGGATATTCTGGTGTCGGGAAGGTCGTGGAAGTTGGAAAGGGTGTCACAAAAGTTTCCAGAGGCGATCTGGTGGCCATGGTTGGGCAGGCATATCACAGTGAGGTGAACCGTGTCGGACATAATCTGATAGAAAAGATTCCAGATGAAGTAGAGGACATCAGACAGGCTGCCTTTTGTGCACTAGGCGGAATCGCGCTCGAAGGGATTCATCAGGCGGAGGTGATTCCGGGCGAGACGGTAGCAGTGATCGGAATGGGGCTATTGGGACATATTGCGGCGAGGATACTTTATGCGTATGGCTGTGATGTAATTGGGTTTGATGTTGCTGACAAAACGCTTTCTGACACGAGATTAAAGGCGTTTATCAATTCTACAGACGATCATGCGGCGGACACAACACTTTCTCTGACAAAAGGCAGAGGAGTGGATAAGGTTATCATTACGGCTGCTGCGGATTCCAATGCACCAATTGAGCTGTCAGAGGCAATCACGAGGGACAGGGCAATTATCTGTATGATTGGTGTCACAAAGATGAATCTGGACAGACGACCGTTTTACAATAAGGAACTCAGTTTTAAAATCGCCCGGTCATATGGGGCAGGGCGGTATGATACCTCCTACGAGGAGGACGGGGTGGATTATCCAATCGGATATGTTAGATTTACGGAAGGAAGAAATGTTGAGGAATTTCTGAGACTGCTCGCGACAAAACGCTTGGATATTTCAGATCTGATCACCCATGTATTTCCTTTTGAAAAAGCACCTGATGCCTATGAGATGCTGACAGATAATTCAAAACATGAGCAGTATATTGGTATTTTATTAAAATATCATCAAAATCCAGAAAAATGGAAAAAAACGGTAAAGCATACTGGGGCAGTCTCACGGAAGAAATTATCCAATGAAAAAATCAATCTCGGTCTGATTGGTGCTGGCAATTTTGCGCGCGCGACGCTTCTTCCGATCATGCAGGAGACAGGCCTGTTTCAATTCAAGGGGCTTGCTACGACTGGAGGCAGTGCATCGGCACAGGCTAACGAAATGTTTTCATTTAATTATACAACGAATGATTACAGAAAACTGTTGGAGGATAAGAAAATTGATCTGATTGCAATTTCGACGCAGCATAACAGTCATGCGAAGTTTATTGTTGAGGCACTGGGTGCAGGAAAGCACGTTTACTGTGAAAAGCCGCTCTGTCTGAATGCGGAAGAGCTTAAATGCATTAAATCAGCATATGAAAATGGAAACGGTGAACTTTTCTGCGGGCTCAATCGCAGACATGCGCCGTTGGTCAAACAGATCAGGAGAACACTTCAGACAGATAAAATACCAGCTGTCTATAGCTATATTGCAAACGCAGGATTTATTCCGGCAGAACACTGGGTGCAGGATGAGAAAAAGGGCGGTGGGCGTATTATCGGGGAAGCCTGTCATTTTATTGACACGATACAAAGTCTTGACGGGAGCAGACTTACGGGAATGCAGGTGAATTTCGCAGACAATGCAGCGTATCCCAAGAAAGACAATGCGGTCATTAACCTGCAGTTTGAATCTGGGGCGGTGGGAACGATTATCTATACTTCAATGGGGAGTAAGAAGTATCCGAAGGAACAGCTGCGGGTATTCTCCAATGGGACAATCTGTGAATTGAATAATTATGTTAGCCTAACGACATATAGTGTCAATAAACATATAGAGACAAAATTAAAGCAGGATAAGGGGATTCGCGATGAGTATCGGTATATTGCGGAAGTGCTGCGAGGGGAAAGAAGAAATGAAGTCATAGATGATGCGCTTTTAGGGTGTGAGATGCTGCTGGGAGCAATAAATACTCTGGTGGAGATGCCGTGAGAATCTTGGTATTAAGCGGTCAGACTGGTGGGAGGTAATCCGCAGTGATGACTTGATAAAGCGGAACAGTAGGAAGTTTGGTATTTTGAGGGAGGTGGTATGCTGTGCGTAATGTTGAAGGGGTGAAAAAGATTTTGCGTTACAATAAATTGTTTGGATTTTCCCGAACAGTAATCAAGGTAGCAGGCCGTACAAGGATTAACAGACTTAATATTTTCTTCCCTAAAAGACGGACGCGAAGAAATGTATCACTGATCGGCTGTGGGCAGTTTGGATTTTCTACAATCTCGTATTACCTGTACAAAAATGTGGGAAGCTGTTTTTTACATTGTTATGATGTCAACAGGAATAATTGTATTTCTACTGCGCGTTTTTGGGGGTATACACCTGTAAAAGACTGGAAAGAACTTATTTTTAATCCTGATTGTAAGTACGTCTATATCGCATCGGATCATTATTCGCACAGTCAATACGCGATAGAAGCTCTGAGGGCGGGAAAGATTGTCTACTGTGAGAAGCCAATTGCGGTGAGTCATGAGCAGTTGGAGAATCTCAAAAAAGCAATATACAAATATTCGGGCGAGATATATTTTGGATATAACAGACCCTTTTCAAAAGCGATAGCAGACTTGAAATTGTACATAAAGGATATCCGATGTCCGATGACATTCAGCTGTCTTGTCTCCGGCCACAAACTTGCCTCGGATCATTGGTATAATGACCCGAAAGAAGGAACAAGAATATGCGGAAATTTGGGACATTGGATTGATTTATCGATGTATCTGTTTGAAGTCAGGGGATACGTGCCCACGAGATTTGACATCAATATAACATGTGCAGATGATAACGAGATAGATGACAACATAACAGTTACGTACAGGACCGATTTTGGGGATCTTGTGACACTTGTTCTTACATCTCGAACAGAGCCATTTGAAGGGATTAATGAAACAATTAATCTGCAGTGTGGAAATGTGATATCAAAGATAGATGATTTTCAGACACAGACGATATGGATTGATGAGAAAAAGAAGAGGATGAAATATAGACCCAAAGATGTAGGACATTTAAGCTCAATCAATCAGCCTTTTGATGGTTGGAAAAGAGAGCAAAGCACAGTTTTTAAATCTACATGGTTAATGCTGGAGATAAAGGAAATGGTAACAAATCGTGAGAAAGAGAAAGTTTTTCATATGGGAGAGTAGTTGGAAGGAATAGTAGAGTGAAGTACCTTTTTATAAATGTATTGGCTGGAAGTGGAAGTACTGGAAAAATTGCCGCAGATAAATGCAGGGAACTGCAGAAGCAGGGACATCAGTGTGTCCTGGCATATGGAAGAGGGGAAGCAAATTGTGAGGATATTAGAACATATAAAATCGGAACAAAAGTGGATTACTGTATACATGGAGTGAAAACGAGACTGTTTGACAGACATGGGTTTGGGTCGGTGCGTGCCACAAAGAAGTTTTTAAAGTGGGTACGGGTATATGCTCCAGATGTGGTTTGGATTCATAATCTTCATGGTTATTACCTTAACATAGAAATGTTATTTGACTATTTAAAAGAGACAGATAGGAAAGTGTATTGGACATTACATGATTGCTGGGCGTTTACAGGTCACTGTGTATATTTTTCTTATGTGAAATGTGATAAATGGAAGACAGGATGTTATGGATGTAGTCAAAAAGACAAGTATCCTGCGAGTTTATTGTTTGACAGTAGCAAGAAAAATTACATACAAAAAAAGAACATATTTCTTGGTGTTGAAAATATGACAATTGTTACACCGTCAAAGTGGCTGGAAAATCTGGTAAAAGGTAGTTTTTTGAAAGAATATAGGACAGAAGTAATCTATAACACGATAGATACGAAAGTATTTCAGCCGATACAGAGCGATTTTAGGGAGCAGTATGGTTTGAAAGATAAAAGAATTATATTGGGAGTCGCGAATGTATGGGAAAAAAGAAAAGGACTTGATGATTTCATAAAATTAGCTGGGATGCTTGATGAACGATATGCGATTGTGTTGGTAGGCTTAAGTGAGAGATTAATGAAGAGCGTGTTTAAGAGGTTAAAAGAAATAAAAAGAGCAAAGGGGATTCACGCAGAAAGAATTAATATACATGAGACAGATAATCAAAAAAAAAGTTGCATGGCAATTTCACCAGGAATTGAAAGTTTGTATATGAGTATTGTTTCCATGTTCGGAAATGATATACAGGAGAGTGAACAAATAGCTGCTGTTATCTGTTTAAAAAGAACAGAAAGCGCAAAGAATCTTGCACAAATATATACGGCGGCGGATGTATTTGTAAATCCTACTTATGAAGATAATTATCCAACAGTAAATCTTGAAGCACTGGCATGTGGAACGAGGGTTATTACATACGATGTCGGGGGATGTAGAGAGACAATTGGTCTGTAAGAACGTATACATAAAAGAGGTTATAATATGAAAGTATCAATTGCGATGACAACATATAATGGAGAGAAATATATTCTGAGTTTATTGGAGTCTGTCAAGTCCCAGATTGTATTGCCAGATGAGGTAATAATATATGACGATTGCTCAACGGATAATACATTTGAATTGGTATCTGAATATATTTCACGTAATAATTTGTTGAACTGGAAAGCAAAAAAAAATAAGTGTAACATAGGATGGAAGAAAAACTTTAGGCAAGCATTGAAGGACTGCAATCACGAGTTGATATTTCTGTGTGACCAGGATGATATATGGGAAAACTATAAAATATCGGAAATGAAACAAGTAATGGAGATACATCCTGAAATTCAACTGCTGACTTCCAATTATACGCCTTTAGATATTGACCGAAAGGATAAAGTGCGAGTATGGGGACTGAATCGCAATGATGCAACTATTAGGAAATTGGGGTTTGGCTATACAGCGTTCTCCGTTGCGCGTCCAGGTTGTACATATTGCTGTACAAAACGTTTAGTGGATGAGATGTTGAACAGAGATTATTTGAATGCACCTCATGATGCGATACTGTGGGGTTATGCAGTGCTCAACCAATCCGTATATTTATATAATCGAAAAACAATAATTTTTAAAAGGCATTCTGATAGCGCCACAGCACCGAGACATTGTTTTTCCAGTTCCAGTAGAATAGAGCACATCAATTTGGAATTTAGCATAAAATGTTTTTTTAAAAAACAATGTTTGCTGCTCGGAGATAATTCAAAAGCCAAGATTATTGAGGAACAAATTCGATTTGATCAGAGTAGAATTACAATGTTGAAAAAAAAGTCAGTATTATTAATGATGATCTTCCAAATTGTTCACTTTAAACATTACCCTTCTTTGCGAAATTTGCTATCAGATGACTATTTAATGCTTCTTAAAAGATAAATTTGTAATGGATTGAATCGTTGGAAGAGGAATATTCAGGTGTCTGGATAGGTGATTATTAAATGCAATCAATTGTTTTTGTTTTGCTCATTGTTTTGATTTTTTTGTTTATATCCGTTACAGCATTTAAGAATTTTTTGTTAACACCGCAGTTTGGAATTCTTTTTGGTTTTCTGGCATCATTGATCGGATGTGTAATGGTAGCAGATGAGTGGAAGATATCATTAAATGTTGTTACAATAGCTGTGCTTTGTATAGGTTTGGGAATAGTGATTGTTGTGTCTTTACTGTTTCAAAATATATTCAGACTTAGGTATAGACTTTATTGCATTTCGTCAAATATTAGTAATATTGGTAATAATTTTATTAGGGTCAACAAGAGACATATTATGATCTGGGTAATTATTCAATTTATCATTCTTGGTCTGGTCATGATGTTTTTAATGCAGCAAACTAATGCGTTAACATTGTCCTCGGCAATCAATGTATATAGACGGAGGTTGTTGATCACAAACAATGCTGAAATAATGCCATTATATATAAGGTTGCCAAGAAGCATTTGCATCTATTCAGGTTACATTTTCATATATTTGCTGGCACATAGTATGATATATGGATATAATAGAGGGATGTGGGTAGTGTATTTTATTAATGTGATACTTCCTTGTGTTAATACTGTAATTGTAGGAGGCAGTCGTGGCGGAATAGTTCAATATTTGACAGCATTTATTGCGATATGGTTTGTGTTGTATACATTTAAAGAGAATAAAATGATCTCAATGAAGCAAGTTATATATGCTGTGGGAATTATTATGGCATTGGTGCTTTCGTTTGGAACAGTGCATAGTTTTTTGGGGAGAGGTGTGGTTGAAGATGTTGGGGATTACTTATATATGTATCTTTCGGGATGTATACATAATTTAGACTATTATATAGATCATTTTCCAATTCAATGTGATTCAAATAATTTTACGTTAATCAATTTTTTTAATTTTTTGTTCAGGTTAACTGGTAATAGTGATTATAATTACACGAGTTATCTTTCGGATATATATTTGAAGGCTAATGGTCATAGCACGGGCAATGTTTATACGATGTTTGCCAGTTATTATCATGATGGGAAGATGATTGGAGTGATTATATATTCGGCACTGATGGCTTATATAGGACAATTGATGATGTACTTGTCAATGAAGACATACAAAAATAATGAAATTAATATTCCTCTTGTGTTATATGGATATATATATTTTGACTTTACTCAGTCTTTTTTTGCGAATAGATTTTACGCACAATTTTTTACAGATACATTTTTTAAAATGATTATATTTCTGATGCTTCTAAAATATTTTTTCACTGGAAATATAATTAGAATAAAGATATGTAATTAAATGTAAATTGTTTCATTATTGGGAGAAATGGTTATATGAAATTTGGAATTGTTGTAGTTACATATAATAGGTGTGATTTGTTAAAGGAATGTATTGGGAAAATAGCTGTACAGAAATATAGTGCGGAAAAAGTTGTTATTGTAAACAATAATAGCACTGATCTGACAAGAGTTTTTTTGGAATCGCTTTCTGCTGAAGAGTATATTGTGATGAATCTTGATGATAATTTAGGGGCTAGTGGTGGATTCGAAGTAGGTTTGAAGCGAATTATAGAGGAGAATTTGGATTTTGTTCTGCTGATTGATGATGATGCTCATATAGATGAAAATTATTTGTATTATATTAATGAATATGCGGAAAAATATCCGAAAGTAAAAGCGTTTTCTGGAACAGTATATGAACTCGGGGAAATATCTGTAACACACAGAAGAAGGATAAAAAGTAAGATAACCTTAAAGGATGAAGCTGTTAGTGCAAATGAGTATGGGAAATCAGTCTTTAATTATGAGTTGAGTTCTTTTTGCGGTTTGGTGATTCATAAGGATGTTGTGCTAAAAGTTGGATATCCACGTGTTGATTATTTTACTCAGTTTACAGATACGGAGTATTCTCTTAGGATTGGTCGACATACAGAGATTCTTAATGTAAATAAAGCTTTTCTTGTTCATAAAATTAAGAAGGTATTAGAGGAGGAAGTGTCATATAAAACCTATTATCAGATCAGGAACAGAATTGTTACAATTTTAAGCAATGTGCCATTATTCATAAGACCCGTGCTGATAATTGGGTTTCAGTGTTCTTATTCAGTGCGCATTTACATTAGAAGGTTTAAGATATTAATGCATACTTCTAATGCTGAAATTAACAAGAGACATATTAAAATAATTAAGGATGCGGTTAACGATGCACTTCACAAAGAATTGGGCGTTAATGTGAGTTATTTACCAAAGTATTAGGGAGGTATGTAATGTTATTTGATTATGTGATAGTGGGAGCTGGTCTTGCAGGAATTACCATTGCAGAGAGAATTGCCACACAACTTCATAAAAATATACTTATTATAGAGAAGCGTGATCACATTGGTGGAAATGTATATGATGAATATGATGCAGCAGGTATTCTTGTTCAAATGTATGGTCCGCATACTTTTCATACCAATGACAAGGAGGTTTTTGATTATATTTGCCAGTATACGAAATGGCATGACTATCAACATAGAGTTCTCTCCTATGTAAATGGTAATTTTGTCCCTATACCAATTTCTTTGGAGACGATTAATCAATTATACAATATGAATCTTTCAGAAAGTGAAATTGATGATTATATTGAGAATCAAAAAGTCAGAATAGATGAAATTAAAACGAGTGAAGATATCGCGCTTGCACAGTGTGGTGTAGACATTTATGAAAAGTTTTTTAAATATTATACAATAAAGCAGTGGGGAGTTGATCCTTCAAGGCTTGATAAATCCGTTATTGGACGCATTCCGTTTCGTAAGAATAGAGATACACGTTATTTTACAGACTGTTATCAGGGAAATCCCCAAGGAGGCTTTACGCAAATGTGTCGTAATATGTTAAGCCACCCGGAAATAAAAGTAATGCTTAATACAGACTATAAAGATGTTATAGAGAGCATTGAATATAAAAAGCTTGTTTACACGGGACCGCTGGATTATTATTTTGATTACAAGTTGGGTAAGTTAAAGTGGCGTAGCATAAGGTTCATCTTTGAAACTCATGATTGTGAGTCTTATCAGCCTGTTGCAAGTACACGATGGCCGATGGACTATGAATATACGCGTATCACTGAGTTTAAGAAAATGACAGGACAAAAGAGTAATAAAACGACAATATTAAAAGAAATTCCCTGTGATGATGGCGAATTTTTTTATACTTTTCCAACAAATGAGTGGAAAATGTTGGCACAACAATATAGAGAATTGGCCGCTAGGGAACGTAATGTGATATTCATAGGCAGACTGGCAGAATACAAGTATTATGATATGGATGATGTTATAAGAAGAGCTCTTGATGTTTTCGAAAAAGAGATCAAATATATGTAACATAATTCAGAGGGGGAAATAATATTTTGGTTGGAGAATTGTGCAACGTTATATATATAGGGAAGGCTTATATCGAAGAGAAGGAAGATACAACTAATTTATGTTCAGATATCAAATTCATAGATAGAACTCTAAAAATGTACTTTGAGTATGATAATGAATATTCGGACTATATTTGCACTGATTATGCAGATCCCTTTGTTTTGATGATATTGGAGTATGCAATGGCCCGTGGTTTGGATATAAAGTGTGAACAAAATATGTCAGATACGTTATACTATAACCTAACGAATTATTTTATTCCAATTGTTGCAGAGAATACAAGAACATTTGAGAAGATCAATATTTTCTCAATGGTATCGCCTATAACGAATTATACTGGTGGTGGGGTAGGGACAGGCCTGTCGTGTGGGGTTGACTCATTTAATGTCATTAATCGGTATAAAGATTACCCTATGGATAAATATAAGCTAACGCATTTGTTTTTTATAAATAATGGTCAAATGGGATCAATAGATTATCAGGAAACAAAAGACACATTTTTGATCGAAAAAATACACTGTATGAAAGCTGCAGAGGAAATTGGTTTACCATTGGTTTGTGTCAATACTAATATGATGGAGCTGTATGGTGAGATTTCAACGCATCGGGCGAATAATGCTGAAGGATTGAAAATAGGTGCGGTAGTGTATGGATTGCGTGGAATGATAAGCATTTACTATATTGCCTCATCGGTTGGATTAGAGCGATTTCGTTTTAGTGATGCAGACGTTGGTTATTTTGCTCCGTTCACTGCAAATATTATGTCCTCGGAGTCATGTTGGTTTTGGGTTGGAGATCTTGATGATTCAAAGAGAATACATAAGGAAGAGTATATTTCTGATGATCCTGTTATGAAGAAATATCTTCATATAAATACGATAAGAAATAATCCAAAATCGATCAAAGGGGTGCGAACACTCAGCGGATTCTATGTGCTGGGAAAATTAGAGAACTTATCTTGCGTGATAGATATAAATGATTATTGCAAAAGAAAGGCGTATTACTTCGGCAGAAATCTTTGTTACCGTAAAGAATGGGATTTGGGATATAATCAAGAAATAGTAAGTAAAGCACTTGAAAAAAGAAAGTTTGGCTTTATATTTTTCGCATTCATGTATTGCTTCTTTTTTTGGACACCGGCTTTGTTTGTGAAAAACTTTTTTTCTGTAAAACATATTTTATAGAGATGTTAAATACTTAATATTGGGAGTATTTCATGGAACAAGACAATATAAAAGAAGCAGATATAAAGAAAAATTATTTATACAACACCTTTTATCAGGTTCTGACAATTATTACTCCTTTAGTTACGGCACCGTATGCTTCTCGTATTTTTGGAGCTGAAGGGGTGGGGATACAAAGCTACACCGCATCAATTGTATCTGTTTTTTGTATTTTTGCAGCCTTGGGGACGGCTATCTATGGTCAGAGGGCAGTTGCCATACACAGAAATGATCCGGAAAGATATAGTAGACTGTTTTGGGAGATTGAAATATTAAGTATTTTTACAACGTTGGTATGTCTGATTATCTTTCTTATTGTAGTATTGGTTCGCGGAAAATATTTGAATTATTATATCTTACAAAGTATGACTATTCTTGCCATATTTTTCGATATATCATGGTTTTTTGCTGGATTTGAGGCATTCAAATATATAGTATTCAGAAATTTGTTGGTAAAATTATTTGGTATTTTTGTCCTATTTTGTTTTGTACATCATAAGAATGATTTGCCTTTATATATTGGTTTAATTTCTGCCTCTGGACTATTGGGAAATATTTCTATGTGGACATATTTACCCAAATATTTGGTTAAAATTAAATTTTTTGATTTTGTTGCTAATGAACGCAAACATTTACAGCAGACAATTGTGTATTTTATTCCAGCAATAGCTACTAGTGTGTATACTATTCTGGATAAAGTCATGATTGGCTTTTTTTGTGCTGATAAAATGCAAAATGGTTATTACGAGCAGACTACGCGAATGATTAAATTATGCTTAACATTAATACTCTCAATAGATACTGTTATGGCTTCCAGAATGTCATGGCTGCTAGCTCAGAATAAAACTAGTGAAGTCAGGATACGTTTAAGGCGGTCAATAGATTTTTCAATATTTTTAGCTGTTCCTCTTATTATGGGAATATGTGGAATTGCTCATGGATTTGTTCCATGGTTTTTAGGGAATGGCTACGAAGAAGTTGTTGACATAATATATTTTTACAGTCCAGTAATATATTTTATTTCAATTAGTAATTGTTGTGGAAGCCAGTATTTGACACCTACAGGACAAAGGCTCAAATCAGGAAAAGTTATTATTGTAGGAGCGGTTATTGATTTTTGTCTGAATTTAATAATGATTCCCATCTGGTCAGCAAAGGGAGCGGCCATTGCATCTGTAATAGCTGAATTAGTAATAGCTGTTTTATATGTTAGAATCAGTAACAATTACATGACTTGGCATATTATTTGGCAATGTACATGGAAACGGGTACTCTGTGCAGACATTATGTTTTTAGTGATATATTGTATGGGGCAAGTGATGGAAGTCAGTATTATTGCGACAGTGATTCAAATTGTTGTTGGTTCTGTTATTTATTTTTTTATGCTAATTATATTTAGAGACAATTTTTTAGTTTCGTATGCAAATAAGATAGTTAGGAAATTGATTCATAAATAAAAGAATAGACATGATAGAAAGAGATGATATAATTTGTGTGGCAGACTTGGATATGCCAAAGGCATAGGTATTAATTGTGTGTTACCGGGATGGACGGAGTGGATAATATTATGCCTGACGGATTGAGTCTTGCAACAATAATTTGAAGGCGTTTGGATCTATAATGCGCGAAAATAATGACACAGAAAAGTTCAAAGGGTATGTTACGGAATTCTGTGAGATATGTGTAGAATAATGCAAATATACGTTGGCGCAGGTAGTGAAAATCCGAAAGTTATTTGAAATTTAATAATTGAGTCTGGGAAGTAAAAGGGCTGGCGGTGCAAACGTCAGGTCTTTTATTTTTTGTGAGGAGTAATGTAATGAAAAAAATTATGTTAGTCTTTGGCACACGGCCGGAAGCCATAAAAATGTGCCCTTTAGTGAAGGAACTGAAAAAAAGACCGAATATTGATACAATTGTCTGCGTTACAGGACAGCATCGACAGATGCTGGAGCAGGTACTTCAATTTTTTGAGATAGTACCTGATTACGATCTCTGCATTATGAAAGAAGATCAAACTTTATTCGATGTGACAACGAATATTCTTGATTCGGTGAAAACAATATTGGAAGCAAGCAGGCCGGATGTTGTACTGGTTCACGGAGATACCTCCACAACCTTTGCAGCAGCGCTGGCTTGTTTTTATTTGCAGATTCCGGTGGGACATGTGGAAGCAGGATTGAGGACGTACGATATCTTATCGCCTTATCCAGAAGAGTTTAACAGGGAAGCGGTATCGATCATTTCACAGTATCATTTTGCACCGACAGCGTTATCCAGAGATAACCTGCTCCGGGAGGGCAGGAATGCAGAACGCATATGGATAACGGGCAATACAGCAATTGATGCTATGAAATTCACTATCAGGGAAGATTATTCGCATCCAGAGCTTGTATGGGCATCTGATTCCAGGCTGATTCTGATCACAGCACATCGGAGGGAAAATCTCGGCGAGCCGATGCGTCAGATGTTCAGGGCGATCCGCCATGTCTTGGACAAGCATTTGGATGTGAAAGCGATTTATCCAATTCACATGAATCCGCAGGTTCGGAAAATTGCAGAGGAGATATTCGGGGAGTCGTCGGCCGGAGGGAAAGAGGAGCGCATGCATATCATAGAGCCGCTCGATGTGTTGGACTTTCATAATTTTATGAAGCACAGTTATCTGATTCTCACAGATTCCGGCGGTATCCAGGAGGAGGCACCTTTCCTTGGAAAGCCGGTTTTGGTGATGCGGGACACGACAGAGCGCCCGGAAGGGATTGAGGCAGGAACGCTGAGACTGGTCGGCACGCAGGAAAGTGCGATCTATGAGGAGTTTAGCAGGCTGTTGAATGATAGGGAGGCATACAGCAGCATGGAGCACGCCTCCAATCCATATGGGGATGGGCATGCCAGTGAGCGGATTGCGGATGTTTTGGAGCAAGGGGATATAAGTACTGTCTAGTGCTTAGGTGATATGGCAGTTCGGAAACAGATGATGTCATAGCCAATGTCTTAGGGGCTGTGTTTGGATATTTGATTGTAAGGCTGAAAAAAGTATGAAATTTACTTTTTTCAGCTTTTTCTTTATGCGCAAAAACAAATGCTTCGAAAATATATTCGAAAGAATATTGACAAAATGAGTGGAATGATTTATAGTATTTATAAAAACAGAACAAATGAACGAAAAGTGTGGTAACTATTTCCATACAATTTTTCTGAAGATGCTTACCTGCAATCTGTTGTAAGATAAATTGATTACTGATATACTAAAGGAGAAAAATAAATGCCTGACAAGACAAATCATACCAGAAACAGCCATGACATACATGACAGGAAGACGCAGTGGCATATGGCTGTTACGCCAGCCATCAGGCTTGAATTGATGGAGTATCAGGATATACTGGAATATATTCCGGAGCGCCTTTTAAATACCAAAGCGCTGCAGATTGACCTGCTGGTCATCAAAAAAGACAGCAGTACTGTCATGGAGAATGAGATAGGAAAAATTTTTAAGCGGGACAATGTTATTGAATACAAATCGCCGCACGACAGCGAGGGCGTAGATGAGTATTTTAAGACATACGCCTACGCGAGTCTTTATAAAGCCGGCATGGGAAGTACAGCTTGCAGTCCGGAGGACATTACCATCACAATGATACGCAGCGGAAAGCCCCATAAACTGTTTCGATGGTTAGAAGGACACGGCTGCACAGTGCGGAAGAGATATGATGGTGTATACTATATAGAAGGCGCCGGCTTTTTTGCAACGCAGATTATAGTGGCAAGGGAGCTTGACGGTAAAAATCATATCTGGCTGAAATCACTGACGGACAGAATGGACAGGGAACAGGCAGAACAGCTGATTGAGCAGTCAGGGAGACTGCTGGACAGACCGGAGTCTGAATATGTGGAGGCCGTGCTGCAGATTGTGTCAAAAGCAAACAGGAAGGTATTTGAGGAATTGAAGAAGGAGGATGAGAATATGTATAGTGCACTGGTGGAACTCATGCAGCCGGAAATTGATGAGGCAACTAAAAAGGCCTGGGGTGAAGCATCTGCTAAAAAGACCATAGAAGCAATCGAGAATGCCATGAAGAAACTTCATATGTCAGAAAAAGAGGCATGTGCTTTTATGGACACAACAGCGGAGCAGTATGAGACATATAAGATGCTTGTTAAAGGAGAAAAATAAATGCCTGACAAGACGAAGCATACCCAAAACAGCCATGACATACATGACAGGAAGACGCAGTGGCATATGGCTGTTACGCCAGCCATCAGGCTTGAATTGATGGAGTATCAGGATATACTGGAATATATTCCGGAGCGCCTTTTAAATACCAAAGCGCTGCAGATTGACCTGCTGGTCATCAAAAAAGACAGCAGTACTGTCATGGAGAATGAGATAGGAAAAATTTTTAAGCGGGACAATGTTATTGAATACAAATCGCCGCACGACAGCGAGGGCGTAGATGAGTATTTTAAGACATACGCCTACGCGAGTCTTTATAAAGCCGGCATGGGAAGTACAGCTTGCAGTCCGGAGGACATTACCATCACAATGATACGCAGCGGAAAGCCCCATAAACTGTTTCGATGGTTAGAAGGACACGGCTGCACAGTGCGGAAGAGATATGATGGTGTATACTATATAGAAGGCGCCGGCTTTTTTGCAACGCAGATTATAGTGGCAAGGGAGCTTGACGGTAAAAATCATATCTGGCTGAAATCACTGACGGACAGAATGGACAGGGAACAGGCAGAACAGCTGATTGAGCAGTCAGGGAGACTGCTGGACAGACCGGAGTCTGAATATGTGGAGGCCGTGCTGCAGATTGTGTCAAAAGCAAACAGGAAGGTATTTGAGGAATTGAAGAAGGAGGATGAGAATATGTATAGTGCACTGGTGGAACTTATGCAGCCGGAAATTGATGAGGCAACTAAAAAGGCGTGGGATAAGGCGTGGGATGAAGCCTGGGATGAAGCATCTGCTAAAAAGACCATAGAAGCAATCGAGAATGCCATGAAGAAACTTCATATGTCAGAAAAAGAGGCATGTGCTTTTATGGACACAACAGCGGAGCAGTATGAGACATATAAGATGCTTGTTAAAGGAGAAAAATAAATGCCTGACAAGACGAAGCATACCCAAAACAGCCATGACATACATGACAGGAAGACGCAGTGGCATATGGCTGTTACGCCAGCCATCAGGCTTGAATTGATGGAGTATCAGGATATACTGGAATATATTCCGGAGCGCCTTTTAAATACCAAAGCGCTGCAGATTGACCTGCTGGTCATCAAAAAAGACAGCAGTACTGTCATGGAGAATGAGATAGGAAAAATTTTTAAGCGGGACAATGTTATTGAATACAAATCGCCGCACGACAGCGAGGGCGTAGATGAGTATTTTAAGACATACGCCTACGCGAGTCTTTATAAAGCCGGCATGGGAAGTACAGCTTGCAGTCCGGAGGACATTACCATCACAATGATACGCAGCGGAAAGCCCCATAAACTGTTTCGATGGTTAGAAGGACACGGCTGCACAGTGCGGAAGAGATATGATGGTGTATACTATATAGAAGGCGCCGGCTTTTTTGCAACGCAGATTATAGTGGCAAGGGAGCTTGACGGTAAAAATCATATCTGGCTGAAATCACTGACGGACAGAATGGACAGGGAACAGGCAGAACAGCTGATTGAGCAGTCAGGGAGACTGCTGGACAGACCGGAGTCTGAATATGTGGAGGCCGTGCTGCAGATTGTGTCAAAAGCAAACAGGAAGGTATTTGAGGAATTGAAGAAGGAGGATGAGAATATGTATAGTGCACTGGTGGAACTCATGCAGCCGGAAATTGATGAGGCAACTAAAAAGGCGTGGGATGAAGCCTGGGGTGAGGCGTGGGATGAGGCCTGGGATGAAGCATCTGCTAAAAAGACCATAGAAGCAATTGAGAATGCCATGAAAAAACTTCATATGTCAGAGGAAGAGGCGTGTGCTTTTATGGATACAACAACGGAGCAGTATGAGTCATATAAGATGCGGATTAAAAAACAGGATGATAAGCGCTGAAATTGTGCAGGATTTTAGTGTATACAGTATTGTCAATTTTTGACTTTCATGGGATATAAGAGTTGGCAGGAAACACGGTGAAAGTAGGGGAGCTTGCAAAGCAGGCTCCCGGCCAGATGATTTATATTTTATTTTCACTTTTTCTGTTTCACCGTATCCTCAATCAATGCGATAATGGTATCGGTTGAGTCCTTGATCCTGCTGTTCTGCATTGCATCGATGTAGGATTGTCTTGTGAAGTACAGCTCATGAACCTTTTCTGTCAACGTTACGGCGGTGAGATAATCTTCGTCAGCAACCATGGAGAAGCCTTGTGACTCAAAGCTTTTGGCATTTAGAATCTGGTCGCCGCGGCTGGCATGGGCAGGAAGCGGTATCAGGAGATTTGGCTTTCGCAGGGTTAACAGTTCGCAGATGGCATTTGCGCCGGCACGCGATATGACGATATCTGCCATGGCAAACAGATCTTTCAGGTCATCTTTTACAAACTCAAACTGTTTGTAACCCTCCGTGTTGAGGAGCAGATTGTCTATCTTGTCCTTGCCGCATATATGCACGATCTGAAAATCCTCAAGCAGCTTTGGAAGTGCCTCGCGGACTAATTTGTTGACCTCTGCGGCACCGAGACTGCCGCCGATAACCATGATCACAGGCTTTGCGGTGTTAAAGCCGCACATCTCCAGGCCCTTTTCTTTATTGCCCTTTGTGAGCTCGTTTCGTATTGGGGAGCCTGTGAGGATCGCCTTATCAGCAGGCAGGCTCTGCAGAGTTTCTGGGAAATTGCAGCAGATTTTTTTCACAACAGGAATGCACAGGCTGTTGGCGAGCCCCGGAGTCATATCGGATTCGTGGATAATGCAGGGGATTTTTAGCATGGCAGCGGCGCGGACGACAGGAACGCTCACAAATCCGCCCTTGCTGAATACAATATCAGGCTTGAGGGTTTTTAATATTTTTCTGGCTTCGGCAAATCCTTTGAGTACGCGGAAAGGATCGCTGAAATTTTTGATATCAAAGTATCTTCTGAGTTTTCCTGTAGAGATGCCGTAATAGGGGATTCGATAATCCTCGATTAGTTTTTTTTCGATTCCTTCGTAAGAGCCAATGTAGTGTATATCATAGCCCATGCTCTTAAGCTTGGGAAAAAGAGCAATATTTGGAGTCACATGGCCGGCAGAACCGCCACCGGTAAAGACGATGCGTTTCATATCTTAAAGCCTCCGATTTCTTTTTCATTTTATATGATAGTATATTCAAAAAATATATATTTTCCAATTGTATTGAATCATTACCATATTTTTCAATTCGCTGTGCCTGCTTTGTACTGCTCCAGTGCACGCGCCAGCTGGTCGGGGCAGGAAGTATTTTTGAGTCCGCATCGGATTCCTTTAAGTTTAGCGATGGCATCATCAACTTTCATTCCAGAGACCAGAGCGGAGATACCCTTTAGGTTTCCGTTGCATCCGCCTGTAAAGGCCACTGATTTTATGATATCGTCCTCAACTTCGAAATCGATCAGCTGGGAACAGGTTCCACTTGTCTTGTATTGCATAAATTACACCTAACCTTTCTTCTGTATTACATACTTATTTTTGTGTGTATTTAACTGTTACTATTTTACCAACCTGGCGTAGTGAAGTCAACCAACTTTTGCCATTAAGGCGTTATTTGGCATACGAAAGGGTTATAATTCACACCTGGGCCAGTGGCACATGATTCCCATCACTTTGGCGTGAGTGTAAAAACACGAAAAGATTACTTTTCACACTCTTCTGATTCGGATACAATTGCGTTCAGTAAAGGCGCAAACAGCAATGCGTATGCATGCGATTCCCTCTGCTTCATCGGACGTGCGAACAGTAAGTGCGGAACAATAATAGAATGCAGAAAAAGTAATAGTCATAACAGGTGTCTTGTCAGTTGTAAAGATATATGTTATACTGCATAAAACTGATGAGGAGGAGTTGTTATGACAAAACAGGAAGAGATACAAAAACTGAAAGAGGAGAAAGATGCCGTGATACTGGCGCATTACTATGTTCGCCCGGAGGTACAGGACATAGCGGATTACATAGGGGATTCCTATTTCTTGAGCAGGAGGGCTGTGGATATGCCGCACAGGACGATTGTTTTCTGCGGAGTGTCTTTTATGGGGGAGAGCGCCAAACTGCTGAATCCGGCAAAAACGGTGCTGATGCCGGATGCGAAAGCAGACTGCCCGATGGCGCATATGGTGACGATGGAGACTGTAGAGAGGGCGAGAGCGCAGTATGAGGATCTGGCAGTTGTGTGCTATATCAACTCGACGGCTGAGGTCAAGTCGTGGTCGGATGTCTGCGTGACATCTGCCAATGCGGTGCAGATCGTTAAAAATCTGCCAAACAAAAATATTCTGTTTATCCCCGACAGGAATCTTGCTCATTTTGTGGCAGACAAAGTTCCCGGGAAACGCATCATATATAATGAAGGCTTTTGCCCGATCCATGAGCATATGAAAGCGGAGGAGATCAGGAAGTTGAAGGAACAGCATCCGTCAGCGAAAGTTCTTGTGCATCCGGAATGCAGCAGCGAGGTTACAGCGCTTGCGGATTACATTGGCTCCACGAGCGGTATTATTGATTATGCGAAAAACAGCACGGACACGATCTTTATCATTGGCACAGAGCAGGGTGTCCGCCATGCACTGCAGCAGGCGAGAGAGGACGCCGTATTTTTCTTTCCTGAAACAGAACCGATCTGTGTTGATATGAAAATGATCACACTGGACAAAATTATTGACGTGTTAAAAAATGGCAGCAATGAGATAAAGATGGATGACGGACAGGCCAGTGCGGCAGCGGAGCGGACACTGACGCGCATGCTGGAACTGGCACAGTGACGGGGCAGGATAGATAGAGAAAAGGAAAGGGTATGGATATTGAAAAATGACAAAGGAGCTTTATTACGATATCGTGATTGCAGGGTGCGGCGTTGCGGGGCTGTACACCGCGCTGTCGCTGCCGCGGGACAAAAAGATTCTCATGCTGTCAAAGGAGGATATCGCAAGCTGTGATTCGATGCTGGCGCAGGGCGGCATCTGCGTGCTGCGCGACGACAGCGACTTTGATGCCTATTTTGAGGATACAATGCGGGCAGGACATTATGAAAACCGTGCGGAGAGCGTAGAGATCATGATCAATTCCAGCCGGGCAGTCATTGACCATTTGCTGGCGCTGGGCGTGCGTTTTGAGCGAAATGAGGACGGAAGTCTTGCATATACGAGGGAGGGGGCTCATTCTAAACCGCGCATCTGCTTTCACAAGGACATTACGGGTGAGGAGATCACGACCACACTGCTGTCCCATGTAAAAAGGATGGAAAATGTCACTATGATGGAGTATACGACCATGACGGATATTATCGAGAAAAATGATATCTGTGCCGGAATCAAGGCGGAAGACCAAAATGGGGAAACTTTGTACATTTATGCGCCCGATACGGTGATGGCGACAGGAGGGATAGGAGGGCTATATCACCGCTCCACGAATTTTCCGCTCCTGACCGGCGATGCCTGCCGGATTGCAAAAGAGCATGGTGTCGCGCTGGAGCACATGGACTATGTACAGATTCATCCGACCTGTCTCTACAGCACAAAGCCGGGCAGAAGTTTTCTGATCTCGGAGTCTGCAAGGGGGGAGGGCGCGATCATACTGAATCATAAGGGTGAGCGCTTCGTGGATGAGCTTCTTCCGCGTGATGTGGTGACCGATGCGATCATGAAGGAGATGGAAAAGGAGGGAACTGAGTATGAGTACATATCTTTTGAGAAAGTTCCCGAACGCATTGTAAAGGAGCATTTTCCCAATATATATCAGCACTGTCTGGAGGAGGGCTACGATTTACTGCGAGAGCCGGTTCCGATCGTGCCGGCGCAGCACTATTTTATGGGTGGTGTGCATGTGGACAGCGACTCCCGGACGACGATGGCGCATCTCTATGCTGTGGGTGAGACGAGCTGCAACGGTGTACATGGGAAGAACAGACTTGCCAGCAACAGTCTCCTGGAGAGCCTCGTCTTTGCAAAGCGCGCGGCCGCAAAAATCGCGGACACGCAGGTTTAGGAACTGTAGAAAAATATTGATTTTAAGCTAAGAAAGGAGTAACAGATATGAATCCAATTACTATGCAGCTTGCCGCTGACAAATACATCAGAATGGCACTGGAGGAGGACATCAACAATGAGGATGTGTCCACCAATGCTGTCATGCCGGAGTACAGGAAAGGCGAAGTGCAGCTGATCTGCAAGGAGGATGGTATCATTGCCGGACTCGCAGTCTTTGAGAGGGTATTTACCCTGTTGGACCCGGAGACGAAAGTGAACTGTACGGTGAAGGACGGCGATAGCGTGAGAAAGGGAGAGGTGCTTGCGGTTGTCACAGGCGATATCCGCGTACTTTTGTCCGGTGAGCGCACCGCGCTGAATTATCTGCAGCGCATGAGTGGTATCGCTACCTATACAAACAGCGTGGTAAAACTTCTGGAGGGAACCAGGACGAAGCTGCTCGACACGAGAAAGACGACACCGGGTATGCGCATATTTGAGAAGTACGCGGTGCGCGTGGGCGGAGGCTGCAATCACAGATATAATCTCTCTGACGGCGTGCTCTTAAAGGACAACCACATCGATGCGGCGGGAGGCGTGCGGGAGGCTGTCGAGGCAGCGAGAGCATATGCGCCGTTTGTGCGGAAAGTGGAGGTGGAGACAGAAGACCTTGATATGGTGCGGGAGGCGGTGGAAGCCGGAGCGGATATTATCATGCTCGACAACATGACGCCCGATGTGATGGCGGAGGCAGTACACATCATTAATGGAAGGGCACAGACGGAGTGCTCGGGAAATATTACGAGGGAGAATATTCAGATGATTACAAGCCTAGGAATCGACTATGTGTCAAGCGGGGCGCTCACACACTCTGCGCCAATTCTCGATATCAGTCTGAAGCATTTAAAAGTATTCGATTAAAGGAGATCGTGTGAAAGACGAAAAAGGCAGCACAAAGGCGGCAAGGGGGTATTATGGAAAAGGAATTGACCGGATCGGAACGGAGAAAAATAATTTTATCAATGATGCAGCAGTCACAGACTCCGATCTCTGGCAGCGCCTTGGGGAAGGAAACGGGTGTGAGCCGGCAGATTGTTGTGCAGGACATGGCACTTTTGCGCACAGAGGGGTATCCGATCATGTCCACGACAAAGGGATATTATCTGGAGCGCACAGAGCAGAACCAGAATGTGCGTATCCTGAAAGTATGTCACACAGATGAGCAGGTGGAGGATGAGCTGAACTCCATTGTAGACCTCGGCGGAACCGTCCGGGATGTGATTGTAAATCACAGGGCGTACGGGAAAATGACAGCCGCACTGAACATCAGGAGCCGCCGGGATGTGCGCGTGTTTGTGGACAATATCAGATCGGGCAAGTCGGCACCGCTCCTGAATGTGACCTCGGGATATCATTTTCATACGATCAGCGCGGACAGCGAAGTGATACTGGACGAAATCGAGGAGATGCTCCTGCGGAAAGGATATCTGGCGAAACGGCTTCCCTATGAGCAGGAGCTGTAGAAAAAGTGAATAGCGATGCATACGCCTGTCTCCGTGGACATACATTAGAATAACCATGTTTGGAGCGGAGGCGTCGGTGTATGCAGTTTTTTTATATTGATTATATGAACAACGGGAAGAAGGAGCGCAATATCGGATTTCTGCGGGTGGAAAAGGATGGCGTCAGCGTCGGGCTCAGGGGTGTGCCGCTGCAGTGTGGGGACCGCTGTAAGGTGTACGCCGTCAACATCTATGGTGAGAAAATACTTTTGGGAGATGTAGCCATCCAGTCGGGGTACGGCATGGAGAAGATGAAGTGGAATGACAAAGTGGATTTTGCGCGGTGCATGCGTGTCGAGATACCGCTGTACGGGACACGCAGGGGGATATGTGTGCTCAGGTATGATTATCCTGCATCGGACAGCGCGGTTTCTGTGCCAGAACACAATGAGATTCATGTGGCAAAAAGCGCAGACCATACAGAACCAGCAGAACAGACGGGATACGAGGAGCTCTGCGAAGAAATTCATGAGGATAAATGGCAGCAGCTGCGCAGGCTCTATCCGGAGATTCACATCTGTCAGGAGGCACAGAGCATTCTGATAAGGCCGCGCGATATCGTGATACTGGCGGCGAAATATCATGAACTGGCGACAAATTCCTTTGTTTTGCACGCGTACTACAATTACAGGCAGCTTCTTTTGTTCCGCTATGCGCAGAAAGAGATTCAGTATTACCTCGGTGTTCCGGGGGTGTATTATGAGAGGGAACAGCGCATCGCGCAAATGTTTGGATTTGAGGGGTTTGAGAACGGGGAGGCGCGCATGCAGCAGGATGCGGACAATAAGCTGTATAAGGGATGCTTTGGATACTATATGAAACATGTTGAAATTTAATCAAGGAAACGCTATCATTCCATGCCTGTTTTTGTTATAATCAAATATGACAGGGATAAGGAACTGTATGATAAGATATCATTGCATACAGATTCTCAATAAAATGCACATAAGGGAGAAAATTCATGGAAGAATTACAAAGAGCGATCGAGAACATCACATATTTTAGCAAAAAGTTTCCCAAGGAAGAATTGGAGCTGATTGGCGCCAACAGGGATGAGGCAATTCCCTATCTGCGAAATGCGGTCGAGAAGGCCATCAGGGAGAAGGACGACCTGGATGAAAACTACAATTTACATTTGTATGCAATATTTCTGCTTGCACAGTTTCAGGACAGGGCGTTTTTCCCGCAACTGATGGAGCTGGCATCTTTGCCGGAGGATACGTTGGACTTTTTGATCGGCGATGTGCTCACGGAGGATCTGGGGAGTATTCTGTACAATACATACAATGGAGATATCAGTCTGCTCAGACAGGCTATCAGGGATAAGAATGCCAGCGATTTTGCGAGGTCACAAATGCTGGATGTGATGGGACAGCTGTATCTGGATCAGACATTGGGAAAGCAGGAGTGGAAGGATTTTCTGAGGGAGATTGCAACTGTAGAGGATCGTATTGGCGATTACATTTACACAGCGATAGCAGATATGATCTGCAGCTGCCATTTTGCAGAATTGCTACCGGAACTCAGACATCTCTATTGGGACAGGCAGGTAGATGGATATGCTATTGGCGGATATGATGAATGTGTAGACAGGATTTTTGCGTACGGGGAAAAAGAGAGAAGGTTCTGCAAGTCGTCAATCGATACGGTAAAAATGCTCCGCTGCTGGGCGATGTATGAAGACTCCGCCAGGGAAAGCGTGATTGGGAACGATGATGACGATGATGACGATGATGACGGGGATGACAGGCTGGACAGGAAATTTGCCGGTATTTTGGACGAGTCTGGCGGCAGCACTGGCAATACAGAGCAGCGAAGAGTTGTCAAAATCGGCAGAAACGATCCATGTCCGTGCGGAAGCGGGAAAAAATACAAGCAATGCTGTCTGAAAAAATCCCAAATGTCAGAAGAGGGGATGGAGAGCAGGCAGGAACAGGAAAAATGGCTGAGGGCTTACCCTGCGGCCGGCGGGAACCGGGAAGAAGGAAGAGTGTATCTCGAGGATCTATACAGCAGTGAAAGTATTGAGCTCGATAAGCTGCTATATCTTGCGCTCAGGCATCGGAGCATTTCGTTATTGAAAAGGGAACCGGGGCACGTAGTTGCGAGGAGAAAGAGAAGTTACCTGACCGACGCATACAAACGGTTTGTGGAAATTGTCGAGAAAGAGGAGATACAGAGCTTCTCGGAATATGACAGCAGGTATGCGATACACTATATGTGTGAGGAATGGTTTGGCGAGCTGATTCAGCTTCTGGAGTGCGAGGACAGGGACAATATTTTAGGAGATGTCCGGGAAACCTGCAAAAAGATGGGGACAGAATAATCATGGCAAAGAAGAAATTTTATGCTGTAAAGAAGGGAAAGAAAACAGGTCTCTTTCAGACATGGGAAGCGTGCAAGGCATCTGTTGACGGTTATCCGGGTGCAGAGTACAAAAGCTTTCTCTCCAGGGAGGAGGCAGAGGTGTATCTGGCCGGAGCAGAGCAGCCGCTGCGGGACACCGATGTCGAAAGCGATGCGCAGGACAAAGAAAACCAGGTCGTGGCATATGTCGACGGCAGCTTTAGCAAGGAGCTTGGCAGGTATGCGTTCGGCTGTGTTCTCATCAAGCCGGACGGCGGTATCATACGGGAGTCCGGCAACGGCGATAATCCGGAATCGCTGGAGCTGCGCAATGTCACCGGGGAAATGCTGGGAGCGATGTATGCAGTTAAGTGGTGTGAAGTCAACGGATATACCGCGGTGAAAATATGCTATGACTATATGGGCATTGAGATGTGGGCGACAGGAGGCTGGAAAGCCAACAAGAGCCTGACGCAGAAGTACGCAGCATTTATGAGGGATAGCGGCAGCAGGATAAGGATCACCTTTCAAAAGATAGCCGCGCATACAGGAGACAAATACAATGAGGAGGCGGATAAGCTGGCAAAAGCAGCTCTTGTCGGGGGAAACGGTATTCCACAGATCAGGGGAGTGCAGAGTGAAGGGGAATAAAGGGACATGGAGAATGTATTAGAGCTCTTTGATGAGAGAACGCAGAAGTGGTTTCAGAGTGCGCTTGGAGAGCCCACTCCGGTACAGCAGGAGGCCTGGCCGAATATCGCGGCAGGCCGCCATGTACTGGTTTCGGCACCTACAGGAACGGGGAAGACACTTTCTGCGTTCCTTGTTTTTCTTGACCAGATGAGACGGCAGGCGCGGGAGGGGACTTTGAAGGACGGGTTACAGTTGATCTATGTCTCTCCATTGAAATCCCTGGCAGCAGATATCCGCGAAAATCTGAGACGCCCTTTGGACGGAATCGGAAACGGAGCCGGAGCGCAGGAGGAGATCACAGTCGGGATACGGACAGGAGACACTTCACAGAGAGATCGGCAGCGAATGGTAAGAAAACCGCCGCATATTCTGATCATCACGCCGGAATCGCTGTATCTGATGCTGACCAGCAAGACTGGTCAGAGCGTGCTGGCGACAGCGAGGGCTGTGATCGTGGACGAGCTCCATGCCCTGATCGACACGAAGAGGGGAGCACATTTGATGCTCTCACTGGCAAGGCTCGATGCTCTGTGCGGGCAACCCCTGCAGCGGATCGGACTGTCTGCGACGATTGCGCCGCTGGAGGCAGCCGCAGAATATCTGGCACCGGAGGAGGTGAGGATCGCGGCGCCTGTCATGAATAAAAAGACCCGTCTGGATGTGCTTGGACCCTATGCAGACGCGGTGAGGGGCAGGAGAAAAGATCCCGTATGGGAGGAGCTGGGAGCGCTTGTGTTTCAGTATTGCCAGGGCAGCCGCAGCGTGATCGCGTTTGTGGAAGGCAGAAGGTATGCGGAAAAGCTGGCGTATTATGTCAATGCGCTGGGCGGAGAGGGCTTCGCGCGGGTGCATCACGGAAGTCTTTCCAAGGAGCAGCGCGCGGAAACGGAGGAAGCATTGCGCGACGGAAAGCTCCGGCTTTTGTGTGCGACCTCCTCTATGGAGTTGGGGATTGATGTGGGCGAGATTGACCAGGTGCTTCAGGTCGGCTGTCCGCGCACGGTCTCCAGCACGATGCAGCGGCTCGGGCGGGCAGGACACAATCCGGGGCGGACCAGTGTGATGTATCTTTTTCCCAGAACTGCGGCGGAGTGCGTGTTCTGCGGCATGACGGCAGAGCTTGCCAGAGAGGGCGGCGTGGAACAGATCAGTCCGCCCCCGGAGTGTCTCGATGTGCTCGCGCAGCATCTTGTTTCCATGGCGGCGTTCCGAAGCTATACATTGGATGAAGTGATGGAAATTCTGCCGCGTGCATGGAACTTTCGCAGGCTCACCAGGGAGGATGTCAGGTCCGTGCTTGGCATGCTGGCGGGGGATTATGAACATGAGCGGGATATCCCTGTGCGGCCGAGAATTCTGTATGACAGGCTGCATGAGCGTGTGGAGGGTGACAGCTACAGCAGAATGCTGGCCGTCTCAGCGGGCGGCACAATTCCCGACAAGGGGTTGTATACTGTAAAGACAGAGGATGGCGTCAGGCTCGGGGAGGTTGACGAGGAGTTTGTCTACGAGTCCCAGCGGGGGGACCGGTTTATCCTTGGCGCATTCGCGTGGAAGATAACGAATATCAGCAGGGATATCGTGACCGTGGTGCAGGCTCCCGTTGAGGGGGCAAGACTTCCATTCTGGAAAGGTGAGATCAAGGGGCGCAGCAAGCGCACTGGCGAGGCGTTCGGACGCATGTTCCGCGGCTTTTGGCAGGCTTATGAGGAGGGGCGTCTGCCCATGGCCTTAAAGGAGCTGGGACTGGATGAGACAGCAGTTTCCCTTGCATCCGGTTATCTGGAGAGACAGATAAAGGCAGCAGGGAGTCTGCCGGATGACAGGACGATATTGGTAGAGCATTTCAGAGATTCGTCTGGTAACAGTCAGCTGATGTTTCATTCGCTGTTCGGAAAGCGAATCAATGCGCCGCTTTCGCGGCTTGCCGCACAGGCTGCGGGAGAGCTGCTTAAGTGTGAGATCGGCAGTGTGGATGAGGAGGATGGATTTTTACTGTACTCCTATGGAGAGGAAACGCTTCCGGAGGGGCTCCTTCAGGGACTCGATCCTGACACATGTGTCAGAAAACTGGAGATTATGCTTCCGGCGACACCTGTCTTTAATATGGCATTCCGGTACAACAGTGGGCGCGCGCTGATGATGGGTGTCCGGAACAACAGCCGGCAGCCTCTATGGCGGCAGAGACTGAAAAGCGCAGAGCTGCTCGAGCAGGTGGTGCGGGAGGACAGGCATCCGCTGATCCGCGAGACCAGGCGGGAGTGTATGCAGGAGCTGTGGGATGCCGGGGGCGTGCGGGAATTGCTGTGCGATATTCGCGCTGGCGCCGTGGAGGTGCGGGAAATCTATACAGAGCTTCCCTCCCCGATGTCTCTCCCGCTGCAGTGGGCGCAGGAGGCGGCAGTCATGTACGATTACGCGCCCACACCGCGCGGAATCCATGCTGCGGTGGAGGATGCGCTAAAATCGGAGGAGAGATTGCTGCAGCCGGGCAGCCGGGAGCTTCTGCAGGTGCAGGAAGACATCTTATTGAGAGAAAAGCTGCCAAAAGATGAGCGGCAGCTTCACGCGCTGCTGATGACGGAGGGGGACCTGGCGGCTGGTGAGCTGGAGATTCCCGTGGAATGGCTGGAGAGCCTTGCACAGAGCGGCAGGGTGCTGTATCTGGAACAGGGTTTGTGGATTGCCGCGGAGGAGGCTGGAAAGTACGCTGCGGCGCTCGGTGAGACACAATCTCGACTGTGGAATCCCGGCTGCGGTCAGCAGGTTTGCACTGCGGAGACGGGTGATCAGGCGCATCGTGAGAAAGAGTCTTGCGCTCAGGGGATTTGCGGGGAACAGCTTCATATTGTGAGACGTATGCTGCGCTACCGCGGTGCGGCTGATGCGGGTCAGACGGCGGAGCGCTATGGGTGGCCGCTGCCGCTGGCGGAAGCCGTTTTGGAGGAGTTGTGCATACAGGAGAAGGCTGTGCGGCAGGACGGCAAATATTATCACGCGGAATTGTACCGGCGCGCCAGAGTGCGGACACTCAAAAACAGGCGGGAGGAGATACGGACGTGTCCCGCGGAGGCATACGCGGCATTGATGCTCTCGCATTTGGAATCGGGTGCGCCGGCAGAGGAATGCCTGGGCAGGCTTTTAAGACGGTATGCGGGTACTACGCTGCCTGTTTCCTACTGGGAGGGGATTCTGCTTCCGCGGTGGGTGAACAATTACCGCGGGGAAAAGCTGGATGCCTATCTCGCGGAGGGCGAGTTGTTTTGGCATATGGAGGGCAGGGGTGGACTGCGCTTTGACTTTCAGGAAGCAATTGACTGGGACGCGGAGCCGGGAGCGCAGGAAAGTGAAATGATGGAAAATGGCCTGACGGAGAAGGAACAGCTCTTATATCAGACGCTGCAGAGACGCGGAGCCAGTTTCATGCAGTCCCTGAATGGCGTGCTTGGCAGTGAGTCTCCCTATGACACACTGATGTCTCTGTTGGAAAAAGGGCTGGTATATGCGGACAGTTTCGTTCCAGTGCGGCAGTGGATTGAGCAGGAGAAAGCCCGGAAGGCGACGGCAAAACAGCGCATCAGTATGCGGGTGAAGGCGCTGCGTGCCGGCAGATGGGACATCACAAGGCCGTTGAAAGTGTCTGGTGCCGGACAGGCCATGGCAGAAACACTGGAAAAATGTTTTGACCGCTGTCTGATTTTGTGCAGGGAGACGGCAGCGGCGTGCGGACTTCCATGGCAGGAGGCGCTGTCTGTGCTGCGCGTGTGGGAGTACACCGGGCAGGCGCGCCGCGGGTATTTTGTGGAGGGATTGTCTGGCGCACAGTTCATCCGGGGAAAAGATTATGCTTCCGTTATAAGGGAGCTCGACAGGAATCAGCAGCCATCGCGGCGGGAGCTGGTCTGGGTGAATGCGGTCGATCCGGCACAGTGCTGGGGCAAGGTTCTGCCCCACAGGGAGGGACGGAGCTTTATGAATATACCAGGAAATGCGGTGGCCTGTCATGGCGGAATGCCAATCGCAGTCATGGAGCGTCAGGGAAATACCCTGCGCGTGTTTGAGGAAGAGCATCTGGAGGAGTGCCTTCTGATGTTTGCGCAGGCATACAGGAAAGGAAAGATTTTTCCGAATCTCAAACGGATTGTCGTCAAGAATTATCCTGATTGCGCGGGGGAGGCATTGACGCGCGCCGGGTTTTTCACGGAGATGCAGGACTATGTACTGTACCGCTGACATTACGTGCTGCACATTCTGAAATAGTACCATAGTACTATTGAGATAAACGGCAGGTTCCTATATGCTTATTGAGTGCTGTCGACCGGACTTCGCAAGGAGACAGCACAAATAAGCATATATGAGGTAAAATTATGAAAAAAGGGACAAAAGAAATACTGTCGGGGGTGCTTGCGCTGAGTATCCTGTTGAGTACGCCGACTGGCATGAGAGCGGCGGAGGCAGCAGGACAGAAGCGGACAGACCAGAGACAGGTGGCAGCCATTCAGACGGATGTACAGCCAGACAGCCGCGGCAGAGATGAGACAAAAGAGACAAAAGAGACAAAAGAGAAGAAAGAGACAAAAGAGACAGAAGAGGCAAAAGGGGAAAACGAGACAAAAGAAGCAAAAGAGACAAAAGAAGCGAGAGAGGCAGAAGTCACAGAAACCGCCGCGGAAATCCTGTCAGAAACTGTGTCACAGGATCCGTCGGAAATTTCAACGGAGGAACCATCAGAGAGCACATCAGAAGTCATATCAGAAGTTGTATCGGAGAAGACGTCAGACGACACATCAGAAGCAGATTCGGAATTAATTCCTGAGGAGATCACAGAGATAAAAAGCGATATGGAGGAGGAATGGGTGGAGATTCCATTGAGTTGTTTTTCACCCGAAATATCAGACGACGGAGAGCTGGATTACAGAACATACGTGGATGAAGGCGACAATCGGTTTATTCAGGTCAGGAAATCAGAGGCGGAGCAGGCATTTTCCCAAAGTATCAAGGTAAAGAACAGCCCCTTATGTGACAGCGATTTCTATATCGAGCTGTCAGGGGATGGGCAGGTGCAGCGGTATGAGTATACGGAGTGGATAAAATATCTTGAGAGCTGCCGCGGATGGGTGAATGACAAGATTGAGGTAAAGCTGAGCGATACGGGAAAGAAATACTTTGATTCCATTCAGATGAAAGAGCAGGAAGACGAAGCCGGAAAGGGGAAGAGAAAGTACACATTCTGGGCAGTAAATACGGACAAGAGCGCGAGCACTAAGGACGTGGAGAACGGCACGCGGGCATACATAACAGGAAGAGATGCGGATGCGCCGATCCTCAGGGATTTCTGTGCAGACAATGAGTGTTATGAGCCGACTAAGACAGATACGGAGCAGTATTTTGCGGAAAATTTTGTGTTAAGCGGGGCGTTTGGCGATGATGTCAGCGGTGTGGACAGGATTGAATACACCACAGATATACGCGCAAAGGAGAATGCCGTCTGGGTCGAAGTAGAGAATACGCAGCGCCCGGAAGCACAGGAATCAGCAGATTCGGTTGTGGAATTTGAGATCGCGCTTCCGGACGGATGTTATCCGGCCATTGCAATAAGGGCGTATGACGAGGCCGGAAATGTCAGTGATGTAAAGCAGGTTGTCAATGAAGCGGGCGAACATATCAAGGTTGTGGTGGACAGCACCGTGCCAGTGCTGCAGTTTCGTGTGTCTGCGGGAGGACAGCCCTACAACGGTGAGAATGACAACTGGACAAACAAGGATGTGCGGATAGAGGTCACGCCGGACAAAGACAGCTGCACCTATGCGGGTATTTATCAGTATGAATATGTCTACAGAAAAATCGGTCAAAATATGACAGATGTGTCAGAAAGCTGGACAGAGCTTTCCGTGCAGGACAATTCGATGGCGGGACTTGAGATTGCGGAGGACAAAAATGGTTATTATCTCTTCCGGGCGGTTTCCAGGTCAGGTGTGGAGACAACAAATAATGCAGCGCAGAGAGTGCTCATACAGCATCAGCCAGCCGAAATCAAGCCGGTTCTTGTGAGCGGGGCGGATGAGACAAAGTGCCGGAACGGATGGTACAACAAGCAATCCGGAACGCCGGTGATTCGCTTCGAGTATCCTGATTATGACACTGGTGTTATATCGAAAGAGTACGATGCGCCAATCACGATACATTACGAATTGACAAAAGAAGATTCCGTTCCAGACACATGGGAGTCAGAACGACTAGGCGAAGCGCCGGGTACGGACAATACATCCCCAAAAGCAGTGATCGGTGTCATGAGCTGCAAGGATGTGACGACCAGCGCTGACGGCAGTCAGGAATTCGTGTTGACAAAGGATGATCTGAATCAGCATATCGTCGATTTTGCGTGTGAGGACGGATTCTATACCCTGAAGTACTGGACGACAGACAAGGCTGGGAACATGTCAGAGAAGCAGGTGCATCACTACAAGATTGACTGCCACGAGCCGACAGACCTGACAATGGAGTTGGCAGGAAGCTCATTTGAGGTGGGCGGGGAGCCGGCGATCACTTACAGAAAATTTTACCGTGACGCGATATCGGGCAGCGCGGACGCGCAGTATGGAATCAGCGGGAAAGGTTCGCTGGTAATCAGTAAAGTAAAGAAACCCGGCGAGTGGAAGGGCACGGAGAACAGCAGCTTTGACAGCGAAGACAGTATCAGCATTCTGCCGAATACAAGGTGCTTTCTGTACATCAGGGCGGAGGACGCAGCCGGAAATATTGCGGAGGGCTGGACGAACGGCATCGTGGTAGACAACATGGCTCCCAATGAATCGCAGGATGGAAATCACAGGGAGCTGATCATTGAGCCCAAAGGTGCGAATGCGCATGGTTTCTTCAATGATGACATTGCAGTTGAGATCTGTGTCAGGGATGCCCCGGAGGACGATAACTGTGCCGCCCTGAAATCGGTGACAAGCTCCGTCGGCAGAGATGGGACAGACACCGTTGCGGGGCAGGAGCTTTTTTCGTTTACCAAGGAGGCACCGACGGAGGATGAGATCATCGCGGCGTCAGATTTTCGGGGAACGCAGATAATCGATGCAAAGGCAAATGAAAGCAACGAGGCCTATATCGAGGTCACGGCAGCCGACAGGTCAGATAATATAAGGACATCAATACAAGTGTTAAAAATCGACGTTACCAGACCGGAGATCGACATCAGCTTTGACAACAATGATGCGGTAAATGGGAATTATTACCGGCAGGGAAGGACAGGGACAATCCATGTGCATGAGCTGAATTTTAACCCCGATGCAGTCACTATATCTGTCACGAAGGATGGGCAGGTCTGGGAGACTGCGCTGTCTGACTGGAGGAGTGACAACAGCGAACACTATGCCACGTTTGCCCTGACAGAGGACGGCGAGTACAGTATCACGGCAAGCTGTGTCGATCTGGCGGATAATGCATCGGATGAAATACAGACGGAAACATTTATCATCGACCAGACGGCGCCCCAGATGACAATTGCACTGAATGCCGGGCGGGAAGCGCAGGCAGCGGACCGGGTGTATTTCAACACGGACGTCACCGCAGTGCTCACTGTGACAGAGCGCAATTTCCGCGCAGAAGACGTCATTATAAATATGACACCAGTGTCAGAAAAAGGGACATGGAGCCATGATGGGGATGTCCACACACTGCGGATCCCTTTTGCGGGCGATCAGCTGTATCACATTGATTGTACCTATACGGATATGGCGGGCAATTCGGCAGACAGAGTGGAAAGAGCGTTTACGATCGACACAATGGCGCCTGTGATTCGCATTGACGGTGTAGCGGACGGCTCTGCGAACAGCGGTGCGGTGCTGCCGGTGATATCGGTGTCGGATTCCAATATAGAGACATCTGATATATCGGTGTCTGTGAAGACAGGAATCGGTGATATTGTGACGAATACAATTGAGACAGCATCGATTGCGGGCGATGGCGGTACAGAATACCGTCTGACGCTCACGGACATGACGGAGAAGGCGGATAATATCTACTATCTCACCGTTTCAGCCTGCGACCAGGCGGGAAATGTGGCGGAGCGCACCTGCCGCTTTTCCTTGAATAGAAACGGTTCTGTGTATGATCTGAGTGCGCTCGCGCACCTGATGGAACGGCAATACAATACTTACGGTGCGCTGCAGGATATTCAGATTGTCGAGATGAATATTGACACTGTCGAGGAGTTTGAACTCTATGTGTCGCGGAATGGCGCAATCGGTTATGAAGCCAGATACACGAGAGAAATGCATGGCTCGGCAGACATTGGTTACACATATGTGTATCAGATAGGGAAAGAGAACTTCGCAGCAGAGGGAATATACCGGTTGACATTGTACTCCAGGGACAGGGCTGGAAACGAAGTCAACAATGCAGCCGATATTCACGGAAAGGAGATCACGTTTACGATTGACAATACACCGCCCAGGGTAATAATCGATGGCGTGGAATCGGGGAAGGTGTACGATGTCGAGGCGCAGGAGGTACATGTCATTGTGACGGACAATTTTAAGCTGGCCGAGGCAGAGCTTACATTGGTAAACAAGGAAAATGAGGTGCTTGAGCGCTGGGACTATATGGAGCTTGCGGGGGAGGATGAGTCACTGAAGATTACGATTCCGCAGCACAACGAGACGGTCTCTCTCTTATACCGGGTGAAGGATGCCGCGGGAAATGAGATGCAGACATTTCAGGGGGAACAGACGGCGCCCGCAGATTTCCTTGTCACGACGGACAAGTATGTACAGATGCTCAACAGGCCGCCGCGGACTTTTATGGGAACGCTTGTGATACTGATGGCAGGAGCTTCCGGTGCGCTGGCGCTGTCGGTGGTTCTGATTAAGAGAAAGCGCGGGAAAGCGTTGCAGATACAATAGATATTGAATAATCAATTCTTGTAATTGAAGTAAACATTATTTCGTGCTATACTATATTAGGCAGTTGCATATGAGCGGCTGCCGGATGTACAATAATAAGAAATTGTGCAGGGATAACACAGGAATCTGACCAGTTATGTCCGCACAATTTATAAGAAAAGAGCATGGAATATACGATGAAAAAATATGTGACAACATGGGGAAATGCAATTTCGATCGCGGACAGGAGACCGGAGAATTACGCGAAGGATCTGACGTTGCGCTACCCCATCCGTCCAATGTTTGACGGAGATAGATTAAAGATTACACTGGACAATTTCTGCGGTACTGAGCCTGTGACTATAAGTCGTATCTATATAGCGGACAGCTCGGATTCAGGGCGCGGTATTGTCGGGGAGACCAGTACACCGGTTACGTTTGACAACGGCAGCAGCAGCGTCACCATACCGGCGGGAGAGGCAGCAGTCAGCGACGAAATCCGCTTCCCGGTCAGACGCGGAAATGACATCAGTGTCAGTTTGTATCTGGGCGGGTTTACCCAGATGCGTTCTGCGGTGCTGATCACAGGACCGCTGTCAAAAGGATATTATGCAGTGGGTGACTACGCCCGGAGCGGCATGCTTCCGCTCGAGCTCACGAGAAACACGAACTGGTTTTATTTTTTAAGTAATGTGGAGATAGAGACAGAGCACACCAACCGTGCAGTCATCTGTTACGGGGACAGCATCACCTCGCAGGCGTGGCCCGACTATCTGACGCTGCGGTTATTTCAGGAAAATATTGAGCATACTGCTATTGTGAGGCGGGCTGCAAGCGGCACAAGGATTCTGCGGCAGTACGACAATATCACCTACGACTCTTATGGGTTAAAAGGTTCGGTCCGTTTTCCGCGGGAGGCGAGGGTGAGCGGTGCTGACACCGTCATTATCCAGCACGGCATCAATGACATCATTCATCCGGTGGGCGTGGAGGTGAATCCGTTCCGTCCATGGAGCGATCTGCCGACAGCTGACGATCTGATACAGGGCTTGCGGCAGTATGTCCGTCAGGCGAGGGAGTACGGACTCGGCGTGTATGTCGGAACGCTGCTTCCGATCTACGGATGGCGCACCTATGAGCCGTTTCGGGAGGAGCTTCGCTGTGCGGTCAATGAGTGGATTCGCCAGACGAGGGAGATTGATGGCTGCATCGACTTTGACAAGGCATTGTGCGACAGTGTCAATACAGCGGCTTTCGCACAGGGGTACGACAGCGGCGACCATCTGCATCCGTCGGAGAAAGCGTATGAGCGGATGGCCGTGGAGGTACCTGAAATTTTGTTGAGACACGGGGAGAAATAAAAATGCCTACATTACTATTTATCAATGCATGCGTGCGCGGCAAGGATTCGAGGACACTTGCTCTCGCGGAGCACCTTCTTGAGCGGATCAGGGAAGCAAACAGCAAGGATATGGCATTTCATATAGAAGAAATCAGACTTTCCACAGAAAATCTGCTTCCGCTGAATTATGAGAGACTTCAGAGGAGAGACGAACTGTTGGCAGCAGGTCAGCTGCATGATACCATGTTTGACTATGCAAATGCTGTCGCACAGGCGGATATGCTTGTGATTGCGGCACCGTACTGGGATATGTCGTTTCCGTCCTCGCTTAAAATATTTTTTGAGGCCGCGAGTGTGGTCGGGATAACGTTTACATACGCTGAGGACGGTACTCCTGTGGGACTCTGTGCCGCTGATGATATGTACTATGTCACGACGAGCGGCGGCTATATCGGTGACTGTAATTTTGGTTTCGAGTATGTCAATGCACTGTGCAGACTCTACGGTGTACAGAGCACGCATTTTGTCAGTGCGCAGGGACTTGACCTTGACGGGGCCGATGTGCAGGCGATTATGGAGGAGGCCTGCAACGGGGAGATTTTGAATTTTTCGTGAGTCTTTTGCGATGGCGGAGGTGTGTCAGTGGAAGCAGGGGCAAAAAGAGAAGCTAAAAAGGAAAATGAGAAGGAAAATGAAAAGGGATTATTGGCGCAGAAGATATGGAGCCTGTCAAGAGACAGGCTTCTCATGAATCTGCGCTTTCTGGACGTGGCGCTCTCCAGCCTGCGCTTTCGGGCAAGACCGGGAATCGACCATGTTTTTTGTGATGCTAACACGCCGAAATATGCTGTCATTTACTATGATCCTGCCCACATCATTCGTCTTTACAGGAAGAATCCGGCAAACGTGACAAGATTATATCTGCATATATTGCTGCACTGTATTTTCAGCCATTCCTATAGATATGACAGGGTAGAGCAGGAGCTATGGGATGTGGCTGTGGATATGGCTGTGGAGCAGGTGGCATTGAATATGAATATATCGGGTCTTGAGACGGCCAGGGACGCGGAGCGCAGTGCGGTGCTGGCGCAGTGGAAGGAGCGCGCGGGAACACTGACTGCGGAGCGTATCTACAGAAAGCTCAGGGAGGACAGGCTGGGTGTCAGCGAACTGCTGGAACTTGGCAATCTGTTCAGGCGCGATGTGCATGAGGGCTGGGGACCGGCAGAGACACTGGAGATTACCGAGGCGCAGTGGAAGAAGATCAGCGAGCGGATCAAGGCGGAACTAAAGTCCTTCTCTGAGGATAAGACCGATGACATGTCGGGGGACAAGAGCATTCTGCAGAATCTTGAGGAGGCGACAAAGGAACACTATGACTATGGTGACTTTCTTAGAAAGTTCAGCGTGTCGGGAGAAGACATACAGATCAACGATGACGAGTTTGATTATGTCTATTATACGTATGGACTGTCTCTGTACGGCAATCTTCCGCTGGTGGAACCGCTGGAGTACAAGGATGTCAACAAGATCAAGGAGTTTGTGGTGGCGCTCGACACATCCGGCTCCTGCCGAGGCGAGGTGGTTCAGGCCTTTCTGAATAAAACGTACAGTATTTTGAAGAGCAGTGAAAATTTTTTTCGCAAGGTCAATATCCACATCATACAGTGCGATTCCGAGGTGCGCCGTGACACAAAGATTACGAATGACGACGAGTTTGAGACGTTTATGAGGGAAGGACAGTTGGAAGGCTTTGGCGCTACGGATTTCAGACCAGTTTTTGCGTATGTTGACAAGGCGATTGAGAGCGGGGAGTTTGAGAACCTGAAGGGACTCATCTATTTTACGGATGGATTCGGCGTATTTCCGGAACATAAGCCATCGTACAATTATGACACGGCATTTGTATTTTTGGAGGATGACTTCGAGAAGCCGGCTGTGCCGCCGTGGGCGATCAAACTGGTATTGCCCGTTGAGGATATCGAGGAGCGCGTGGAGAGGGAGGTTTGATTTCGTGAATATTAAGCAGGCGAAAGAGCATATTAAAAATTCAGTCAGGTTGTATTTAAAAAAGGATGAGTACGGGGAATACCGCATTCCGGTGGTGCGGCAGAGACCGATCTTTCTGCTGGGTTCCCCTGGAATCGGCAAGACGGCCATCATGGAGCAGATCGCGCAGGAGCTCGGCATTGCGCTGGTGAGTTACTCCATGACGCATCATACAAGGCAGTCAGCGCTGGGACTACCTTTTATCACCCACAAAAACTATAAAGGGCTGGAGTTTGACATTTCTGAGTACACTATGAGTGAGATCATCGCATCGATCTATGAGGTGATGGAGCAGTCTGGAATTGAGGAAGGCATCTTATTTCTCGACGAGATCAACTGTGTGTCGGAGACGCTTGCGCCCTCCATGCTGCAGTTTTTGCAGTACAAGGTGTTTGGGCGCCATAAGGTACCAGATGGCTGGGTGATCGTCACAGCGGGAAATCCGCCGGAGTACAACAAGTCAGTCCGGGAGTTTGACGTGGTGACGATGGACAGGATGAAGCTTGTCGAGGTGGAGGCGGATTATGCGACATGGAAAGAGTATGCCCTGAGCCAGGGGATACACAATGCCGTAACCACTTATCTGGATATGAAAAAGAACGATTTCTACCGCGTGGAGACGAATGTCGGCGGCAAGTCCTATGTCACGGCAAGGGGCTGGGAGGACCTGTCAGCCACGATGCTTCTGTGTGAGGAGGAGGGACTTGTCGTGGACGAGACGCTGGTTGCCCAGTATCTCCACAACGGAAAGATTGTGAAAGAGTTTACAGCTTACTACGAGCTGTACAACAAGTACAAGAAGGACTACAAAGTCGAGGAAATCCTTGCAGGCACGAACTCTGCGCAGGTTGTGGAGCGGGCGCGGATCGCGAAGTTTGACGAGCGCCTGTCGCTGCTTGGGATGCTGCTGGATAAGCTGGAGAGCGAGATGAAGGAGAATCTCGAAAAATCGGATTACCTCACAGACCTGATGAAGCTCTTAAAGATCATAAGAACGCTGTATGAGAAAGATCATAGCACATCCGTACAGACACAGATTGAAAACCAGATCACAAACAGGCAGAAAATAATGGAGTCCATGACAAACGCTGGGACACTCTCTAGTGAGGACAAGAGAAAGCACAGGGCGGTTGTCCGTTTCCTTGAGACAGCGCAAAAGAAGCTCCGGATGGAAGATTATGACGACGCAGCAGCATTCGCCATGCTCAAGGCCGATTTTGATGCGGAGGTTGCCAGGATGAAGGAAGAAAACAGCAGAATACAGGCGCGGCTTCACAATCTCTTCGCATTTAGCGAGGTGGCGTTTATGGATGGAAACGAGGTGCTTGTCCTCGTGACGGAGCTCACGGTAAATGCCTTCAGTTCGCGCTTTATCGGATTGTACGGGAGCGAGGATTACCAGAGGCACAACGAGGATCTGATGCTGCATGAGCGGCAGGACGATATCATGAGAGAGATCGAGGCGCTGGAACTATGAGTGAAACGAACCGTGTGGAAGAAAAGGTAATGGAAACCGGCGGAGGAGGGCAGCTGGTGTATGTGCCTTACAAAAAGGGGATTGCGGTAAAGCGGTTCCGCGGCACCGCGGACCGGGTATATATTCCGCCGGAGATAGAAGGAAAACCGGTCATCGCGATTGAGAGAAAGGCGTTTCTAAGCTGTAAGACACTTCAGTATATAGCAGTGCCTGACACCGTGGAAGAGATCGGAGACTGGGCTTTTGCACATGCAGAACAGCTGCGCTCGGTTTCCGTTCCGCGTCATCCGTTGAGCAGCGGCAAGGAGCTTTTTCTGGGGTGTAAGCGGCTGAGAGAAATCGTGCTCAGCAGTTCACAGGAAGAGTGGGCAGAATATGCGCCGCAGGGGCTTTACAGGATGCTTGCGATGGCCGTGACGGTGCTTCACGATTATTTTTTGTTCGATCCTGTGGAGTTCGGGAGTGATGCGTGGGTAAAGCGCTGGGATGAGAAGCTGATGGCGCTCGTGGAACTGGATGATCTTGACGGCTTTGAGGAGCTCTGGACATGCGGGGAGGAGGACTATGAGGGGAAGGATTATGATATCAAGTCCTATCCTGTGGAGAAGCGCAAGATGAAGCTGCGAATCGCATATTTCAGGCTGATGCATCCGTACAAGATATCTGACGGGACATTGAATGCGCTCAGGGAATATCTGCGTTGTCACACGAAAGGGACAGACACGCCGGAGGCGTGGGAGCTCATCATGGAAGAGCATCCGAATGATTTGGAGTATTATCGGGTGTTTGCAGATTCCGGCTGCATCGCGGAGGAAAACTTTGACAGCCTGCTGGAGGATATGAGGGACTGCAGCGCCGAGATCAAAGCGTATCTGCTCCGCTACAAGGAGGAGCATTTTGCCGCAAAGGATGCGTTTGCGGCATTTGATTTGGATTGGTAAATAAAAAACGCCCGTCAGGGCGTTTTTTATTTATAAATCTCCATGAGATAATCCATAACGGTTTCCTGAATTTCTGACTGTGCCATGTAGCCTTCGCCGTATTGTTCTCTCATATTAGTCACATATTCTTCGCCGTTTTCCTCAGTCAGTCTGGCAATTGCAGCGTCGATATCAACAGCAAGACCGGCGTCCTCAAAGATTGCCTGATAGACCATCGCCGTCTTTGCAGTTTCTTTTGCGCGCTCCCGCAAATCTTTTTCGTAGGATAACTCGTCCGTCACCTCATCGCCCATCATATCCCAGGGATTCTCGTATGCGGACATTCCATAGGAGGAGAACATCTGGTTATAATAATCCATCATGTACGCATCATTGTATTTCGTGACAGCCCTGAGCTGCTTAAGATAAGCAGAAGGGTATGACTTGACAGTCGAGTTGTCGATGATATAGTTGGACAGATATTCTTCCAGGTGCTGCTCGTAATAATGATTTTCCACAGAAGCGCGGTACTCCTCAGCGGTGGTCAGTCCTTCCTCTGAGAAATTCTCTGCCACGAAATCATCCGTGAGCTCCGGTGTGACCGTGATGCTGTTGATGGTGACGGCAAAGCTTGCGTCCTTTCCGGCAACGGTGTCATCGTTGCGGTAGCCCTCGGGAAAAGTAGCTTCCACAGTGAGGTTCTCGCCGGGGCTGTGGCCGATCAGCTGCTGCTCGAAGTCATCGATGAAAGAGCCTGAGCCGATCACCAGATCATAACCTGCGCCATTGCTGTTTCCGCCCTCAAATTCGACACCGTCGATCGTGCCGACATAATCAATGTTGACTGTATCGCCATCTTTGACCGTAAGCGTCTCATCGGTGCTTGCCTCCCGGTGGGATTCCAGTGTGGAAGTGATCTCTGCCTCCACCTCCTCGGCGGTTGCGGCGACTTCATCTGCGGGAATAGGAATATTTGCGTAGTCGACCAGAGTGAGTGCATCCCTGACATTGACACCGTCAATCCTGCCGTCCGCGGTCAGTCCGGCGCTGAAATCAGCGTTCGGCGTCGTGCGCATCATTGCCAGATAGATATTCTGCCCTGCGGCGGCAGCAATTATAATGACAATCGCGGCAATGATGACACCGCCGGCAATTTTTGCAGTGCGCCTGTGTCTGCGCTCCTTGGCGACCTCCTTTTTGCGCTGCTCACGTTTCGCCTTGCTTTTGCTGACGTCAGAAGCTTCTTTTTTATCTTCTTTGACATTTGTGTTATTTTCCTTAGCCATTTGATAACCTATCCTTTCCGATTCATGTATGAAAAAACCTCATATAAATGTAACACAAAATATAAAAAAAAGAAAGAGTTTCACGCGAATTCACAGAAATGTCAAAATTATGTGTTATATTCATTACAGTTTCCTGAATGGCTTTGCGTTTATTCTTGACAACACACAAACAAACAGACTATACTGTTATATATAAAATTGCAAGGAAGGAGCAGTGTGTATATGAATGTAGAAGATATTCCAATACCGGCTATGGCGGCAATCAGAGTCAGTAAAGAGGGAAAATCGGCGCTTTTTGAGACGACAATCATTCAGACTACCGATAATAAATATATATATACCATGCCTGTCAGGGTGGATGATAAGCTGGTAAATTTTGAGGCGAAGGGATTGCTGAAGGAGATCAAGATCGAGTTTGCACCATTTGAGTTTTATGAGTGGAGAAATATATCGATTGTCAGGTTTGTGGAGGATGGGAAGAGCTATCTGCGGATCAGGACGACGACCCCCGGCATCAAAGCCATGGCGTGGCATGAGAAACCTGTGACCTCAACGAAAAAGAAGAAGGAAAATCTGATCAGCGAGGAAGCGCTTGAGGTGGTGAACGCTGCCCATGCGGCGCAGGAACAGGCAGAGGGAGATCGGCCGTGAAAAGAGCAATAATGACTACAGTGGTGATCGGTGCGCTGATGGCGGGTGGTATGGGCGGCTGCCAGGGCGGTCTGGCGGACACGGATCCCGAAGGATATGTGGACGGTGTTGTCAATGATATCGGGACACAGGCGGCGGAGGAGCTCAGGAAGGCTTTTTCGAGTGAGGTCAGCGATTTTTTTAAGAGTGATGACCTGTCAAAAACGCTCGGTGTCGACAGCGGGGAGCAGGAAAAACTCGAGGAATCCATTAAGACATTTATCAATCAGTACAGTTCGGATGAGGAAAAGCTCAGCGAGGCGAAGGAGTCTCTGGATACACTTCTTCAAAATGCAGACGGGCTCTCAGCGGAGGAGATACAGGACAGGATTGAGGGAATTTTTGCGGAATAATTTTGAATGGACTGTCTGAAATATGAAAGAAACCCGTATGCTACAGCATACGGGTTATTTCTGCGCCCTGTTTTGTCTGAAGGTCAAAAAGAGCATTGTTGACATCAATTGTCGGCCGCGATAAGGCGTCCTCGTGAATTTCCGTGATTCGTCCTTCCAGATTTCCGGTCACGCAGACGCGCCTGTCTATGTACATTTTTGCGATGCGCGTGAGAATGGGCTTGATATTTGGCCCGTATTTGTCAAAGCCCTGCTCTTCGAAGACGCGGATGGCCTGAAAAGGTGTCAGGGCAACACGCTGTGCCCTGGGGTGCGTCATTGCTTCATACGTATCGGCGATTGCTGCAATCAGGGCAAAAGGGTCAATGCGGTTCTCTTTTATGCGGGCAGGATAGCCGCTTCCGTCGCAGCGTTCGTGGTGCATGATCATGACGCTGACTACGTGCGGAGGAAGCTTTCTCGATTTGACAAGCTCATATCCCAGGTGAATGTGGTGCTGCATCTGGATATATTCTTCAGGCGTGAGTTTATCGGGCTTCCACAACAGCTCATCGGATACCTTTGTCTTTCCGATGTCAAAGATAAAACCAGATACGGTCAGGTTGTCTAAGTCCTCGTCATTCATGCCGATCCATTTGCCAAAGACATAACACAGCATGCCGCAGTTAAAACAGTGGTTGTAAGTGATCTCGTTCTCATTCGGCATCATATTGTAGAGATAGTCGAGCAGCTGTTCTCCGTTCCTGACAACAGAGAAAATGTCATCCCGCAGCGACAGGAGTTTCACAATATTGAGTTCCAGACCAGTGTCCAGTGTGCGCATGATTCTGTGGAAGGAGTCGAGCGTGGCAGAGTACACTTCGGTGAAACGCTGAAAATCAGGATGCAGGTGCAGATATTTGTAGTGTGCCATATTGATCTCATCAGGCTCGCTGAGTGTTACTTCGTCAAAATTGTATTCGTACAATGTCTGTATATTTTCCTGTGTCAGTACGGTATTTGCCTTAAAAAGAATAACGTTGGCGGGGGTGTAGATATCATCATACAATACCATGCCAGGTTTGAGCGATTGTGTTGATAGTTTGTACATAAGTCCTCCTTGAATAAAGAAGTACTCTCTGAAAGAGTGTTCTTGTGATATCATAACATATCATATCATAAAATATGGATATTTGTATATACAAAATTAAAAAAAGGTTTTACTGACCGCGCGGTGCGAGCGTTTCGGTAACATAACCGGGAATATGGTAAACATAACTAAAAAGTTATGTAAATTTGCACAATTTGGAAAATAAGCATTGATTTATAAAAATACATATGCTACTATTGAAAAAAAGTGGCTAAGCGTGGAAAAAAGAACGCTTATCGAAACGCTTTTTGTGAGTTATCCACAAAAATACATCTGTAATGTGGATAACTTATCTGTTTACATAATGTACAATTGTGTTGGTTACGTTTCGGCGCCGGTATCTTTAGAGGGAGAATAGGAACCGGGAAAGAAACTAATCATAAATAAGCTTTGATTATCTCGGAGGCGTGTGCGTACACGCCAGAGGCACCTTGACAACATAACTACTGTAATAAGGATTATGGATATATCGGACTTAAAAACTGCCCAGGGCCCAGCGCATTCAGGATATTCGGAAAGAAATGCTGCGGCCGGTCGGAAAAAGTGCGGAGGTTTTGGAGAGGTAAACCTGCCGCCAGGGACAGATGAAAGTTGATATATAACATTGATGAGGGTTGAAAGGGGACACAGCATGTTAGTAGCGAAGAGAGAAGTATCTGAGAGAATTGATATTTTAAACAAGAAGCCAATGATCAGAAAGATTCAGGCCACAGGAGAGATGATAGCAGGTTTTTTAAATCCTGTGACCGGAGATTTTGAAGTAGCTATGGAAATCAACGATGAGAGAGATATTGATGAATTTCTCGATGAATATGATTTGTCAGTCGTCATGATTTCAAAAATGTAAAGTTCATATCGAAATAAATTGAAAAAGGTGTTAATCAAAGCAAAGGAGACGGGGGCAGAAAGGACTGTCCCCGTTTTCTATCACAAGAAGGAGTAAAGCAATGAAGAGAAAAGACTTTTATATTCCGTCCAGGGACGGTGTGCACAGGCTCCGCGTTGTGCTGTGGGAGCCGGAGGGCGAAGTCAGGGCCGTAGTACAGATTTCACATGGAATGATCGAGATGATTGACCGCTATGAGGACTTTGCGCTGTTTTTGAACAAGCACGGTTACGCAGTGATTGGAAATGACCATTTGGGTCATGGTCTGACTGCGGGGAACGACGCCGACCTTGGATATTTCTGTCCACGCAGCATGAGTGCGACAGTCGTGGCGGATCTGCACCGCGTCACAAAATATGCCAGGAAAAAATACAAAAACAAACCCTATTTCCTGTTAGGACACAGCATGGGCTCCTTTATGGCGAGAAGATATCTGATGACCTATGGCATGGACTTGGACGGAGCCATCATCTGCGGCACGGGAAGCCAGAGCTGGCCGGTTCTGATTGCAGGTCCGATTGTGGCAAATGCGCTCAGGCTTGTATTCGGCGACCGTTTCCGGTCAAGGCTGCTTGAGAAAAGTGCGTTTGGCGCATACCAGAAGCGCATCCCGAATCCGCGCACCAAGAGCGACTGGATGACGCGGGATACGAAGATCGTTGATTTCTGCAGGAGCAATAAGTACTGTAGTTTTATCTTTACAGTCAATGGCTACAGGACACTGTTTGAGGTGCTTGCATTTATACAGAAAAAGCAGAATATCGACAGGATTCCCACGGAACTTCCGATGTTCTTTATCGCAGGCGGACAGGACCCGGTCGGCCATTATGGAAGGGATGTGCGGAAGGTTGCGGCCAGATATGAGAGGGCGGGGGTTGAGGACGTCTCGTTAAAAATATATCAGGAGGACAGGCACGAGGTATTGAATGAGCTTGACAGGGATCAGGTGTACAGGGATGTCCTCTCATGGCTGGATACGAAGGTATTGGAACAAAATGATGCAGATGCGAAAACTCAGTGAAGACGAAAGATACATGAAGGAGGCAGTCAGACAGGCTAAGAAGGCTTACGCGCTCGGTGAGGTGCCGATTGGCTGCGTGATTGTGCACGACGGAAAAATTATAGGGCGCGGATACAACAGGCGCAATACTGACAAGAGTACACTCTCCCACGCGGAAATCATTGCGATCCGGAAGGCAGGCAGGGTGATCGGTGACTGGCGGCTTGAGGATTGTACATTGTATGTCACGCTCGAGCCCTGTCAGATGTGTGCGGGTGCCATCGTGCAGGCGCGTATTCCCAGAGTCGTGATGGCGTGCATGAATCCCAAGGCGGGGTGTGCAGGCTCAGTCTTAAACATTTTTGATATGCCGCAGTTCAATCATCAGGTGGAGTCGGTGAGGGGCGTTATGGAATCGGAGTGTGCCCAGATGCTCAGGACGTTCTTTAAGGAGCTGCGCATCAGAAATAAGGCCGGGAAAGAAGCGAAAGAACTTTCGGAGTGAAAAACTTCTTTATTATACAGATAAATTATGGTACACTTGCAATGAGAAAAAGATGTCATCATGAAATATCATTATGAAGCGTGGAGGTTTGGTATGGACGAGATTGCAGTGCTCATTCCCTGTTACAATGAGAGCAAGACGATAGAAAAGGTAGTCAGAGACTTTAAGAAAGCGCTCCCGGAAGCGGTAATATACGTGTACGACAACAATTCGAAAGATGGGACAGACGAGATCGCGCGGCGCGCGGGTGCGGTGGTGCGCTACGAGTATCAGCAGGGAAAGGGAAACGTGATCAGGCGGATGTTTCGGGAGATTGATGCGAAATGTTATGTCATGACGGACGGCGACGACACGTACCCGGCTGACGAGGCGCGAAAGCTCTGCGAGGCGGTGCTCGATAGAAAGGCGGACATGGTTGTGGGGGACAGGCTGTCGTCCTCCTACTTCGAGGAGAATAAGCGGCCGTTTCACAATTTCGGAAACTCGCTCGTGCGCGGCGCGATCAACAGCATGTTCAAGAGCGATATCCGCGATATCATGACAGGCTACAGGGCGTTCAGCTATCAGTTTGTGAAGTCATTTCCTGTGCTCTCCAAGGGGTTTGAGATTGAGACAGAGATGAGCATTCACGCCATTGACAAGAATATGCGCGTGGAGAATGTGATTATCCAGTACAGGGACAGACCGGCGGGGAGCGAATCGAAGCTCAACACCTACTCTGATGGCATAAAAGTCATTATGACGATTGTAAAATTATACAAAAACTATAAGCCAATGGGCTTTTTTTCGTGGATAGCAGTGCTGCTTGCGCTGATATCGACAGCCTTTCTGGTTCCTGTGATGGGCGAGTACATCGACACGGGACTTGTGGAGCGCTTCCCAACGCTGATCGTATGCGGTTTTGTATACATGGCGGCGATGCAGTCGTTTTTTGCAGGGTTGATGCTCTCCACTATGAAGCAGAAAAACATGCAGGATTATGAGATGAACCTGATTCTGCTGGACAAGGAGTACAAGGAACTGCTGTCGGATGCCAGGGACAAGCCATAGGCGGTCTGGGAGCACAGTACAAAGTAGGATTAATATGAAAATACCAATGAATTATGTCGCCTTTGATATTGAGACGACAGGGTTAAATCCCAAGTATGATAAAATCATAGAAATTGGGGCAGTCAGAGTCAGGGACGGGGAGCCGGTGGACACATTTTCCACGTTTGTCAATCCGGCAAAGAGCCTTCCTGTGCGGATCGTTGAACTTACGGGGATTCACGATGCGGACGTTGCAGGAGCCCCTTATATAGACGAGATTCTGGATTCTTTTTTGGCGTTTGTGGGCGATGATGTGCTCCTGGGACACAATATTTTATTTGACTATTCTTTTGTCAAGAAAGCGGCTGTAAATCAGAAGCGGATATTTGAGAAGCAGGGGATTGATACCCTTCGGATTGCCAAGCGGTTTCTGAGTGAGCTGGAGAGCAGACAGCTGGGTTTTCTGTGCGACTACTACCAGATCGATCTGGATGCGCACAGGGCGTTGAACGATGCGGTTGCGGCGCACAGGCTTTATACGATTCTGGTGCGTGAATACGGCAGCCAGGAGGGCGGTATCTTTCAGCCCAGGCCATTGATTTATACTGTCAAGAAGGAGAGTCCGGCCACGCCAAAACAGCTGGAACTTCTGCAGAAGCTGATTGTGCAGTACCATCTGCAGTGCGATGGGTTCGTGCTCTACCCGGTTGCGAGGGTTACGGACGAGTATGTTGATCTGGAAAAAATTACAAAAAATGAAGCAAGCAGGCTTATCGATAAGCTGCTTGCAAATTTTCGACGATCGTATCCTTCATGAGGGAGTTGATGTTTTGTGCCTGTGCGATCAGGTGTTCAATTTTCTCTGGTGTGTTCATCTGTTGATAAAGCTCAGCGAGCAGGTAATAGCTTTTGCTGACATCCGTTCCAGTGGAGACGGCGAACTCGAGCACCCTGATGGTAAGTTCATCTTCGAGGTTGTCGTGCAGCAGTTCGGCAATCTTTTGCAGGAGAGTTACCAGTTTTGTGTAATGAAAATCGTAATCGCTTAATATAGTAATATTAGCAGTCCCGTATTCCAGCTTGAGGTCTGTGTTGGTATATCCTGTGAGATTTACGATTTTGGAGGAGGACAAGCCGTTCAGCTCATCCAGATAGCTTTGAAGCTCCTCCGTCATGATGGCGGGCTTCATGGTGAGCAGCTCTTCCGGGATTGTGATGTAGTCCAGATTGTCAATCGATTTTTTCCGCGTGAAATTTGCCCTTTGCTCACGGTCCCAGAACTCGCGGTCGATATCCTGTTCTTTGCGTTTCGCATTGCGCAGCGCGTATGAAAATAAAATACATATAATAGGAAAGCTTGCAATTATGATTAAATTCATATATAATATCCTTTCGAAAAGGGGTGAACAGCCATGATGAACATGAACAATAAGAAAACACAGCGTAAGATTGCTGCCGTCATAGCAGTTGTTCTGGTACTCGCTATGGTAGTACCGCTGGTTTTGAGCGTTTTTGGTGTCTAATATATATCATATCACATTATTCGGAACAATGCAAAAAAAACGTTTATAAAATAGGAGTAGAGGTCTATGAAAAAAATGAGCAGATGCGTTGGGTTCGCTTTGCTGACACTGTTGTTTCTGACTGTGTCTGCAGCGATGTTTCAGCCAGATGAGGTTGTGGCCGCTTCGGATGATGGCGTGATTTTGGAAGGGGTGTACATCGGGGATATCAGTCTCGCAGGCATGACAGCAGATGAGGCAAAGGCTGCAGTCAGTTCGTTTGTCGAGGAACTGAAAACAAAGCATATTACCTTCGGTGCGGTGAATGATCATTATGTGACAGTTATGGCGGGAGAGCTTGGATTGCGCTGGGTAAATGAGGCGGATATCGATGCAGCCGCAGCGCTCGGCAAAAAGGGAAATATTGTAAAGCGATACAAGGCAATACAGGACCTGAAGCACGGCAACAAGGTTTATGAACTGAAGCTGTCGCTCGACAGGGACCTGATCAGAACAGTGCTTGAGGAACAGTGCACAGAGTATGATGTTGCGCCGGTCAACAATACGATCACAAGAGTGGACGGAGAGTTTGTCATAGAGGCAGGACAGACCGGGCAGCGGGTAAATATCGAGGAATCTCTGAATAAGGCGTACGACTATATCACTGTCGGCTGGGATTACCAGGACGCCTCCATCGACCTTGCAATCGATGTGACAGAGCCGAAAGGAAGCGTCGAAGAGCTGCAGAAAATGACGGATGTCCTCGGCACTTTTACGACAAGCTATTCTACCAGCAGTTCAGCGAGATGCAAGAATGTGGAGAACGGCTGCCGGCTGATCAACGGTACGATCCTGTATCCCGGTGACGAATTTTCAACATACGATGCAATCAAGCCTTTTACAGAGGCAAACGGATACTATCCGGCGGGCTCCTACCAGAATGGAAAGGTGGTCGACAGTCTCGGCGGCGGTATCTGCCAGGTGTCAACCACATTGTATAATGCGGTGCTGCTGTCGGAGCTTGAGGTGACAGAGCGAAACAATCATTCTATGATTATCACGTATGTGAAGCCGTCGATGGACGCCGCGATTGCAGAGTCGGCGGGCAAGGATTTCCGGTTTGTCAACAGCTGGGACAATCCGATCTACATTGAGGGAACGACAGAGAACAAGCAGATTACGTTTACAATCTATGGCATGGAGCAGAGAGACCCGGGACATGTCGTGCGCTACGAGAGTGAGACGCTCTCGACGACACACCCTGATCATGAGATTATCACGCCGACTACAAGCCAGGGCGTAGGATACATCAGCGTGGAGTCAGCACATGTCGGATATACGGCGCAGCTCTGGAAAGTTGTCGAGGAGAACGGCGTCGAGGTGAGCCGCGAGGTGATCAACAAGAGCTCTTACAAGGTATCTCCGCGATCGGCAACGGTAGGCGTCAACACAGATAATCCGAACTATGCTGCGCGCATCAATGCGGCAGTGGCATCGGGAAGTATTGACACCTGTAAGGCAGAGGCGGCTGCAATCAAGGCAGAGATGGCAGCGGCGGCAGAACAGCAGGCAGCGATGACTGACGAGGAGCGGGCAGCAGCGGAGCAGCAGGCTGCATTGGCGGCATATTATCAGGCACTTCAGCAGCAACAGCAGCAGCTGTTAGAGCAGCAGGCGCAGCAGCAGCAGGCACAGCCGTAAACGGTGGCTCCCGCCGGCGGTAATAGAGATACACGGCTGCACAAAGTGATAAAGGGGATTTGTGATGAATTGCGGGAAATTGACAGAGAGCATCTATGAGCGCTCCGTTGTGAAAGTAGTGAAGACAAATTCAACTGAAAACAGGAAATATTATGATGGCGCAGGGCTGGGGGCAGACTGCGCCATCTTGACAGGGAATGCGGGCGAGGAATGTGCGGGCAGTGTGTCCGGTCAGGCATTGGCGTCTGGCAGGGACAAAAAGGTGATCGTCAGGGCGTATCTGGCTGCAGTCAATCAGGTCACAGCGTGCAGCGCCAACGGGGATGCGCTTGGATTGCACTGTGTATATGCGAACGTCACGGTGATGGTTCCCGGAAAGATGCGTGAGATAAAGGTGCGCGGCATGATTGAGGAGGCATCCGTCCAGGCAGAGGAGACAGGAATTCCGATACTGAGCTGCAACGTCCAGGTGCTGCAGACTGTCACAGAGCCAGTTGTGACCTGTGTGGTCAATGCGGGGCTGGAAAAGACGTGTGACAGTAATCTTGTGGTTCTGGGAAAGCGGGCGCTGGTGGACGAGGATATCGTGATGACAAAGTGGCTTGGACTCGAGGGGACGGCAGTGATCGCACAGGGAAGCTTTGATGTGCTGGCGAAACGCTATCCGGCAGATCTGGTGGCGGAGGCTGCAGATTTTTACAGATATCTGTCTGTTGTACCGGAGGCCGCTACCGCCGTTAAGTCCGGCGCAGATTATCTGCATGTCGTGCGCGAGGGCGGTGTGTTTGGAGGCCTTTGGGAGCTGGCAGCAGCAAATGGCGTTGGACTGGTCGTAGACTTAAAGCGTATTCCTGTGAGGCAGGAGACGATAGAGATATGTGAGTTTTATGATTTGAATCCCTATGAATTGTCGGCGGGCGGAAGTCTGCTGATTGTGACCCCGAATGGCGGTGAGCTGGTGCACAGGCTCGCTGATTCGGGCGTTCCGGCGGCGGTGATCGGGCGCACGGTGCAGGGAAATGACCGCATCATACGCCACGGGGAGGAGTCGCGGTTTTTGGAACCGGCCAACGGGGATCAATTATATACATATTATCAAAAAAATGAAAACGGAGGATCTTATTAATGAGAGAACAGATTTTATCAATTATAGAAAAAAACAGCAGAATTGATCTGCATGAGCTTGCAGTGATCCTAGGCATGGAGGAGACAGACATTGTAAACGAGATGGAACAGATGGAGAAGGAAGGCATTATCTGCGGATACCACACGCTGATCGACTGGGAAAAGACATCCGTGGAGAAGGTCAGCGCACTGATCGAGGTGCGCGTGACACCGCAGCGCGGCAAAGGCTTTGACAGCATTGCGGAGCGCATTTACAAGTACCCCGAGGTGCATGCGGTGTACCTGATTTCCGGAGGATACGATCTGCTGGTGAGTCTGGAGGGCAAGACACTCAAGGAGGTCTCGAATTTTGTGTCAGATAAGCTGTCCACGCTCGACACAGTCATCAGCACGGCCACACATTTTATCCTGAAAAAGTACAAGGATCATGGCACCATCCTGGACAGGAAAGAGTCTGACGAAAGGATACAGGTGACACCATGAGAAATCCATTATCAAAGACAATCGTGACAATCAAGCCTTCGGGCATCCGCAAATATTTTGACATCGTGAGTGAGATGAACGATCCGGATGTCATCTCATTGGGAGTTGGCGAGCCGGACTTTGAGACGCCGTGGCATATCAGGGATGAGGGCATTTACTCCCTCGAGAAGGGACGCACCTTCTATACAGCAAACGCAGGTTTGCTGGAACTGCGCGAGGAGATCAACCGGTATCTGAACAGGCGGTTTGACTTAAATTATGATCCAAAGGATGGCATTCTGGTGACGGTCGGCGGCTCAGAGGCGATAGATATAGCGCTCCGGGCCATGGTTGACCCTGGGGACGAGGTTATCATACCACAGCCGAGTTATGTCTCCTACGAGCCCTGTGCGATTCTTGCGGGTGCAAAGCCTGTTATCATAGAGTTGAAAAATGAGAATCAGTTCCGGCTGACAGCGGCGGAGCTGGAGGCAGCAATCACAGATAAGACAAAAGTACTGATTCTGCCGTTCCCCAACAATCCGACCGGCGCGATCATGGAGCGCAAGGCTCTGGAGGAGATTGCAGAGGTAATAGAAAAACATGATATTTTTGTGCTTTCCGATGAGATTTATGCAGAGCTGTGCTACACAGAAAAGCATGTCTCTATCGCCAACATTCCCGGCATGTGGGAGCGGACAGTCCTCATCAATGGTTTTTCGAAATCCTATGCCATGACAGGCTGGCGGCTTGGATATGCCTGCGGACCAAAGCAGATCATTGAGCAGATGTACAAGATTCATCAGTTCTGTATCATGTGTGCGCCGACGACATCGCAGTACGCGGCGGTCGATGCGTTGAAAAACGGTGATGCGGACGTCCAGATGATGCGGGACTCCTACAATCAGAGACGCCGTTATCTCGTCAATGCATTTAAGGAGATGGGACTGGAGTGTTTTGAGCCGTTTGGCGCATTTTACATATTCCCGTGCGTGAAACAGTTTGGCATGACGAGTGATGAGTTTGCCGCAAAGCTTCTGCATGAGGAGAAACTTGCCGTTGTGCCCGGAAATGCGTTCGGTGACAGCGGGGAGGGATTTCTGCGCATCTCTTACGCGTACTCCCTTGAGAATCTGAAAAAAGCGATCGCGAGACTGGAACGCTTCGTCGCGCGGCTGAAACAGACAAGTTGAAAATATTGGGAAACAGGCAGCGGGACAGTTTATCGACTGTCCCGCTTGAGGAATAAGGAAGTATGAATATAGTACTGCATCAGCCGGAGATTCCGGCAAATACTGGAAATATAGGCCGCACCTGCGTCGCCACAGGGGCGGTGCTCCATCTGATTGAGCCGCTGGGATTCCGGCTGACGGGAAAGGAGCTTCGCAGGGCAGGCATGGACTACTGGGAGCATCTCGACGTGCGCCGCTATATGAATTTTGCGGAATTTGCGGAAAAAAACATCGCGTGCAATCCCGGTGCAAAGCTCTGGATGGCGACGACCAAGGCAAAAAAGATATACACACAGGTGCAGTTTTGCGCGGATGATTTTATCATGTTTGGCAGGGAGAGCGCAGGGATTCCGGAGGACATTCTGGTCGATTATGAGGATACCTGTATTCGGATACCCATGTTGGACAAGATCCGGAGCCTGAATCTGTCAAATAGTGTCAGCATCGTATTGTATGAGGCGCTGAGACAACAGAGTTTCGCGGGGATGCAGATGGAAGGAGCACTGCATCACAGAGCGTGGAGAGAATAAATATTGAATCGACTCTTAAGTTTTTCCGAAAACATTCCGACATATACTACAAGAGAGACATCTGGATGAAAGCAAGGCGGCTTTCTCCAGACAGGTAGTAAAACAGGATAGGGAAAGAGTAGGGAATGTGTATGAATATTACCGTAGATACGCAGCATTCCGCCTCTGTACCAGTCAACACCGAATCAACTACAACTACATATAAACCAGCCGCTCAGGGTACAGGAACTGTAGCAAGGAGCGGTTACACACTGGACATCGCTGATAAAGTTATGGATAACGAAGCATACGGAGGTCATGGAATGACCGCTGAAGATATTATGCAGCAGGCAGCAAACTCAAATGCTCAATCCAAGCAAGACTTTATGATAGTGATGTCCAGCTGCGTTTCAGGGGAAGACCTTCAAAAGATGCAGGAAGAAGGTTTCCAGCCGGGAAGCGTTGACGTGGAGACATATGTGACGATTGTAGACAGAATCAAGGTGACACTGGCAAAGGCAGGAGTCGAAGTCGCAGGATACAATGATAATCTTGATCTCGACACGATCGAACAGATCGTGGGAAGCAGAACGAATGCAGGTGCGCTCGTCAATGAGCTTGTGGAAAAGCTCTCGGATGCGCTGCAGAAAAGTGACATGCCTGTCACAAATGAAAATATTGCAGAGCTTGTGAGCGCAGTGATGGAGGCGTCCGGAATCGGAGAACTCTCAGAGGACGCCGTCAAATATCTGATTGTCAACGGAAAAGCACCCACGATTGAGAATATTTACAAGGCGCAGTACTCGAGCGCTGAGAATATCCGTCAGTCCCATGGCTATTACAGTGAGGGACAGGGAAGCTATGGCAGGTATTATGCAAAAAAGGCGGACAGTATCAACTGGAACAATCTTGAGGGACGCATTGATTCCGTAGTAAAAGAGGCAGGACTGGACACCGATGCCGCGACGAAAGCGCGGGCCGTTGCAAATGCCAGGTGGCTTGTGGAGTCCGGTATCGAGCTGAATGCAGGAAATCTCACAAAAGTCACGGAATTGAAAAATCTGTCGCTGCCGCTGAGTCAGGACGACATTGCCGCCGCGTGTGTCACGGCCATGGAAAACGGCAAATCGCCAGTGGAGGCGGACATGAGAGGCGAGCAGTCTGTCGCAGAGCGGGCCCATGAGATTGCAGAACAGGTAGAACAGATTTCCGACGAGGCAGTCCACGAGGTAGTCGCGTCTGGAAAAGAGATGAATATCAAAAATCTGACAGAGGCACAGAGACAGATTGAGGGACAGCAGACAGCTGCCGGGCAGACTGACGAGACAGAAATCACGGGTGTGAATGAGCCGGCAGATGCGGAATCGCTGAAGGAAGTGCAGGCGAGACGTCAGCTGGAGGAGATTCGTCTCATGATGACGGAGGAGGCGAACAGACACCTCCTTAAGGCAGGGATTTCTGTGGACACGACAGAGCTCTCAAAACTGGTGGAGGCGCTGAAGGCAGCGGAAGACAGCATCAGGGCGGTACTCTTCCAGGGCGGGAATGCAGAGGAAAATACAGAGCGCGCATTATTATACGAAGAAACCCTGACAAAGACAAAGGAGTTGTCGGGAATGCCGGCAGCTGTGCTCGGCAGGATTTTGTCAAAGGTTTCTCAGAGCACACTGCTCAACATACACGAGGCAGGCAAGGAGCTCCAGAGTCAGCTTGAAAACCAGCCGGATCAGCACAGTGACGGCAAAAATCCGAATCAAAACCAGCAGGGGAAAGCCTCGGCGGCGTATGAGACATTGATGACAGAGCCGCGCAAAGACCTCGGCGACCGAATCAGCAAGGCATTTCGGAATATCGATGATATTCTCACTGATTTGGGATTGGAGACGAGTGAGTCCAACAGGCGTGCAGTCAGAATTCTTGGCTACAACCGCATGGAGATCAGTGAGGACAATATCAACGCGGTCAAGGAAGCAGACAGTCAGGTCACAGGCGTGATCAGCAGAATGACACCTGCAACGACGCTCCAGATGATACGCGAACAGAAGAATCCGCTTGAGATGACCATGGAGGAGCTTGAGGCGTATCTGGACAGTAAGGATGCAGATCCCGCGCAGGATGCCGAGAAGTACTCAAAATTTTTACAGCGTCTTGACCGGACCAAAGGCATCAACGCGGAGGAGCGGGAAGCATATATTGGAATATACAGGATGTTCCGCCAGATTGAAAAATCGGACGGCGCGGTGATTGGAAGTCTGGTGGCGACAGGCGCGCAGATGAATTTCAAGAATATGTTGTCGGCAGTGCGGACAGCGGCGGACAAAAATATGGATGTGCGCGTGGATGATGGTTTTGGCGGACTGGAAGATCTTATCACAAAGGGCAAAGCGATCGACGCGCAGATCAACGCAGGTTATCATCGTTCATCCGACCAGAATGCAGACCACGGGTCTGACGGACAAAATACAGGTGCAGCATCACAGGAGCAATACTATGCAAGGCTCTCCGGGGAAATCAATGATGAGATGGCAAAGAGAACCGATTTTGCGCAGCTGGACGCATCGGAGATTACTGCGGATACGACAATTGAGGCGTTTGCAGACACAGTGAAGGCGGCGCGGATGGCAGAGGACAGCGAACAGATGAGGCAGGAAAAGGCTGAGAACCTTGAGAGCTTCCGGCGTGATATGCACGAAGTGGAACAGATCGACGAGCAGATTATCGAGACGCTGATTGATTATGGCCAGAACATTAGTATTGATAATATCCAGGCAGCCTCCACGCTGATCTATGAGCGCGGCTCCCTGTTCAGACAGATTGTCAATGGGAGTGCAGAGGATTCCGATGATGCGGACACGGCCGATGGGACGGACAGTGGGCCGGATGAGAGCGGGGTATTGCAGCAGGCTGACAGTTTTGTCGAAAATCTGACCGATTCAAGGCAGGCGGGTGTGTCGTATCAGGAGATTATTCGTGAGGCCAACAAGGCTGTTGAAGAGATGCTCTACACGGGTGATCCTGCCAACGCAAAGATTGATGTGAAGGCTGCAAAGGCTTTATATAAAGGACTTTCTCTTGCGGGAAATCTGGCGAGGGAAGAAAACTATGAGATTCCGATGAATATCAAAGGTGAGATTACATCGGTTAATCTGAAGATTTATCACAATGCATCACAGACTGGAAAAGTGGCAGTGACGCTGGAGACAGAAAACCTTGGAAAAGTCGCGGCTGAGTTTGATGTCACCAATGACCGCATATCTGGAATGATTGTGTATGAGAACCGTGCACAGCAGACAGAGCTGACACAGCTGGAGGAAGCGGTAAAACAGGAGCTTGGCAGAGTGGGCGGCAGGAAGACCGGAATCAGCCTGGTACATGCAAAGTCTGTAGATCTGAACAGATTCGGACAGGACAGGGATGCAGAGAGCACGGCGGACGGCGCGAAGGTTTCGACAGGCGAACTGTATCAGACCGCAAAAGCATTTTTAACAGTATTAAAAACAGGTTTCAGCAATCCTGACGGTGCTTAAAGGCTTATAGGAAAGAGGAAAATGCATGAGAATTAATTACAACGTTTCATCAATTATAGCAAAAAATGCTATGAATAATAATGATAAGAGAGTGACGGCATCGACGCAGAGGCTGTCTAGCGGATACAAGATCAACAGCGCCGCAGATAACGCGGCTGGTCTTGCCATCGCAAGGCGCATGAACGCGCAGATCAAGAGCTTACAGGCGGCGAATCAGAGTGCCAATGACGGTCTGTCTGCCCTGAATACGGCGGATGGTGCCATGGCGGAGATCCATGACATCCTGCAGCGTATGAATGAGCTGGCAATTCAGTCGGCAAACGGTACCAATGCTGACTCAGACAGAACAATGATACAGACTGAAATCGATCAGCTCGTGAGCGAGATTGACCGAATTGCAGAGACGACGGAATTTAACTCGCAGAATTTGCTGGACGGAAGCTTTGCTTTTAAGGCGTATGCCAATATTGATAATGTGAAAGTGATGTCTCACACGGAGGGCGTTGCGACTGGAACTTATGTGATCGGACAGTTGAAATACTACCACTATGAGGATACAACGACCAGGTATTCGACAGAAGAGACGAAGATTAAGGATCCGGATGGAAAAGTTGTCGATGTCACGTATGAGCGGTCCGAGGAGCAGGTGACAGAGGCAGAGCGCTACGAAGTCAACAATGAGAAAGACCTGCTCACCAATAATCTTGTGACAAGCGCATCGATCAGCCAGTATGAGACACAGATCGATCAGATGAAGGCATTTCCGGATGGATCTAAGATCACGGTTGAGGATGAGAATATTGTCATCAAGGCGCAGGGCAATTTTGAGATGAAGATTGCGGTGAATGACAGAACACCGATTGACAATACTGCGACGGGACCGACAACTACAACAGTGGCAAGCACTGCAGTTAATACAAAGCCTGATGCAGTGGAAAGCATAAAAACCACATACAAAAACAGCGCCACAGGCAGTACTGTAGTTACGACAACTTCTTATAGTTCCGTGGAATGCTACAGGAATATTGCGGTGAAGGGCCCTGACGGAAAGCGCTACAATATCAGCGAGCTCAACTTCTTCGACAATGTCGACTCGGCGGGAGAAAAGATATCCGGTCAAAACACAGAGATATATACAGACTACAAGGGTGATAACGGTAAGAGTCTGAAGGACGATTTCGCAGAGTACTTTAAGGATCAAAATCCTGGCTGTGCTGTCACCATTGACGGGGTAACGTGGGATGGCGCCGATACTTTTACGATAACATATACTACAATAGATGGAAAGACGGGACTTTCAACGAAAGGCCAGACTGCGTCATTTAATCTGTACAAGGATACGAACGAGTACGGTGCAGAAATGGCAACACAGAAGAAACTGGATGATTTTCTCTACACGAAGACAATGACCACCCGCACAGAGTATACGATAGGAAACAATACAGCTGATGACTGTCTCAAGATAGACGTGACCGGCATGGGTGCGATGATTGTACAGGTTGGCGCAAATGCCGGGCAGCATATGGAATTGGAGATTCCGTCAATGAATGCAGTGAATCTTGGCGTGGATAAGGTGGACCTTACCACGGAGGAGTCAGCGCGGCTGGCGATTGATGATGTGAGCGATGCGATCGTTCAGCTCTCCGCCATACGGTCAAAAATCGGTGCATACTCTAACCGTCTGGAGCATACGATCACCAATCTGGACACGACGGAGGAGAACATTACCGCTGCTTACTCCCGTATCATGGATGTGGATATGGCTGCGGAGATGACAGAGTATTCGACAGTTCAGGTGTTGGTGCAGGCATCCACCTCGATGCTCGCACAGGCAAACGAGAGACCGCAGCAGGTATTACAGCTGTTACAGTAAAGAATACTAATTAGTAATGCTAATTAGCACCGGAACTTATCAATAGAACTTAGCGATGGAAAGGTCAGGTTATAGATATGACAAAGGAAATGAAACAGATTTTCACGAGACGAATCACACAGGCGAACCGTACGCAGCTGGTTGTGATCCTGTACGATATGATCCTGACATATCTGAAGGACGCAGCCAATGCGCAGGAGGCTGGCTGCAGGCAGGAATTTAAAAAGGATATGCAGTGCGCCAGAAACTGCATATCCGAGCTGAGAGGCAGTTTAGACTTTAACTATGACTTGTCGAGAAATCTCTTTGCAATCTATGCGTTTGCGGACAGAGAGCTTGCGCACGATATGCGGGGCATCAGTGCAGAGCAGCTTGCTCAGATTGCCGGTATGTTCCAAAAACTGCGGGACGCATATTATACCATAAGCAAGGAGGATCAGTCACAGCCGCTTATGGAAAATGCACAGAATGTATATGCAGGCTTTACGTACAGCAGGACAGATGTCAACGAAAGCCTGGCGCAATATGGTGCCGCGAGAGGGTTCTGTGTCTAAGCGGGCTATGCGATAGGCTGCTGTACAAGCGGCTCCGGATCATGGTACTCGGGGGAATCCATATGGTACTCCTCATAGAGCTGCATCTGGGCGGCCTGCTGTAATAGAAAACGATAACGTTTCAGCGCGGAGTTGACTTCATAGATATAGCAGTCGATCAGGTCAGGGTCAGTGACATTGTCAAAACCAGAGTATGCGATTTCAAGGGCACATTGTGTCTTGCGGATATCATCAAGCAGCATATCGCGCGGTGTGCGTGGCTGGGAATCCGTATTTACAGCGGGGTTAAGTATACCTTTCAGACTGAAATATGTTTTCATAGGGATGTCCTTTCTCAACTATTGATATAAAACAGTATAGTCCAAAAAAAGGAAAAATATGCATGGGAATTCCATGTATATTTTTCTTTTTTTAGTTCTCTGCTGAGTGCTGGCAATTTAAATGCAGCGCGTACAAAAATTTCGTAAAATTTCGAAATGTAAAAATTCACACAGAAAACAGGGTAATAATCAATAGAGTGACAAAAGATAAATGCACTTTGTTTGGTGGAATTTCACAACAAAAAAATACTTGTGCTAATTTTGACATTTCGAGTGGACAATTTTTTCGATTCGTATATAATCAAAACTGTTCCGCATCAAGCGGTTCGTCTTTACACCAGTTTCGGTGGGAAATTTCATTTTTATTGAGAAAGGAAGCGTAAAGTATGGGAATTCTCATAGGTGTGTTTTGTGTTGTCATTTTTATGGACTGGCGGTATTACAGGATACCAAACAGCTGCATTTTTACAGGGATAGCCGCGGGTCTGATTATGACATACAGGTCGTATGCGCTGGCAGGACTTTTGGAAGCCGTTGGTCTGGCGGCAGTAATCTTTTTTGCCTTTTATCCTTTTTATCTGATGGGTGCGCTGGGGGCAGGTGATGTCAAACTTTTTATGATGACTGGATGTTATCGCTCGTATATGGGCACAGACGGACTGATTCACTACCTGCTTGTCACGATGGCGATTGCAGCGGTGATATCGGCGGTGAAGATGATTGTCTATGCGGAGAGCAGAGAGCGCCTGTTCTATCTGGCGCGGTATCTCAGGAAAGCGGCAGTGACAGGGGCGGTTGACACGTATCAGATTGACAAGACACAGACACGGTGCGTTGTGCGTCTGTCGATTCCGGCATTTTTGAGCCTGCTGCTGATGTGTGCTGGAGTGTACGTATAGTGTATAAATGTGAACAGAAGGAGTGGAAATGTATGAAAGTAAGACAGTTTGCAGTCTGCGACAGTGACAGCGGATATCTGAAAATGCTGCAGGCATATTTGCAGAAAAAGAATCCGGCAGACTTCGAAATCCTGATATTTGACACAGTGAACAAAGCACTGGAAGCCAGCAGGGAGACTCCGTTTGAAATCCTGCTTGTGGGAGAAGGGATTTATGACACCAATGTCACGAAAATAAGCGCATCAAAGATTTATATCCTGCAGGAGGACGGATTAAAAGGGATCGCAGGGTACAGCACGGTTGCAAAGTATCAGTCCATGGAGCACATGATTGCGCAGGTGCTTGAGGAGTTTGCGCTGGACGAGAGCTGCGGCAGCGTGGAAAGACGCGGAAAGAACCGGACAAGACTCATAAGCTTTTACTCACCGGACAGGCACAGAGGGCAGAGTGTGGCGGCCTTTGGCGCGGCGCAGGTACTTGCAGAGAGAGGGGGGCAGGTGCTGTATCTGAGTATGCTGCCGTTTACAGGGTTTGAGGAGCTATTGCACACAGAGTACGATTCCGATATGACGGATTTCCTGTATTTTGTGCTGAACCGTTCCGATAAGCTTTTGTATAAACTGGACAGTCTCAAGCGCTGCATTCATGGTGTGGATTATCTGCCCCCGGCGCTTGACTATGCGGATCTGCTTTCTATTAATAAAAAGGATTGGGAGACAGTCATGAACCTGCTGCTCTACAGCAGTGATTACGCATATATCGTGGTGGATTTGTCGGAGACGTGTCAGGCATTTTACGACCTGCTGGAAAACAGTGACTGGGTGTATCTGCTCACAGATAGTACCAATGTGTATGGGCGGGCAATGCTGTCACATTTCAATCGCCTTCTGCGGGCGAAGGACTGTGATAAGATATTTGCACACACTGTGGAATTTGAACTGCCGGCAAACTGGGAGAAACAGTGTGAAAGTCTGGAGAATCTGACGATATCACCCATCGGAATCTGTATGAGAGGAGTGCTGGGCGATCAGTGAGCGGACATTTGGAATCAAATAAATATGAGGAGTGCAGAAAATATATCAGCGATCAGGTCAGACAGCAGATCGACTTGTCGAGGGAGGTGGAGGACGCCGAGATTGAGGAAATGATCGATGAATTGATCATACAGACGGGAAGGAAGTATGCACTGTCCCTGTCACAGCGGCAGGAACTCGGAAGGAGCGTGTTCCATTCGATCAGAAAGATGGATGTGCTGCAGGAGCTGGTGGACTGCGATGAAGTGACGGAAATCATGGTGAATGGGACAGAAAATATCTTTGTCGAGAAGGCAGGGCGCATCTATGAGTGGGACAAGCACTTTGAGACGCGGGAAAAGCTGGAAAACGTGATACAGCAGATTGTGGCAAAGTGCAACAGAGTCGTCAACGAGGCATCTCCGATTGCTGATGCAAGACTCGAAAATGGATCACGTGTGAACATTGTGCTGTCCCCGGTCGCATTGAACGGACCGGTTATCACAATACGGCGTTTTCCCGACCATCCAATTTCCATGGAGGATTTGATCAGCTACGGATCGATCACGAGACAGGCGGCTGGTTTTCTGGAGAAGCTTGTCATCGCCGGATACAACATTTTTATCAGCGGCGGAACAGGCTCTGGAAAGACAACGTTTCTCAATGCGCTGTCACATTACATTCCCAAGACAGAGCGCATCATCACAATCGAGGATTCCGCAGAGCTGCAGCTGCAGGGGATTCCAAACCTGGTTCGGCTCGAGACGCGGAATGCCAACATGGACGGCGCGCGGGAGATTACGATACGCGACCTGATTAAGTCGTCCTTGCGTATGCGGCCTGACAGAATAATCGTGGGAGAAGTGCGTGGCAGCGAGGCGATTGATATGCTGCAGGCTCTGAATACCGGGCACGACGGAAGCCTGTCAACCGGCCATGCAAACTCGTCAAACGATATGCTGACACGTCTCGAGACAATGGTGCTGATGGGAATGGATCTTCCGCTGGCCGCGGTGAGAAGGCAGATCGCATCGGGGGTTGATATTATTGTGCACCTTGGCAGGCTGCGCGACAAGTCGCGGCGCGTTCTGGAGATTGTGGAGGTTTTGGGCTATGAAGACGGTGAGATCATCACCGCGCCGCTGTACCAATTTCAGGAGACAGGGGAGGAAAACGGCAGGGTGTTGGGAGCGTTTGAAAAAACGGACGAGCTGACACATGCAGGAAAACTCCGCTCTGCAGGAGTGAGTATCGCATAGCGGGCAAGGATAGGGACGAAGAGCCAAGATAATGAAAGTGAGAAGGATAGAGACAAGGAGAACGATATGAAGAGAATCGGAAACAGTAAGAATATCGCAAGAGGGCGGCTGCCACCGGAGACAGACTACACAGGTTATGTATTTTCCAGACACGAGATTGTGCTGCATCTCTTGTCGGGAGGCGTATTTATGGCGATGGTAAGCTGGCTCTTTTACGACAGTGTGATTGCATGGCTCCTGCTGATGCCATTTGTCATTTGGTCATTTAAGGACAAGGGGGCTGTGGAGTGTGTGAAGAGAAAGCGAAAACTCGAAATTGAATTTCGAGAGGTAATCCTAAGCGTTTCGTCAAATTTACAGGCGGGTTACAGCGTCGAGAATGCATTTCAGGAATCTTATCGGGATATTGTGCTGTTGTATGGAAAAGAGTCAGTGATGGCAAAAGAGCTGCGTTTGATTTTCCGCAAATTGAGCAACAATGTACAGCTTGAAGATGCGCTCACAAACCTTGCTGACAGAAGCGGTGTGCAGGATATCAGAGATTTTGCAGATATCTTCCAGATTGCCAAGAGAGGCGGAGGAGACATGCGGGGGATTATCGCAAACACAGCGGAGATCATTGGAGATAAGCAGGAAATCCGGCGCGAGATTGAGACCGTGGTGAGCGAGAAGCGTCTTGAACAGCAGATTATGCGCTATATTCCATTTTTTATCGTATTCTATATCTCGCTGACCACAAAGGGATATTTTGAGAGTCTGTACCACAACATTTTCGGCTGGATACTGATGACAGGCTCACTTGCAGTCTATGCTGCAGCGTGTCGGATTTCAGACAAAATACTGAATATCGAAGTATAAAATCAAGTGACTGCCGGAGTCGGGCAAGGCAGGAGAAAGTACTGTATACAAGGGGAAAGGGGGTGATATGAGTGGGTGATCGGTTTGCAGGATGGCTGTATTCCAGGTTAGAAGCGATGCAGAGAAAGCCGGACAAAATCTTATATGACAGCGCAGTCCGTGAGGCATTACAGACATTGGAGCCTGCGGGCGACACGCCAAAAAGGCAGAAGGAGTACGTGATTCAGAAGCTGTCTGTCTGCAGTCTGATTGTGGTTTGCGGTGTGGTTTTGTCCCTTGTTTTGTGGATAAGAGACGGAACGGAGACAAAGATTGTCGATAACCAGTTAGCGCGCAACGCGTACGGGGACGGAAAAAAGAGTGTATCACTTGTCGCAGACGACGGGGAAAGCAGCTATCATATTCCAGTTACATTATCAGAAAAATGTTACACACAGGAAGAGCTGGCAAAGCTGGCAGATGAGGCGGTGGATGTTCTCGAGAGGTCGATTCTCGGCTCAAACGAAAGTCTCGACAAGATTATGTATGACATGCATCTGGCTGACAGTGTGGAAGGTTATCCGTTTGCCGTGGAGTGGCGCACCGATGACAGGTATATGGACTACACGGGGCAGCTTGTTCAGGACACGCTGGAAGTGCCGGTCCTGATGGAGCTGACCGCGGTGCTGTCATGTGAAAGCTTTGAGATTGAGCGCGATATGACGGTCAGGATACACAGCAAGGCAATACAGCCTGGAAAGGCAGAGCGTCTTGCCAGACAGATTTCCGGATTAGAGGAGGAAAGCCGCACACAGCAGAATATGACACTTCCGTCAGAAAGTGAGGATACAAGCCTGCACTGGAGCTATAAGAGAAATTACCGGGGGGTGTTGTTTCTGGCAGCGACACCGATTCTTGCAGGTTTGATTTATTACAGCAGGGACAGGGATCTTCACAGGCAGGTTGCGGACAGGGAGGAGCAGATGCGCACAGACTATCCTGAGATTGTCAGCGCCCTTGCGCTATTGCTTGGTGCCGGCATGACGGTTCCGAATGCATGGAACAAGATTGCAGGAGACTACAAGCGGCGCCGCGGGGAGGGCTGTGGAAAACGGTATGCCTACGAGGAAATGCTTCTGACGATCTATGAGATGGACAGTGGTGTCGCGCAGACAAAGGCGTATGAGCGCTTTGGCAGGCGCTGCCGGATACCAGATTACAACAAGCTGTCCACCATGTTGTCGCAGAATATCAGAAAAGGTGCCGCAAACCTGCCGCTCTTGTTAAAAGAGGAGGCGGCCGACGCTTTCGAGGAGCGCAAACACGCCGCGAGAAAGCTGGGTGAAAAGGCAGGAACAAAGCTGTTGGTGCCCATGATGATGCTTTTGGGAATTACGATGGTCATTATCATGGTGCCGGCATTTAAAACTTATTTTTAAAGATCAAAAAGAAGAGGAGAAAAATTATGAGAAATTTGAGAAGCTTTATGAAGGAAGAAGAAGGAATGGGAACAGTTGAGGTTGTATTGATTATCGTCGTGCTCGTCGCGCTTGTGGCGATTTTTAAGGACAGCATCAAGGCGCTTGTGGAGAAGATACTCAAGAAGGTAACGGACAATGCAAACAAGATATAATGCATATCTGACAGTATACCTTTCCCTTATTTTCGGTATTGTCCTGTCGCTGCTCTTCGTCTTTGTCGAAGGCGCGGCGATAGGCGCCGTGAGGGCGCAGGCGGAGCTTGTGGCAGATTTGGGGCTGGACTCGGTGTTTGCAGAATACAACAGGGAGATTTTGAACCAGTATGAATTATTTTTTGTAGATTCCTCCTATGGCAGCGTGAACGGCGGTACAGGCATGGTTGAGAAACGCCTGTCGGATTATATGAGCTACAATATGACTCCCGACAAAGGTATCATGATGCCCTTTGAACACAATTTATTGAGGCTGGAAAATCCTTATCTTGAAATTGCGGAGGTGTCTTATGCGAGTGATGATGCGTGCATGGTCTGGAAGGCGCAGGCGGTGAACTACATGAAAGCGGTTTATGGGGGAGACCTCATAGCGGACGTGCAGGAGCATATCGACACGGTGAAAAGCAATGGATTGACGGAGAGGGATGTCGCAGGCGAGATTGCAGAACAGAAGCTGGCGTTTGAGGAGGCTTTGAAGGATAAGGGCATCGTGGAATTCGGCGCAGAGAGCGGGGAGGGATACTCCTATCAGAAGGTTTCAGGCGTATTTGACAAGGTGGTTGGCGGCGGGATTTTAGCGCTGGCGCTTTCAGGCGGGGATGCAGTGTCAGGTGCTGTTATGGATGCGGGGCCGTATTTCTCCGCGCGAAAAAAGGGAGGAGCAGTCAACAGAGGAATCGGACTGCATGAAGGGATTGACAGACCAGACGGGATTGCGGACGAGCTGATCTACGGAGAGTATCTGATGAAAAAGTGCGGCAATTACATGAAACCGAAGGATACAGGACTTTTGAAGTACCAGATTGAGTACATTCTATACGGTTTTAACAGTGACGCCGGAAATCTGAGGCGCAATGCGGAGCTGCTGTTTGCACTCCGGTCTGCCGCAAATCTCACCAGCATCTATGCGGATTCTGCAAAACAGTCCCAGGCGGAGATGATCGCGACAATTGTCTGCGCGCTTCTGCTGTCGCCGGAGCTGACCGATCTGATGAAGGCAATTATTCTCGGCGTGTGGGCGCTTATGGAGACGGTATCGGATATGCGGCAGTTGCTGGAGGGGGGAAGGGTACCTCTGATCAAGGGAAGCGCCGACTGGAATACAGGCATCGTTGACCTTCTTACAGGAAATATCTCTGGCAGCAGCGGCAGGGAAACGGGAGGATTATCATATCAGGATTATCTGAGAGTCTTTCTGGGGTTGATGGACAGGGACACCAAAGCGGCGAGAAGCCTTGATATCGTGGAGATGGATATCAGACAGACTGCTGGCAATGAACACTTTCGAATTGACAGGTGTATGGATTATATGAAGGTAAATTTTGGCTTTGCTGATGCGGACGGGCACGATTTTGTGTTTTATAAGAAAATGTGCTATGAGTAAACAAAGCGTGTTGTAATAAATTTTAAGGAAACAGAGGAGTAGGCGGATGTTCTTTTGGATGCATGACAGGAAACAGAATAGCGAACAAAGTAAAGAACAAAATATAAAGCAGAAGGGAGAAAACTTGCTTTCCATAATACGACACATACATTTCCCGTTGAATGCATTAAAAAGAATGTCCTCCTGCTCCCCTGACAAGAGACCGCAGAGGGGGCAGAAGGCAAGCATGACTGTGGAGGCATGTTTCGTGCTGCCGTTTTTTCTGTTTGCATTTCTGAATATCATATCTATTGTGGAGATTTACCGGTTACAGGGAAATTTGAGTGCCGCGATGCACGATACTGCAAAGCAGATGGCACTGTATGGCTATGAGTACCGGCAAATCGGCGGAGGTTCGGCGGGGGCGGCCGAATCTCTCGGCCTGACTTATCTGTATGCGGCGGGGAAGGTGCGGACGAAGCTTGGAACAGCTTATCTGGACAATTCTCCGCTCGCAGGAGGCGCCTCGTCAATCGTATGGCTGCGCTCCTCTGTGATGCAGGAGGATGACTGTATTGATCTGATCGCAGAGTACCGCATCGGGCCGCCGGTGACAGTCGTTGGATATCAGCAGCGGATCCTGTACAGCAGAATGCGCACAAGAGCGTGGACGGGATATGACAGTTCTCTCCACAGTACATATGGCGGTGCTGCGGAGAAGGAAATTGTGTATCTCACACCGGACGGGAGCGTGTACCACCGATCGAGAGGGTGCAGTTATTTGAAACTTTCCATTGTGGCAGTCGACAGGAGCGTTCTGGAGACGCAGAGAAATCAGGATGGAAGTAAATATTATTCCTGTGAGGAATGTGGGGATTCCTGCGGAAGTACGGTATATATTACCAATTACGGTAGCAGATATCATTCGACGTTAGGGTGCAGCGGTCTGAAGCGGACAGTTATGGCTGTGCCGATATCGGAGACATGCGGCAGAGGTGCGTGTAGTAAGTGTGGGTGATGGGGCAATATTATTGTCCGGACATCACCCGCAGTAATAGGAAAAGTAAAAAAATAATATTTTTCGCAATATATAATGTATTACATTTTGGGGTTTTATAAAGTGCTTGGAGGAGGCGTTGGAGAATGAATGCAGGACTACAGTTGATTTTATATAGAACATTAATGGCTGTGATCGGACTCCTGCTGTTGGCGGCAGGAATCGTGGATATGAGAAAGAGGCAGATCAGCAGGGCGCAGATACTGATATTGCTGCTTGTGTGCTGCGCGGTGATTCCTTTAAAAAATGAGTCTGGTGTAATTGATGCAGTGGGTGGGCTGGCAATCGGACTCTGCGCAATCGGAGTGTCGGTGGCCACAAGGGAGCAGATCGGAAGGGGAGATGGTATCGTGATTGCAGCGGTGGGCATCGCGTTGGGAGCGCGGAAATGTCTTTTGGTGGTATTCATTGCCTCCTTTATGATGTCTGTGGCGGCAATCGTTGTCCTGAGCTTCAGAAAGGGTGGCAGGCAGACGCGGCTTCCGTTTCTACCTGCGATATTTGCGGGGTATCTGTTATGTTTTCTTCTATAAAGAAACGGAGTGAAGCAGCGTATTTTACAGTGGAGGCAGCACTGATTCTGCCCATGGTGATGCTGTTTACGGTGATGATGATTTTTCTGGCGTTTTACAGTTATGACAGATGTGTCATGGAGCACAGTGCATACGAGTCGGCGCTTCGGGGGACAAGCAGTCATTTCAGGACGGCGGGGGAAGCAGAGTCGGCGGCGCGCACGGCTGCGGCAAGACTTGTCGAGGGGAAGTTGTTTGCCATGCATGATTTCAGCTATGACGTGTCAGTCGACGCGGGGAGTGTGACTGTCACCTATCACTGCGTTGTCAATATGCCGCTTGTCACATGGCTTGGCGAATACGTGTCGGGGATTGATATGACACTTGATATTAGCAGAAGTGCCAAGCGGCTCAGACCGGCAAGGACGATCCGCAGCTGCAGGATATTGAATGGACTGATTGCGCAGTAAGTGTGTAAAGAAATTCTAAGCGGCCAAAGTACACCCGCTAAGAATTTCTAAATTACACACTGGAAGAATGCCAAAAGCAGGCATTCTTCTCACGGATTGTTTGTGTCGGCTATGCCGACATGACGGGAAGTGTGTAAAGAAATTCTAAGCGGCCAAAGAACGCCCGCTAAGAAAAACGAAAGCTTCACACGGATTGTTTGTGCCGCTGATGGCGGCATGGGAGGTAAGAATGTATAAAGAATTGTTAGGAAACCTGGAGGAGTGGCATGAGAGAGAGTATGCCTGAGATCAGCTTCGAGAGGAGCATGAATCACAATTATATGATATTGAGCAAATGCAGTTTTTTCGGCGGGAGCGAGGACAAAGGCAATGACTACCGCGCGAAGATGCTTTTGGAAAATCGCATTCCAGGACTTCTGCCTGTCACACACAGACTGATCAACGGGGAGAGCAGATACTATTACGAGATCAATTCACTCCAGTCACTGGACAGACTGTATGACAAGACAGAAGTCAGGTATGATGAGTTGAGACGTCTGCTGTCGGGGTGTGTGAGTCTTTTCGACAGATTGGAGGAATATCTGCTGGATGGCACGCAGATTATCATAAAGCCGGAGTTGATTTACATTGATGTGGAAAGGATGGAGCCATACTTTGTCTGTTATCCGGATTATGAGGGGGATGTGAGACTATCCTTTATGGAGTTTATCGATGAACTTCTTACCAGGATTGACCATACAGATGAGCGCGCAGTGATGCTTGGGTATCAGATTTATCGCTACACGAGAAATCCCAATTATGTTATCAGTGAGATTGGAAATATGATGGAGCATGTAATTGTCAATATGGCGAACAGGGAAGGAACCATCGCGCAGAACAGGCTGGAACCATCGGGAAACGACGGTTTCGGGCTGCAATATGACAGTGAACGTGACGTCCATAAGATAGATGCGCATGGCAGAGTGAGCAGTCAAAAAGACTATGTGGAGACACAAAAACAATTCGAGACGGATTCTTATGAAGAAACAGAGGAGGAAGCGGAGGGAGAGGAAAGCTTAACAAGACAGCCTGGCCGCAGGACAAAAAGTATCGGTGATCTGATCGGAGGAATTTTCTGCATTTTTGTGTCACTCTGCTCCGGAGCAATTATATTGGGAGCGCGGATACTCCATTCTTTTCAGCTCAGCGGGAACAGTGAACTGTACCTGTATGGAGCGATGGGGATGGCGATTGTGGCAGCAGTATTATTTTTTTCATGTTATCTGAAAAAGAGACGGAAGGATCGGGAGACTGAGTTGGCGGATGATGACGAGGACTGTGAGGATATACAATATTACACTGCGGCAGGAAGCAGCTGTGATAGTCACTGGTATGATGATAACAAGCCAAAGAGCCCTGTGCGAAACGAGGATCAGGGCGGTATCGTTCGCGCTTTAGGCAGTACACAGTACGAAATTCAAAGAAATAAATGCTCCAGGCAGAGAGAACACAGCGAGACTGTGTACTTGGGAGAGAGCGTTGTGGAGGAACGGATGCTGTGCGGGCGCATGAACGGAAAGGAGATCAATATTTCGCTGGAGCGGCTTCCCATGACGGTCGGAAAGCAGGCCAATGTGTCAGATTTTGTGATCGATGACACTGCTGTCAGCAAGATGCATGCGCGGTTTGAGGAACACGATGGCAGAGTCTATGTCCGTGACCTCAATTCCACAAACGGGACAGTGCGAAACGGAGAGCTTTTGGCAGTCAACCAGTCGGTGGCGTTGGAGCCGGGAGACCGGCTCCGGTTTGGAAGAACGAGTTTTACCTACTGTTAATGTTGTTGATGGGAAAATGGATACACAAATCAGATAATTTCTATTGGAACTAAAATATTTTAGGAATGGATAAACAATAAGCTTGCAATACAGCGGGCTTGTTGTTATAATGACGATATATGGAAGTGTTGTGACAGCTTGGATATCGAATTGTCACAAAGCGGCTCAACGACGTTATGAAAGTAGGAGGTTACAAATTTATGGGACTTGATGCAAAAAATGCGATTGAAAACGGCAGGACTGCGCTGGGGATTGAGTTTGGCTCGACCAGAATCAAGGCGGTATTGATCGATGAAAATCACGAAGTGCTCGCCATCGGAAATCACGACTGGGAGAATCAGCTGGTAAACAATATCTGGACTTACAGTCTCGATGCGATCTGGAAAGGACTTCAGGACTGTTATCAGGATCTGGCAAAATCTGTGCAGGAGAAGTATGGCACGCAGCTCAGGACACTCGGTTCGATTGGCTTTAGCGCCATGATGCACGGGTATATGGCATTTGACAGGGAAGGTGAGCTTTTAGTACCTTTTAGAACGTGGAGAAACACGATCACACAGGAAGCGAGTGAGAAGCTCACAGCACTCTTTGGCTATCATATTCCGCAGAGATGGAGCATCGCGCATCTGTATCAGGCGATTTTAAACGGCGAGGAACATGTCGGAAAGGTGGATTTCTTCACGACGCTTGCGGGGTACATACACTGGCAGCTGAGCGGTGAGAAGGTGCTTGGTGTCGGCGAGGCGTCTGGTATGTTCCCGATTGATATAGATACGAAGCGTTTTAATGAGCGGATGATTGGACAGTTTGACGAGCTTGTCTCGGACAAGAACTTTGCGTGGAAGCTTGCGGACATCATGCCCAGAGTACTGGTTTCCGGGGACAAGGCAGGCACATTGACAGAGACAGGTGCAAAGCTTCTCGATGTGACAGGCACTCTGCAGGCGGGAATCCTGATGTGTCCTCCCGAGGGTGATGCCGGCACAGGCATGGTTGCGACTAACAGCGTGGCACAGCGCACTGGGAATATTTCGGCAGGTACTTCGGTGTTTGCGATGGCAGTGCTCGAGAAAGATTTGTCAAAATCTTACGATGAGCTGGATCTGGTGACAACACCGGATGGAAGCCTTGTGGCGATGGTTCACTGCAACAACTGTACTTCGGATCTGAATGCATGGGTGAATCTGTTCAAAGAGTTTCAGGAGACGATGGGACAGAAGGTGGACATGAACGAGCTCTATGGAACGCTTTACAGGAAAGCGCTTGAGGGCGATGCGGACTGCGGCGGTCTTCTGGCTTACGGTTATTTTTCAGGTGAGCATGTGACAGGATTTGAGGAGGGCAGACCGCTCTTCGTGCGTACTCCGGATGCGAAGTTTAATCTTGCGAATTTCATGCGTGTCAACCTGTTTACAGCGCTTGGCGCGATCAAGATTGGTATGGACATTTTATTCAAGCAGGAAAATGTCACGCTTGACGAGCTGCTTGGCCACGGCGGTCTGTTCAAGACAGAAGGCGTCGGACAGAAGGTCGTGGCAGCGGCGGTCAATGTGCCGGTATCTGTCATGAAGACTGCAGGCGAAGGCGGTGCGTGGGGCATTGCGGTTCTCGCAAATTATATGGTGAAAAAGGGTGCAGACGAGACACTCAGTGATTATCTGAACAACAAAGTATTTGCAGGCGAGGAGTCTGTCCGTGTGGAGCCGGATGCAAAGGATGTGGCAGGTTTTGAGACATTTATCGGGCGGTACAGGAAGGGACTTGCAATTGAGCGCGCGGCGGTTGACAGCATGTAAAGAATCCCGAAGAGACGGGCATTCTTCCTGGATTGTTTTACGTCGTGTGAGGAAGATGAAGCCTGGGCAGGAAGCGTGTCTGGGGAAAAGAGACGGACATTCTTTCTGAATTGTTTATGTTGCGGGAATGAAGGTAAATTACATGCGAAAGAATGTCATGACAAATAAGACGGACATTTTATAGAGTCGTTTCGCGTTGTATAGATGGAGGGAAGTTAAATGTTAGAGGAATTAAAGAAAAAAGTATATGAGGCAAATATGGAACTGCCAAAGTATGGTCTGGTGACGTTCACATGGGGCAATGTGAGCGCGATTGACAGGGAGAGTGGCCTGTTTGTCATCAAGCCGAGCGGTGTAGATTATGACTTGCTAAAGCCGGAGGACATGGTGGTCATGGATTTAAATGGAAATAAGGTGGAGGGAAAGTACAATCCTTCCTCGGACACACCGACGCATCTGGAGCTTTACAAGGCGTTTCCTGAGATCGGAGGCATTGTACATACACACAGTACCTATGCCACGAGCTGGGCACAGTCAGGCAGAAGTATTCCCTGTTATGGCACGACGCATGCGGATTACATGTACGGGGAGATTCCATGTGCGCGCGTGCTGACACAGGAGGAGATTGACGGGGGATATGAGAAAAACACAGGAACGCTGATCATTGAAACATTCAAGGATAAGGATGTCATGGCAGTACCTGCGGTGCTCTGCAAGAACCACGGACCGTTTGCCTGGGGCAAGGATGCGAAGGAGGCTGTGCACAATGCAGTCGTCCTGGAGGAAGTCGCGAAGATGGCACTTTTCACAGAGCAGTTGAACAGGGATGTGGAACCAGCGCCGCAGCGCATTCAGGACAAGCATTACTACAGAAAACATGGTGCAAACGCATACTATGGCAATAAAGTGGATTAACCTCTGCGCATGATGTTCTCTGCATTGACGGAACAGTAAACCATAACAAATTTTGCACACAAATTGATAAAGGGCATCAATTTGGCGCATAACTCCCACTACTTTGGCGTGGGTGTGAAAAGTAACAAATATATAATTTGTAGGGTATTATTTTCTAGTTTAACCATTTACGAACGCTGTATTTTATGGTACTTTAATAAGTGTGCGAGGATATCAGAAATCTTTCCGGGATTGTCGGGAGGCATGTGTGTCGGCAGAAAGTCTGTGTCGGGAATCTGGGAGAAGAAGATCAGGAAGCATGCAAAAATATGACTGAGGAGGAAATGGCAGAGAGAAGGTTCATTTCATGCAAGACAGTGATAGAACAAATTATTATAATAAATGGAGGAATAAGCAATGACAAATTTGGAGCTTCAAAAAATAGCAAATGAAGTTCGTAAAGGTATCATCACAGGTGTTCATGCGGCAAAGGCAGGACATCCGGGCGGATCGTTATCGGCGGCAGATATCTATACGTATCTTTATTTCGAGGAGATGAACATTGATCCCAAGGATCCGAAGAAGGCCGACAGAGACCGTTTTGTTCTTTCAAAGGGGCACACGGCGCCGGGATTGTACTCGACACTGGCAAACCGTGGGTACTTTCCGGTTGAAGACTTAGTGACGCTGAGAAAGCTTGGCTCTTATCTGCAGGGTCATCCCTGTATGCAGCATGTTCCGGGTGTCGACATGTCATCTGGTTCCCTCGGACAGGGAATCTCTGTAGCGTGCGGTATGGCACTCGGTGCAAAGATGTCAAATGCTGACTATAGAGTGTACACATTGCTCGGAGATGGCGAGATTGAGGAGGGACAGGTCTGGGAGGCTTCCATGTTTGCGGGGCACAGAAAGCTGGACAACCTCTGCGTGATTGTGGACAACAACGGCTTGCAGATCGATGGTAAGATTGAGGATGTATGTTCTCCGTACCCGATCGACAAGAAGTTTGAGGCATTTAATTTCCATGTGATCAATCTTGCGGATGCGCATGATTTTGACCAGATCCGCGCAGCATTCAAGGAGGCAAGGGAGACAAAGGGCATGCCGACAGCGATTATCGCTCATTCCCTGAAGGGCAAGGGCGTATCGTTCATGGAAGGAAATGTGGATTGGCATGGCAAGGCTCCAAACGATGAGGAGTACGCAGTTGCTATGGCAGATTTAGAGAAGATAGCACAGCAGTTGGCGTAATTGCGGAAGGGAGAAGGAAAATGGCAGATATGAAAACGAACAACGTCGTTTCAAAAGTAGCAACAAGAGAGAGCTATGGCAATGCTCTCGTTGAAATCGGAAAAGAGAACCCGGACTTAGTTGTTCTTGACGCTGACCTTGCTGCAGCGACCAAGACGGGTGTGTTTAAGAAGGCGTTTCCAGAGAGACATATTGACTGTGGCATCGCGGAGTGCAACATGACAGGCATCGCGGCCGGACTGTCTCTGACAGGCAAGATTCCGTTTATGAGTTCCTTTGCGATGTTTGCGGCGGGACGTGCATTTGAGCAGGTGAGAAACTCTATCGGATATCCGCATCTGAATGTCAAGATCGGTGCGACACACGCGGGCATCACGGTTGGAGAGGACGGCGCGTCCCACCAGTGTAATGAGGATATTGCCCTGATGCGCACGATTCCTGGCATGGTCGTTATGTGTCCGGCGGATGATGTCGAGGCGAAGGCGGCAGTGCGCGCGGCAGTCGAGTACGAGGGACCTGTCTATATCCGCTTCGGGCGCGCGGCAGTTCCTGTCATCAACGACAGACCCGATTACAAGTTTGAGATTGGAAAAGGAACTGTTGTGAGAGAGGGAAAGGATGTCACCATCGTGGCGACAGGTATCTGTGTGGACTCCGCACTTGGCGCAGCCGAGATGCTCGAGAAGGATGGAATCAGTGCGGAGGTGATCAATATCTGTACGATCAAGCCGCTCGATGAGGAGATTATCATCAACTCTGCGAAGAAGACCGGCAAGGTTGTCACAGCTGAGGAGCATTCTGTCATCGGCGGACTGGGAAGTGCAGTGTGTGATGCACTCTGCAAATCATATCCGGCACCTGTCTGCAAGATTGGCATGCAGGATACATTTGGCGAGTCAGGTTCTGCTGCTGCTCTGGTTGAGAAGTATAAGCTCGATGCAAAGGGAGTGTATGAGCAGGTGAAAACTTTTTTGGCATAGCATGATAGAAATAGGCAGGGGCGTCATCTCTATGGTGGCGCTCTTTTGTGCATACGTCACTTCAGGGAAGTACGTCGGCTGGATCTGATGGGTGTCAGCCGCGTGAGATGAAATGGTGTTCAGGATCATCTGCTATGAGCAGCTTCCAGGCTGTGAATGGAAATAACTGTTACACTCTTTTTATGGCAGGAACATCTTGCCTCTTGACTTTAGCCAATTAAACTGCTAACATAGTGATGTGAAAAATTGGAAAACGTGAATATAGGTTATCGGCGGGTTCGCGTGGAGAATCTTATGAAATGAAAGGAATGGAGATTATTATGAAAAAATTAACTACACTGGCTATGGCTGTTACCACGGCTCTTATGTTAACGGTGTCGCTTGCAGGCTGTGGCAGCTCCGGTGCACCGGCAGCATCAGGCAGCGATACAGCAGCTGCTGCAGACAGTACACAGACGACAGAACAGAGCGCTGCACCCGAGTCCGCACAGGCGGAGGAAGCGGTATCGGATGATGCGGAATCACAGGCGTCTGCATCGGACCTTGACTATGTCAGGGGCAAGGGGACACTTGTTGTCGGGATCACGGATTTTGAGCCGATGGATTACAAGGATGAGAGCGGTGAGTGGATTGGCTTTGACGCTGACATGGCAAAGGCGTTTGCGGAAAGTCTTGGCGTATCAGTTGAATTTGTGGAGATAGATTGGGATAATAAGGTTTTGGAGCTTGACGGAAAGACGATCGACTGTGTGTGGAACGGCATGACACTTACCCCGGAAGTCACAGGCTCTATGGAGTGTACCAGAGCGTATTGCAACAACGCCCAGGTTATTGTCGTACCGGTTGCTCAGGCTGACAATTTCCAGGAGAAATCAGATCTTTCCCAGTACAACTTTGCAGTTGAGGCAGGCAGCGCCGGTGAACAGCAGGCGATATCGCTGGAGATCCCGCACACGCCTGTCAAGGCACAGTCGGACGCCTTGATGGAGGTTGCCGCAGGAACTTCTGATGCAGCTATTATTGATTCCCTGATGGCAGCAGCCATGGTGGGGGAAGGAACCGGATATGCCGACCTTACATACACAATCGGGTTAAACGATGAGGAGTATGGTGTCGGGTTCCGCAAAGGCTCGGACCTTGCTGCTTCCCTGAACGACTTTTTCACCGCAAGCTATCAGGATGGCAGTATGCTTGAGATCGCTGAAAAATACGGCGTTCAGGCTGCTATTGTAGAACAATAAAAGCGTATCAAAATAGGATAAGGGTATCTCAAAATGCAGCTTGGGATACCCTTTTGATTGTTTATACTTGTATTCTCATGAGAAAAGCCGCCGCAGCGGCGTGGAGGAGTTATATGCAGCTTATTATCGAACAGTTTCCGATCGTAATACATTCGTTAAATATCGGATTTATGCAGACATTAAAACTGTTTTTTGTCACACTTTTGGGAGCATTTCCGCTCGGTCTGGTCATTGCCTTTGGTTCAATGTCCCATTTCAGGCCTTTGAGATATTTCTCCAAAGTGCTTGTGTGGATTATACGCGGCACGCCGCTCATGATCCAGCTGTTGATTATCTACTATTTCCCGGGACTTGTACTGCATAACCCGATCTGGGGCGGCAGTGAGAGCGGGCGTTTTCTGGCAGCCAGCTTTTCGTTCATTCTGAATTATGCATGCTATTTTTCGGAGATTTACCGCGGAGGCATTCAGTCGATTCCAGTTGGTCAGACGGAGGCAGGTCTTGTGCTCGGTATGACAAGAAGGCAGATTTTTGTCAGGGTAAAGCTCCTTCAGATGATCAAGCGGATTGTTCCGCCGATGTCCAATGAGATTATCACGCTGGTGAAGGATACCTCCCTGGCCCGCATTATTGCCCTGCAGGAAATCATATGGGCAGGGCAGGCATTTATGAAAGGCTCGCAGGGAATCTCGGGTGCTATATGGCCGCTTTTTTTTACAGCAGTATATTATCTCATCTGCAACGGAATCCTGACAGTGCTCCTGGGATACCTTGAGAAAAAGCTTGATTATTTTAAATAAGCAGGGAGGGATAGCAATATGGCCATTTTAGAGGTAGAACATATTCAAAAAACATTCGGGAAAGCGCAGGTGTTGAAAGACATCAGTTTCTCAATGGAAAAAGGACAGACATTGTCTGTCATTGGCTCTTCGGGAAGCGGAAAGACAACGCTTCTTCGCTGCCTGAACTTTTTGGAAAAACCGGATACAGGTATTATCCGGGTCAACGGGGAGACCTTGTTTGACGCAGCCAATCCGTACACGGGGAAGGAGAGCGGGATTCGAAAGAATCGGCTCCACTTTGGCCTGGTATTCCAGTCGTTTAACCTGTTTCCGCAGTATACTGCACTGCAGAATGTCATGCTTGCGGGACAGCTTCTCGCGAAGGAGGCTGGCGACTATAAAGCGCGCAAAAAAGAAATCAACCTTGCGATTGAGGAGCATGCAAAGGAGCTGCTGGCGCAGATGGGGCTTGCCGACCGGATGGGAAACTACCCGCACCAGCTTTCCGGCGGACAGTGTCAGCGCGTCGCGATTGCACGCGCTCTGGCGCTTACGCCGGATATTCTGTGTTTTGACGAACCGACCTCCGCGCTGGACCCGGAGCTGACAGGAGAAGTACTGCGGGTTATCAGGGAGCTGGCAGACAAGGAAACTACCATGATTATTGTGACGCATGAGATGGCGTTTGCGCGTGATGTCGCAGACAGTGTGATTTTTATGGATGACGGATATGTCGTCGAGCAGGGATCTCCTCAGGATGTCATAGAAAACCCAAAGGAAGAACGGACAAAGCAGTTTTTATCACGCTATACACAGGGATAAAATATGGGGTAATGTGTTGATAAGTTGTGAATTTAATGATATGATATATGCGCCGTGATATTGATGATGAAGGAGATGGTGACATGGAACAGAAACAGAAGGAAGCCGCCAGGGTTTACAGGCAGAAGCAGATTGCGCCGGGAATCTACGACATGTGGATCGACACGTCGCTTGCCAGCCAGGCCAGGCCGGGTCAGTTTATCAGCGTGTACACGCAGGACAAGTCGGCGCTTCTGCCGCGGCCGATCAGCATCTGCGAGGCAGATGCCGCAAACGGCAGACTGCGCATCGTGTACCGCGTGGCAGGAAAAGGGACGGAGGAGTTTTCGGGATACGGGGACGGCCACCGCGTGGATATACTCGGAACGCTCGGAAATGGTTTTCCGCTGGAAGAAGCAGAGGGAAAACGTGTTTTTCTGATGGGCGGCGGCATCGGCATTCCGCCTATGCTCGAGCTCGCGAAAGCTGTGAAGAATGCCGCTTCTGTTGATGTGATTGTCGGTTATCGGGACAAGGAGCTTTTCCTGGCGGAGGATTTGGCGAAATATGCGCCGGTTCATATTGCGACGGAGGATGGCAGTGCCGGCACAAAAGGAAATGTCATGAATGTCATTGGGACAGCAGGTTTGGAGGCGGACGTTATTTATGCCTGCGGTCCGATGCCCATGCTTCGGGCAATTAAAAAGTACGCTGCTGAAAAAGGCATTAAAGCATATATTTCGCTGGAAGAGCGGATGGCGTGCGGTGTCGGCGCGTGTCTCGGGTGTGTTGTGAGGACGCGGGAAGTCGATCATCACTCTCATGTGAATAATGCGAGAATCTGCACGGATGGCCCCGTTTACGCCGCAGAGGATGTGGAAATATAGAGGAGAACTGGTTCGAAGGATGTAATATCTCCCGGATTCGCGGGAGTTGGCAGCAGGGAGGGAATAGATATGTTGAATACGAAAATAAATATAGCAGGCGTCACCTTCAAAAATCCTGTGATGACGGCATCGGGAACGTTCGGTTCCGGCATGGAGTACGCTGAATTTGTCGATTTGAACGGTCTCGGCGCAGTCGTGACAAAGGGTGTTGCCAATGTGCCGTGGGAGGGCAATCCGACACCGCGTGTGCAGGAGACTTATGGCGGCATGCTCAACGCGATCGGTCTGCAGAACCCTGGAATTGATGTGTTTATCGAGCGGGATATTCCGTTTTTAAGGCAGTATGACACCAGAATCATCGTCAATGTCTGCGGGCGTTCGGTATCAGATTATGTGGAAGTTGTGGAAAAGCTGGCAGACCAGCCTGTTGACATGCTTGAGATCAACGTATCCTGTCCCAATGTCAGGCATGGAGGGATTGCTTTTGGACAAGATCCCAGGTGCCTGTTTGACATCACCAGGGAGATCAAGGCAAAGGCAAAGCAGCCGATCATCATGAAATTGTCACCGAATGTCACTGACATTACAGAAATGGCAAAGGCGGCGGAGGCAGCCGGGAGTGATGCGATTTCGCTGATCAATACGATCACAGGCATGAAGATTGACGTCCATAAGAAAACCTTTGCACTGGCGAACAGGACAGGAGGACTTTCCGGGCCTGCGATCAAGCCGGTTGCGGTGCGCATGGTATATCAGGCAGCGAATGCTGTAAAGATACCGGTTATCGGCATGGGAGGTATCGCAAACGCGGAGGATGCGATTGAGTTCATGCTTGCCGGTGCGACAGGTGTCGCTGTCGGCGCGATGAACTTTGTCAACCCTTACACAACAGCCGAAGTCGTAAAAGGAATCGAGGATTATATGCGGCAGTATAGTATCGAGCAACTGAGTGATATCATCGGGACAGTGCAGTAGGAAGATGGAAAAACAAAGGATATAAAACCATGTATGAAAGACAAATCCATAAAAATAGTATACATAAAGATAAAAAGAGACATTTTCGTTTCAGCGCGTTGTTGGCGGCTGCCGCTGCTGCAGGTATATTGACGGCAGGCTTTTCAGGGATAACTGCGAATGCGGCGGAGCTGTCGGAACCTGTTCTGAATCCTGTCCCGGCACAGGAGGAGGCGTCAAAGGAAGAACAGCGGGTAACAGGGCGCCAATACATCATCTCGCAGGATGGCACAGGTGATTTTACGACGATACAGGAAGGGGTAGACCACGCGTCAAATGGAGATACCCTGATTGTCTGCCCTGGAATCTATAACGAAGCTGTGCAGGCTATTGGAAAGGAAATCAACATAACCGGAACGAGCAAAGAGCTCTGTGTCCTTCAATATGATACGATTTCCTATCGCACGGCGCCTCTCACTGTAGCGGCAGGCAGGATTTCTAATCTGACGATATACGGCAGGAGCAGCGGAGCCGGACAGGTAATTCTCACGGAGGAGGAGATCGCGAAAATTAATTCCGAATTGGTTGGGGACAGCTGGGACCGCCAGAAAAATTACAGGGGTTATGCAGTTCATGTTGATTCGGATTTTTCATTTGGCAGGACACTCAGCTTTGAGAACTGCCGTATTATTTCCGAGAATAACCATGCGGCTGGTATAGGCACCAGAGGGAAGAGTACAATCCGTTTTGACAACTGTGAGATAATCTCCATGGGAGGGGGCAGCTGCATCTTTATGCACGACCCGGTCACGGAGGAGATGAGCGGTGAGGCAGCCCTGGTTGTGAAGGACTGCTATCTGACGAGTTATCTGTGTCCCTATGTTCTGACATTTCAGTCTTATCTGCCGGAATACAATTTATTTGCCCTGACATTTCAGAATACGCATGTGAGCGCAGTGGAATACGCGTTTGACGGAAGTTATGTTCCGATGAATGTGAATACATCATTCGATGTGGATACGCTCGCGGCGCTCGAGGAAGCCGGCGGTCTCTACGTGGCAGGACTAAGCAGCTCGGCGGCTCAGCTTGTGCACAGGATGACAACGCAGGACATGTTTGTGTATGTAGAGGAGCTGGAGGAAGCACTCAGGTCAGGCAATGCGGCAAATGTTGTTACGGTCAATCTTCCGGAGGGAATCACGCGCATTGGCTATCTGGAGGAGGGTGAATATACCGGGGATATCATTATACCGTCGGGCCATATCAAGCATCATGTGATCGCCATATATAATAGAAGCAATCAACCCGGAAACGGCTGGTGCGGGCTGGATAATGCGTACCTGACATCAGACAGTTATGGAAATACGCTTGTGGAGATGAATACCGTCACCATTCCGAATATTGCCGCCGGCGTACAAGCTTTGTATTCTTCAGTTTCTGCAGATGATCGGTGAGTGACTTGTAGTACTCATACCTGCTGATGCGCAGCTGTTCACCGGTAGTGAGCATCACATAATCGCGGCTATAGCCGGAGATGTAGCCGGCATTGACCAGATAAGATTTATGGATGCGCAGGAATTGACAATTCTTCTGACGAAGGAGCATCTCCACCACGTCTAGTTTCCGGTAAAACGTGTCGCGGCGATTTGCGGAGACGACGTGGGTGCGCCTTCCCTCGGAAGCAAAATATCGAATTTCATTTAAAGGGATATGGAAGTATTCCGGTCTGACATAGTAAGAGAATGAATCAGAATCGTCAAGAATTGTTTCGTAAGCAAGAGCGGCGTATGTCCACAGGTATTTTCGGCTTATGCCGGGCAGGACATACATCGGTTCTAACAGGACATCCTCGGCGGGCGGAATGTAGTCATCTCCTCTCGAAATAATGGAGATCAGCCTTTGGTTTTTGCGCTTGGCCATCATGACTGCGCTGCGCATCAGGCTGTCTTCTTTTTCTATGTCGTAGAAGAGAATGTCTGGGCAGTTGCAGTCGATGCAGCGCTGCAGTTCGTAGGCATTGTGGTAACACATCACAGCGATCTGTACATCCCGCTGCTGGAAACACCGCAATACCTCATTTTTTACAAAATCTAATAGTTCATCGCGCTCATAACAAAAAGCAAAATTAATCATGTCGGTCAGCTCCTTCGTAAATTTCATTGTATCATGTTCTGCAGGATAATTGTTTGCAAGAGTAACTATATAACGAAAAAAGGGGAAATGGCATAGGACATTAGTACCAATTTGAGGTGTTTTTTGCATACAATGATACAAAATCATAATTTGTTCTCGCTGAGAATATACATTAATACAATACAGTGTGTTAGGAGTAGCTTCCATGACCCGGATATCAAATATGCTGATACCAGCGTTGATTTTCTATATTGTTGCGATGGGGTTGTCACAGAAGAAGGACATCTATGCGAGTTTCACCAGGGGTGCGAAGGACGGAATGAAGACTGTGGCCGGCATTGTGCCGACGCTGCTCGGACTGATGATTGCGGTGGGAGTGCTCCGTGCATCGGGTTTTCTGGAGGCCGCAGGTGAATTCATTGGACGTGCGGTCACTATGTTTTCCGGCGATTTTCCCAACGAACTGATCTCGCTTTTTGTAGTAAAGCTCTTCTCGGCGTCGGCAGCGACCGGGCTTGCGCTCGATATTTTCAAGGAATATGGTACAGATTCCTTTGCCGGGCTTGCGACATCGCTTGCGCTTGCCAGCACGGAGACTGTTTTTTATACCATGTCCGTTTATTTTATGGCGGCAAAGGTCACAAAGACGCGATGGACGCTTGCCGGGGCACTTCTGTCCACGTTTTCAGGAATTGCGGCAAGTGTTGTACTTGCAGGTATTTTAGCACGTTAAATTGAAAAAGTGATGAAAAAATATTGTGCACTTTTCATGAATTTTCCGACAGTTTTCATTATATTATTGATAATACAGCAAGCAAGTACTATACTTTTATATAAGATAAAAATATGTCTGCAGAAGCGGATGTGCAGACGGAAAACGGAGGATGAGATATGCGTGCATTTAGAAACATGAGCGTTCGTTACAAAATCATGATACCGCTGGTCACACTGGCGGTGATCATACTGCTTATGGGAATAACGAACTACACTGGTATGAATAACATTATGGATGCGAGCACATCCATATCGGGAAACTATGCGAGATGTCTGGATATGGCGGGAGATTTTAACGCGGATTTCCAGCATATGTCGCGCATTGCATACAACCACATTGTGGCAGATGATGAGGCGGCATACAGGGAGCTGGAAGATGAGACGAAGAAGGTTTTTGCCAATATAAAGTCGACGCAGGAACAGTTTGAGACGCTGCTGGATGCCGGCACGAACGAGGAGGAATTATACGAAGAGTTTTCGCGTGCCTTTGAGGTGTTTAAGGGAGACTTTTCCGAAGTGATGGCACTCAGTGCCAGCGGCGACACTTCAGCGGCGATCGCTGTGGCAAACGGCGAAATGACCGATAGTATGGATGTTGTGACCGATTGTCTCTCGCAGTTGAGGAACTACGAGATGACGGCAGTACTGGCAGCGGTATCAGCAAATGAGAATGCGTACAATGCAGCTGTTGCACGGGGAGTTGCGCTCATGATTTTTGGTCTTATCATGACGCTCGGATCCATTATTTTATGCAATACTGAGATTGTCACGCCGGTTCTTAAAATCAATAAAGAAGTGACAGGCATTGTCGATGATATTCTTGAGGGCAGAGGCGATCTGACCAGGAGAGTTACCATTACAGGCAGAGATGAGATTGGACGTCTCTCAAAGAGTATGGATACGTTTATCGAGACGCTGCAGGGCATCATGGGAAAGATCACAGGAAATGCCGTCACGCTCGACACAATTGTGACACAGGTGTCAGAAAATGTGTCCTCTGCAAACGGAAGCTCGTGTGACATCTCCGCAGCGATGGAGGAGCTTTCGGCTTCCATGGAGGAGGTCGCGGCCACAGCGTCCAGCGTAAATGGCAAAGCCGGTGAGGTGGGCGATAATGTCAATGAACTTGCGGAGGCTTCCGGAAACCTTCAGGACTATGCCGATGCGATGGAAAAGCGGGCGAGTGATCTCGAGAATACGGCAGTTTCCAACAAAGATAATACAAGCAGTGTCATAGAACATATTCTGGATTCCCTGAAGAAAGCGATGGAGGATTCCAGGAGCGTTGACCGCGTCAATGACCTGACAAATGAGATCCTGAGCATTTCCTCACAGACAAACCTGCTCGCGCTCAATGCATCGATCGAGGCGGCGAGGGCAGGCGATGCGGGAAGAGGGTTTGCGGTTGTGGCTGACGAGATCAGGCAGCTGGCGGATTCGAGCCGGGAGACGGCGAGCAATATCCAGAATATCAATAATATGGTAACGGCGGCTGTGCATGAGCTTGTCAGAAATTCGGACGAGATTGTGCGTTATATCAATGAAACAGTCCTGCCTGACTATGATGGATTTGTGCAGAGCGGCAGACAGTACCGTGAGGATGCTGTGCATGTCAATGAGATCGTGACGCGGTTCAATGACATGTCGGACGGCCTGAGGACGATTGTTTCAGAGATTACAGAATCGATACGGGGCATCAGTCTCGCCATTGACGAGAGCGCGAACGCTGTGACAATGGCGGCCATGAATACCAACGACTTAGTGGAGGAAATCTCACAGATTTCAAAGCAGATGGAGGAGAATAGTTCGATTTCAATTCAGCTCAGGCAGGAGTCAGACAGATTCGTCAATCTCTGATGTATTTATGACGATACATTGTGAAGCGATGGATGCTGCAGGGCGATGAGCGGACATCGTATATAAAAGAAAACAGAAGACAGGCACCAGATATGCACAGATCCGGGGCTGTCTGCAAATATGAGAATCGTAAAGAGATAATATTTATTTCTTTACGGTTCCTTCGTGTAAAAGGACTTTATCATGAACAAAATATTGATTATCGAGGCTGACTTTGAGCTGGCAGAGAGGCTGTGCATGGCGCTGACAGACAACGAGACACATGCTTTTAGCTGCGGGACGATCGAGGCGGCGGCTGCTTTGCTGGAAAGCGAACAATACCAGCAGATTATCATTGACACGGAGTTTCCGGAAGGGAACGGCTATGGCCTTATATATGAGTCTGTGCCGGGTTTCTGCGAATCAGCTGATGTTCCAGTTATACTGATTGTCCCAAATGATAAAAAACCTGATGCGGCGGAACCGCGCGTGCAGGGAATCGCAGATTACATCACCAAACCTTTCAGTATATCCGTTCTCAAGGCAAAGGTTTGGACACAATTCAATCGCGGCAAGAGAAATTCCAGTTTCCGTGCGATCAGCCGGTTTGAGGCGATCGGTGCGGGCAGCCGGAAAAGTATCATCGGTGAGCATATTGTGGAAATTGATGATTACATATTTAATTTCGACACTGAGGAATACAGTGTCGCCGGGAAAAAAGTACAGCTCAACACCCTGGAACAGTGTCTGCTGCGCAATTTAGTGGAGAATGAGGGAATCGTGCTTAAGAAAAAGGCCCTGGTGGAGAAACTGAGGACAGAGAGCAGGATGGTATATGTAGACGAGGCGATACTGGCAGAGGTTGTGCACATGCTCAGCAACAAACTGGATGCGTGCAATTATATCAAGACTGTGTACGGCATTGGTTACTTATGGGATTTGGCGGAGGATAAAAATAAGAGCAGCTAAAAAACTGCGGCAAAATAATATGTGGGCAGCACGGAGGATTATAAGATATTATGAAAGACCGAAAAGACAGGAATATTGACCTGCGTTTTGTGGCCAGAGTGATGTACTGCACCTTTTTGATTGCCATATTGATTATCACGGTGCTGATATGTCTGAGAGCCCCGGTGCAGCGTCATTTCAAGAATATTGGGAAAAATGATGTGTGGTTTGGCGAGGACTGGTATTATACGGATAGATTGGACGATACGGGCAGGCCCGGGAGAGTCATACCGCATAAGCAGCATTACCTGCAGATTCATACAAAAGATGGTTCTGTGTCAATCACAAAGACACTTGACTTTACACCGACACCGGAAGAGTACCTTTGTTTTCGCGCAAGGGCGCTTGACACCGTCGTCTATGTCAACGGCGAGGTGTGTTACGAGTACTATTTCCGCGAGGAGTACCGCTCTCACAGCAAACGGATGTATATGCTTCATCAGGTGCCGGCAGACGGGATGAAGGAAGGCGACACCATCACCATAGAGTTTGACAATGAGACGGGCGGGGAGAGCTCAACGGTCCAGTTTATGGCAATCGGGGACCGGTATGCGCTTGTGCGTTATATTTTGTCTGAGGCAAAAAGCAGTCTGGCGATCTGCCTGGCAGCGATTGTGCTCATCATACTGAACCTGATTGCAAGCCACTCCGAGATACTGATTGACAAGCTGCGTGATGTCCGGCCGCTGAAATGGCTCACGCTTTTTCTGCTGTTGTCTGTGATATATATCGGAACGGACAGCGGTTGTCTGGAAATCTTTGTCGAGAGGATTTCTATCATAAGCTGGCTGAAAAACATTTCGATGCTCCTGCTGCCTGTTCCGTTTGTCCTGTTTGTAGAGTATGCTTTTTTTCCGGGACACCCGCGCTATGAGGTGCTGGCATTCGCGCACTTCCTGGTCGTAGTAGTCAGCGTGGCATCCTTTGTGCTTTTTGCGACGAGTATCTCTGACTTTTACGGATGGGTCCATGTGCTCATCGCGATTGATACCGGGGCATGCATTCTGAGTTTTATGCAGGAAAAGATCATACCGTCAGCTGAAGTCGTTCTGGGTTTTCTGGCTGTGCTTACAACGACTGTGGCAAGCATGGTATTTTATTGGAATGATGTCATTCATCCGTGCTCGATTGCATACGGCTACGGGCTTCTGGTATTTTGTGTCTGCATGCTGGTCTGGATTGTGCGGAGCCGCAACGAGATCAACCGCATGAGGGAGGAGGCCGACCACGCAATCATGGAGCGGGAGAAGATGGCGGCCGAGGAGGCAAGCGAGCAGAAGAGCCGTTTTCTGTCACATATGTCCCATGAGATACGCACACCGCTCAACGCGATCCTAGGCTTGAATGAACTGATCATGCACGAGACGGACAAGAGCAGTATCAGGAAGTACTCCGCCGATATCCAGAGTGCGGGACGGACGCTTCTTGCGCTGATCAACGATATCCTTGATTTCTCGAAGATTGAGACGGGGAAAATGGATATCATTGCATCGGATTACTCGCTTTCCTCGCTGCTCAACGATGTCGTGGTGATGACGCAGGAGCGGATTGACAACGAGGGACTGGAACTGCGGCTTGACATTGACGGCGAGATCCCGGATCTGCTCTATGGCGATGAAGTGCGGATCAAGCAGATCATGCTGAATCTGATGACCAATGCCGTAAAATATACCGAGAAAGGATGGGTGGAGCTCTGTGTCAGAAAGCAGAATGTCTCTGAGTGTCTCGACGAGGAGAATATGCTGCTCGAGATCAGAGTGTCAGACAGCGGTGTGGGGATCAAAAAAGAAGATCTGGCGAAGCTCTTTGTCGAGTTTGAGCGGCTCGACCGGCTCAAAAACAGGAGTGTCGAAGGCACCGGACTGGGGCTTAGCATCACGTCGCGCCTGGTGGGGCTGATGGGCGGCAGGATCAGTGTGGAGAGTGAGTACGGAAAGGGCTCCTGCTTCCGCGTGCTGATTCCGCAGAAAATTGTCTCGAGTGCACCGATTGGCAACTACAAAAATCGATTTGAGCTTCTCAGCAGCGAAAAGAGCGGGAAAATGGAGGAAAGTCTGGATACGATGCGTTTTCCCGGCAGGAAGGTTTTCGTGGTGGATGACAACGAGATGAATCTGGAAGTGATCGCCTCGATTCTGGAGATGCTGGATATAGAGGTAAGCCGCGCAAACGGAGGACAGGCTGCGATCAATCATCTGGACGTGGAAGTGTACGATCTGATTCTGACAGATGATATGATGCCCGGGATCAGCGGCACGGAGCTGATGCAGTACCTCCATGAACATGGGGAAAGCGCAAGTCACAGCACACCGATTGTCGTTCTGACAGCGAACGCTATCGCAGGAGCCCGGGAGGATTACATCAGGAAGGGCTTCGACGATTTCATGACGAAACCGATCGACGTGGACGTTTTGCAGAAAATACTAATGAAGTACTTAAAATAGGTGTTTTTTTCGTGAAAAAGACGGTTTTTTGATAATTCCTTAATTTTTCTTAAAAAAACATTGACTTTTCGTGCAAAAAAACGGACAATAATACATAGTAAATTTTAAGCAATAATTACATGATATATAAGAGAGTATCGCTTTGCGGTGTCTTTCGTTTGCAAAAATGTGCGTATTTCATTTATGCAGTTCAGGATGGTAACGGAGGGATTCGGTGTGTTAAAAAGAGAAGTTATGGTAAAGGAAATCGAGAAAAAGTACGATCATCCACTGGCGGAGATTGTGCAGATCGCAAGTCAGTACAAGAGCGAGATTCTGTTGGAGTACGACAAATACAGAATCAATGCCAAGAGCATCATGGGGATTATCGCATTTAATCCTTCCGAGGGAATGAAGGTGACGATTGCCGCCGACGGAAAGGATGAGGGCGAGGCCGTCGAGGCGCTAGAGAAATTCTTTATATGTCAGTAGGAACCGGAAGACACAGACTTTACTTTAGAGTCTGTGCTTTTTTCTTAATTTGCGACAAAAAATATACAATTTGCGAAATTTGTGCTATACTATTGGAAAAGACTCTGAAAAAGTAAGAAGGTGACTGGGAATATGGAGTCCAGGCAGAGACAGGAGAGAAATATCATCAAGCCAATCAGAATCTCCATAAGGCCGGCATACCGCGATGAATGGGATGATGCCATGGCGCTTGCGTGGCGCACTTTCATGCAGTTTGAGGCACATGATTTTACGCCGGAGGGTGTCGAGAGTTTTCAGGATTTCATCACGGATACCGTGCTGCACAGGATGTTCGTGCTGGGTTCGTATCAGCTGTTTGGCGCATATGACAACAACAAGATGATAGGGATGATCAGTCTCAGGAGTGAGACGCACATATCGCTCCTTTTTGTGGATGGGAAATATCACAGAATGGGAATCGGCAGGGCATTGATCGAGTATGTGTGCGGGTATGTCCTGAAAGAGGAAGGGCACAGCAGTATTACAGTCAATGCGGCTCCCTATGCGACAGGGTTTTATCACCGCATGGGTTTTGTGGACACAAATATAGAGCAGGCATGTGACGGAATCCGCTACACGCCGATGAAATGCAGTATTATGATATAAGAATATAACGATAAAAGAGGGTGGGAAAATGGCAGTAGAATATATCACAAGCAGAAATATGGCAGAGCTGATCTATGAGACAGTGAGACTAATGAACAAATCTATGGCACACCACGGAATGCGTGTGAGCTACATCATGTCAAAGATGCTGGAGACACAGGGAACATACGAGAAATATGAGATCGCGGATTACATGGTGCTGGCGCTGCTCCATGATATCGGGGCGAACAAGACGGATGACGTGCGCAAATCGCTGACTTTTGAGGCGAAAAATTCAATGCCGCACTCCGTATACGGATATCTTTTCCTGCGGTATCTCTCTCCGCTGGAGGAACAGTCCAAGATGGTACTCTATCATCATATGGATTACAACAAGACGAAGGATATGGATTACCGATACCGGTTTGAGCTGGAAGTACTGAAAGTGGCGGAGATCATGGACATCTGGCAGAGATCTCTCGGGGCAAAGTTTGACTACAGGCTGATTGACAAGTATGCAGGCACAAAATATGATCCCAAAGTATGTCAGCTGCTTGCAAAGACCGTGAAAGAACATGATATATTCACAAAAATAAGGGACAATACCTACAAGGAGGAGTATAGCGAGAGTCTCGAGTACATCCTGCTGTCGGATATCGAGAAAGAAAAGTATTTAAAGATGCTCATGTACTGTACAGGTCTGAAAGAGGAACAGATGGTATCTGAGACGGTGGCGACGATCTATGTCTGCCGTGAGCTGGGCAGAAAATTAAAACTGAGCGAGCTCGACAAGAGCGAAGTGTACTATGCGGCGATGCTTCATGATATCGGGATGCTGGCGATTCCCAGAGAACTGCTGGATGCGCCGAGAGCGCTCACTGAGGAGGAGAAGAATCTTGTCAAGACCCATGTGGACATCATGGAAAAGACACTGGATAAGAAGCTCTCCAAGGAGATCATACGGATTGCGGCAGGACATCACGAGCGCTTTGACGGAAGCGGGTATCCCCGCGGTCTGAAAGCGAGTGTGATGGGAGAGAAGGAGGCGATCCTGCAGATTTCAGAGCAGGTAGTCAACGCGATGGAGGCAAAGCCCTACAGGGAGGCGTACACCAAGGAGGAGATTGTCGATGACCTCAATAACGGCATCATCTCCGGCAAGTATGAGGGAATTGTGGCAGATACTTTCCTGAAATATTATGACGAGATCATGGACAAGGCAAAACAGAAGGCAGAGATGGCGCTGGTGACACACCAGAAGCTGCAGCGCAATTACAATCAGGTCTATTCGAGTCTGAGTTAAGGATCAGCAGAAGTGCCGTGAAAAAGATTTAATACTTTATTTGTTGAAATACCGTATAAAGCAAACTATAATACTCTTTATGGTGTTTTATAACAATAGGAAAGTCAAAACGAGAGGAGAATTATAGAATGTTTAAGCTTGACAGTCCGCTGATGAATTTTCTAAACAAAGTTGCAGATATCATGATACTGAATCTGCTGTTTCTTGTGTTCAGTATTCCAGTCTTTACGATCGGGGCTGCTTTTTCGGCAGCATATTATATGGGCTTTAAGATGGTAAAAAACGAGGAGACGTATATTGTAAGAGGCTTTTGGAAAGCGTTTAAGGAGAATTTTAAACAGGGAACTGCGATCTGGCTGATTCTCCTCGTCGTGTTCGGGGTTCTGGTGGCGGACTACAGAATCATTGCGTATTCCGGGATTGAGTTTGCACAGTGGATTCGGATTGCCATGACGACGGTTACAGTGGTGGTGCTCATGGGAGTGGTATTCATGTTTCCGCTGCAGGCGCGCTTTATCAACCCTGTCAAAAATACGATAAAAAATGCTTTTTTGATGGCGCTCTCGCACCTTCCGACGGCGTTTTTGCTGGTTGTGGTCTATGCAGTGCCGCTTGTTTTCCTCTATTTTGTGCCGCAGATTCTTCCGGTGATCATCGTTATGGGTTTTGGCCTCGTGATCTATATCAAGTCGTTTCTGCTGCTGCGGGTTTTTAAAAAGTATGAGGACGCGCTTGCTGACAGAAGTCAGGGGGCATCAGGGGAGACGGATTCCGGGGCCGACAGCGGACTCTTTTCTGAGAGCGACCGCATCGAGCGCGAGAACAAGATGGTGAAAGTATTTCGCAACGGAAAATTCGTGGAAGTGCCCGAAAGCAGTCTTAAAAATGATACAAATGATCAGAAATAATCCTTTGGACTAGTAAAACTGTACAGAATAAATAAAGTTAGTTGGACAAAATGCTTACATGAAATAACAAATTAAGGTTGATTTGGTGACTTGTAAGCAATTGTTACATAAGTATTAAAAAATATTTGTGGATTTATGGTATAGCAATTTGGATGAATTTATTTTATACTTATAACATGAAAAACAACTTGTTGAAAGAAAGTCCGCAGTACATACTACTTTCAACGAAACAAAATAATCAATAATTCGGGAGGCATTTCAAAATGGCAAGTTTATCTTTAAAAAATGTTTGTAAAGTATACCCAAATGGATTCGAGGCAGTTAAGAATTTCAATCTTGAGATTGCTGACAAAGAGTTCATCATCTTCGTAGGCCCTTCAGGTTGCGGTAAATCAACTACACTCCGTATGATTGCAGGTCTTGAAGATATTTCTTCCGGCGAATTGAAGATTGGCGACAGAGTAGTAAACGACGTTGAGCCAAAGGACAGAGACATCGCGATGGTATTCCAGAACTACGCTCTGTATCCTCATATGTCAGTGTATGACAATATGGCATTTGGTCTTAAATTAAGAAAAGTTCCTAAGAATGAAATCGATAAAATGGTTAAGGAAGCAGCTAAGATTCTCGACCTGACAGCACTCCTCGACAGAAAGCCGAAGGCGTTGTCCGGTGGTCAGAGACAGCGTGTTGCCATGGGACGTGCGATTGTGCGTAATCCTAAGGTATTCCTCATGGATGAGCCTCTCTCCAACCTGGATGCAAAGCTCCGTGTACAGATGCGTATCGAGATTGCAAAGCTTCATCAGAGACTCGGCACAACGATCATCTACGTTACACATGACCAGACAGAGGCTATGACACTTGGTACACGTATCGTAGTTATGAAGGATGGTATCGTTCAGCAGGTAGATACACCGCAGAACTTATACGAGAAACCGCAGAACCTGTTTGTTGCAGGATTCATGGGCTCTCCGCAGATGAACTTCATCGACGCTACAGTAGAAGTAAAGGGCGACACAGCAAACCTGAAGGTTGCAGGACTTTCTATTCCTCTTCCTCCCGCTAAGTCAAAGAAGCTCGTTGATGGCGGTTACGGCGGAAAGACAGTTACATTTGGTATCAGACCAGAGGATATCTATGATTCACAGATGATGGTAGAGGCAAAGTCTGAGAGCACATTTGAGACAACAATCCGTGTATATGAGTTGCTCGGTGCAGAAGTATTCTTATATGCTGACCTGGCAGAGTTCCCGATCACAGCAAGAGTTGATCCCAGAACAACTGCAAGACCTGGCGATAAGGTTAAGTTTGCAATCGATATCGAGAAGATTCATGTATTTGACAAAGAGACAGAGAAGATCATCACCAACTAGTTATCTGTGATAGAATTGATTATAATCGGGCAGTGGGAGATCTTTCTCACACTGCCCGTCGCACGGAGTTCATGCAGTGAAGCTGCTGATTTCCTTATGGAATCCTGCGCATATAAACCCGGGTGAAACCTTTCACCCGGGTTTTTTACCACAAATATATTTGAACGAGATAGGAGGATGTTAACAGTGATTTCAAACCAGGTAATTCAGACAAGCATTGATGAGTTAAAGTCCATCACAAAGATTGATTTGTGTGTGATAGATATGGAAGGAATTACAGTGGCAACAACTTTTGACAACAGAAATATATCACAGGAACTGGTGAAAAATTTTGTCAGTTCACCGGCCGACAGCCAGATCGTGGGCGGATATCATATGCTGAAAGTTCTCGAGGATGGCGATGTGCTCTATGTGTTGATTGCAAAGGGTACAGGTGCGGATGCTTACATGATTGGAAAGGTGGCAGTGAGTCAGATACAGAATCTGGTGATTGCCTATAAGGAGCACTTTGACAAGAACAATTTCTTCCAGAACCTTCTTCTGGACAATTTGCTGCTTGTCGATATCTATAACCGTGCCAAGAAGCTTCACATTGCATCTGAAATACCTCGTGTCGTATATCTGATTGAGGCTCAAAATGATAAGGATAACATTTCTATGGAGATGTTAAAGAATATCTTTGAAGGACAGACAGGATGTTATCTGACTGCTGTGGAGCAGAAAAACATTATCCTGATCAAGGAGGTCAGCTCACTGGATGCGTATGAGGAGGTAGAGCAGACTGCGCAGGTGATCGTGGATATGCTCAATACGGAAGCGATGCTGATCACCAAAGTATCCTACGGAACGATAGTTCCCGAACTCAAGGAAGTGTCCAAATCCTACAAAGAGGCAAAGATGGCGCGTGATGTGGGAATGATATTCTACATGGAAAAGTCAATCAGTGCCTACAATACGCTTGGAATTGGGCGATTGATCTATCAGCTTCCGATCAACCTGTGCCGCATTTTCATGAAGGAGATCTTCGGGGACAATATTCCCGATGATTTGGACGATGAGATATTGACGACCGTGCAGAAGTTCTTTGACAACAATCTCAACGTCTCCGAGACATCAAGGCAGCTCTATGTGCATCGGAACACGCTTGTCTACAGGATTGAGAAGCTGCACCAGTCCACCGGGCTTGACATCCGGAAATTCGATGATGCACTGACCTTTAAGATCGCGCTGATGGTTGTAAATTATATGAAATATATTGATTCACTGGAATAAAGGGAAATTATTTTGCCGATAAAGGGGCAGAGTTGGTTTTGGACAACTCTGTCCCTTGTTTGTATGATTAAAATGATATAAATTTATTATAAATTATTTAGAAATAACTTGTGAAGTGCTTTGTAGTTTCATGAGTTATTTTTGAATGTTTTGACAAGCAGATTATGGAACTGTGAGGAAGGATTATTCATGCTTCTAAGAGAGGAACAAAAGTAGAGAAATGCAGAATAAAAATGCTGTGAAAATACCATTAGGGTCAGATCAGAATTTTCCGAAATTTTTGAAAAGGATACGCAAAGAAGAAAATGTCTATCTGGAACAGCTGGCAGAGGGACTGATGACGGTCAGCCAGCTTGCGCGAATCGAGAAGGGACAGCGGCCGATTCCTAAAAATTTGCGGGATCGTCTGCTGGGAAGACTGGGTGTCGCCAGCGACTTGTATGAAAATCTGCTGAATATCGAGGACTATGCGGCGTGGGAACATCAGCGGAATATACTGTACGCCATAGAGCGGCGGGATACGAAGCGCGCACAGGAATTGATCGCTGCATATGAAAAAGAAGCACCAATACATGACAAGATCAAACAGCAATTCTGTCTTATGATGACTGCAGAAGTCTTGAAGCAGCAGGAGATAGACCAGTGCGAAATTGCGGCGTGTTACAGGAAGGCAGTGAAGCATACTGTTCCTGATGTGGATGATTTGTGCCTGGAGAAGAAACTGTTATCTATCCAGGAAATCAATATGATCCTGGAATATGAATTTTATCATAAGAACGTGGATTTCGCAGCACATTGCAGGGAGCTGCTGACCTTTGTGGAGAATGCTGTTTACGATGATTTGTCAAAGGTTAAAGTATATCCCAAGATTGTGTATTATTATCTGCAGGAAATATTCTCCGGGCAGCACCAATTGGATTCAGAGAGTCTGGAGGAAAGTCTGAAGATCTGTAATCAGGCGATTGAGATGCTGCGCGACACTGGAAGGGCATTCTATTTGTTGGAACTTCTGGAGATGAAGATAAAAATAGTGGAATGCATGAATCAGAATCTGGCAGAAGACAGGGACTCGGGGTTAGGGTATCAGGACTGCATCGATCTGGTGAAGCTGTTGAAAAAACTTTCTGCAGAATATAGTGTTCCGGCATATATGCAGGATTGTACTTATCTGTATCAGCAGAGATGGGTATTTTACATAGGCGATGTCCTGCGCATCCGTAGGGAAATGTATGGATTGACACAGAAGGAGCTGTGCCAGGGAATCTGCTCTGTCAGGACATTGCGCAGGGCGGAGAAAAGGGAGGCAAACATGCAGCACGCGTTTGTGGGACCTTTGTTGAGAAAACTTGGGCTGTCGAAAGAATTTCAGCGGTCTCGTATTGTGACAGATGACAGGGAAGTTTTGAAAATAAAAAGAGAGATGTTAACATGTCGTAATAATAGAGATTTTATCAGATGCAGAGAATTACTTAACCAGATGCGAGAGCGGCTTTCCCTTGAAATACCAGAAAATCGGCAGTATATGATAGAACTGGAAGCATCTTTGGATTGGAGAGAAGGAAAAATTTCGAAAGAGGAGTTTGCGGCAAGAGAACTGGAAGCTCTCCAATGTACATTAGATGTGAAACAACTGATTCATACAAAGGAAATATATTTAACAGAGATGGAAATGTTTTGTATTTGTAAAAAGATGCGAGGGATCGATGATTCGGAGAAAGAGCGATATATTGAATTTATATTGCATTATTTTACATTGTGCGAGAAAAAAGGTGTAGTATCAGATTGTATTTCCATGTACGAACATGTTATACCATTTACGGCAAGTGAATTGGGTAATATGAAACAATATCAACTGGCATTAAAATTAGATAAAAAAGTTGTAGAGACATTGTTAGCATGTAAGAGGGTTTGGGCTGCAAGCAATACGTTATATGATATTTTTTGGAATGAAGAAAAGCGACAAATGGAAGATGGCCAATCAATGAGTGAAGAAAAAAGGACCGAGTATTTAAAACAATGTATAATACTCAGTCATTTTTGTAGACAAACTTTTCATGAAAAATTTTATAGGAACAAATTATATTAGTCGTAATTTTCGTCAAAATCAGGAACATCACTACATGGAGCAGCGCCACCTTCATCCGTATACGAGCCGGTATTTCCATCAGTGTTTGAGACGATAATCGTACCGTTCTGAACAATAATCACAAGAGCGAGCATCATAAGAATTTTTTTGAATTTGAAATTTTTCATTTGTAAAAACCTCCGTTTAATAAAATGCGTTTTACAGTACCCCAATACTACATCCGGCCAGAAAATGGAATTGTGGACTGCCTGTTTTGCACCATTGCATCGTTGAAATATTCAGACGACGCTCTGCATCGCCGTCAAAATTTCGTTGGCAATGGCGTGAACCATGCATTCCAATACACCAATCTCCGACTGGACAGAGTAGAAGGATGCGGCTGCGCAGTTGTAACGCAGCCGCAAGGACTTAGGTTATGTCTATAACTATGAGGAATGAAATAGTTAAGATACTTTTACTGTAAGCATATTTGGAACAACTTTCAAGGGACAGAATTGACCAGTGGGAAATTTTGTCTATTTTGCTAAGAGCATCAGTCATGCAAAAACCGCTTCGCGGTTGGGTTGATGCATTTAAATCACTATGCTTTTGCTCCCGCCCTCGGTCTGCCCGGTCAAGAGCTTCATAAACCGTGCTTCGTGCTTGGCGGCATAGCTGGTTACTTTCCGTAGGTTCTCGTCGCTCCCTCGGTTAAAAGGTTAGTGAGCCGCAAGGCGAAATTTGGCACTGCAGTAGAATATTACTATAAGAAAGCGGCGGCTTCCTCTGTGTGGACTTCTGTCAATACTTTTAGTGCCGCAAGCGGACATTTTGCCAAAGCAGCAGAAACATTTCTCCCTCTAATACCTACCTGTCCTGGTGTGCCGTTCCATGTAGCGGCGGTTATTTAGTTTCCATATAAGCCGGACTCTGTTTGCCCCAGTGTTGTTCCTTTTCGCGATTACAGCAAGTAATTATTTTCCCGGTTTGCAATCTGCAAACCAACTAATTTGTA
>CAMWTP010000009.1 GCA_947177165.1 uncultured Lachnospiraceae bacterium
CAAAATGATTGTTATGAAATTGTATTTCCATTCTTTGCGGATATAGTAAAACATATTTATGTTTTTCATGTTTGTGTTTCCTTCCGTGGTTTACTGGAAACCAAGATCGTATACTTTTGTAAATTGTTTCTTACGCTCATCGGACAGGTGATGGCTGATCAACAGCAGGGTAAGGTCAGGGTTGGCAAGCAGGTGTTCCTCCACGATGTCAGCATTTGCCTGATCCAGGGCGCTGGTTCCCTCATCTACCAGCAGGATCTGGCATCCGTGGATCAGTGCTCTTGCGATGGCGACGCGCTGCTTCTGTCCGCCGGAGAGGGCACTGCCATTCTCGCCAACTGTGGTGTCCAGTCCATCACTCATATGTTCCAGATCCGCGGAAAGAGCGCTGTTTTTTACTGCCTCAGCAAGTTGGGCATCTGTGAAATCGTCCCCCAGGGTGATGTTATCCCGGATCGTGGTATTGAAGAGATACACGTCCTGCTCGATATAGCTGATCTGCCGCTGCGTCTGCTCCACATTCAGTTCCTTTGCGTCTTTGCCGCCGAACAGGATCGTTCCGCTGTAATCTGTGAGCCAGCCAAGGAGAAGCTTGAGAAGCGTCGACTTGCCGCAGCCAGACGGACCGGTCAAGGCGTATTTTCCGCCTTTTTGAACCTCCAGGGATACATGATTCAAAACCTCTTTCTCCCCATAATGAAACGAGATGTCTTCCATCGTAATAGGCAGAATGGGTACAAAGGCATGATCAGTCCGCTGATAGCTGTGTGCTGTGATCTTGTCAAAATAAGGTTTCGACGCTGCGATCGAAAGCGTACTCGCAGCAAGTTCTCCAAGAGAATTGCTCAATCTGCCGATGATGTTGCCCGTGCCCACTATGGCGCCGGGGAAAACGGATCCTTTGATGACCAGCATCCCCAGCCATACATTCGTCAGCATTTGGCATATAAGATTAACACCATTGACAGCAGCGCCCGTAAACGCCGTCATAGAACTCAGCCTGAACTTGGGTTTTTCAATGCCATCACTTCCCTCACTGATCCCATTGATAAAGCGCTCCTTTTTTCCAAACAGGCTTAACACGTCAAATCCTTCGGTTGCATCCTTGATGTGGCTGAGTCCTTCTGCCTGCTCGACGGTGCAGGCGGAACCGATCGATTTCATTTTTTTGTCAAACATCTTAGGAGCCGCGATCATCAGCAATGCATTGACCGCAGCAGCGATGAGAAAGGTCCAGTGTACTGTGATCAATGCGAAAATACTCAAAACGATGCCGCTTACATATTCTATACACTGATAGAACGGCATCCACGCCAGGCGTTCGATCCGCTCAATATCATTCGAGAACTGTGAGATCAGTTCTCCTGTATCAAGTTTATGGAAATCTTCGTATTTTTTTTCAGCCATTGTGGCAGCAAGATCCCGCCGCACAGCATTATTCATAAATCGGATCGCCCTTGATCGAAAATAAGTTCCAATCCCCTCAAACAGTAAGCCGAGAAGCCAGCAGCATAACGAGATCACATTGATCACTAAAAATCTGCTCAAGTTCAAATCGATGATGCTCTGCGCCGACTGCATAGACAGCAGATTGGTGCCGATCTGCAGTGCTACACATACAATGGTCAGAATGATTGTAACAAAGTTATTTTTCCATTCTTTGCGGATATAGTAAAGCATATTGTCTCCTTATCTCATAAATGGTAGTGAACATACGTTTTTTTGTTATTTCTCCACACTCATCCAACAGCCTTCCGCACCGATACCATTTTCCGGCGGAATTAAAATGTTTCTCCCGATCAGGGTTTCAACCACGTTGTCAAGCACTGGTACGTTAGCCAGTCTGTTAAAAAAACTCCACTCTGCAAGCAAATGCTCTGGAACAGTCTTACGAATCATACTGGCGATCTTCTCCGCAACTTTTCTGGCCTCTGTATCGAAGCATCCATCATTCAGTTTTCTGCTCAATGAAAACAGGCTTTTCTGATCCTTCATATCACTGACAAGAATCTTCGTGTAAAGCATCCCACCCTCACGATATAGATAGCCACAATCAATCGCTTTTGCAGCATGTTCCTTCTCACTCTCTGAAAGACAATTCAGCTCCAGCCCATCAATTGCACGCAATGCCAGCTGAATCTGGGCATCTGTTGCAATATTTAAGCCACAATGGAAGTGCTTTTTAATCCGTGTAATATAAATATTTTCCAAATGAATTTTTGTATATCCACACACATTTTCCGCGTCGACACTATCCCAGCCTCCTCCATAGCGCTTCCCGTTATCAACATACCCATACACACTGAACGGGCGGTCAATTTTACCTGCATCTGCAAAATACCTGTCTCTCAGGATTCCTTCAACATGATCCGAAAAAACATACGATATCGCAAAGATCTGCTGCCACAAAATCAAGTTCAGATCAACCTTTTTATTCAGATAGGGAAACGCCAGATACGCTTCCTTATGTTTATCAATAAAATCACAGATAATGTCACAAATATGGGGAAGCTGTTCCAGATAGAGATTCTGTGCCTTTTCAATCGTCTCCCGGTCAAGCAGGATGAAATTGATCGCAAATTTCCCGTTGTCCAGTTTTCTGAGAAGTCCATATTTGCCGTTTTCACCTGCGGCAAGAATCTCCAGCTCCTCCTCCACATACACTGTCGGCACATTTAATTCGCCCGCAATCTCACCTGCGCTCATCGGCTTTTTATGACAGAGCCAGACAACATGCTTTGAGAACTGTCTTGTACAAACGTTTCTCGGATCACTCCAATCGGGATTTCCGCCTCCCCATATAACGTATTCAATTTTATCAAGCGCTACCGGCTTATTATAAGTTTCATTCATCTCATCTACCTCACTTCTGACTTTTTTTCTTGCTGAAAACAATCTCTGACGAATAGCAGTCTCACTTGTATTCTGAAGCTTTGCAATCTCCGCGGTTGACAATCCGTCTATGTAGAACAAAATCATGACCTCGCGGTAGGCCTTTGTCAAAAAAGCAATCCGGCGATACACTGCACGGAGCAGCTCATCGCTGTCATCCTCCTGTTCCGGCTCAGCGATCAGAGAAAATACCGTATCTGAATTTCCTTCATAGAACACAGCGGAATGACGCTTCCTGCGCTCTAAAAAATCCGCGTACACATTGCGTGCGATTCTCCATATAAATGGATACAGATCCTCGATGCTGCCCTCCGCATGAGCCGTTTTTACCAGCTCAAAGATGATATCAGAACACAGCTCCTGCGCCTCGTGGCTGTCATTTGTCCTGGCATAGCAGAATCCAAAAAGCTTTTCCAGCAACGCGTCATCCATTACTTTCAACAATTCATTTTTTTTCATATTCAATACACTTCCCATTGATCAATGTTGTACCTATATAGTCTCCATGCGCATTAAAATGTTAGGCACTTTTCAAAAAAATTACCAAAAAAACTCTTTTTTGATAAAATTCGCGGATTCATATCAAAAAAGAGTTTACGGTATCTAAATCAATTCCTTTTTCACCCATGTCTCAAACCCGCCGACATCAAACCAGCTGTTTTTTTCCTGTTTTGCGTAGTCGATAATGGACTGCGCTTCGGCGCGTCTGTAGTGATTGTCTCCGGGGCAGCTTAGCACGAATTCCTTTATCCCGAGAGAATAGTAGTTGTTTTTCTTATGATTTTTATAATAATCGAGCGCCAGCCCCGGGATGTTCTGCAGTCCGCATTTTTCGATGTAACGCAGTTGAAACTCAGGGCGGTCAGAGCGCACACATTTTTTGCAAAAATAAGCGCCTAGTTTCTGGCAGTATTCCGTATCATCGGGGTCGATCCAGTGCGACAAAACAGTATCCGAAAAGCTTTTGTCATATTTGATCAGCAGATCGGTAATTGTCGACTTGACTGGCTGTCTGATTTCAGCATTGATTTCTATCAAGTCGTCATTGATCCAGTCATTGTGAAGCTGTGAGAGGTAATAGGCACCATCTTTGAATCGGATAAACCGCAATACAGTGAACAGGTCATTGTGCAGTCCGGTGCTGTTTTTTCCATAGAAGGAAGCTCTTAACTGTATTTCAAGCCACTCAGAGCAGTCCTCGTTTCCCAGAAGCTTTGCTATGAGTTCCGCATAGAAGTATTTCCCTTTTGATTTGGAAGTGTGGTTCAGTTCTATCGCAAGCTTTCTCAAGCTTTCGTCACGCGTTGCGGCAATGGAATTTCCAAGGTGCATGTGCAGGAACATCATATCATTTTCAGGGCAAAATTCCCGGTAGAGCTGTTCAATTTCCGTGCCGCATTTACCGGACATCGCGGCTGTAATCGAATTGCTGTCAATCTTTGCTTTCAGCTTTGCCTTTGGAAGCTGCGAGAACGTGATGTTTTCCTCGTTCAGGATTTTGTTGATGAGTCGTGCTGTGAGGCGGCCCGACCAGATTGTGGTGATGCTGCGCATGAGGTTTAAAATATATACAGGCTCTTTTTCGGCAAATTCCTCAAAGTAGATGCGGCTCTTTTCATTTTCCATACAGCCCAGCGCGCAGAATGCGGCATCTCTTATCCTGCCTTTTTCGGTTTGCGTCAATTCGATCAGCAGCTCGGTATTGTTCTCGTCAAAGCGCAGGGAATAGATCAGCAGTCTGCGAATATCCTTTTCGGAATGCGGGAGCTGTTCGAGATAGAAAGCGTTCTCGTCCTTTCCGCCGATTGTCTCTATGATGTGGAGCCGCCGCTGCATTTCTTTTTTTCCTTTGGGATCAAAATCCTTTTTCAGCATGGGCAGAACCGTTTGGCCCATGTTTTTCAGAATGATGACAGCAGTGTCTGCCAGGCCGGCCGACATTCCCAGAGCCGCCTTCAGATAGGGCATGACTCTGTAATCGCGGAATATTTCCGGGGCTGCGTTGAGATTTCCGTCCTTTTTGCCTGTAAACGCGTTGATTACAACCGATAATTCTGAATAGGGCGTATTTACAATCCCGGCAGGACTTTCGGAGAGGTCGAGCGGTTCAGGTACGCCCGCAGTTTCTACCGTTCCCAGGGTTGTGATAACGGAGTCAACGAGCGTTATCGTGTCGAGCAATTCTCTGGGAGAGTTGTTTTGTAAGAGCGTTTTTGTCATTTCATATATTTTGGCAAATACGGGCGAAGCACAGGACAGCGGAGCGAAGTTCTCCAGCGCCTTTTTCAGGCGAAAGTCCTCCGAAAGCAGGTTCGTTCCAGCAATAGCCGCTGCGCGGAGCCGTGTTCTGAGTTCATAGACGGGTGTGGTATCCATAAAAACCTCCTTGGTGGTGTTGCGTTGAATTATAGTATATCACAGTTGGGGGGTTTTGTGTGCTTTATTGTGGAGATTGTCCTATTTCATATTCTAATGAAAATTATTGCTTTTTCAATATAAATACTGCATAATAAGATAGATATATAGGTAATAAACAGTTGAACCATGAAAAAGTCGAGAGATTTTAAAGAAGGTAGAAAAGCATATGATACAGCCAGATAAAGTGAGAACAGAAGCAAATTGGGAGGTTGTAAGCCAGATAGCTGCAAAAAATATCCGAATACCGATCAGCCTGAGAGACTATCAAGCTTGCTGAGTATATTAGATACGATTGAAATATGTCCGGTGGCTTTTGAAATATTTGAGAGATTAAAGCAGGAATATGGATTTAGAACACGCAGATAAATTATTTAATGAATGTCAGAAAATTGTGTGTGGTGAATATATAATGGAGATGGGCAGGATGAATTTAAAAGATATTATTGGTGAGACAACGGATTATGATAAAAAACTTGCATTGGAAGTGAAAAAGCCAAAAAGTTGGTGCAAAAGTGTCAGCGCTTTTGCAAATGGCGTTGGTGGAACCTTGATATTTGGCATCTCGAATGATAATGAAGTAAGAGGGCTTTTGGACGCAGAGAAAGATGCAGAGATTATCAGTGAGCAGATAAAGACACGTCTTGATCCAGTTCCGGAATTTCATCTTAGTTTTTATAGAACGGAAGATGATAAGACATTGATTTTGTTAAACATTCGACGGGGGGAGGAAACTCCGTATTATTATTTGGCAGATGGTGTAATGGAAGCATATGTCCGCATGGGGAATGAGAGCGTAAAAGCAGATGCAACAGAATTAAAGAGATTGGTGCTGCGTGGAAAAAATTCATCCTATGATGTGCTGGGTACAACCTACAGTGTATCGGATTATGCGTTCAGCAAATTACGTGAGCGGTATAAAGCATGGACAGGAGAAAGCCTTGAAGATAAAGAGCTGGTGTCATTTGGTTTAGTGGATGATAAGGGGAAACTTACAAATGCCGGAGCATTGTTGGCAGATGATTCGCCTATCAGATGGTCAAGGGTTTTCTGTACAAGATGGAATGGATTGGATAAGGGTGGCGGCATTATGGATGCTCTTGATGATGCGGAATATTCAGGAAGTTTAATCAGTCTTTTGAATGAAGGAGCAGCATTTATCAAACGAAATATGAAAACAATGTGGAAAAAGACAGCCAATTCAAGAATCGATATGCCGGAATATTGTGAACGGAGTTATTTTGAAGCTCTGGTCAATGCATTAGTGCATCGTGACTATTTGGTAAATGGCAGTGAAGTCCATATAGATATGTTTGACGATCGGATGGTGATATACTCGCCCGGAGGAATGCCTGACGGCACCTTGATACAGGAACGGGTTATAGATGCAATTCCTTCGACAAGGAGAAATCCTGTTTTGGCAGATGTGTTTCAACGATTAGGATATATGGAACGTAAGGGCAGTGGACTGACAAAGATAATAAATGCATACAAAAATGCAAATAATTATGATGAAAGTAAAGCGCCGCAGTTTATCTCATCAAGAGTAGAATTTACAGTTATATTGAAAAATTTGAATTATAGGGAGAACAGAGATGATAAAAGCGAAAGAAATGATGTTTCACAAGCAGTTGAAGAATATGTACAATGTACAGAAGAAGTATTTCTGAATACTTTGCGTAAAAATCCGTATATTTCAAGAAAAGAATTGTCAAGGTTGTTAATGATTTCAGAAGATGGCGTAAAATATCAGCTGAAAAAATTAAAAAATAAAGGATTAATCGAGCATATAGGTGCTCCACGGGGAGGCTATTGGGAAGTAAAATGATTTTGGATATTGTATCCCCAATTACCCCAAAACTACCCCAAAAGTGTTCCGAAATTACCCCAAAATGTCTATGGTGTCAAGCAAAGTGGTGGAATCCGGATGGCGGGGAAGAACCAGCCAAAAGCAGCCGGAGGAAAACGAAGTACCGCTTTGAGAAGAAAAGGTAGTTAGGTTTAAACTCAGACCGGACAGGGAGAAAACTGCTATCAGTCTATGTTTGACATTGGCAGGGAGACTGACATTTGGGTGTATGAGGATTCACAGATGTTTGCGAATGAGGAGGCAGATGAATGTACAGGTCAGTTTCTGGATGTCAGGACGGGCAGTATTGTTACAGTTGGTGACGGCAGAGGTTTTGATTATTGGGTAGATATGGATTATAATCAAAGGTAGCAAAAGCGTGGTATAATCTGCGCGGGTGTTATGGGTTTCCAAGACCGACGAGGAGCGCATTCAGAGTATTCCATCGGTATTGGAGGCCAAAACGGCGTGGATTGTGTTGGAGAAGATTGGCGTCACTTTGAAAACTGTGACATTGAGAAAGACAGGGGGCCAGTCGTTTACTGTCTGATTGAATGTCTGAATGGAAAAAATGATTTACATATGGCGTGTCAGATAGTATACTTATAACAACTGCATTGTCAGATTTACTTTGTTTATATAGTGGACGGGCAGAAATTGATAGAATACGGAGGAAAGAGGATGGGATTATTTTTGCAGGCGGCGATCTTGCCAGGGTGTAAGGAAGCAGATGCAAGGGCTGCGGTAACGGCTGTTGCGGAGAAATATTCCAGCTCATTTGACGAGCTGGCGAAGGGAGATTCCGCAGAAGATCATATGATAATTTCGGATTTAATTCCGGATGAATGTCAATACATAGAGAATGCCAACGGTGTGAGCATTTTGTTCAATGCGGGCTGCATTGGTTATGATTCTCTTGCAAAAGCGCTGTCTGGGGAGTATGGGAAAGCAGTTTTGCTTTTATACATATATGATGGAGATTATTGGGGGTATTGGTTATATGATAAGGGGGGATTCATTGACCAGTTTAATCCAATGCCGGATTATTTTGGGGAAGTGTCGGAGGATGTGATACAGAAATCAAAAGGAAACGCGGAAATCATTGCTAAGTATTTTCAGGTAGAGAAGGCTTCCATTGAAAAGTACCTTGTGCATTGGTCAGAGGAAACGATGGACGAAAAAGCCTGTGAAGATGACGAGTTTGGATATGAAGACTGGCAGATGGCTGATTTTATGCGGAAATTAGGATATCCGTATCAATTTGATGAGGAATAGGCGAGGAATAATTGAAGGGGGGAGGGGAGAAATCCCCATAAAATGATGAAAAAAGAAAAAAACAGAAATTCATTTTCGGGCTCAATTGGCTTTGTACTGACAGCGGCGGGAAGCGCGGTCGGGTTAGGGAATATCTGGCGTTTCCCGTATCTGGCGGCAAAGGACGGCGGCGGGCTGTATCTGGTGATTTACCTGATACTGGCGCTCACATTCGGATTCACATTGCTGACGACTGAGATTGCCATAGGGAGAAAGACAAAGCAGAGCCCGTTGACAGCATACGGACGGTTACAGCCTAAGTGGGGCTTTCTTGGTGTGCTTGCGTGCCTCGTTCCGGTCATTATTCTGCCGTATTACTGTGTGATCGGCGGCTGGGTGGTCAAATATTTTCTTGCGTATCTGACAGGCGGCGGCACTGCGGCAGCGGAGGACGGCTATTTTACAGGCTTTATCACGGGTTCATGGCAGCCGATTGTGCTGATGGCTGTGTTTATGTTTATGGTGGCATTTATCATATTCCGGGGAATCAACAAAGGAATTGAGTCGTCCTCAAAGATTCTGATGCCGATTCTGCTGCTGCTGGTTGTGGGAATTGCAGCTTTTTCCCTGACGATTCAGTATCAGGATGCGTCCGGTGTGACGCGGACCGGCATGGAGGGCTTTCGCATCTATGTGATTCCGGATTTGAGCGAAATGACTGTGAAAGGATTTTTTACGGTATTGCTGGATGCGATGGGACAGTTGTTTTTCAGTCTCAGTGTCGCGATGGGAATTATGGTAGCGTACGGATCCTATGTCAGGGACGATGCGAATCTGGTCAAGTCCATCAACCAGATTGAACTGTTTGACACGGCAGTTGCATTTCTGGCGGGCGTCATGATTATTCCGGCGGTATACACTTTCATGGGCAGAGAGGGTATGGCTGCGTCGGGACCGAGTCTGATGTTTGTATCGCTGCCGAAAGTATTTTCATCGATGGGAAGAATCGGCAATCTGGTGGGCTGTCTGTTCTTCGCAATGGTATTGTTTGCCGCGCTGACGAGCGCTGTGTCCGTCATGGAGGCGGTTGTGTCCAGTTTTATGGACAAGTTTCATATGACGCGCATAAAGGCTGCTGCGGTCGAGACTGGCATTGCCCTTGTCGGCGGCGTGATCGTGTGTCTCGGGTATAACAGGCTGTATTTCGAGGTTAAGCTGCCAAACGGGGCTGTTGCGCAGATTTTGGATATTATGGATTATATCAGCAATAATTTCCTGATGCCGCTGGTGGCAATCGGAACCTGCATCCTGATTGGCTGGGTGATCAAGCCAAAGACTGTCATCGACGAGGTGGAGAAATCCGGCAGCAAGTTTGGCAGAAAACATTTGTATATCGCGATGATTCGGTATATCGCACCGGTGCTGTTGGTGATTCTGCTGTTGAAATCGCTGGGCATACTGACGATAATATAGAGAGTATGAAATCTGATTTGCGAAAGGAACACATGGATTTATGGTCTATGTGTTCCTTTTTTTTGCAAAAATATTAACGCAATGTAATGCTTCCGCGCTCTATTACAACGTTGCTGCTGGAATGATTGGTAATTGCCACATTGTTTCTGTCGTAATGTTTTAAAGAAATATTTTTTATGTGAGACAAATACTCATATTTTAAATTCTGGGACATATATTGAGGTATGGACAAAATGTATGGAGTGGAACACGAGCGCAAAGGGGGAGTTTTGATGGCATCAGATAACCGTATTCTGCAATTTTTTCCACAGGGACTTAGGGGGGACTGGGAGAGAAGCGGCGTGCGCTTCAATCAGATTCAGGAAATCAGACTGCGTGTCAATCAGGCGGTGCGGGTATTGGCAGACCGCGAGTGCAGGCTTCCGATCATATATGGTGAGCGGGAGATGGAAGAAATATTCCGCTATCTGTGCCATGATTCTGTGTATGCCTACGAGGAGGAGCGAAAGCAGGGGTACATTGTGGTGGAAGGGGGACACCGCATCGGTATCACAGGGGAGCTTGTGACTGCAGGAAACGGCAGATTCATCGCCAAGTATATCCGCTACATGAATATCAGGCTTGCGCATGAGCACAAGGGGATTGCAAAAAAAATGATCGGCTATCTTTATCATGCGAAGGAAGGAACACCGCTGAATAGTCTGATTATCTCACCGCCGGGTGTCGGAAAGACGACGCTGCTTCGGGATACGATACGCCTGATGTCAAGCGGGAGTGATGGTTACAGGGGATGCAATGTGGGCGTGATTGATGAGAGGGGCGAGATTGCCGGGGCATACAGGGGAAGTGCCATGCTTGACTGCGGTGAGCGGACGGATGTTGTCACAGGCGGGGATAAGCAGCAGGGGATTTCGGTACTGGTGAGGACGTTTGCGCCGCGGGTGATTGCCATTGATGAGATTGGAAAACGTGCGGACGCGGAGGCGATCCTGCACGCGGGGGTGAGCGGCTGCAGCGTACTGGCGACGGTTCATGGAAATTCCATCGGGGATATCCGTCACAAGGCAGAGATGGAACAGATTCTTCGTTTGGGTCTGATCGACCGGTTTGTCGTATTATCCATAGATGCGAAGATGGACAGGTATTTTGAAGTTTATGACAGGGAGGGGAACAGACTATGTGGCAGAAATTTGTTGCAGGTGCCTGCGTGATGACAGGGGCGCTTGGATTTGGATGGTCACTCTGCAGTGAGATGAACAGTGATATCTGGCATTTGAAACAGCAAAAACAGATTCTTTTGTATATTTCGGGAGAGGTTATGTATCTGCACAGGCCGATGGAAGAGATTTTTGATATCATAGCGGGCAAGGCAGAGCATCCCTATGACCTTTTTCTGAGTGATATTTCCCAGAGAATGAAGGAGCGGAACGGAAATTCCCTGATCAGAATATGGAATGAAGCAATCCATGAGAGAAAAAACGGGGCGGACTTTTCGCAGACAGGAATGGAATATCTGGCAAAGATGGGGAATTGTTTTGAGTACGAGGGAGAGCAGCTGCAGGTGGAGGCGCTCCGGTTGTTTGAGATGGAACTGGACAGTGAGATAGACAGGCTTACAGTGAAAAAGAACGAGAACAGCAGGCTGATCAAGGCACTGAGCACACTGACTGGAATCCTGTGTATCATTTTGTTTTTGTAGATGCATATGCTGATGCAGGGGGAACGATGCCACTGGAATGGCGCATCAGCGGCGCACAGGCAGGGAAAAGTCTTTCCACTGCCCGATTAAAAGTACTATATTGAAATGGGGATGAAAATGGAAGTCAGTCTGATATTTAAGATAGCGGCAGTTGGCATATTGATCACAATACTGGGGCAGGTACTGAAGCACAGCGGCAGGGAAGAACATGCGTTCCTAATCAGCCTTGCAGGGCTGGTGCTGGTGCTCTCATGGATTGTTCCTTACATATATCAGCTGTTTGAGATGATACAGGATTTGTTTGCCTTATGATATATGATTTGGGATTTGGTATTGATGGAGGCATTGTATGATTCAGATTTGTGTGCTTGCCATAGCAGGTCTTTTTGCGGCGCTTGTCATCAAGAAAGACAAGCCGGAGTTTGCGACGCTGATCATTATTCTCGTGAGTTTTTTTATCGCGGCCAGAATCCTTGCTGTGCTGGGCAATGCGGTGGAGGAGCTGGAGGAGTGGGAGGCTGCGCTGGGCGGGAATATCGCGTACGTATCACTGCTCTTAAAAATCATAGGAATCACGTATGTGTGTGACTTCGCGTCAAACTTATGCAAGGATTCCGGGTATTCGGCACTCAGCAACCACATTGAGCTGTTCGGAAAGGTTGCGATCATGGTGGCCGGTTTTCCGATAATACGGATCATGATAGACATGCTAGAGGGAATGATGCGATGAGTCAGGGGATTAGTTTGTGGCAGGAAATTGATATTCTCCCGGATTTGGGTGTGCTGGATAATCTGCTAGAGGATTTATTGCCGGGAAAAAGCACGGACTCTATGGATTTTATAGAGGATGTATTAAAGGGAAACTGGGCGCTCGACCCAGGACTGTTCTGGAGATATATCAGAGAGTCTGTGATGGGAGTTTTTGACGATTGGAAGAGGCTGTTTATCACAGTATTGATCTTATTTATCCTGGTGGCGATGGTGAGCAATCTGATGGCGGCTCTCAAGAACGAGGGCGCGGCGAAGGCGGCAAAGACTTTTTTCATTCTTTGTCAGTTAGTGGTGCTGATCGACGCGTTTCATGAGGTGCTCGGGATTGTCGAGGAGACGATGATGCAGATGCTTGAGTTTTTGAAACTGATGATACCGGCATATATGATCTGTATTGCGGCGGCAGGCTCCGGACTCACAGCACTGATTTTTTACAAGATGCTTTTGGGTTTTCTGTGTCTCATAGAAGGGATCGTGGCGTCTTCTCTGACAACAGTGGTCGAGGGATATGTGATGCTGGGTGTGGTGGAGAGTGTCTGGGGTGAGGAGCGGTTCAAGGGACTGATGGATCTCATCAAAAAAGGGATGCAGTGGGTGCTGAAAGCGATGGTCGTGGTGATGTCAGGAAGCGGAATCCTGCAGGTGATTATTACGCCGGTGGTTGACAAGACGAACAATGCGGTGATTCAAAAGACGGCGGGCGCGATTCCCGGAATCGGGGATATTGTGGAGTCGGTGTCGAGTGTGACACTGGCATCGGCAATCGCGATTAAAAACAGTCTTGGCGTGTTGATACTGGTGGTGCTGGTCCTGCTGATCCTGGCTCCGGTCATCAAGGCATTTATGATTCTTCTGATTATCAAGGTGAGCGGCGCGCTGGGAAGCATCTGCGGTGAGCGCCAGATGATGAAGTGCGTGGAGTATATCTCGGAGGCCGGGTTTATGCTTCTTCGGATATTGATCACGGTCACGACGCTGTTTTTTGTGACGATAGCGGCAGTTACGAATGCTACGAGCTAAAAAACGAAGCAACTCTAAGGCGCTAAAGGACACCGCCTAAGACGTGCTAAGTTTTTATATTGAAAGGGAGGGGCTATGGAGAATTTAGCGGCGGAGGTAAGGCGGCTCGTGTATACTGTGATCTGTTTTCAGTGCCTGATACAGCTCACGGAGGGGAGTGTATATCAGAAATATCTCAAATTATTTTCCTATCTGTTGACAATGTGTATCTGCTGTAATGTCGTGTTTTCCTTTATCGGGCAGATGGAGAACAGCTTTTCCGAGGCAGACCAGCTGTATTTGCGGTGGGAGAAGGAGTGGCGGGAGATGACGGAGACGGATCAGATTTATGACGGGGCAGCATACTATGAACAGCTCTGGGAAGAAAAAATCATAGGCGAGGCGCACGAGGAATATGACAGCAGGATTGGAGGGGTGGAGAATGCCGGGGAAGATTCGGGACAGGATTCGGATGATGATTAGCGGAGCAAATGGGGGAAAGGGGAGACCGACAAAAGAGACCATGCTCATCATTTTTCTGAGCGGTATATTAATCTTTATCATTCTGTTGCCAACCGGGAACAGTGGCAGCAGCTACATAACAGCGAAAAATCAAAAAAAGACTGAAAATACAGTTTCTAAGGGGAGTGCCCAAACGGATGAGAGTGAAGCAGGCGACGCATTTTTGGACGAATACAGGAGAGGTTTGGAGAGAGAGCTGGAAGAATTTTTGTCCAGCGTGGCAGGCGTGGGCAAGGTAAAAGTATTGATTTACATGAAAAATTCGCAGGAGTATATCGTCGAAAAGGACATTCCAATGTCCAACTCCGTCAATGGTGAGAACAGTGAGCTGCGCAAGGAGGAGACAACTGTATACACGACCAATGAAAGCGGCAATGAGGTGCCGTTTATCACACAGACAAAGCAGCCTGCAGTCGATGGCGTCGTGATATCTGCGGAGGGTGCCTCAAACGAGGCGGTGAAACTTCAGATCGTACGGCTTGTGATGGCGCTGTATGGGGTGGAGGCGAATAAAGTCGAAGTTTTAGTGATGGGGTGATATCGAAATGATTGCAAAAAAGTTGAAAATATTAAGTCTAAGAAAAGTATGCCGTGAATATGATAGAAGTAGCAAAGAGAAACAACAGGAAGGATATGGTTTGGTGAAAAAAATATTAAGAAAGAACCAGATTATGATTACGGCACTGGCAGTTATGATAGCGGTAGCAGGTTATCTGAACTTTGCCGGGACCAAGATTGGAGAAGAGGATTTTATATCTGTAGACGGAAGCAGCAGTGAGCTTACATATGATATCTCTGACGAAGATATGTATGCCATATCGCTTAGGGAAGATACAGATGGAACAATCCAGGATTACGCGTCCGCGACGGGAGATAATGCGGATATTCTGAGTCTTGACACAGATGAAGTGACGATCACGGACGATTATCTGAGCAGTGATATGAATGCTGTGTCAGACAGTGCTGTCGACACATCGGCTGCAAGTGACGCGGCATCGGCAGAGGTGCAGGTGTCTGGCGAGGCGGATGCACTTGCCGCTAACACAGATGAGTCCGGCGCGACGATTATCGAGCAGGAGATACCGGGAGAGGCAGTGTTTACCAGTGCATCCGGTGTGTCTACGCTCGCGGGAGCAAAGCTTTTGAAGGAGCAGACAAGGGCGCAGAACAAAGAATCTCTCCTGGAGATCATTCAGAATGAAGAGCTGACGGAGGAGGCCAAGAAGGAAGCAGTGAGCAGCATGATCGCACTCACAGAAACCGCGCAGAAGGAATCTGATGCGCAGATGCTCCTCGAGGCAAAGGGATTCACGCAGACGGTAGTGAGCATCAGCGGCGATACTGCGGACGTCATGGTGGAGGCGGCAAGCCTCACGGAGTCACAGACTGCCCAGATTTTAGATATCGTGCAGAGAAAGACGGATATCGCGCCGGAAAATATCATTATAACAGTATCTGGCGCATCGAGCATAGCCGGAGAAGTAACTGACGCAACCGGCGAAGAATAAATGTGTGGAATTAATTGGATAAATGTGGTATACTAAAGTACTGTATTGCGAACTGCCTTGATTATAAGCGATATGACAGGCGGTCTGGCGGAAAGGAGCACGTATGAAGAGAGTGTTTTTGATCGTATTGGATAGCTTTGGAATCGGTGAGATGGAGGATGCGGAGGCCTATGGTGACAAGGGGACAAATACCATAGGCTCCGTTTCCAAGAGCTCATTTTTTCATGTGCCGAATCTGCAGAAGCTGGGACTTTTTAATATTGAGGGTGTGAAGTGTGAAAAACAGGAACCTGTCGGGGCACCGCTTGCGGCAGTTGCAAGGATGAAGGAGGCTTCGCGGGGGAAAGATACGACGATAGGACATTGGGAGATTGCTGGTCTGATATCGGAGAATCCGTTGCCGACTTACCCGGATGGATTTCCCGGCGAAGTGCTTGACGAGTTCTCGAGGCTCACTGGCCGGGGAGTGCTCTGCAACAAGACCTACTCGGGCACGGAGGTAATCAAAGATTACGGCGACGAGCATGTGAGGACTGGAGATTTGATTGTGTACACGTCCGCGGACAGCGTGTTTCAGATTGCGGCACACGAGGAAGTCGTTCCGCTGCAGACATTGTATGACTACTGCAAAAAGGCCAGAGCCCTGCTTTGCGGAAAGCACGGGGTAGGGCGCGTCATCGCAAGGCCCTTTGTGGGCACGTCGGGAAATTATACCAGAACAGCGCACCGTCATGATTATTCGCTGCTTCCACCGCAGACGACGATGCTCGACCAGATTAAGGAGGCGGGCAGGGACGTGATTGCCGTGGGAAAAATCAACGATATTTTTGCCGGAAAGGGTATTACAGAATTTGTGTACACAAGCGGGAACGCGGAGGGCATCGAGCGCACAATCGAGTATCTTGACAAGGATTTTGAGGGATTGTGCTTTATTAATCTGGTTGACTATGATATGCTCTATGGCCATCGCAGGGATGTTGACGGTTATGCCAGGGCAATGACTTATTTTGATGAAAAGCTGCCTGAAATCATGGGAAAGCTCCGCGGGGAGGATATCCTGATGATCACGGCTGACCACGGCTGTGATCCGGCGTACACAAAGACAACAGACCACACAAGGGAGCACACGCCGTTTATCATGTATGGCAGAAAAGTCAAACCGGTCAACTATGGCACGCGGGAGTCATTTGCAGATATCGCGGCGACCGTGCTTGACTATCTCGGCATAGAGCAGAAGGTGTCCGGGAAGAGTATGTATGATACAAAATAAATCGATAGAAATAACGAGAAAATAGACGGAGGATAGACAAGTGAGTACAATTGCAGAAGAAATAAACAAGAGGAGGACTTTTGCCATCATATCGCACCCTGATGCTGGCAAGACGACCCTGACTGAAAAATTTTTGCTTTACGGAGGAGCCATCAATCTCGCCGGAAGCGTCAAGGGCAAGGCGACTGCAAGGCATGCCGTGTCAGACTGGATGGAAATTGAGAAGGAGAGAGGAATCTCTGTCACGTCCTCCGTGCTGCAGTTTAATTATGACGGCTACTGTATCAATATTCTGGACACGCCGGGGCATCAGGACTTCTCGGAGGATACGTACAGGACGCTCATGGCGGCTGACTCGGCAGTCATGGTGATCGACGCGTCGAAGGGTGTCGAGGCGCAGACGAGGAAGCTATTCAAGGTCTGCGGTATGAGAGGGATTCCTATTTTTACCTTTATCAATAAGTTGGACCGGGATGCGAACGACACGTTTGAGCTTCTCGACGAGATCGAGAAGGAGCTCGGCATCGCAACCTGCCCTGTCAACTGGCCGATCGGCTCGGGAAAGCGTTTTAAGGGAGTCTATGACAGGCACGGAAATCATGTGCTCACCTATTCCGATACGCAGAAAGGAACAAAAGAGGGCGAGACGACAGTGATTCCGATGGATGATGAGGCGCTTTTGCTGGAAAAGATTGGCGATGAGGCGCTCGCTGCACTGCGCGATGAGATCGAGCTTCTCGACGGGGCGAGTGCTGAGTTTGATATCAGCGAGGTGCGCAGAGGGAAGCTGACACCGGTGTTTTTTGGCTCAGCGCTCACGAATTTCGGTGTGGAGGTATTTCTGCAGAATTTTTTAAAGATGGCAACAACGCCTCTGCCAAGGATATCGCAGGGAGAGACGATCGACCCTGTCGACAACGATTTCTCCGCATTTGTGTTCAAGATACAGGCGAATATGAACAAGGCGCACCGCGACAGGGTGGCGTTTATGCGCATCTGTTCGGGAAAGTTTGACGCCAGCGCGGAGGTGCGGCATGTGCAGGGCGGAAAGGTGCTGCGCCTCTCCCAGCCGCAGCAGATTATGGCAGATGAGCGGAAAATACTGAGCGAAGCGTATGCGGGGGACATCATCGGCGTGTTTGATCCGGGTATTTTTTCCATTGGTGATACTGTCTGTGCACCGAAAAACGACATCTGCTATGAGGGGATACCGACTTTTGCGCCGGAGCACTTCGCGCGGGTGAGACAGATCGACACGATGAAGCGCAAGCAGTTTATCAAGGGTGTCAATCAGATTGCGCAGGAAGGTGCGATTCAGATTTTCCAGGAGTTCAATACTGGTATGGAGGAGATTATTGTGGGTGTGGTCGGCGTATTGCAGTTCGATGTACTCAAGTATCGTCTGCAAAATGAGTACAATGTCGAGATCAACCTCGAGCCGCTTCCATATGAGTATATCCGCTGGATTGAGAATAAGGACGAGATTGATCTGAACAGACTTTCCGGCACTTCGGATATGAAGAAGATACAGGATTTGAAGGGAAATCCGCTTCTTTTGTTTATCAATCAGTGGAGCATTGGTATGACTGTTGACAGAAACAAGGGGCTTGTGCTCTCAGAATTTGGCAGGAATTAGGAGTAGAAAAGGCGTTAATGAGAAAATGGACAGTGTTGTGGGCGGCGCTGGCCGGCAGCATGATGTTATTGACACAGGGCTGCGCGGATCAGGATGTTTTTGACCTGCAGTATATAATACGCGGAGAGAAAAGTGCTGAGGAGGAGAATGAGGCAGAGTCACGCAGTTATGAACCAGAACAGCCGCAGGATAATAGCACAGAAACGGATAATTCGGCGGAGGAACAGAGCGTCAGGGAAGTCTCAGAGCTTTACTATGCATACCATCATCTTGACGCGGAGAGACAGAAGCTCTATCTCGAGATGTTCGACGCACTGACTGAGATGAGGAGCGGAGTGTCACTTTCCACGTTGGACAAGTCTGAGCTGGACGTTGTGTTTGCCTGTGTGATGAATGACCACCCGGAGCTTTTTTATGTGGACGGGTATCAGTATACCGAATACACGCTTGGCAATGTCATAACTGGGATTACGTTCAGCGGTACGTATTCCATGACGAGCGCGGAGGTAGAACAGGCAAGGCTTGGAATCGAACAGAAACTTGCGGAGTGTTTTGGGCAGGTGCCCTTGAACGAGGATGAGTACAGCACTGTCAAATACTTGTATGAATGGCTGATTGATCACACGGAATATGACAGGAATGCGGCGAACAACCAAAATATCTGTTCCGTATTTCTGCAAGGGCGGTCTGTCTGCCAGGGCTATGCCAAGGCGATGCAGTATATGCTGCAGGCAGCTGATATCCAGTGTGTGCTGGTGACTGGCTTCACGAACGGTGAGCGGCACGGATGGAATCTGGTGCGGGTGAACGGCGAATATTATTATCTGGATCCGACATGGGGAGATGCCTCATACGCATCGGGCAGCGTGGACGGCGCGCTGGACGGTTTTGTTCCGGCCATCAATTATGACTATTTTCTGGTGACAACGGATGAGATCACCAGGACGCACTCGCTTGAGAAGGTGGTGGAGCTCCCGGAGTGCACTGCAGTCGATGACAACTATTTTGTGCGCGAGGGGCTGTATTTTGACAGTTATGATGAAGCCAGACTCGCCGCTGTATTTGACAGCGGGGAGGTGAAGGCAGCAGGTTGTGTGACACTGAAATGCGGCAGCAGCGAGACATATGAGCTGATGGTGCAGACACTGATCGCATCGCAGAAGATTTTTGACTTTGTGGACAAGCAGGGGGAGAGTATTGCGTATACCTCAAATGATGAGCAGCTTACAATCAGTTTTTGGAATATATGAGTTCTCTCTGAATGGAATGGCATATTTTGGGAAAGCATGATAGATAGAGGTTACAGTTCAGCCCAGGACTTCGCACTGCGCTGCGAATTATGGCTTATACAAGCCACGTGAGAAAGCGTGTAGGTTGAGATGCATCAAGCCACGGTACGTGGCTTTGACATCCGCGAAGCGGTTTTTGCATGGCTTGATGCCTGTAACAGGAAGCCGAAGGCTGAACTGTTACAGATAGAGGACAAAATAACAGATTTCTGCTTTGCAAAGTTTTGGGTTAATGATATAATGAAATATAATGCAGAAAAACACAGGAGGTTCAGGGCATGGAAAAAGAAACGGATAAGAGTGGATATTCATTGAACAATGAAGAATTTGGAACAGTAAAGATTGCGAATGATGTTGTTGCCATGATTGCGGGGCTCGCAGCCACGGAGGTTGACGGCGTGGGAGCCATGGTCGGCAATATCACAAACGAGCTGATGGGAAAGGTTGGCATCGTGAACAACACGATGAAGAAGCAGACAAAAGGTGTCAAGATCGACATCCTTGACGGAAATGTGTCCGTGGAGCTTGCGGTTACTTTGGAGTATGGCTTTAACATTCCCACAACCTGTAACAAAGTGCAGGAGAAGGTAAAGAATGCGATTGAGACGATGACCGGATTCAAAGTTTCCGATGTCAATATCAGAATTGTTGGCATTAAAATGGCATCTGACAGATAAAATTCGTAATAATAAAATTAAGGAAAAGATAAATGAGCAGAAGAGAGCTTAGGGAACAGATATTTAAGTATATTTTCAGAATCGAGTTTAATGACAGGGAAGAGATGCCCGAGCAGGGCAGGTTCTTTTTTGAAGCCCTGAAAATGGAAGCGCAGGAGAAAGAATTGCAGGAGATCCGGGATGAGGACGCCGCATACATCTCCGACAAAAGCAACAAGATCATCGAAAAGCTTGATGAGATTGACGCGATGATCAACAGGCAGGCAAAGGGCTGGACAACGCAGAGAATGGGGAAGGTTGATCTCACGATTCTGCGTCTGGCAGTGTATGAGATTGTCTTTGACGAGGATGTACCGACAGGCGTTGCAATCAACGAGGCTGTCGAGCTGGCCAAGCGGTTCGGACAGGAGGAATCGTCAGGGTTTGTCAATGGAGTGCTCGCCAAATTTGCATAAGCAGTTATAGTAGACGGAGGCATATTCGTGAAGCAGAATGTTTATACAGTTGCCCAGATCAATTCTTACATCAAGAACATGTTTACGCAGGATTATATGCTGCGGTATGTTCTGGTGAAAGGCGAGGTCAGTAATTGTAAGTACCATTCGTCAGGGCATATCTATTTTACGTTAAAGGATGCAAAGGGCGTGATCGCCTGTGTCATGTTTGCCGGCAATCGCACCGGACTTTCCTTCAGGATGGAGGAGGGGCAGATGGTTGTGGTTGGCGGTACGATTGACGTGTATGAGCGGGATGGAAAATACCAGCTTTACGCAAAGCAGATCACGCTCGACGGCGCAGGTGTGCTGTACGAAAAGTTTGACCGCATGAAGCGAAAGCTTGAGGAGATGGGCATGTTCGCGCCGGAGTACAAGCAGCCCATTCCCAGATATATCAGGACATTAGGTGTCGTGACAGCGCCCACGGGAGCGGCGGTGCGCGATATCATCAACATTGCGACGAGGCGCAATCCCTATATACAGATTATCTTGTACCCGGCGATCGTGCAGGGAGATCAGGCGGCTGCAAGCATCATAAACGGAATCCGCGCGCTGGAGCAGCTGGGTGTGGACGTGATGATTGTCGGCAGGGGCGGCGGTTCCATCGAGGATCTGTGGGCCTTCAATGAGGAAGCAGTGGCGCAGGCTGTGTTTGACTGTCAGGTGCCGGTCATATCAGCGGTCGGACATGAGACGGACACGACGATCACAGATTTCGTGGCGGATTTGAGGGCACCGACACCCTCGGCGGCGGCAGAACTGGCAGTCTATGATATTGCCCAGCTGATGGACAGGTTTGCGGCGTACAGCAACGCCTTGAATCACGCTATGCAGGTGCAGCTCCGGAGGCATCAGAGCCGGCTGGAAAACCAGAAAGTGCGGTTAAAGTATCTGAGCCCGATGAATCAGATCCAGCAAAAGCGCATGTACTGTATGGATCTGGAGGGACAGCTGACAGGATTGATAAACAGCGCATTGACGCGGCAGCGGCACCGGATGGCACTGTATGCCGAGAAGTTAAAGGGGTTGTCGCCGCTGGACAAGCTCAGTCAGGGGTATGCGTATGTCGAGGATGCAGACCACAGGGTAATCAATGATGTGAACAATGTGAAGCCGGAGGATATGGTGCAGATCTATGTAAAAAATGGCACAATACAGGCAAAAGTGAAGGAGATTAACAAGGGAAAGTATGGCGAAGGAACAGACGCTGGAACAGGCATTTGAGAAGCTTGAAGAGATGATCGGAAACTTGGAGCAGGAGGATATCTCACTGGAGGAGTCCTTCAAACTGTATAAAGAAGGCATGAAACTGATCAAGTCCTGCAATGACAAGATCGACAAGGTGGAAAAGGAAGTTCTCAAACTGAACGAAAATGGTGAATTAGATGAATTTTGACAGAGAGTTGGAAAACAAATTAAAGGAAACAGAATCCATTATAAAAAAGTATCTTCCAGAGGAAAAAGGCTGGGCAAAGACTGTGATGGAAGCGATGAATTACAGTGTCAATGTGGGAGGCAAGCGGCTCCGTCCGATGCTGATGGCAGAGACTTACCGGCTCTTTGGCGGCGCGGACAGGGTAATCGAACCATTTATGGCGGCAATCGAGATGATACATACGTATTCGCTCGTGCACGACGATCTTCCGGCCATGGACAATGACGAGTACCGCAGGGGCAGACAGACGACGTGGGTGGTCTACGGAGATGCCATGGCCATCCTGGCGGGTGACGGACTATTGAATTATGCTTTTGAGACGGCGCTAAAGTCTTTTGGGATGCCTGACAGTGATGCGGACCATAAGGCGAGAGCGCTCTCCATATTGGCTGAAAAGGCGGGAATCTATGGAATGATTGGCGGGCAGACAGCCGACATCGAGGCGGAAAATATCGGCGACCAGGTGACGCAGGAGCATCTTCTATTCATCCATGAGCACAAGACAGCGGCGCTGATACAGGCAGCCATGATGACTGGAGCGGTGCTTGCAGGCGCGGGTGACGAACAGATTCATCTGGTGGAAAAAGCGGCTTACGAGATTGGTATTGCTTTTCAGATACAGGACGATATTCTCGACGTGACGAGCAGTCTGGAGACGCTGGGGAAGCCTGTCGGAAGCGACGCGAAGAACCAGAAGACGACGTACGTCTCGCTAAAAGGAGTGGAGGAGGCCTCACAGGAGCAGCGGGAGATGTCAGACCACGCCATAAAACTGCTGAAGTCCCTGGAGGATGAAGGTTATCAGAATGTGTTTCTGATAGAGTTGATACAAAGCCTGATCACACGCGTCAAGTGATCGGCAGATGCTGATTAATATATGGATAACCGAACCAATTCTGAGAGGGAGAGGCGCTGAGTATGATATTAGAGACGATAGAGAGAGAAAATGATATAAAAAACGTAGCACCCGAAGACTGGAATCTACTGGCGGAGGAGATCAGGGATTTTCTGATCAAAAAGATCAGTGTCACAGGAGGACATCTTGGCTCCAACCTCGGCGCAGTCGAGCTGACCATGGCGCTGCACCTGAGTCTGAATCTGCCGCAGGACAAGATTGTGTGGGATGTGGGGCATCAGTCCTATACGCATAAGCTGTTGACAGGAAGACGTTCCGGGTTTGAGAGTCTGCGCAAATATGGCGGTATGAGCGGTTTTCCTAAGAGAAAGGAGAGCGAGTGCGACTGTTTTGACACGGGACACAGCTCTACGTCCATCTCAGCGGGGCTGGGGCTCGTGAGGGCGAGAGACCTGCGCAATGAAGATCACACGGTCATCTCTGTCATCGGCGACGGTTCCCTCACTGGCGGGATGGCATATGAGGCATTGAACAATGCCTCGCGTCTGAAAAAGAATTTCATTATCGTACTAAATGACAATAATATGTCTATCTCAGAAAATGTCGGCGGCGTGTCAAAATACCTCAATAATATCAGAACGGCGGACAAATATCTGGATATGAAGGAGGGAATCTACAATTCCCTCATGGAATCCAACCTGGAGCCGATCGTCACAAGCATCAGGCGGGCGAAGAGTTCGGTGAAACATCTGGTGATTCCGGGCATGTTCTTTGAGGACATGGGGATTACATACTTAGGACCTGTGGACGGACACAATATCAATGCCATGATGAAGGTCCTGCGGGAGGCAAAGCGCTGCAAGTCGGCAGTGCTGGTGCACGTGATCACACAGAAGGGCAAGGGATTTGCGCCCGCGGAGAAACATCCGGCGCGCTTTCACGGTGCAGAGCCCTTTGATGTGGAGACAGGTCTGCCTCTCACACCAAAGACAAAGTCGAGCTACACCGATGTCTTTTCGACTGTGATGTGTAAGCTGGGGGACCGCTATGATGACGTTGTGGCGATCACAGCGGCGATGCCTGACGGCACAGGACTGAAGCGGTTTCGCAATATGTATCCCGACAGATTTTTTGATGTTGGGATTGCGGAGGAGCACGCGGTGACTTTCGCTGCAGGGCTTGCAGCCGGCGGAATGCATCCAGTGGTGGCGGTCTATTCCTCCTTTTTACAGCGGGCGTATGACCAGATTCTGCACGATGTCTGTATCCAGAATCTTCCTGTGGTGTTTGCGATTGACAGGGCCGGACTTGTGGGGAGCGACGGGGAGACGCATCAGGGAATTTTTGACCTGTCGTATCTGTCTTCGATACCCAATATGCATATCATGGCACCGAAAAACAAGTGGGAGCTGTCTGATATGCTGAAATTTGCAGTGGCTTTTCAGGGGCCGGTCGCGCTCCGCTATCCAAGGGGGGAGGCGTACGACGGGCTTCGCGAGTACCGAGAGCCGATACAGTTTGGCAGAGCAGAGTGGATTTATCGCGAGAGTGAGATCGCGCTTGTCGCGGTGGGCAGCATGGTCAGGACAGCGCTCACAGTGCGCAAGGCGCTCGCCAAAAGAGGATTTCACTGCAGCATCATCAATGCGCGTTTTGTCAAGCCGATCGATACAGAGATATTGGACGAGGCGGTCAGAGGACACAGGCTGATCGTGACGATGGAGGAAAACGTGGCAAGCGGTGGATTTGGCGAGAAGGTGAGGAAATATTTTGACGAACATCATTTCGGGACAAATCTGCTGACGATCCATATACCGGACGAGTATGTGGAGCATGGAAATGTGGAGATACTGCGCCGCGAGGTGGGGATCGATGCAGAGACAATCGGGCAGAAGATTCTTGGGCAGTATGAAAAATAGATTGAAACGCGGATTGTTTGTGCCGCTGACGGCGGCATGGGAGGTAAGGATGAAAGAACGTCTGGATGTGCTGTTGGTGCGGCAGGGGCTTGCAGAGTCCCGCGAGAAAGCAAAGGCAGTGATCATGGCAGGGTGCGTGTATGTCAATGACCAGAAGGAGGACAAGGCGGGAGCCATGTTCGACGAGACAAAGGTTCATCTCGAAGTCAGGGGAAATACGCTCCGGTATGTCAGCCGCGGCGGCTTAAAGCTCGAAAAAGCGATTGACAGGTTTGGCGTGGCGCTTGACGGAAAAATATGTATGGATATCGGTGCATCGACGGGCGGATTTACGGACTGCATGCTGCAAAATGGGGCGAAAAAAGTATATTCTGTAGATGTGGGACACGGACAGCTGGCGTGGAAGTTGCGCAATGACGAGCGTGTCGTCTGCATGGAAAAAACAAATTTCCGGTATATGGTTCCTGGGGATATCGAAGAACGGCTTGATTTTGCGTCGGTTGACGTGTCCTTTATCTCGCTCGACAAGATACTGCACCCTGCCTATAACCTGTTGAAGCCAAATGCGCAGATGGTATGTCTCATCAAACCGCAGTTCGAGGCTGGAAAAGAGAAGGTTGGAAAAAAGGGAGTTGTGAGAGATCCGCAGATTCACAGGGAAGTGATCGGGAACGTATTTGCGTTCACGCTGGAAAAAGGCTTTGAGATATTGAACCTTGATTTCTCGCCGATCAGGGGGCCGGAGGGCAATATTGAGTATTTGATGCATCTTCTTAGGGTGGAAGAGCGGGATCTGGAGGATTTTGACGCTGTCGGCTTCGTGCGGGATTGTTATTCAGACTTGATCAGGGAAACTGTCGATCTTGCACACAAAACATTGGATGTTAAGGCGCTGTCATGACAGCTTCCAAGATATGAGGTATCGATGAAAACATTTTATATATACACAAACCAGACGAAGGACGGAAAAGGTGAGACCACGCAGTATATACGGGATTATCTGAATCTGAAAGGGTGTCTTTGCAGCGATAAGGTTGATGACAGAGTAGAAGGGATGATCGTACTTGGCGGTGACGGAACGATGCTTCGGGCAGCGCGGGAGTATGTCGCGTATCATATCCCGATGATCGGCGTGAACCTCGGGACGCTGGGCTATCTCGCGGAGGTCGACAAGGAAGATATTGAGTCGGCGCTTGACAGTCTGATTGCGGATGAGTATGAGATCGAACCGCGCATGATGCTGAGCGGGATTCCGGTGATATCCGGTATCAGTTCCAACCCGCAGACTGCGCTGAATGACATTGTGATCAACAGAAAGGGTGCGCTGCATGTCATCAATTTCAATATTTATGTGAACGGGCGGATGCTCAGTACATACAGTGCGGACGGTATGATCATATCCACGCCGACAGGCTCTACGGCATATAATCTGTCAGCGGGCGGACCGATAGTCGAGCCCAGAGCCAGACTGATCATGATGACACCTGTCTGTTCCCATACGCTTGTGAACAATAGAACAATCATACTTGCCGAGGACGATGTCATCGATATTGAGATCGGGCGGTACAAACCGGGGGAAAAGCAGGAAGTGGACGCCAGCTTTGACGGAAGATGTCCGGTCAATCTCAACGAGGGGGATAAGGTTCGGATCATTCGTTCTGACAAGGTGACGAAGATCATAAAACTTAGTGAAGGAAGTTTTTTGGATACATTACATAAGAAGATGCGTGTTTTTTGAGAAAAGTAATCTTAATAATCTGTGAAAGGCATGGTATTGGATGCGATGAAAAGAGAGAGACACGAGGTCGTGGTAGATCTGATCAACAGATACGATATCGAGACGCAGGAGGAGCTGGCGGCCTATCTGCGCAGGGAGGGGTTTGATGTGACGCAGGCGACTGTGTCGAGGGATATCCGGGAACTGCATCTGTCAAAGATAGCAGCGGGAAACGGTAAGCAGAAATATATCATTCTGCAAAATGAGGACACCAGGCTGAGCGATAAATATATCCGTGTGCTCAGGGACGGGTTTGTCTCAATGAACATGGCGCAGAACATTCTGGTGATCAAGACTGTACAGGGAATGGCGATGGCGGTTGCCGCGGCGGTGGATGCCATGCGTTTTCCTGAGATTGTCGGCTGCATAGCGGGGGACGACACGATCTTTGCGGCGGTAAAGTCAGTGGATGAAACAGGGTCCGTGATGGAAAAATTGGATGAAATTATAAAAGGTTAGGTACAGAGAATGTTAATTAGCTTGCACGTAAAGAATCTGGCTCTGATCTCAGAGACAGAGGTAACTTTGGGGGAAGGATTGAACATATTAAGCGGCGAGACAGGCGCCGGCAAATCGATCATTATCGGCTCGATCAATCTTGCGCTGGGGGCGAGGGCGGACAAGGATATGATAAGGACCGGTTCGGATTATGCGCTTGTCGAGCTGGTCTTTCAGGTGACAGATGATGCCATGCAGCAGGAGATCAGGGCGCTGGAGATTCCGGTCGAGGAGGATGGGATTATTATTATCCAGCGGCGGATACAGCCAAACAGAAATCTGTTCAGAATATGCGGGGAGACGGTTACAGCAAAGCAGATCAAAGCGCTTGCTGAGCTTTTGATTGACATTCATGGACAGCATGAACACCAGTCGCTTCTGTACAAGAAAAATCACATGGAGATTCTCGATTCCTTTGCGGGGGAGGCTCTTTCCAAAATCAAGGAGGAACTCAGGGAAAAGTATCAGTTGTATGCACAACTGAAAAAGGAGCTTACAGAGTTCTGTGTTGATGACAGTGCCAAGGCAAAGGAGCTCTCTCTTGCGGAGTTTGAGTATCAGGAGATTGAGGATGCCGGACTGACAGCGGGCGAGGACGAGGAGCTCGAGCGCGATTACCGAAGAATGGCAAACAGCAGACAGATCGTCGGGGCGGCGGACAAGGCGTATCAGCTGACCGGAAACGGTGAGCAGTCAGCGGCGGACGCAGTCGGCTATGCAGTGCGGGAGCTGCGCAGTGTGGAGAGCTATGATGACAGGGCGCGGGAGCTTGCCGACGAGCTTGAGAATATTGATGTCCTGCTCAGCGATTTTAACAGGGAGATCGCCGAGTACATGGCGGATATGGAGTTTGACGGAGAGAGGTTTGCACAGATGGAGGAGCGGCTGAATCTGCTGAATCATCTAAAGCTCAAGTACGGTGACAGTATTCAGGCTGTTTTGCAGTATCAGGCAGATCTTGGGGAGAAGATCGAGAGACTGAAGAATGCGGATGCATATAAAGCCCAGTTAGAGACAAGGTTAGCGGAGCTTGAGACGAAATTAATGAATCTGTGTCAGAAAGCCTCCAAAGTTCGCAGTAAGGAGGCGGCAAAGCTCGAAAAAGATATGATAGCGGCGCTGACTGACCTGAACTTTCTGGATGTGAAATTCGAGATACAGGTGCGCAGGAAAGAGGAAATGGCTTCCAACGGGTATGACGATGTGGAATTTATGATTTCGACAAATCCGGGCGAGCCGTTAAAGAGTCTTGGAAACGTGGCGAGCGGCGGTGAGCTTTCGCGTATTATGCTGGCGATCAAGACCGTGCTCGCGTCGAGGGACCGCATACCGACCATGATCTTTGATGAGATCGACACTGGCATCAGCGGAAAGACGGCGTGGAAGGTATCGGAAAAGCTTGGCAGACTGGCGCAGAGTCACCAGATTATCTGTATTACACATCTGCCTCAGATTGCTGCCATGGCGGACAACCACTATAAAATCGCAAAGCAGGCAGTGGACAATAAGACGGTGACAGATATCGTGCAGTTAGATGGGGCGGAGAGCGTTGACGAGCTTGCGAGAATGCTTGGAAGTGACGAGATTACAGATACCGTGAGAGAGAATGCCAGAGAGCTGATTGCGACAGCTCAAAAAAAGAAATCTTAACCGGCATGCAAATTTTTGATAAGTAATAGGATGAAAATGACAGATAAATATTGAAAATGACTGAAAATATCGGTATACTATAGATATGGCGGTTATGCGGAATGGAGGATGGAATATGATATTAAAAGATTACCTGGATGCAAAAAAATTGCAGGATTTACAGAATTCTTTTTTAGAGTTTGCGGGTCTGGAGGCGGTCGTGGTTGACATGGAGGGCGAGCGCCAGACAGAAGGACATGATTTTCAAGGGGAAGAAACAGATTCGTATGACATTGTTGTGAACGGTGAGAAAGTCGGGGCAGTAGTCGTCGCACGGTCTTTGGACAGAAAGGCGAGGAGCGCTGCACAGATGCTTAGTATGGTGATTGGACAGACCGCAAGTCTGGAACATCTGAATAACAGAAATACTGGAAAATTTGATTCGGTGAAGGAAGATATCAAGAAATCAGGTCAGCTGGTGCAGATGATCAATGAGAAGACAGGGCATCTGAAGGGAATCGCCAAGAAACAGACCATCTTATCGCTCAATGCCACGATTGAGGCTGCGAGAAGCGGCGAGGCAGGTGTCGGTTTCGCGGTCGTTGCTAAGAGCATGCAGGATCTGTCAAACCAGTCAGCAGGAATTTATACAGATATCGAAAAATCAGTGGAAGAGATCACAAATCTTATCAATACAATTATTGGTGAACTTGAATAATGTCATAAAGAGTGTGTGTGATATGGAAAAGAACGCAGGTATGGAAAACTGCGTTCTTTTCGTGTAATGTATTGTCAGTTAAATCCTTCCACTGCAAACCGGACTGCATTGACGGGAACATTGAATTCACTGTTGTATACTCTGCCCTTTGAGAGCGTGCTGCAATACAGATGTACTTTGGACAGCACATTTCCAGCGGCATCGTAGAAATAGCCGTAACATCCCCATTTAGCGTATGCGTCATCCTTGTAAGAAGTACATTGGTACTGGAGCTTTAGTGTGGATTTATAGTCGCTGAAGTCGGCGTATTTGAAATCATACGGTACAAATTCATAGCTCACCAGTGTACAGTAATTGTCATGGTTGGTTCCCAGTCTGGACGGGATCTCCATGACCAGCAAAGAGGCATTGATGGTCACATATGCCACGACGGCCGGATTGTCAGGATGGTATATGGCAGCTACAGTGGAACCGCCATTCTCATAAGAGACCTGATATGCAGCTGCATTGGCCGCATAGGTTATAGGAGTGATGGTTGCGACATTCGGGTCTGCAACAACACAGGCAAGCTGCGATGCATCAAAACCATCCCCGAGTACAGCTGTAAAGGTTGCAGAAGTGCCTGCGGTGATCGTGATACTGTCCGTGGAAAGGGTCAGGCCGTTTCCGGGACTTTCTTTTGCGGAGACAGGCAGGGCCGGGGCGGCAGAGATCACAGATAAGGTTATGGCACATGTTAATATAGAACATATCATTTTTTTCAGTTTTGTCTTCATATATCTTCTCCTTGTGCAATAAAAATTAGTAGTTGCATGACAAAAAGTCATTTCTATTATAATAAAGTGTGCGCATAAATGGCAAGGGGAAGCCTGTTAAAAAATTTATAAAAAAATTAAACTTAGATAAAAAATGTCATATACTCTTTTATTTTGCAGGAAATTTAGGTAAAATGTCATGTAGGTGTAGTAGGGAAGTCATACATCATAAGAGAAAAAATGATAAAAGGGATGCAGTAGAAAGGGAAGAATATGAAGAACAGACAAAGAAAAATTGCCCTGCTTTTATATGTCGTATTGTCGGTATCCGTGATCTGGGGATGCGGGCAGGTGCCGGAGACAGAAACGGTGGAAGATGTGGCGGTTGTCGAGACAGCCAGTCCGGAAGTAGGAGAACTGAAACTCAGCGCTAATTTTATTGCCACGATCAATCCTGACGAATCAGTCTATGTGATTCCCAAAGCGACAGCGGAGGTGCTTGAGGTAAAGGTTCAGGCAGGCGATATTGTCGAGGCGGGGGACATTCTTGCAGTGCTGGATGACACGATGGCACAGCTTTCCGTGCGAAATGCGGAGACTGCTGCGAAAAATGCCCAGATTGGGCTGGACAGTGCGAAGCTTGCCTATGATCTCCAGTACGGGGAGGGTGCGACGACACTGAATGACATGCAGTCAGATAATACCATTTCACAGGCGGAGGACGGTGTCAATCAATTGCAGGAAAATCTGGTGGACGCCATGGATAATCTGCAGAAGGCGAAGGATCAGCTAAAAGATAAGGAAGACGAGCTGGCCAGTCTGAAGGTGAAGTATGATTTCCGGGAGAGTGTCAATGAGATTAGGGACTATGCGGACAGCTTTGACAAAAATGCACCGGAGGGACTGATCGATTATCTTTCCAATATGCAGCGATACCAGACTGCTGCCCAGGAGGTAGGGACTGTAGAGGGTGCCATAGCACAGTATAAATCAGCTATTGACCAGTACGAGGAGGCTATTGAGACGCTGCAGGACAATATCGATACTGCATATGATTCCTATAGTCAGGCGGTAACTGCCAACAATATCAGCAATGGAGAAATCCTTGAAGGGCAGAAGCAGGCATCGCAGAACAGCATCTCGCAGGCGGAGGTCGGCATTTCACAGGCGCGGCTTGGCATAGAACAGGCACAGGAGAGTCTTGAGAGTTATACGATTACAGCGCCAATCTCGGGAGTTATTGAGACAGCGAATTTAAAGGAACATGATTTTGCCACATCGAGCAATCCGGCCTTTGTCATTTCCAATAAGGATACAATGGTTGCTACGTACTATGTCAGCGAGGATGTGCGCAATACCTTTTCAATTGGACAGAAGATTGTGCTGGAGAAGGACGAAAAACTTTATGACGGTGAAGTGATAGAGATTGGAAGCGCTATTGATGCGACGACAGGACTTTTCCGGGTCAAGGCAGCCGTCAAGGGGGACACCGCGAGTCTGCTTTCCGGTACGAAAGCGACTGTCACGACGGATACATATCATGAAAAGAATGCGGTTATCATACCATATGATTCGGTTTACTATGATGGAACACAGGCATATGTATACACGGTCGTGGATGGAAGGGCAAAGAGGACGGAAGTGACAACCGGCCTTTACGATATTGACAGGATTGTGATTACAGAAGGGCTCACTAAGGATGATACGATCATCACAACATGGTCAGCCCAGCTGCGTGACGGCGTGGAGATTTCTGCGGCTGAGAGCAATATAGATACGGAAAATAGCACACAGGAATAGGAGGGTACAGGATATGAGTTCCTTAACCAAGCTGGCCCTCAAGAGGCCTGTTTCGGCACTGCTCATCGTGCTGGCATTATTTGTCTTTGGTATCAGTTCAGTATTTGGATTCAAGATGGAGCTGACACCTGATCTGGAGATGCCCATGTTGTTTGTCATGACAATCTTTCAGGGCGGAGATCCGGCAACGACTGAGGAGCTGGTGACAAAGATCATAGAGGATTCCGGCAAGACGCTCTCAGGCGTGGATTCAGTGACTTCGCAGACGACGGAGAATATGTCGCTGGTCATGTTTTCTTATGAATATGGTACAGATACAGACGAGGCGTATGCAGATCTCAGGAGTGCCATTGACACTGCGTCGCTGCAGCTGCCGGAAGATGCGCAGGATCCTGTAATCATTGAGATGGATATGAATGCGCAGGACATGATGACATTATCGATCACTTCGACAGGCGATATAGATGTGCTGACATTCGTGGAGGATGAACTGCGTCCAGAACTGGAGCGTCTCTCGGATGTGGCGCAGATTACGGTATCAGGCGGTGAGCAGGACTACATCAGGATACAGCTTCACAGCGACAAGATGCAGCAGTACGGCGTGACCATGGCAAATATCAGGACGTATATCACTACAACCGATTTTACGATACCGATTGGAAGTGTTGACCAGGGGGCACAGAGTATCAGCGCCTCCGCTTCTTCAAAACCTGCCAGTCTGATGGATCTGCAGAACATACCCATTATAACAGGGAGAGGGACAACGATAGCCCTTTCAGATATCGCGACAGTATCCATGTCGTCAAGGGCGAACAGCAGTATCAGCCGTTTTAACGGGCAGGACAGTATCAGTGTCGGTATTGCCAAGGTTCAGAGTGAAGGCACGGTTGATGTTTCTAACCATGTGAAAGCGCTGGTTGAGCGTGTAGCCGCAAAAAATTCGGCAATTCAGATATCTGTGGCGTATGATGCGGCAGACAGTATTAAGTCTTCCCTGAGTTCAGTGGCAGAGACGCTTGTGCTTGGCGTCCTGTTTTCCATGCTTGTGCTGTTTATCTTCTTCGGGGATTTTAAGGCCAGTTTGATCGTTGGCAGCTCCATGCCGATATCGCTCCTGGCGACGCTTATTTTTATGAGTTTTGCTGGATTTTCATTGAATGTAGTCACCATGGGAGCACTTGTCATAGCCATCGGTATGATGGTTGACGCATCAATTGTTGTGTTGGAGAGCTGTTTCCGGCTGAAGGATGAAAAACCGGAATTTAAGGATGCCGCATTTGTGGGCACAAAGGTGGTGGCCTCTTCTGTCTCTGCATCAACGATCACCACAGTCGTTGTGTATCTGCCGCTTGCCACGATGAAGGGACTTGCCGGACAGCTCTTTTCGCAGCTCGGATTTACGATTATTTTTGCCATGATGTCGTCTTTGATCGTGGCGATCACGCTGATTCCGATTTTTTTCTGGAAATACAGGCCAAAGGAGAAAAAGAACACGCTGGCAAACCAGATTGTGGGAAAGATCGGAGACGGCTACAAGACGCTGCTCAAACACATTATGCTGAAGAAAAAGACTGTTATGCTCGTTGCAGTGGGACTTCTGGCACTGGCGATTTTTCTTGCATCACAGCTTGACAAAGAGCTGATGTCAGCGACGGGACTTGACAATATGAGCATTTCCATCGAGCAGCGCTCGGGAACCAGACTTGAGGTGATGGATGAAAATATCCAGTTTATAGAGCAGATGATCATCGATGATCCGGATTTTGCAGGGTGCAATCTGACGATCAGCGGCTCCGCGGCAACGATTACAGCATATCCCTCGGATACCTGCGAAAAGAGTATCAATCAGCTTGTGGATGAGTACAATGCGAAGCTGATGGACAGCACGAACATGAGCATTATCGTCTCAGCAGCAGGAAGCGGAATGTCCTCCATGATGAGTGTTATGTCGAGCACGGAAGTTGATATGGTTGGGGACAGTATTGATGACCTGAAAATAGCCGCAAGGCAGGTGGATGCGATCATGATGGATATTCCGGGTGTCATCAAGACTTCGAGCAACCTGACCTCGGATGCCACACAGGTAAAGATACAGATAGACCCGTTAAAGTGTATGAATGTAGGTTTGACAGCTGTGCAGGTTGCAGGTGAGATGTACAATGCCAGCAGCGGTGTCGAAGTTATGGACATGACAATCGGAACGGAAGAATATACTGTGAGAATGGAATACCCGGAGGATAGCTATACGACCATGAATCAGCTTCTCAATCTCGAAATAGCCACTCCGATGGGAAGTATGATCACAGTAGGTGACGTGGCTAAGGCAGTATATTCTGATGTGCCGGACACACTTGTAAGAGAGGATGGAAGGTATCAGGTTGCGATTACAGCCTATACGACGGATGCTGCAAAGTTTACGGCGCAGTCCGCCATTATCAGGGCAGTGGACGAGGCGGAGCAAAATGGAATGTTCCCGGAGGGGGTAGGACAGACGCAGAATATCATGAATGAGATGATCGAGGAGGAGTTTACCGCGATTGGAAAGGCAATCTTTACAGCGGTTTTTCTGATTTTCCTCGTCATGGCAATGCAGTTTGAGTCGCCGGTATTCTCGCTCATGGTCATGCTCAGTATTCCGTTTAGTCTGATTGGTTCGTTTTTCCTGTTGTTTATCACAGGATCGACGCTGAATATGACATCACTGATGGGTGTGCTGATGCTGGTAGGTATCGTTGTAAATAATGGTATTTTGTATGTCGATACGACAAACCAGTTAAAGGAAACGATGGCGTTAAATGACGCGCTGATGGAGAGCGGGCGTCTGCGTCTGAGGCCAATCCTCATGACGACGTTGACGACGATCCTGTCAATGATACCGATGATTTTTACCCAGAACGAGAACGCAGCGATGATGAAAGGAATGTCCCTCATCATTATCGGAGGTCTGATTACCTCCACGTTGTTGATACTGCTGCTCTTGCCGAGTTTCTATCTGTTGATGAGCAGTCAGGGCAGAAGAGAGGCAAAGGAGAGACGGCAGATGAAACGCCAGAAACGGCTTGCAGAAAGAGATAAGTAAAATAATTCATAAAAACTGGCACTGATATTTTTTTGAAAAAATATCAGTGTCGTTTATTTTATAAAAAAATCCATATACTACAATCAGTCAAAAGTATGCAATGAATCAACTTAGTAAGGTAGTGAATGGATGGAAGCAGAGAAAATAAAACATAAATATCTCGTATTTTTATATGTATTTTTAGGGTTTGCGATCGGGTTATTCTGTTGGGCAACTTACGCATATTACCAGAGTACTGTTCCTAGTACGATCAGCGTCAAGGCCGGTACAAGCGAGGAATTTAATCTGCGCATTCCCGCATCCGGAATCCTCAGCACGGATTCTGAGACGATTCTGGCACTGAATCAGCCGCTCACGATTGTGGCAGGAGATACGACCAGCTCCTATCAGATGCGGCTGAAACTTTTTGGCTTTGTACCGCTGAAGGATGTGGATATACAGGTCATAGAGAATACAACCCTGACGCCTGTGGGCAGACCGATCGGCATCTATGTCAGGACACAGGGGGTACTGGTGGTAGATACTGGCAGTTTTGAGGGGGTGAACGGCGACAAATATGCGCCTTCCGATTACAAACTGCAGGCGGGGGATTATCTCACCGCAATGGACGGCGTGGCGATCAGTGACAAGAAACAGATCAGAGAGTATGTGGAAAAGGGAAACGGGGAAGAAATTATTTTTCAGGTCTCCAGAAAGGATGAGCTGATACAGGTAAAGATCAAGCCGGAAGCAGATGGGAACAATGTCTATAAGATGGGCGCATGGCTTAGGGACAGCGCACAAGGGATAGGGACGATGACATATATAGACGGTCAGAACCAGTTCGGCGCATTGGGACATGGCATCAATGACATGGATACAGGGGAGCTCCTGAAGCTTGGGAGCGGGCTGTTGTATCATACAGAGATAGTGGCTGTCAAGCGCGGCGAGAGGGGAAATCCCGGTGAACTGACAGGCGTGATTGAGTATAAACCAGACCAGGTGTCAGGGGTGATCGTGGACAACACAGTACAGGGGATCTATGGCGTGGCGAATGCAGAACTTCTGAGCGAATATACTGCCGGGCGGGAAGCGCTGCCCATCGCGCTAAAGCAGGAAGTAACTACTGGTTCGGCTCAGATCTTATGTACCATTGACGGGGAGGCGAAGTACTATGATGTGGAGATCACGAAACTCACGCCGGGGAAGGATGCAGTGAACCGTCAGATCTCTCTTGAGGTTACAGATACGGAATTGCTCTCTATAACGGGGGGAATCGTACAAGGCATGTCAGGAGCTCCGATTGTCCAAAACGGCAGGTTTGTGGGCGCTGTCACACATGTACTCGTGCAGGATAGCACGAAAGGGTATGGAATATTTATTGAGGATATGCTGGGACATTAATCAGTTGATTACTTATAGAGCATAAAAGCGTTCATGTATATGTGAACGCTTTTATGCTCTAGCTCATAGTCCGCATTATATCTGTGTGTTAATAATCGATACACCGAGTTTGTCGGGCTGTACAATATCGTTGAAGATATTTTTGCAATACGCTGAGACTGCATTTCCGAACGCGGCATTTTGACCAAATAACTCGTTGTAGGCGTTCTGGAAATCAGGGGTGGTCATATCAATACTGTCGGCATCAAATATCATTTTTTCCTGTTGGCTGTCAAAGGTAAGTCCGAGTTTTGCAAGTTTATCCTTGTGATCGAGACACAGCTGGTTAAGTTTGTCTATATTTTCACTTTCGTTCGTGCTGTCTGTGCGATAAACCAACTGGGCAAAAGATGATAGCAGTATTCCCAGATCCCGGATCGTGTCACTGTCTAACCTGCCGGACTGGACAAGCGTGTCACATGATTTTATGGTTGATGTAGCCTGTCCTGCCAGTGTCATATAGTCCGCCAGTATCATATCCGCTTCTTCATACTTCTGGGTCTGGCTTACGCGATATTCGCTAATGTTGTACTGTGCGTCACTTGCGGTTTCATCCACTTTGCGCATGATCTTGTCTGCCTGTCCGATGAAAGAATCGTGGCCGGAGAAAAGGGCATTGATGGTCTTGTCAGAGGCATCTGCGAAAGTTTTACTGTCAAACGAATATTTGCCGCTGACTTTCTCGACACCGATTTTTTTCAGATTCGTCTCGTTGTCAGAGAACAATTTTTCAAGCTTTGAGAGCTGTTTCTGCACATCCTTATCCGTCACTTTGTCGGAGCTGCTCTTCATATTATTATAAGATTTTATCAGATCCTCGACCTGGCTCTCAAGCAAATCTCTTGAGATTCCGCCAGAAGAATAGCGCTTTAATTTTTTGACGCTTTTTTTGAACGCTTCCGCTTTGTCCTGGAGCTTTTCAATGTTGGCATCTGCTTCCGTTATCTTTTTGGTGATGGAGTGTGTATAGGAATAATTGTTTTGCCTGATTTGGTTGATTAGGTCTGTCGGTTTATATTGAATGGTCATAGAAAATCCCTCCAAAGTTAATATATTAATGTTATCGGCAGATTTATGCTGAAGTTAAAGGGATGTCGGCAATAAAATAATTTTTCAGTAGCAATTCTTGCGAGTATATGGTACACTACAAAGTGATGCATTAGCGTTACACTTTAAAAGATAATGAGCGATGGCTATATGTACTGCAAGGGCATAGACATTGCAGGCAGGAGTTTACGAAATGAGGAGGACAGGCGTTGGGCGAAAATATTATCGAATTAAAGCATATCAGCCGTACTTTTGACGACGGCTTTCGTGTGGTTGACGATTTCAACCTTACAGTACAGAGAGGTGAGTTTGTCACATTTCTCGGACCCTCGGGGTGTGGAAAGACGACAACGCTGCGCATGATTGCGGGTTTTGATAAGCCGACAGAGGGCGAGCTGCTGTTAAACGGTGAGGATATTCGGGATTTGCCGCCCAATAAACGTCCTATCAATACAGTGTTTCAGAGATACGCGCTTTTTCCTCACCTGAATGTATTTGAAAATGTCGCCTTCGGGCTGAAATTAAAGAAGCTTCCGAAAGCGGAGATTGTAAAGAAGGTCAAGAAAGCGCTGGAGATGGTGGACCTTGAGGATTTTGAGGACAGGAGAATACAGACGCTCTCGGGCGGTCAGCAGCAGCGTATCGCCATCGCGCGGGCAATCGTCAATGAGCCGGAAATCCTGCTGTTGGATGAACCGCTGGGCGCACTGGACCTGAAGATGCGCAAAGAGATGCAGCTTGAGCTGAAGGGCATGCACGAGAAGCTGGGGATCACGTTTATCTATGTGACGCACGACCAGGAGGAAGCGCTCACGATGTCTGACAAGATTGTCGTGATGTCAGAGGGAAAAATCCAGCAGATCGGCACGCCGGAGGATATCTACAACGAGCCAAAGAACGCTTTTGTCGCCGATTTTATCGGGGAGAGCAATATTTTTACTGGTATAATGACGGGGAAATACAGAGTGCGGTTCTGTGGGGCAGAGTTTGAATGCGTGGACGATGTCGAACATGGCACAATGATTGATGCGGTGGTGAGGCCGGAGGACGTGACGATCACGGCGCCGGATCAGGGAATTATCAAGGGGATTGTGACTTCCGTCATCTTTAAGGGCGTGCACTATGAGATTGCAGTGCAGTCCGGCAAGAATGAGATCGTGGTGCAGTCCACCAGAAAGACGGAGTTAAATGCCCTGGTGGGACTGTATATCGAGCCGGAAGGGATTCACATCATGCTGGCGGAGAACAGGATCAACCGCATCGAATCCGGGTTGGACAAGGACTACAGGCTTGCGTTTCTCGGGGGTATGCTTGACTGTGACCTGACTGCCCTGATACCGGGCTCCGCATTCAGCGCAGACGGCGCACTTGTGGACGCACATGGCGATATGATTGAGCCGGACCGGATCAAGGTGATTGTGTCTGTCAATCCGGATGACATCACAATGAGTGATGACAAGGAGGCGGGGATTCTCCGGGGACACATCATCAATCTGATCTATAAGGGCGATCACTACAGCTATGTCGTGCGGACGGAGGAGGACGAGGATTTTATCGTTTCCGACGAGTATTTGTGGAACATGGATGACTACGTGAGTCTGTTGATTCCAAAGGATAAGTTTCATTATGCCATCAAGAAATAGCTGGCATAACTGAATGGAGGTTGCGGATGAACAAATTTCGTTTTCAGAGGTCGCAGCTGTGCATACCGTACGGTTTGTTTCTGGTATGTTTTGTGATGGCGCCTTTGATCGTGATTATATACTATGCATTTACGAACGGGGAAGGGCAGTTTACGCTGGAAAATCTGATGGGATTTTTTTCAAGTCCCAATACGATCGGGACGCTGGCTTACAGTCTTGGCATTGCGGTGGCCACCACCTGTATCTGCCTGCTGCTGGCGTATCCGATCGCATATATACTGGCGAGAAGCAGCATGAAACACAAATCCGTGGTTCTGATGATTTTTGTTATGCCGATGTGGATTAACTTTACGCTTAGAATCACGGCCCTCAAGGAAATCCTGACCATGATCGAGGGAAATCTCGCCTATCACCCGTTTTTGAACACGCTGGTTGGTATGACGTATGATTTCCTGCCGTTTATGATACTTCCTATCTATACAACGCTGCTGAAGCTCGACGGAAGTCTTCTGGAGGCGGCGGCAGATCTTGGAGCGGACACGGTTCAGACATTTCTGAAGGTGACACTTCCGCTGTCTGTTCCGGGGATTATCAGCGGGATTGTGATGGTGTTTCTGCCGTCCATGACCAACTATGTCGTGCTCGATATGCTCTACAACAGCACGTATATCATGGGAAGTCTGATCGGAGCGTATTTCAGTGCCTACGACTGGCACAACGGCTCGATGATCGCGCTGATCCTGCTGGTGATCATTCTTGTGTTTACCCTGGTTACGAACCGCTATGCAGATGAGGATGCAGGCAGCAGCAGGGGAGGTGTACTCGGATGATGAAAAAGTTTTTCTCCAGGGCTTTTCTGGCGGTGATGGTGATACTGCTGTACCTGCCAATCTTTGTGCTGGCAGTATATAGTTTTACGGACTCTGCGAACATTGGAGCGATTCATGGTTTTTCGCTGAGAAATTATGAGACGCTGTTTACCAAGCCTGATCTGCGGGCGATGATTTTTGGAACGCTTGTTCTTGCAATCGGTTCCGCCTTTGTGTCAACGGTGCTGGGAACGTTTGGCGCTGTGGGCGTCTTTTATTCGGGTCGGTTTGGAAATATGGTAGTGGGCTCATTGAATCAGGTGCCTGTCGTAAACGCAGAGGTGGTGACTGCGTTCTCACTCTGCATCCTCCTGATCGGGGTGTGCGGTGTGGATAAGAGCAGTTATATTTCATTATTAATCGGTCATGTGGTGTTGGAAGCGCCCTTTGTGTATCTGTCTGTGGTGCCAAAACTGAAGCAGATGGATAACAGCCTCTATGAGGCGGCGCTCGACCTGGGGGCTTCTCCAGCGATGGCGCTGCGGCGTGTGGTGTTTCCGCAGATTTTTCCGGGCGTTGTCTCAGGATTTGCGCTGGCGGTTACGCTGTCGCTTGATGATTATTTTATCACAAGCTACACGAAACCTGCGACTTTTGATACGATCAGCACTTATGTGGTCAATGCGACAAGAGGTTCCCAGACAGAGATTAAGACGGCGTTGTGGGCGCTCTCCACGATCATCTTTGTGGTGGTTGTGCTGATGGTAATGATGATGAATATGAGTGGAAATAAAAATGACAAAAATCAAAAGAGGGCAGGTGCAGACAGTGAGAAGAATCGATAGTACAGCGCTTGGACTTGCTGTGTCCGGCGCGTTTGTGGTATGCGGCTTTGCCGGGCAGACAGCTTTTGCCAAAGAGGAGCCTGTCGTATTGCGTGTGTGCAGCTGGGAGGAGTATATCGATCTTGGAGAGTGGGATGAGGAGGAAGCGATTGCACTTGACAACGGCGCTGTGATCTTCGGGGAGCGCCCGCTCTATGAAGAATTTGAAGACTGGTACAGAGAGATGTACGGCAGGGAAGTGCGGGTAGAGTACTCCTGCTTCGGTACCAATGAGGATCTATATAATCAGCTGAATATGGGGGATACGTATGATCTGGTGTGTCCCTCGGAGTATATGATCATGAAGCTGATGGCGGAGGACAGGCTTCTGCCGTACTCGGATGGTTTTTATGACACGCAGAATGTCAATAATTTCTATATTAATAACGTCTCACCCTTTATACAGGAGACGCTGGAGCAGAATGAAATCGGCGGTGAGAGCTGGAGTAAGTATGCCGCAGGATATATGTGGGGGATTACAGGCGTTTTATACAATCCGGAGCTTGTCACAGAGGAGGAGGCATCGACATGGGCAATTTTTGGAAATCCCAAGTTTAACAGGCAGGTCACATTGAAGGACAATGTGCGTGACTCCTATTTTGCCGCACTTGGAATTCTGAAGGCTGACGAGCTGATGGACGGGAATTTTATCCGTTCCGCAGATTACCATGAGCGTCTGGCGGATGTGATGAATGACGTGAATCCCGAGACGATTGCACAGGCGCAGGAGCTTTTGGACGAGCTGATGGACAATGTGTATTCCCTCGAGACAGACAGCGGGAAGGCGGATATGATAACGGGTAAGATTGTGGCGAATTACCAGTGGTCGGGCGATGCGGTTTACGCGATGGACCAGGCAGACGAGGATGATTTTGAGCTGCGGTTTGCGGTGCCCAGAGAGAGCACGAATCTCTGGTTTGACGGCTGGGTGATGTTAAAGAGCGGCATTGATGGCAATGCGGACAGACAGCACGCGGCGGAGGCGTTTGTCAATTTTGTGTCAAGGACGGACAATGCTGTCAGAAATATGTATTATATCGGCTATACTTCGTCCATTGCAGGAAACGAAAATGATGATACCATGTATGAATACCTGAACTGGTGCTACGGCGCTGACGAGGAGGACGGGGACATCATGGAGTATCCTGTGGGCTATTTTTTCAGCGGAGACAACAGCGATGAGAATTACATCGTGCAGACGACGCGCAGCCAGATGGGCAGACAGCTCTACAGTCAGTATCCGCCGGAGGATGTCATGGAAAGGACAGCGATCATGCGGTATTTTGACGCGGACGCGAACAGGGCGATTAATCAGATGTGGATCAATGTCAGATGTTTTGACATCTACGATGTGCCGACCGGTGTCTGGGTGGCACTGCTGGCAGGGCTGCTTGTACTGATCTGGATGGGATATAGAAAGAGTAAAAGGAGATGAGTTATTATGTCAGATTTTGATCAAAGTAAAATCAGAAATTTCTGCATTGTGGCGCATATCGATCACGGCAAGTCCACACTTGCGGACAGAATCATAGAGAAAACGGGACTCCTGACGAGCCGTGAGATGCAGGACCAGATCCTCGACAACATGGAACTGGAGCGGGAGCGCGGCATTACAATCAAGGCGCAGACCGTCCGCACTGTGTACAAAGCACAGGATGGTGATGAATACATTTTTAATCTGATCGACACACCAGGACACGTTGACTTTAATTATGAAGTGAGCCGCGCGCTGGCAGCCTGCGACGGGGCAATTCTCGTGGTTGACGCAGCGCAGGGGATTGAGGCGCAGACACTTGCAAACGTGTATCTGGCACTGGATCATGACCTCGATGTGTTTCCCGTCATCAATAAGATCGACCTCCCGAGTGCACGGCCTGACTGGGTGAAAAATGAGATCGAGGACGTCATCGGCATTGAGGCGCAGGACGCGCCGCTGATCTCGGCAAAAAACGGTGTCGGAATCGAGGAAGTGCTGGAGGCAATTATCGCAAAGATACCAGCTCCCCGGGGGAATGCGGACAATCCGCTGCAGGCGCTGATCTTTGACTCTGTCTATGATTCCTATAAAGGGGTGATCGTATTCTGCCGTATCATGGAAGGAAAGGTTTCCAAGGGGACAAAGATTAAGATGATGGCGACAGGTGCATCCTTTGACGTGGTGGAGGTAGGATATTTCGGGGCTGGACAGTTTATCCCGTGTGATGAGCTGTCGGCTGGTATGGTTGGATATCTGACAGCATCGATCAAAAATGTGAAGGACACCGCAGTCGGGGATACGGTCACGGATGCGAATCATCCCTGCGCCGAGCCGCTTCCGGGATACAAAAAGGTGCAGTCGATGGTCTACTGCGGGCTATATCCTGCTGACGGCGCAAAATATCCTGATCTGAGAGATGCGCTGGAAAAGCTGCAGTTGAATGACGCGTCGCTTTTTTATGAGCCGGAGACCTCTGTCGCGCTGGGATTTGGCTTTCGGTGCGGCTTTTTGGGACTGCTGCATCTCGAGATTATTCAGGAGCGGCTGGAGCGTGAGTACAATCTTGACCTTGTGACGACAGCGCCGGGTGTAGTATACAGAGTTTACAAGACAAACGGTGATATGGTCGAACTGACGAATCCCTCCAATCTGCCTGACCCGTCAGAGATTGACTATATGGAGGAGCCGATTGTCAGTGCCGAGATCATGGTGACAACAGAGTTTATCGGTTCCATTATGGAGCTCTGTCAGGAGCGGCGCGGGCGTTATCTTGGCATGGAATATGTGGAGGAGACCCGTGCATTGCTGAAATATGAGCTTCCGTTGAATGAGATTATCTACGATTTCTTTGATGCGCTCAAGTCGCGCTCAAGGGGATATGCCTCATTTGATTATGACGTGAAGGGATATGAGCAGTCCGAGCTTGTCAAGCTTGACATTCTCATCAACAGGGAGGAGGTCGATGCTTTGTCTTTTATTGTGCACAAAGAGTCTGCCTATGACAGGGGCAGGAGGATGTGCGAGAAGCTCAAGGATGAGATACCGAGGCATCTTTTTGAGATACCGATACAGGCGGCTGTGGGCGGCAAGATCATCGCCAGAGAGACAGTAAAGGCGATGCGCAAGGATGTTCTTGCCAAGTGTTACGGCGGAGATATCACGCGCAAAAAGAAGCTTCTTGAAAAACAGAAGGAGGGCAAGAAGCGTATGCGTCAGGTGGGCAGTGTGGAGATACCGCAGAAAGCGTTCATGTCGGTACTGAAGCTTGACGATTCGAGATAAGTTATGGGAATATTGAGAATTAAGGAGAGGAAAATAGCCAGACTATTTCCTTTCCTCCAGCTCGCGTATGCGGGCTTCTTTTTTTTGTTGTTCCTCGGAGCGAACCGTTTCCCTCTCTAAAATGATATCGACGGTTTCCCGGCCATGTTCATCAAGATTGCGGTATTTTTGTATATGCTGCTGTTCACTGTATGAGAGCATCATCTCCGAATCGGGATATACACCGTAGATGTCATTGATCGAGACGTGAAGCGTCCGGCAGACTTCGAAAAGGATATCGATTGTCGGACAGTTGGCGCCCTGCTCCCAATTGGATATGCGGGAGGGGGTGATTCCCAACTGCTGTGCCAGCTCTCTTTGGGAGAAACCGGCATTTTCCCGGTATTTTGTTATATTTCTTGATATATTTTTCTTGATGTCGTCACTGGAAATCATTGTGTCTCCTATTCCATTTCTTGATTTTCAAAATTTTTCATAAAATGAATGTATCACAGTAGTTCTGTAAAATCAATAAAAAAATACAGAATCACAGCCAAAACTATTGACAATATACAGAAAAACTGTTAATATATGGAAATGTACAGAAAATCTGTTCAAACGAACAGAAAATACAGAAGTACGAGAGGTGGTGAGTTTGTTGTTTGGGATAAAGATTAAAACATATCTTGACGACAACGGCATCAGATACACACATGTGTCTGAAAAAACAGGGATTCCAATGGATATTCTGAGTTTATTGTTAACTGGGAAAAGGAAAGTCGAGGCGACAGAGTATTTTGCAATATGTAATGCGTTAAATGTGCCCCTGACAAAATTTGCGGATGACGGTGTGAGCGCATGAGGTGTGCGGAAATTTAATCATGTTTGAAACGTTTCTGGAGACAGAAACGTTTCATATAGATATGGTAATCTGCCCAGGCAGATTATCAAAAACAAAAAGGAGGAAGGGAAACAATGAAATCTATCAAAGTGAAGAGGATTCTTGCGGCGGTCCTTGCGGCGTCAATGGTCATGGCATCTGCAGTGACAGTCAGCGCATCAGGCTCAGACACGACTGAACCGGGTGTGAGTTCCAGTGAATCGTCTAGCAGCTCAAGTGAATCATCTGACAGCTCAAGTGAGTCATCCAATGTGACAGTAACTTATGCACAGACAATGTCAAAAGCAGCGGATGCTGCTATGAGCGTGGCTGGCACAAGTGTCAGAACTTCTGTAGCTGGCGTGTATGCGGCTCAGAAGGTACAGGGAGTGGCAGTAGTCACACCGCTGGCGGCAGTCAGGACATCGCTTGGTCTGGCTGGCAATCAGACTCCGGCGATCATCATTTATGATACGGACGAGAGCAAGAGTTACCGTGCGATGGAATGTGTCAATGCGGCAGCAGGGGCAATCGGCGGTACAGTCGTGGCAACCATGAACATTGATCTCGGCGCGAAGGAGAGCGGAAAATGGGTTGCATTGTCAAGCGGAACAGTGGGACTTGTCACAGGACTTCCGAAGGGCGCTGACACAAGCAAAGAGTACTGCGCAATCTGCGTTCAGCCGGGCGGTGTTATCACAATCCTCGAAGATCAGGACTTAAATCCGGCAACCGTTACATTTGAGGTACAGGCTGGTCTTGGAACCTATGCAATTACTGCGAAATAATTGCATACAGAAAACAAAGCTATGGTGCATGCATCATGCATATACCATAGCTTTCCTTCTGGTTTTGTGCTGTTTTTTTGGCTACAGTATTGGAAAAATCTATGGGTTTGCGATTCTTCCGGATGAGTTCGGGTATTGGTCGTATGCGGCGGCAGCTGCAGGATACGACTGGTCGGGAATCGTGTCATTGAACTCCTATTATTCTTATGGATACAGTGTCATCCTGCTACCTGTTTTTCTGTTGTTTCGGGATGGCTTAATGGCATATCGCGCGGCGGTTATAGTGAATTTTGTGATGCTGGCAGGGATTGGTCTCATGCTGCGTTATTTGGCGGGAAGGATATTTCCCAATGGGAACCGAAAACTCCTGTCTGCCTTTGCAGCAGTGGCCGCACTATATCCCACCCTCCTTCTATATGCCAGAACCACAATGGCAGAAACGCTGTTGGTGTTTCTGTATGTACTGGCTGCCGTGCTGCTGTATCAGTACCTGGAGCGCAGGAGCGTATCTTGGCTGTTCCTGCTGCTCGTGGTACTTGTCTATGTACATTTCGTACATATGCGGACTATTACACTGCTGGCGGCGGGGGTGTTGTCTGTCCTGCTTGACAGACTGCTGTTCCCAGAGGTCAGAGAGGACGACAGGCAGGATAATCGATGGCTGTATGTGCTCGCGGTGGCTGCGGCAGTTCTGTTATTTGTGTCGGGAATGGCTGTGAGGAATGTGGTTTTTGACCATGTTTACACAGGACAGTCCCAGATATTTCAGACAAATGATTATCAGGGACAGCTTGGAAAGTTTCGTTATATCATGACGTTGGAAGGGTTCGGGAACCTGATTGTCAGCGTGGCCGGAAAAGTGTTGTATCTCGGGGTGGCAACTTTCGGGACTGGTTTCTGGGGGCTGTGGCATGCATGGAAAGGTGTCAGACGCGGACAGGAGCGGAAGGAAAGAGTATTTTGGTGTTTCATCCTTTTGTCGGCGGCAGGGGCATTGATGCTCAATGCTGTCTATACAGTATATCCCGGACGAGTGGATGCGCTGGCATACGGCAGATATCATGAGTATGTATTTCCTGTATTGATGCTCGCGGGGCTGTATGAGATGCGGCATGCGCAAAGGCTGTGGAGGGGAATGCTCATAAATGCAGTGCTGGAGCTGTGCATGCTGATACCGGTGCTGTGCAGTCTGTGCAGGTATCGCCAGACAAGTCTGCACGCCTGTATGGTATTTGGGATGAGTTATCTGTATGATGCGGGTGATCCTGCTCCTGTGAAATTTTATCTGGGAGCATATGGATTTGGTATTCTGTTGATGGTGATCGTCACGGCGCTGACCGCGGTCGGGCGCAAAGCGGTAAACCGGATATCTGTACTGTTTATGATTGCTGTCATGGAGGTTTTTCTGGCGATGAGGGCATCCGCAGCCGTGATCGACACAGGCAGTATCGGGGCGTACAGGGATTCTGTTGTTGCGGATCGGATTACAGAGCTTATGGGGAACACTGCTGATGAGAAAGCGCAGTCTGCGAGGAGAGTCCTGTATCTGGACGGAGGCGGTGACAGTGCCATCGGTATCATACAGTTTTTGCTGCGAGATACCCGGATCACTGTCCTGGATAAGCGGGAAAGTATAGACGATTACGGGGAGAATGAGATGGGGACACGGGATTTCGTGCTGATCGACTACAGAGATGATTATGGCGGGGAGCTTTGTAAGCGGTATGCGTACACCTTGTCGAGCGGTCATTTTATTCTCTATTACAATCGGTTTTGAAAACATTTTGAATATGAGATTTTGAAAAAGAAATTTTGATAAAAGAGATTTTGAATAAAGAGATTTTGATTTAAGACAGGATAGATAGAGAGGCTGTTTTATGAAGAAGATATTGATTATGGCTGCAGCAGTGTGGACATTGCTGGCAGCGATGTTCGTGCCGGTTAGAGCAGAGGAAGCAGCTGCATCGGTGGTGGGAACCGTGTTAAAGACGGATGCAGAGGTCAGGGTGTATCAGGATGCATCTGAGACATCAGAGATGATCGCTGAGCTGGAAGCAGGGACGGCGGTTCTCGTGACTGACGATGACGGGGAAGGCTGGTGCAGAATATCTGTCAGGGAGATTACAGGGTACATAAGGTCAGGGTATCTGGTGCCGCTCTACAGCAGTGATGAGATGAGTCAGGAATTTGAGCAGGTCGGGAACAATTACCATATGGTGTTCAACGAAGTGCAGCAGCTGGACAAGCAGCAGTCACAGACGAAAATATGGGGGACGGTCATCGCAGTGCTGACCGCTGGTGTCATCGCGGCAGGTATCATCCCTGTGTTAAAGAAAAATAAGGAAGATGAAACGAATAGGACAAATACGGAAACAATACGATGAACGGTCAGATTTATTTATCCTTATTCTGACGGGAATCCATAATCTTATATTTGCAGATGTTTCGCTCGCAGGAATGCCGCTGCGGACACTGTCTCTGCTCCTGGCGGATTTTGTCTGTATCGCTGTATATATCTATCAGAGGGAGATGATACTGCCGCGCTGGAAAGAATGCAGTGTATATGAGAAGACAATGACAGTGCTGCTTGCCTCATCGGCTGCGGTGTTAATCGTTTCTGCGCTTGCGGGTTCCGATTACTTTTGGGAAGGTGTGGATTTCGTAGCACTGCTGCTGGTATATTTATGCATTTATGGCAGGAAAAAGTTTCCGCAGAACATATTCTGTGTGCACAGCGTTTGCTGCTGTGTGACCTGCAGCCTGCTGTTGTGCTATTACCTGACTGGCGGAGTTGGGGAATCGCTCGTGGCGCTCTTAGTCCGGAATGATGCAGCGGTGTCGTGGCTGGTGCTGAGTGTTCTGATGAATATGATAGCGTATTGTTTTGAGGAAAAGGGGCGGGTATGGTACGGAGGCAATATTCTGCTGGCGGCATTTCTGCTGGCGATACAGAAGAATGTATATGGAATGATCGTTGTGGGGCTGATACCGCTGCTGCTTCCGGTCTTCTGCAGACCGTCAAAGGTGCTCGTGGGACGGGCGGCGCAGGCAGAGTTATTGTATGTGTTCCTGGTCTGTAACATGTCTCTGATTGCAGGATACACACCGCTGCTGGAGGGGATTGTCACATATGACCTGGAAGTCAGTGTGTATATGGAATTGTTCCTGGCTGCTATGGGAGTATGGTTTTTCAGCTACTGGGACAAGCAGGCCCGGGATGTCAGTATGGATGTCACGCTGCCGCAGATGCGGGAGTGGTGCCGAAAAGCGGCGGTGGCTTACCTGACTGTTGTCGCAGGAGTTTTTGCGGCATCGGCACTTTTTTATACAGACGATACTTCAGCGTGGAGAGGTGTGGCACAGGTTATTATCGATGATTTGAGGGAAAATCCCGGTTGGAGGGCAGGACTCCTGGGACAGATGGGACAACGATTTGGGGTTTTCGGTGTGGCGGCTGGGTGTGGCTTGTGTTATCTGTGCATCGTGCGAATATATGGGACAAGGCGCTGGCGCGTGAAAGCGCATAAGCTGTATCGTCTCATCGCTGTAATCTGTCTGCTGCAGGCGGTATTTGTGCCGCAGAACATGGTGTCGTTGCCGTTATCTACCGTTTTTTTCTTCCTGTTTATGGAAGCGGAGGAGGAACAGTCACGGAAAATCACTGCGGATTATGGAGAGTGGAGGAAGACAAATGAAACTGATTATACAGATTCCCTGTTTCAACGAGGCGGAGACTTTGGAAATCGCGTTGAATGATCTGCCCAGGAAGCTGGACGGCATTGACCGGATTGAATACCTGATTATCAATGACGGAAGCAAGGACAACACTGTTGAGGTGGCCAAAAAATGGGGCGTGCATCATGTCGTAAACTTCACGCAGAACAAGGGACTTGCAAAGGGCTTTATGGCAGGACTGGACGAGTGTCTGCGGCAGGGGGCGGACATCATTGTCAACACGGATGCGGACAATCAGTACTGCGCGGAGGATATCCAGAAGCTGATACAGCCGATTCTCGAGGGCAGGGCGGACTACGTAATCGGCGCAAGACCAATCGACGAGACGGAGCATTTTTCATTGATCAAGAAAAAGCTGCAGCATCTCGGCAGCTGGGCGGTGCGAAAGGCTTCAAACACAGATATCCCAGATGCTCCCAGCGGATTCCGCGCGCTGAGCCGTGAGGCTGCAATGCGCATCAACGTGGTAAATGATTATACATACACATTGGAGACGATTGTGCAGGCAGGCCGTGAAAAGCTTGCGATCATGAGTGTGCCGGTCCGCACGAACTCTGAGCTGCGCCCGTCGAGATTGTTTAAGAGCATATGGAGTTATGTGAAAAAGTCGATGGTCACGATCCTGAGAGCATACATGATGTATAAGCCGCTGAAATTTTTTACCTTTCTGATGCTGCCGCCGGCAATCGTAGGGCTTGCGTTTATCATCCGCTATTTCGTATATGTGGCGGCGGGTACTGCGACAGGCCATGTGCAGTCACTGATACTGGCATGCACATTGTTGATTATGGGATTTGTGACCTTTACAATCGGGCTGGTTTCCGATGTGATCGCCGCGAACAGAAGGCTTTTGCAGGACACACAATACCATACGCGCAGAGCGGAATACGATGCGATTTACGCGCAGCTCCAGCTCGAGCAGAGACCAGTGCGGACGTACCATGTTGTGAGCGAGAAGCCGCAGTATGGGGAGGGATATGAGAGCTCTGCGATATAGCTGGAATTGCTTGATATAGATTGGTAGATTTTTATGCTGCACCTTGACAATTGCATACTTTACGTTAGGAAAAAATGTTGTAATGTACCTTTGGAACAGCTATAATGAGATTAAGCAGATAATACTGGTTTCATAAATGGCAAGGAGGGTTATATGTTAGGCAGACCAGCTCTTGGATATCAGAACTATGAGGAAGTTATCACGGAGAATATCTTTTACATTGATAAGACAGATTTCATCAGGGAATGGTGGGAGAACGGCGATAAAGTTACGCTAATCACACGCCCCCGCAGATTTGGCAAGACACTCAATATGAGCACGGTTGAATGCTTCTTTTCAAATAAATACGCAGGACGAAGTGATTTGTTTGAGGGAAAGGCTATCTGGAGCGAGGAGAAGTACAGACGGCTGCAGGGAACGTTTCCGGTGATTTTTTTGAGTTTTGCATCAGTTAAGACTGGGAAAGCTGACGGAATGAAGGCAGTGGTGAAACAGATTATTTCTGATGTGTATCGTAAACACAGGGACATGATGTCTTCTGAGGTATTTCATGACGATGAACGGGTATATTATAATTCCATCAATGATAAAATGTCTGACACTGATGTATTCATGGCGGTGAACCGTCTTAGTGCATTTATGGAAAAACGTTTTGGCAAAAAGGCAATCATACTGCTTGACGAGTATGACACTCCGATGCAAGAATCATGGCTGGCGAACAGCTGGGATGAATCGGTTGAATTTTTCAGGAACTTTTTCAATGCTACATTCAAGACAAACGATCATATTTACCGGGGAATCATAACAGGGATCACAAGAATCTCGAAAGAGAGCATCTTTTCAGACCTGAATAACCTGGAGGTTGTGACAACAACGTCTGACAAATATGCATTATCTTTCGGGTTTTCGGAAAAGGAAGTCTTTGCAGCACTCGACGAAAAGGGACTCGGAAATGAAAAACAAAGTGTAAAAAAGTGGTATGATGGTTTCGTGTTCGGAACATACTCTGATATCTATAATCCGTGGTCGATCGTGTCATTTATTGGTAAGAATGGACGATATGACACGTATTGGTCAAATACAAGCGGAAATGGCCTTATAAACTCACTGATTCAGAGAGGTGGCACCAGTATCAAGCAGACGATGGAGGAGCTTCTTCGGGGAGGAAGCTTTGAGGCGAAAATTGATGAACAGATCGTGTTCAGCCAGTTGAATGGTAATGTCAACGCAGTCTGGAGTCTGTTATTGGCAACCGGGTATCTCAAAGTATTGAAAGTGACAACCGTGAGTCCCGGATATGATACAGATTCGGATTCGGATTCGGATAAAGAGGGCGATTCCAGTTACACGCTCGCGCTCACGAATTTTGAAGTGAGGAAAATGTTCAGAAACATGATAGAGGGATGGTTTAATGGCAGCGCAGAGGCAGATTACAACGACTTTATTAAGGCGCTGCTCCTCAATGATAAAAAGGCGATGAACCGTTATATGAACCGTGTCGCGCTCGCGACATTCAGCTATTTTGATACAGGGAACAAGCCATCAGAATATGCGGAACCAGAGCGATTTTACCACGGATTTGTGCTTGGGCTGATGGTGGAGCTGTCAGGCAGGTATTCCATGACTTCGAACCGTGAGAGCGGATTCGGGCGGTATGATGTGATACTTGAGCCATTGAATGAAAACGATGATGCGATCATCATGGAATTTAAAGTGCATGATCCCGAGGATGAGAAGGCGCTTGACGACACAGTGCAGAGCGCACTTCGCCAGATTGAGGAAAAACGGTACAGTGCTTCACTCGAGGCAAAAGGAATAGCACCTGGGCGGATTCGGAAATATGGGTTTGCGTTCCGGGGGAAGGAATGCAGGATCGGTTAGGAATATAGAGAATATACAATAAAGATTAAGGGAACTCCCAATGTAAAGTATGCGATTGTCGGAAGGGCATAGGATGCTTTGCGTTGGGGGTTTTTTTGATGGGGAAGACAGAAGCAAAAATTGTATTGATCGGGCCTGTATATCCGTATAAAGGCGGAATATCACATTATACAGGTTTGCTGTACAGGGCATTGTGCAAAACATATCATGTGACAATGGTGTCATATAAATTTCAGTATCCAAAGCTCTTATACAAGAAGGAACAGAGAGATTACAGTAATGACAGTTTTAAAATTGATGATACACAGTATTTGCTACATACTGCAAACCCATTAAACTGGCTGTGCACAGCTAAAAAAATAAATGCGATGAAGCCCGAAATGATTATCATTCAGTGGTGGCATCCGTATTTTGCGCCGTGCTATTATATGCTCTGCAGATGTTTGAGAAACACGAAAATCTTGTTTGTCTGCCACAATGTATTTCCGCACGAAAGGTTTCCGATGGACAGAATATTGACGAAAGCAGTCCTGAGACAGGGCAGCTGTTATATCGTGCAGTCTAAGATGGATGCAGAGGACCTGCAGACAATTATGAAACATCCAGTATTCCGTCAGACAGTGCATCCAACATACAATGCTTTTAAGCTTGAAAACATATCCAAAGAGGAGGCGCGCATCAGGCTTGGCATACATACCAGCGAAAAAGTACTTCTGTTTTTTGGGTTTGTGCGGGAGTACAAAGGATTGAAATATCTGATTCAGGCAATGCCATTAATTATAAAACGTGTTGCGGATATAAAGCTGTTAATTGTGGGTGATTTCTCAAGTGAGGAATCCAAAAGGCAGTATGAGGATATGATTGCGCAGACAGGCAGCGGTGATCATATTGCGATATATGATGGTTATATTCCGGACAAAGAAGTGGAAAAATTCTTTGCTGCGTGCGATATCGTGGTACTGCCATATATCAGCGCTACACAGAGTGGTATCGCACAGATTGCATACGGTTTTGAAAAGCCGGTGTTAGCTACAAGGGTTGGAGGGTTGCCAGATGTAGTAATTAATGGAGAAACTGGATATTTAATTGAACCACAGAATCCAGAACAGATTGCAGGTGCTGTTATTGATTTTTATACAATGAATAGAGCAGATACATTTGCGGATGGGATTGAAAGAGAAAAGTATAAGTATTCATGGGAACGCATGGAACATGTTATTAATGATTTTTTGGACAAGGAAACAGAGTAATGGCAAAAAAAGTATTAGTAGTATGTGGACAGGAAATAATTTATGAGAGAAATGATGGGGGAAAGAAATGCAGTTATAGAAATTATGAGCTGTTTTGTAAGGTATTTGGTAGCAAAAACGTATACTTATGTATGCTTACAAATTATAGTGCAGAAGATAAAGAAATGATTTTTCGTATAGCTGCATATAGAACAATAGTTGATAGAGGAGTTAATATTTTGCGAGGCACATTATTTACAAGTGCAGCAAATGAGCAAAAAATTGTGAATTTTATTCAAAAAAATAATATTGATATAGTTTTTTTAGAACGTTCTATGTATGGTTCATTGATTCGCAAAATAAAGAAGCGGAAGTTGAAATGTGAAATATGGGTATTTGTACATAATATAGAAAAGCGATATTTTGCGAATAAAATGAAAGATAATAGATTTTTGTATTTCTTTCCATATCGGAAGATTACAGAGAGCGAAAAAAGAACATTTAAGTATGCAGATTATATTATTACATTAACTGAGAGAGATGCAGGATTAATAAAAGAGATTTATGGGAAAAAGAATAATTTAACGCTTCCAATGGCTTTTTATGATGAGTTTGATGATAAAAAGTTAATAAAAGATGACAGTAATTATGGAACAAAAGAGCTTTTATTTATTGGTACAATGTTTGCTCCGAATTACGATGGTATTAAGTGGTTTGTAGAGAATGTCATGATTGAATTAAATGATTTTCATTTGACAATTGTAGGGAAAAAATTTGAATTAAAAAGGAGTGATTTGGAGAGAAAAAATGTGCAGGTAATTGGAACAGTAGAATCGTTGGACAAGTATTATTATTCTAAGAATATTATGGTAATGCCTATTTTTTATGGAGATGGGATGAAAATTAAAACAGCAGAGGCAATGATGTATGGAAAAACTATCTTGGCATCTGATGAAGCTTTAGAGGGATATGAGGTGGATGGTATACATGGAATATACAGATGCAATACAAAGGAAGAATATATAAAAGTCATTCGCACATTAGGTAAAAAAGAAAGTTATTATAATAAAATGGTCAGACAGTTGTTTCTTTCGAAATACTGTCTTGAGAGTCAAATAAATCAATGTAAAAATTTATGGACATAGAATGTAAGTATATAGAAAATATTTTCTTGAAAGAATGGAATTAATAATGAAAAAGGTTTTATTTATTACAAGTGCAGACTTGATGAAGTCATATAATAATGGCGGTGAACATGGATGTTGGAGTAATATTGATTTCTTAAAAAGGTTATACGGAGAACAAAACGTCAGTTTTTTGTTTTTTAGTGAATGGAAGGGAAGTTTTCCAAAGCAGTATTACGCTTTTCCAAGACTGAGGAGATGGAAGGCGTTATGTGCTCAAATATTAAGATACAAAATGTATTTTCCATGGAATGAAAGGAAGATATTAAAATGTATAGAAAATATTTCACCAGATATTATTTTTTTTGATGGTGTGCTGGTTGGTAATATTTTGTCAAGAATTTCCAGTAATATATATACTATTGTTTTTGAACATAATTGTGAGAAAAGATATTATTATTTAAAGATGAAACATGAAGGTTTAATGTTTGCAATTGAATATTGGGCGGTAAGTCAATGTGAAAGAATCGCAGTATCTGAATGTTCTATGCTCATTTGTATAAATGAACGAGATCAACTTGATATTGATCGGTTATATTCCAGAAAGGCTGATCTTTTATTACCTATTTCGTTTGAAAATAAGTTGTGTAAGAAAAAAATTAAGAAAAATATAAATAAAGAGATGTTATTTGTAGGTACAAATTTTGGTCCTAATTTACAGGGAATAACTTGGTTTGTGGAGAATGTTATGTCCGAGTTACCAGATTATAAGTTATATATTGTCGGAAAGGGGTTTGAAAGGGAAAAAGAAAATCTAGAGAAAAAAAATGTTATTGTAGTTGGGACAGTAGACAGTGTAGAAGATTTTTATTATCGTTTTCCGGTGGTTGTAATGCCAATTTTTTATGGATCAGGTATGAAGGTTAAAACAGCAGAGGCAATGATGTATGGCAGAACAATACTGGCTACAGATGAAGCTTTGGAAGGATATGATATTGAAGGTGTTGAGGGAATTTTTCGATGCAATACCAAAGAGGAATTTGTAAACGCTATAAGTCAATTATTTAAAAATAATATAATGGAATTTAGAGAAAAAGTTCATCAAAAGTATTTGGAGAAATATAGTAGAGGAGCTGTTTTGGATGTTTTGAAAAAGGCATTGTCAACAGAAGAAATATATGAGTGATCTAATATCAATTATTGTACCTGTATATAATACAGAGAATTATCTTAGAGAATGTATTCAAAGTGTTATAAGTCAATCATATAAAGAATGGGAATTAATTTTAGTTGATGATGGTTCGACGGATACCAGTGGAGAGATATGTGATGAGTATATAGATGCAAGAATTCATGTTATACATCAGAAGAATGGAGGGCAATCTAAAGCTAGAAATACTGCATTAGAGGTATGCCAAGGGAAATATTATGTTTTTTTAGATTCGGATGATAAATTGTATTATCGCGCACTTGAGATTTTATATATGGGAGTGAAAAAGAGTGGTGCAGGAATTAGTTGTGCTGGTATTCAGATATTTGGAAATGGAAAACAAAGAAAAGTACATATGTTTTCTAAAGGTTATATCATGACAGCGAAAGAGGCCTGTGAAAAAATGTTTTTACAGGAGGAATTAGATAGTAATACATTTGCCAAGATGTATGATGCTTCTTTGTGGGATAATATCAGATTTCCTGAAGGAACAATATTTGAAGATGTTCCAATTATGTATAAAATAATTCTAAATAGTGGGACAGTTATGTATTGTAATGAATGTGTATATGAACAGCGTAGCCGTGTGGGAAGTACAACGAGTTCAGAATTTTCTGAGAATAGATTAGTATACACTGAATATACGAGCGATGTATATAGAGATATTGTAAAAATATATCCAGATCTGGAAAGAGCAGCAAAAGTATATTATCTATATTCTGTAGTAGACAATTTTATACATTTGTCATGCAGTAGAAATGTAAATAAGTATAAAACCTATTGGAAAGAATTAAGAAGAGAAATTGTTAGTAATTGGAGATTGATGGTGTCATATTCATTGTTTAAAGACAGAATTACGAGAGTAATTTGTTGTTGTCTGGGTTTAGGCAGAATTGCATCAAAGATCACTAAATTGTTAATTAGAGAAAAGAAAAATTCTTTGTGACATCGAAGGAGAGAATAATGGAAAATGGCTTGGTGTCCATAATTGTACCTGTATATAATACCGCTGAGTATATAGGTGAATGCATAAGAAGTGTGTTGAGGCAGACGTATGCTAATTGGGAATTAATATTAGTAAATGATGGTTCTACTGACGGAAGCCAAACCATTTGTGAGCAGTATCAGGTTAATGATAATCGAATAAAATTAATTCATCAGGAAAATAGCGGACAATCAAAGGCGAGAAATGAGGCACTCAAATTGTGCAATGGAGATTTTTATGTTTTTTTGGATTCAGATGACAGATTGACATCTGATGCATTGGCAGTTTTACATAAAGCAATTATTGAGAACAATGCAGATATTTCGTGCGGAGTGATAACAAAATTTGGTAGAAATAAAATAAAAAATATTTATGTAACAGATAAGAACTATATTTTGGAACCAAAAGAAGCTTGCAGGAATATGTTTGTACAAAAAGGATTAGATAGTAATACGTTTGCAAAAATGTATAGGGCATATTTATGGAAAAACATGATTTTTCCAGAAGGAACTATCTTTGAAGATGTACCAATTATGTACAAAATTATTTTACAAAGTAACAAGATTGCTTTTTGTCAAGAATGTGTATATGAGCAGCGTTCAAGAGACGGAAGTACGACTAGGATAGACTATTCTGACAAAAGAAAAGTATATGTAGATTATTCTTTCAATGTTTATGAAGATATAAAACAAAGATTGCCAGAGTTGAGTGAGGAAGCGTTTGTATACTATTTGACGGCAGTGATTGATAATTATATTTCTATTTCATGTAGCAATAATGTAAAAGAATATAGACCATACAGACAGAAATTATATTGCATTATACGGACAAACAGGAAAGTTATAAAGGAATATGCATGTCTAAGCAGAATGTTGATTCGAATAGGTATCTGTAGAGTGGGTGTAGGAAGATTGTTTTATCAACTATATCAAAAAGTAAAATGATAAAATGGAAGAAAAGAAGAAATTTATAAAAGATATAATTTCAGTGATGATTGCTAACATTATTTCTTTATTAGGTAGCATAGCAAGTGGATTTTTGCTTCCTAAAATATTTAATATAGAAGAGTATGGATATTATAAAATTTTTACATTGTATTTATCATATGCGGGGGTATTGCATTTTGGCTTTTTGGATGGAATACTGTTAAAAATAAGTGGAAAGAAATATGATGATTTGGATAAGCAAAAATTTAAAAAAATCACTTGGTTTTATGTGATGTTTCAATTCATTGTTTGTTTATGTGCGTCATTTATGTTATTAATGGTGGTAAGCCAATATCATTATATTATCTTTTTTTTGGGACTATGCTTTTTTTCTACTAATTTGATAACTTATTTTCAATTCATATCACAAGCAACAATGCGTTTTAATGAGTTTTCAATAGTAAAAATTGTGACATCATTGCTTACATTTTTTTCAATATGCTTTTTATATGGTATTAATATTTTCTATGGCAGTGAGATAAAGAGTAAATTTTATATTCTAATCTTTACAAGTATCAATTGGTCTATTTTAATATACTATCTATATAAATATAGGACCATTGTATTTGGTAAAATAACTTGTGATAATTCTGTAATAAAAGATATAATCAATTTTTTTAAAAATGGGTTTGTACTTACAATATCATATCAAATTTTACAGATAATTTTGAATTTGGATAGACAATTTGTATCAGTGGCATTTTCAATCTCAGAATATGCCGTGTATTCCTTTGCGTATTCACTGATTTCAATGGTTACAACAGTAATCAGTGCTATATCGTTAGTATTGTTTCCGACATTAAAGCAGGTAAACAGGGAGACCGCAATTAAAATTTTACCTAAAAGTCTGTTAAGTGTTGAAGTGTTTGTATTAGCATGTTTAGGTGGTTATTTTCCATTAGCTAAAATAATTGAAATTTTTTTACCGGAATATATGGCATCATTGGAATATTTAATTATTTTATTCCCAGGTTTGGTAATATCTTCATGTATCACTATTGTTATCTTTACATATTACAAGTTATTTGATTATAATATTCATTTTTTTACAATGAGTTGTATTACGTTAGCCATATCCTTTCTTTTAAATATGTGTGCATGGAAATTATATGAAAGTACCTGTGCAATATCTTTTGCATCCATAATTTCAATGCTTTTCTGGTATATTACTACAGTCGTCAGTTTAGGACATAAAGTTCGGATTAAATGGAGAGTGAATTTCATATATGTAGTAATGGTAGGATGTACATTTTATCTAATTACTTATAGTGCAAAGGATCTAATAGCAGGTTTTGTAATGTATGAATTGTCTTTTATTTTTCTATCTGTGTTATTTCATTATAGTGAAATAAATAAGTTTATAAACATATTAAAGAAAAAGAGGAATATTAGAAATGCGAAAAGATAGGTTGAATACAAGATCTATATTGCGCAATTGCATTTATAACATAATATTACTGATTATAGTGATCAGCCAATTAAGATACGCGACGGGACCTGTAATAATGCCAGATGAAGTTGGATATTGGGCAGCTGGAGCAACAATTGCAGGTCTTAATTGGTCTGGTGTAATGTATGTGTCCCCATATTATGGATATGGATATGGATTTATTCTAAGTGTTTTATTTAAAGTTTTTGATGACCCATTGATAATGTTTAAGGGAGCAATTGTTATCAATGCACTGTTTTTGGTAATTACTTACTGGTTGGCTTATTGCATTATTAAAATAATAGCTTTTGATTTAAATGATAGATTAAAAAGTCTGATTAGTTTTAGTGTGACAGTATATTCTTTTAATATTTATTATTCTCAGAATACTGAGGCAGAGATTTTACAAGTAGTGTTATATCTTTTGATATGTTTATTAGTAATACAATGCAGTTTTTATAACAAAAATTTTGAATGGAAAATGATTCTCTTATCGCTGACTTCAGGATATTTGTTGGCATGTCATTTAAGAAATATTGGAGTATTATTTGTGTTGTGCGTTTCGGTGGTTATATTATTTCTGACAAAAAAAATATCCATAAAGTCATTTGTGGGGTTTGTGGTTAGCATGATTGTATGTATTTTCATGTTTTTAAAGGTAAAGACATATATAAATATAAATTTATATGCAGTAACAAATTATACAAGTGAAGAAGCGGTTAAAATACAAGGGGCATTAGGTATTTTTTCCTTAGAAGGAGTGAAAAGTTTTTTTACTAATGTGTGCGGAAGATTATTTTATATTGGATGTGCTACATTTCTAATTGGATATAGAGGAATTTGGTTTATAATTTATGAGCTTATTAAGGATATAGTAGACAGTATAAAAAGAAGAAAATTAGATGTGGATGGTCAAAGTATCTTTCGGTTTTTCGTCCTATTTTCTCTTGTTTCAGAAATTGCAATCGGATCGTTAAGTTTTTTAGGGAATCAAAGCAGAATAGACGGTTTTTTGTATGGAAGGTATAGTGAACATGTATTGATGCCTTTGTTAATTTATGGGGTTATTAGTGTGGGGAAGTCTGCTCAATGTATTAAAAATCAACTCATTTGTACAGTTATATTACTTTTACAATCAATATTTATGAATCATATATATGTCATAAATAATGCAACCGAATCTGGTACACATTCGATTGCTGGTATATTAGGGTTTGGGGTAAGTAATAATTTAAATGCTGATACAATTCAATTTATTTATTCGTTTGGTATTGCGATATCTAGTGTATTGGTAGCGTGCGTTATGTATACTTTGTCGCGTAGGAAGGATATTCGTATGCAATTTGCAGGCATATTTTTTGTGGCATCATGTTGGATTATATGTTCATTAACCGCATTACATAATTATTTTTTTGATTTTGCGGATTATAACAGAGAATTATATTCATTTGCGAAAGAAGTGTCAAGTCAAACGGAATCTCCGATATATTATATCACCGATAAAGAGAGTGAAGCTTTGATGCATACTTCATCTACTTGGTTAATGTATCGTATACAATATTTTTTGCCTGATACAGACATTAGGGTAATTGATATTGGTGAGTTTTCAGACCAAGACCTGATCATGACATATAAATACTCATTAGAAAATGAATGGATTTTAGAAAGCTCAAAATATAGTGCAATAATTGAAGGCCAAAGGTTAATATTGTATCAATATAATAGGGAATGATAGAACTAGATGAGGATTTTGCAGAACGTTTGCAGGCTGTGGATACTAAGAAGGGGGCAGAACTTGCAGACAGACTTCAACAGGCTCTCCCTGCAATTGCATTGAGCAATCATAATAGTCTAAATACGGCTTTTCTAAATGATGTGGATGGTAGTATGTGTTTTGCACAACAGGTAAATGGATATGGTAATGCAGGAGATGTGCTTTTAGCGATATCTACGTCAGGTAATTCCACGAATATTCTATATGCTGCCATTACGGCAAAGGCAAAGGGAATGGAGGTAGTTGGTTTAACAGGTAGAGGCGGAGGAACACTAAAGAATTTGACAGATGCAATAATCTCTGTGGATGCAACAGAAACATATAAAATTCAGGAATTACATTTGCCGATCTATCATTGTTTGTGTTTAATGTTAGAAGATTACTTTTTTAGGGAGAGATTCAAGAGTGGAGTTAAATGTTGACCTCTCAGCTTGAATGAAAGAAGGGGGATTATGAGATACATTCTTATAAAGCTTATTTTACTTATGCCGCTATTTATAATGATTATCATATCAGCATTGTATTCTCTTTTTGCCTGGATTTTGCGGAAGCAATTACAGGATAATTGGGACTGGCTATGAGAACGTCAGACAAATTTTTGACCGTCGGATAACCGACGGTCTTTATGTCTTTAGAATTTTCATAAATAATAACTACAATAATATGTTCCGAAAATACTTTCGATATTTATTGACAATTCTATCTTCATCCTGTATAGTATATACAGAACAAATGAACGATTGAATAAAGCATTCAAATTTAGTATAATAAGGGAGACAGAATGACAAAGATAAAAATGACAATAAACAGGTTCATTAGAAGGCTGAGTATCAGGAAGAAATACAAGGACGCTCTTTTCAGGAGATGTTTTGAGGATAAGAAGGATCTGTTGGAGCTCTATAATGCGCTGAATGGGACAGACTATGAAGATGCAGACGAGCTTAAAATCACAACACTTGAAGACTGTATTTACCTGTCATACAAGAACGATTTGTCGTTTATCATATCGGCAACTTTAAATCTTTATGAGCATCAGTCAACATACAATCCGAATATGCCGATACGCGGACTGATTTATTTTGCAAGGATATATGAGGCATACATAAAAGAAAACAAACTGAGTATATATGGCAAAACGCTCGTGAGTCTGCCTGAACCCCGGTATGTGATCTTTTATAATGGCAGGGATGACGAACCTGACTGGCAGGAGCTCAGGCTGTCGGATGCATTTAAAAAAGAGAACGAAGAGGATGGCGGGACAGCAAAGGAACCCGCGCTTGAATGCATTGCGGTGATGCTGAACATCAATTACGACCATAATAAAGAACTTCTGGACAAGTGTAAAAGACTCCACGATTATGCATATTTTGTCAGTGAGGTAAATAGAAATACGGCAAAGGGATATCCATACGAAAAGGCAATCGGTCTGGCCATGGAGCAATGCGTGAAAAATGACATTCTAGCGGATATTCTCGGAAAACATAGAAGTGAGGTGTTGAATTTGTTGTTGAATGAGTTTGATGTGAAGAGTTATGAAAACTGGATTCGAAATGAGAGCAGGGAAGAGGGAAGAGCGGAAGGAATATTATTAGGTAAGGCATATGGAATCATAGAATTGCTGGATGACATCGGAGAAGTGCCCGATTCCTTAAAAAACCTGATCATGGAACAAAATAACCTTGAGGTTTTAAGGATGTGGCATAAGGCGGCAGCAAAGGCGCAGTCTGTCGAGGAGTTTGAAAGGGCAGTTGGGTTGGTAAAATCAGAGGTTTAGGATGATGATAATCAGGAGGGAGTGGAATCGTAATGCGTTCGATGGGTGTTTATATTCATATTCCTTTCTGTGTCCGAAAATGTGTTTACTGCGATTTTCTGTCAGCGCCAGCGACAAGACAGAGACAGCAGGAGTATATAGAAGCGCTCAAAAGAGAGATAGTACACGAGGCAAAACGGTATGCCGGATATATTGTGAAAACAATATTCTTTGGAGGCGGGACACCTTCTATATTGGAGGCGGGAGAGATCGCAGAAATTCTTGCTTGTCTGGGGAAATATTACCAGATTGATGCTGCTGCTGAGATTACGATGGAGATGAATCCGGGGACAGCGGATAGTGACAAGTTATTGAAATTGCAACGATCCGGGATAAACAGACTGAGTATCGGACTGCAGTCCGCAGACGATAAAGAGCTGGAGCTGTTAGGACGTATACATACATATCAGGATTTTATTCGTACATATCAACAGGCAAGGGAGGCTGGAATTCGAAATATTAATATAGATTTGATGTCAGCGTTGCCAGGACAGGATATGAAAAGCTGGGTGCGAACGCTTGGGACAGTGGTAGCGCTGCAGCCAGAGCACATATCGGCCTACAGTCTGATCATTGAGGAGGGAACACATCTGTATGACAAATTAGACGAATATCCGTCTGTGCCTGATGAGGATGAGGACAGGCTGATGTATCAGGCGACCAGACAGATTCTCGCAGAAAACGGCTATCACCGCTATGAAATATCAAATTATGCGAGAGAGGGATACGAGTGCAGGCATAATTGTATCTATTGGCAGCGCGGAATCAGACATACGGCGGATTATGTTGGCTTCGGACTGGGGGCTGCATCCTTGGTAGATAATGTTCGTTGGAAAAATACAGATAATATGAAGCAGTACCTCTATGCGTTTAACAGGGATAAGGAAACGGAATGTGATAAGCTCATTGCAGGAGGAGCGGACAAAACCGTAAAAGGGCAGGGAGATGGAAAGGAAAATCTAATTGAACATATTAAAAAAGATGTACAGAAGTTATGTCATAATGACTGGATAGAAGAATTTATGTTCCTGGGGATGCGCATGACAAATGGTGTGTCTAAGCAGGAATTTGCCGATAGTTTTGGCGTTGGGATGAGTGAAATTTATGGCGATGTTTTGTGTAAGTGGGAGAAACAGGGAATGCTGATACAGAGTGGAGACAGTGTAAGACTGACAGATGCAGGAATTGATATCAGCAATATGATACTGGCAGATTTTTTGTTATAATTATTGAGTTCGAGACAAAATGATATCAAAAATAGATAGCGATAGTGATATATCATGAGGAGGACAGGAATGGAAAAGGAACTGACACACGGTGAGATGCACAAAGAGGGCATTGCGCATGATCATACACACGAACACGGACATTCACATACGCATACACACAGGGAAACAAAGGCTGTTCTGAACAGAATGTCCAAAATCATCGGTCACATGGAGGCTGTAAGGACGATGGTGGAAAATGGCAGGGACTGCAGTGAGGTATTGATACAGCTGGCAGCGGTAAAGTCGGCAATCAGCAGTGTAAGCCGTGTAATATTAAAAGACCATATTGATCATTGTATTGTAGATGCAGTGCGAGAGAACGATACAGAATCAATTGAAGAGCTGAAAAAAGCAATTGATAAATTTTTGTAGGAAAGGCTGGGTATCATATATGAAAGAAGCACAGAAAAGTATGATTCTGTACTATGTACAGGATGAAAAGAAGAAGATACAGATGGAGGTGCTTGGCATGAGTATGTCCATCTCGACCAGGCAGCTGAAGCCATCGGACCTGAATACGCAGGTTGGCGTTCTGGTTGGATTGAAGAACATTACACCACTGGACTTGTCGCAGGTGGAGAAGGCACCAGCGATATTCTGTATGCCGGAGGTTATCATTTTTTCAGGATTACCAGATAAAAAGCTGGATGAATTTTTATTCTCATATAAGAAAGTAGGACTTACTCCGACAAAGCTCAAGGCAGTCGTTACGCCCAAAAATGTCAATTGGACATTGTATCAGCTGATCAGGGAGCTTTCCGCTGAGCGGGCACAGATAGAGGGGACTGTTAAGAGACTTTCAGAGGCAAAAAAGGAAAGGGAGTAGGAGCGATTTATTATGCATATCGATTTACTGAAACATGAGGACAACTGGCAGGATATCAAGGATTCTGCCATGAATACGATCAATAAGACAACGGGAAAATATCCCGATTCCGAGTGGAAACGAAAACTCATCATGTCAGAACATTCTCCGATCAGGCGCATGCGGTTTTACTGGCGGTGGAAGGATTTGAAGTCGTGGGTGAGTGTCCATATGGTGCGGCACAAGATTGGAATTGAACATTGGGTATCGACACAGCGGAGTGACAGAACCGGTGTGAGCCGGGATGAGCTTCCGCAGGGGTCACTGGTCAATCATGCCTGCGAGGCAGATGCGCAGGCACTGATCAATATCAGCCGCAAGCGGCTGTGCAGCTGTGCGAGTCCGGAGACGCGGGAGGCGTGGCAGCTTGTCAAGGATGAGGTTGCAAATACAGAACCAGAACTTGCAAGCTGTATGGTGAAGGAATGCATTTACAGAGGTTTCTGTCCGGAAATGTTTTCCTGTGGATATCATAAGACAGAGGCGTACCAGAAGGAGCTCGCCGAGTACCGAAAAGGGATTAACGAGTAGATTTGTATTAAATACGGAAATCACTGCATTCACGCAAAAACCATTGTGTGAAATGAAATTGTGCGGTAAAGTGTACTTATCAGGAATGGAAGAGGTTTTTGCAGCTATGAATGTACGGAGATAGCTGCAGGCTTTCTGATAAGGAAGGAGGAGATATCATGATGAACACAATGGTATGGCTGGCTGCTATGATTATACTCATCATTATTGAGATTGTGACGGTAGGACTCACCACGATCTGGTTTGCAATCGGAGCGCTGGTGGCAATCATTGTCTCTATGCTTGGTGGGGGAATCATACTCCAGCTGACAGTATTTTTGCTGGTATCACTTGGCATGCTGATATTCACGAGGCCCTTGGCGATAAGGTACATAAACAATTCGCGTACAAGGACAAATTACGAGGGTATCATCGGTAAGGTAGTGAGGATCACGCAGGATGTCGACAACATTGCTGACCAGGGCTGTGCCGTCGTAAATGGTCAGGAATGGACAGTCCGGTCAGTTGACGACAAATGCAAAATTGCAGCGGGGAGTCTGGTAAAGGTCGTCGATATTAAAGGTGTGAGACTTGTTGTTGAAAGGTATGAGGAGGAGTAACTATGGCTTATATTTTATTGGGTATTGCAATTTTTCTTGTTGTGATTTTCGCAGCAAATGTACGTATTGTACCGCAGGCATCGGCATATGTTATCGAGCGTCTCGGCGGGTATAACACCACATGGAGCGTCGGACTCCGGTTCAAAGTTCCTTTTCTTGACAGGGTTGCCAAGAAAGTGAACTTAAAGGAACAGGTAGTGGATTTCCCGCCACAGCCTGTAATCACAAAGGATAACGTTACAATGCAGATTGACACGGTTGTCTTTTTCCAGATTACAGATCCGAAGATGTATGCATATGGTGTGGATAATCCGATTATGGCGATTGAAAAGCTGACAGCGACAACACTGAGAAATATCATCGGTGAGATGGAGCTTGACCAGACATTGACATCAAGGGAGATTATCAATACAAATATGCGTTCGGCGCTTGACGTTGCCACAGATCCATGGGGTATCAAGGTGAACCGTGTAGAGCTGAAGAACATTATCCCTCCGGAAGCCATCAGAAATGCGATGGAGAAGCAGATGAAGGCAGAGCGCGAGAGACGTGAGGCGATTCTTCGTGCAGAAGGTGAGAAGAAGTCGACAATCCTTGTCGCAGAAGGCCAGAAGGAATCTGCAATTCTTGAGGCAGAGGCGGAGAAGCAGGCAGCAATTCTTCGTGCAGAGGCTGAAAAGGAGAGAAAGATCCGCGAGGCGGAAGGTCAGGCAGAGGCAATCCGCATTGTGCAGATGGCAAATGCGGAAGGTATTAAATTTCTGCGTGAAGCAGGCGCTGACGATGCGGTGCTTACCATCAAGAAGCTTGAGGCATTTGAGAAGGCTGCAAACGGCAGTGCTACAAAGATTATTATTCCCTCGGAGATTCAAGGGGTGGCAGGACTCGCGAAATCAGTCGGAGAGATTTTGAAATAAGTACCAGACAAACAGCATCGCCTGAATGATGCCCAAAGCATTACGAGTGCATGCAATTATTGCACAGAAACGTCTCTGCGGAAAAAGGTATCAGAAGGGATCGCGTGAAATATGAAACAGGAGGAGACAACGGACATGACAAGGATATTGATACTGGAGGACAGTAAGGACTGCTTAAAAGCGATTACTGTGATGGTAGAGAGTGTATCCGAGCATGTGCATGCTGTTCCGGTAAATAGTCTGAAGGAGGCAAGGGCTGCGCTCGAAGATACAGCGCAGCCGCCCTTTCAGGCTTTTTTGCTTGACATTAATTTGGATAGTGACAACAACGATGACATTTCAGGGATAACCTTTGCGCGGGAGATACGTATGAGAAAGGAGTATGTATTCACACCGATTATCATGATTACCTCGCTGGCAAACATGGAACTGACTGCGTACAGAGAGCTCCACTGTTACCAGTATCTTGTAAAACCGTACAATGAGGAGGATATTCAGAAGCTTGTGGGAAAGCTGCTGTTTCTGTCCCAGCAGGGGGAGACAAGGGATGCGTTTGTGGTTGTGAAGAAGGACAGTATTAATTACAAATTGTTTTGTAAGGACATCGTGTGTATCAAGGCAGTGCCAAGGGGAGTCAATTTCGTGCTCTTAAAAGAAGAAATGAAGATTTTGTACCTTTCTATAAAGCAGCTTTTGGAAAAACTTCCGGGCGACAAATTTTTGCAGGTACATCGCATGTGTGTTGTAAATCAGGATTATATAGATTACGTAGATACTGTTAACGGACTGATTTGTATGAAAAATGGCGAACAGGTGGAAATCGGTATTACATACAAGAATGAGATTAAGAAAAAACTGCGAATGTGACAGCCGCTAAAAGAAAATGAAAGACATTACTGTATATAATGGCATAATTTATTATTTTGAGTCAGGTGTCAAATCTGAAATAAAGGGAGTGTATCGCAATGGCTGAGCTTGGCAGAAAATTTTTGTACAGAATCTTTTGTGTGGTTGCGCTGATTATAACACTATATCTGTTAGTTGACTTATATCTTAGTCGTACACTGGATGTCAAGGTGATGGTTCTGTTTGGCATTGTCTTTTCTGTCATTCTGTTCGGACTGCTGGATTGGGCACAGAACTATGCGGCACTGCGGCGTCAGGAACAGGAGCTGAAAATATACAAGCTCTACATAAAGCCGATGGAGGAGTTGACAAAGGATATCAGGGCGCGGCAGCATGAGTTTGACAATCATATGAATGCAATACTCAATATGCATGTGACGATAGCGGATTACAGTGAGCTAGTGGAAGCGCAGTCGGCGTACTGCAAGGACATTTATGAGGACAAATCGCGCTGCAATCCGGCTCTTCTGCGGATATCTGACAAGATACTGGCCGGATTCCTGTACAGTAAGATTATCAGCGCGCCCGGATATATCGATATCGACATTCAGGTATTGAGTCAGGAAATTGTGACACCGGTGTCAGAACATGCGCTGGTTGAAATCATAGGAACGCTCACAGACAATGCATTTGAGGCAGCGTCACCCAGGAAAAATAAAGTGGAGATGGTGCTGGATGCTCAAAATGATAAACTGATCTTTGCGATTAAAAATCAGGTGGAAAATCTGACAATGGGTGAGATTGCCCACTTTTTTGAAAAGGGATACACGACGAAGGACAACCGCGGAGACAGGGGGCTTGGACTCTACCAGGCAAACCAGATTGCAAAACGCCACAAAGGGGAGATTACGGTGGAGTTGTCAGAACAGGAAGATGGGCAGGAGATCTGCTTTTGTGTGAAGATATGATGATTGCAGGTTATTGGTTAGACATACACATAAGTAGAGGGATTATTACGATTTGCGGGTCAGGAATGCGCTGAACTGCGCATTTCGTGAGAATATGATTCCGAGGGGCGGTTTTTGTGAAGCAAAATTTTGAATATCGCCCTGAATCGTAACGAGGGAATTCTTGTGCTGTATATAAAATAGTTGACAATATGGCATATATACCATATTATAGACATATAAACACAGAAGAAGGGGCAGGATGGATCAATTTAGAGTAGAATTTTATGAAGATCGAAACGGAGACAGACCAGCAGAATTATTTTTGGATTCTTTAGATATTAAAATGAGAACCAAATTGGTTATGATAATGAAAGTACTGCAGGAAAAAGGAGGGTTTTATATTTCTTTTATCGTGGGGGAAAGATAATTGTGACAAATGGTTTTGTCAAGAAAACACAAAAAACTCCTGTGGAAGAAATTGAAAAGGCAAAAAAATACAGAAAAGATTATTTGGAAAGGTATGGTGAATCATAACATGAAAACACTTGATGCATATTTGGATGAACAGTTACAAAATGATGAATTCAGGGAAGCGTGGGAAGACAGCCAGCCTGAGATGGATGTAATTCGTGCAATGGTAGACGCCAGAATATCACAAAACCTTTCACAGAAAGAACTGGCCGAGAGAACAGGAATCAATCAGGCTGATATCAGTAAATTGGAAAACGGGACAAGAAATCCATCTTTAAAATTGTTAAAAAGACTTGCTGATGGAATGGGAATGACATTAAAACTGGAATTTGTTCCCAAAAAGTCTACGCAGGTATAAATAAAATTATTGATGATGAGAGGAGGCGCAGATACGTGCTGGAATTAAAGAATATATCCTACCATGTCGAGGATGAGAACGGTAAGGATATATTGAACCATATTAACTTAAAAATAGACGACCGGTTTACTGCAATCACCGGACCAAATGGTGGAGGAAAATCCACTTTGGCCAAGATGATTGCAGGCATCATACAGCCGACGGAGGGACAGATTTTCTTTGAGGGGCAGGATATCACCGAAATGTCCATCACTGACAGGGCAAACCTGGGCATCAGCTTTGCATTTCAACAGCCAGTAAGATTTAAAGGGATTACAGTCCTTGATTTAATCAGACTGGCAGCGGGGGATAAACTCAGCGTGGAAGGTGCATGCAAATATCTCTCAGAAGTGGGGCTTTGTGCGAGGGATTATATCAGCCGCGAGGTGAACGCCAGTCTTTCCGGCGGGGAACTCAAACGGATTGAGATTGCGACTGTGATCGCCAGAGGTATGAAGCTGTCCGTGTTCGATGAGCCAGAGGCAGGGATTGACCTTTGGAGTTTTCAGAATCTGATCAAAGTATTTGAGAAGATGCATGATAAGACACAGGGAAATATTGTGATTATCTCGCACCAGGAGCGCATTCTGAACATTGCGGACAAAATCGTGGTGATTGCAAACGGCGAGATACAGAATACAGGGACGAAGGAGGAGATACTGCCGGGACTGTTGAACGGCAATCTTGAGTGCAGACATAATGCGGGAGGTTGTATACATGGATGAGATTCAGAAGACATTATTGATGCAAGTGGCAGATTTGCATGAAGTACCGGCGGGCGCTTACAATATCCGTTCCAATGGAGAGTCCGCGGGAAGGCGTTCGACAGAGCATATTGAGATTGTCCCGAAAGAGGATAAGCCGGGGATTGACATCTTTATCAAGCCCGGAACAAAAAAGGAGAGCGTGCATATTCCGGTACTGATGACGCAGACTGGGCTCAAAGAACTGGTTTACAATGATTTTCATATCGGAGAGGACTGTGATGTCACGATTGTGGCCGGCTGCGGTATTCACAACGGCGGCGATAAGGCGAGTGAACATAGTGGTATTCATTCCTTTTTTATCGGAAAAAACGCCAAGGTGAAATATGTGGAGAAACATTATGGCTCTGGTGAAGGCACTGGCGAGCGTGTGATGAATCCGGAGACGATCGTAAGCATGGATGAGGACAGCTACATGGAGATGGACACTGTGCAGATACGGGGAGTGGATTCCACGGACAGGGTTACGCGGGCAAAGCTTGGAAAGGGTGCACAGCTTGTCATCAGAGAAAAGCTTATGACACATGGAAAGCAGAAAGCCACGACAAATTTTTATGTGGATCTGGACGGGGAAGATTCCAGCACAAATGTGATTTCCCGTTCGGTGGCAAAGGACTCGTCGGAGCAGGTATTTTATTCCCACATTAATGGAAATAACAAGTGTGCAGGCCACTCCGAGTGCGATGCGATTATCATGGATAACGCGGTGGTGCGCGCGATACCAGAGATTACAGCAAACAATATTGACGCAAGCCTGATTCACGAAGCGGCAATCGGAAAAATCGCAGGAGAGCAGCTGATTAAGCTTATGACGCTGGGGCTCACAGAGGCACAGGCGGAGGAGCAGATCGTAAATGGATTCTTAAAATAGTACAAATACAAAACACACAAAGGAAAGAGAGGTATCTTTATGGAGGCAATCAAATGTATCGAGACAAGGAGAAGTATCAGAAAGTTTAAGGCAGAGCAGGTGCCGCATGAGACCATGCAGGAGATCGTGGCGGCAGCGTCGTTTGCTCCGTCATGGAAAAACACACAGGTGACCAGGTATGTCGTGATCGAGGATGCTGATATCAAGGCAAAAATCGCGGAGGAGGCAACGCTTGGATTTGAGCACAACAACGGCATTATCAAGAACTGCGCTGCACTTGTTGTAGTCAATATGGTGCATGGCAGAAGCGGCTTTGAGAGAGACGGTTCCTACACGACATCAAAAGAAGACCGCTGGGAAGTGTTCGACGCAGGACTTGCGACACAGACATTTTGTCTGGCAGCACATGACAAAGGAGTAGGTGCTGTGATTCTTGGTATCTTTGATGAAGCGAAGGTGGCGGAGATCATCGGTCTTGAGGAAGGACAGAAGGTAGCAGCGCTCGTTGCTGTAGGCTATGCTGATGAAGAGCCGGCTGCACCGAAGAGAAAGAGCGTGGATGAGCTTGTAAAATTCATGTAGTCTGGTGAGCGGTTCAATATTGCGAATCGGTTGGCACAGATTGAGGTGCCAGCCTGAGTCGATGCATGGATTATGGGAAAGAGGAACAAAGTGCAAGGTCTGTTTCAGAAAGATCTTGCACTTTGTGCTTATATAATAAAAGCAGTGATCGGCTGGCTGCAAAATGTTTTTGCCGACAATAGTATTGTAATGACGGGAGGAAATCGTTATGACAAATAAAACAGAAGATGAATTGTGGGATCTTTACACGAAGGACAGAGAGAAAACGGGCAAGCAGCATAGGCGAGGGGACGAGATGAAAGCCGGGGAATATCATCTCGTTGTACATGTCTGCATCTTTAACAGCAAAAATGAGCTGTTGATTCAGCAGAGACAGCCTTTTAAAGATGGATGGCCGAATATGTGGGATCTGACAGCAGCTGGATCTGCATTGCAGGGCGAGAACAGCTGTCAGGCGGCAGAGCGGGAAGTGGCTGAGGAGATTGGCCTCAAGATTGATTTGTCGGACAAGAGAGCAGATTTTACCATAAACTTTGCAAATGGATTTGACGATTATTATCTGTTGGAACTGGAGGTAGATATTACGAAACTTCACTTGCAGGAAGAGGAGGTGCAGGCTGTAAAGTGGTGCAGTAAGGCGGAGGTGCTCGCGATGCAGGAGCAGGGCATTATGGTTCCATACTGGTTTCTGGATAAACTGTTTGAAGTCAGGGGAATGCATGATGCCCATGGAGCACGTTAATGAGATGAAATGAAAAAACATTTGTAAAGAGAATTGCTTTGGCTGTGTCGGGGCTGCTGTTGTGACAAGAAAACGACAATTCCCGCAGGCAGTAAGTGCATCGATTATAAAAAACATTCAATTAAACGGAAAACCTGCTCAACTGTGGCGGACAGGTTTTTCCCTGCATTTTCTGGCTTCATTGCTTCTGAGCGTGTCTGCACATCGCGAAGGATTGGGAAGAAAGCATCAATTCCATGCATGTTGCAGGCCGTGGCTCCGGCTGTGGCACAGCCGGAAAAAGCGATTACTTTTTTGCCGCATTTTTTGGCAGCCTTAGCGACACCAATCGGGGCTTTGCCCAATAGGGTCTGTTCATCAAGCCTCCCCTCACCTGTCACAACAAGGTCAGCCGATTGGATAAAATCCTCGAGTTTTGTTACTTCTAAAACAATTTGGATACCGGATGTAAGCACCGCATTGGTGTAGGAGAGAAAGGCAAATCCCAATCCGCCAGCGGCTCCTGTTCCTGGATGATTTGCATTTGCGCAAGGATATTTCCGGACTGTGAGTTCTGCATAGCGTGCAAGCCATCGGTCCATCTGGGCGATCATGTCAGGAGTGGCTCCTTTTTGCGGGCCAAAGACTGTACTGCAGCCCTGAGCGCCGCACAGAGGATTCGTCACATCACAGGCAATTTTGAAAGTGCATTCCCTGAGCGCTGGGAGCACTGATTTGTCTGATATTGTTTTTATTTCTTTCAAACCCTTTGCACCGAAAGGAACCTGTTTTTCATCTTTGTCAAGGATGTCATATCCTAACGCCTGCAGCATGCCGATTCCGCCGTCATTGGTTGCGCTGCCGCCAATACCGATGATAAAGTGTCTGCATTTTTTTGAAATCGCATCTTTTATGACCTCGCCGACGCCGTAGGTCGTTGTGTTGAGGGGATTCCGATTCTGTTTTGGCACGAGAGTAATTCCCGCAGCACCAGACATTTCAATGACTGCCGTTTTGCAGTTTTCAAGGATTCCATAGATACATTCCACAGGTGTTTCCAAGGGACCGGTCACGGTTACTTTTTCCAGTTTTCCACCCATACCGGAAGTGAGCGCTTCAACGGTACCTTCACCGCCGTCAGCGAGCGGGCGAACACATACCTCGGCGTCGGGCATCACTTTTTCAATTGCATTTTTGATGACAGTGCCAGCCTCCATGGAGGACAGGCTGCCTTTGAATGAATCGGCAGCAACAACAATTTTCATTTTACCTCTCCGTTATTGAAACATTTTCTTATCTAAGCGTTATTATTTTATTTTACCATAACAAACTCTGTAGTTCTATCTTTTTTTATTCTTGTATTTTGGTGCACGATTTCAACTACTTATTTGAATGTCTGAATAGAAATAAAATGTAACGTTCTGGAAGCAGATTGGCTAGAGCGTGTTTGTATGAAGACAATGGTATGGATATATTGAATCTTTAGGATTGGCATGATAGTATGAAAAGGGTGGGCAGATTCTTCAAATTGTGATTTGCGAGGGGTTAATTTGTATCATGTGGCTCACAGTGAGTCGTTGAAGCAGGAGCAGGGAAATTGTGAAATAAACAGGAGATGGTTGGATGGTAAAGACATTTGATTTTATATTTGCTGCACATCGCGATGAAAGCTTTATGAAGCAGCTCAAAGAAGCTGTTTCAAGTGATGTGGATGTAGAAATCTGCACAGACATCATGAGACTGCACTTTGACAGTAAGAATAAAGTCGTCATAGTTCGGCCATTTTCGGAAACAAGTGCGTTTCACTGCAAGGTGGTACCGGCGGAGATCACCTATCATGCGCTGTTAAAGATGCTCGCAAATGAATGGGAAGGGATTGATTATCATAATGGTATCGAATGGTTATAGCGCAATGGAGCTGCAAGCCATGCAGCCCATTACACTGTCTCTCCCAAATCGAAACTGGAAAAGTTAATATATAAATCTTCATAAATGCCTGCTTTGATGGGTTCGTGGAACGAGTAGGTTTTTAATGGCAGTTCGCCTCCGTTCATGTCATAGACATAGACCGTTTCGTTTTTGGGTTCCACAATCCAGTATTCGCGTACGCTGGCATTATTGTACAAATTCAACTTCGTGATATAGTCATAGCTTGGATTGGAAGGCGATACGATCTCAATCACCCAGTCGGGAGCGCCGACACAGCCATGTTTTGTCAGCTTGTCAGTGTCACAGATGACAGAGATGTCAGGTTCAAGAACCACGTCTTCGTCTTCTTTGAGCTGCACGTTAAAAGGCGCGGCAAACACACGGCATTTCCCGCCTTTTTCTTTGATATAGCTTTTAATTGCAAAAAACAGTTCACCAGATATTTCCTGATGTAACCGGCTTGGGGCAGACATATAGACAATCTCCCCATTCACTAATTCCGCGCGGATATCTTCTGACATTGCGTAAAAATCTTCTGCAGTATAGTGCTTTCCTTGTGGCAGCGGCATCATTTTCACTTCCTTTCTAAGCTTAGTATACTTTATTTTCGTGTGAATCTCAATCCTTAAATTGATTCAGGATTGAGATTCACAGATGTTTTTGGTTGGTTCGTTTCTGGACAGTTCCTTATCGTGGCAGCGGGAATCATTCGTGGCGCATTGCCTGATAACCGATCAGGACAGTCCACACATAGGCACAGGTTTTGGGAATCATCAGCATACCAATCATTGGTATCGCATCAGCCCAGAGTACAACAGGAATATAAAATCCGAAACTCAGTACGATCGTCAGCCACATCCATCGGAAGGCTGTGTCATTCTGTGCTTTGGCCTCCTGATAGAACAGTACAATGATGAGCAGACCAAGCAGCGCAAAGGGAATATTGCGGTAAATTCCCCAACTTAGCGGCGGATTTGCGCTCAGCCATCCGTTTTGCGGGAAAAGACACAGAATAATCCGAAGCGCGGACAAGATAAAGATTAGAATTGTTATTCCATTTCTGCCGTCAATGCGATAGCGGTTTCGCCACACATAGTATAAGAGAATATAGAAAATGGTCATGGTGACGGAAGTGATGAGTTTTCCGAGTCCGAGAGCGATGGTGAAATTGTCGAGTCCAGTGGTGCATAGTGCAATGGCGCGCGGCACCAGATGAAAGGAGTCTCCCAAACCAAGAACGACAGCCATAATGCCAAACAGACGGTACTGTCTGTTCCCGCCGCTTTTTCGGATCATGACGATTCCAAGTGTGATGACAGTAATCAGATATACTGCGTCAAATAAAGTTTCTACGATAGCCTGCATAATTTTTTCTTCCTCTCTTTCTTTGATTAATTTCTTTCAATCAATAAAGCATTCTCCTGATCATTTCCAGAATGGCGCTGTCATCGTAATTCTGCTGTATCAATGCCGCAAGGATCAAAGAAAATACAATATCTACAAATTTCTTTGGATGAAATGTGTCGTCAAATGCTTCCGGGCGGACTTTCTGATCCTTTGTTAAAATCGCACAGAGTCTCGTCTGCATATGTTCCCAGGACTGCGCCATCAGCTGTTGGCCGTCCGATTTATCTGCTTCTATGAAGTTCATGGAATGTGAGGTGAAAAATCCGGGGTATTGTTCGCTGCCTTTTCGGATGCTGTCAAATATCCATTGCACACAGCTCAAAAAGCTGTCAAAGTCCGGTTCGGATTCTGAAAAATGGAAAATATCGCACCAGATACTTTCAACTGTGGCAGCTGTCAAAGCTGTTTTCGAATCAAAATAGTAGTAGATGGAACCGACAGAAACACCGCAGGCAGCGGCGACGTTCCTGATATTGACTGCCGGCCAGCCCTGCTCTTTGACCAGCTGGCGGCAGGTATCTAAAATTGCTTCTCTGGAAGTGATAACTGTATTCATATCATTTGCTCCTTTTTACTATACTGAACAATGTTCAATATAACATAATAATATGTTCCTGTCAAGCGGTATGAAAAAAAATCAAAATTTTCTCTTGACAGATTCTGACAAAGTGATTATGATAACTTTAAGATTTGATTTTCAAAATAAATAGCGATATGAAACTGATGACCAAGAGGAGTACATATTTTGGGCGATTCACAGAGAGCTGCAGGTGGTGGGATTGCGGCAGTCAAAGAGATATGGAATGGACTTGGGAAGGTGGGAGCAAAGAGTCAAAGCGTATGATGGCGGTAAAGATGCTGTCAGGAGATTCGAGTAATGCCCAACGGGATTTCCGCCCGTTATCAAGGGAAAGCGCATGATGGTGCGTGTGTAGAGAGGGTGTATTTTTGATATGCCAAATTAGGTGGTACCGCAGAAGTTGAGAGCTTTTGTCCTAGTAGAGATATTAGGACGAAAGCTTTTTTTATGCGCACGGGCACCAAAAGGAAGTATGTCAGCTGGAGCTGACAAGTGCCCGGCGCGCAAATGGGGGAAGACAAATCTCCCATACTCGATTGCACAGGGGGGAATAAAAAATGATTGTGGAAGCAACAAAAAAGGTCGTAGAGAAGATTGATTTGACAGCTGACGAGGCAGAGCAGGTGATGGATGAGATTATGAGCGGTGGGGCGGAGCAGATTAATATGGCTTCGTTTCTCACAGCACTGCGCATGAAGGGCGAGACGGTTGAGGAGATTACCGCATTTGCGAAGGGCATGAGAAAGCATGGCACAAAAGTACCTGTACACGGAGATGTGCTTGAAATCGTGGGAACAGGCGGGGACGAGGCCGATTCCATCAATATCAGTACAACGGCAAGTATCGTTGCAGCGGCGGCGGGCTGTAAGGTTGCAAAGCACGGGAACAGAAGTGTGTCAAGCAAAAGCGGCGCAGCTGACTGTCTGGAGGCGCTTGGCATAAAGCTTGACGTGGAACCGGAGAAAAATGCAGAGGTTCTTGAGAAAGGAAATATCTGCTTTATGTTTGCACAGAAATACCACGCAGCAATGCGCTTTGTGGGTCCTGTGAGAAAAAGAATCGGACTCAGGACAGTATTTAATATCCTTGGACCGCTCGCCAATCCGGCGGAGGCAAATGTGGAGTTGATGGGCGTGTACAGCGAGGAGCTGGTGGAGCCGTTGGCGCAGGTGCTCAGCAATCTCGGTGTGAAGCGCGCGCTGGTAGTGTATGGACAGGACAGACTTGACGAGATTTCCCTGAGTGCACCTACGACTTGCGTAGAGGTCAACGACGGTACGTTTCAAAAGTACGAGATCACACCGGAGCAGTTCGGATTTCATCGGTGCCGGAAGAGCGATCTGACAGGCGGTGACGGCGCAGAAAACGCGAAGATTACAGAAGCGATTTTAAAGGGGGAATGTACGGACGCCAGGGCAGACGCAGTGCTTTTAAATGCAGGGGCAGGGATTTATCTGATGGGCGGTGCGCCTTCCATTGGGGAGGGTGTGAAAATGGCAAGAGAGGCGATCGAAAGCGGTAAAGCATATAAGACGCTTCAGAATTTTGTAAAGCTTACAAATTCGTAGGATAAAAACGTTCTGTTTTTGACAGGGACAATAGGGGAGCAGAAATCTTTATCAATAAAAAGGAGGAAGTCATGATACTTGATGATTTGGCAGCTGCCACCAGAGCCAGGATAGAGCGAAAAAAAGCGGAAGTGCCGTTTGATGAGGTGAGGAAAAAAGCGGTACAGCTTGCAAAGGAGGAGAGGACATTTACATTTCCTTTTGAGACAGCGGTTGCAAAAGGTGATATCAGTTTTATATGCGAGGTAAAAAAAGCTTCGCCTTCAAAAGGGATTATCGCGGAGGAATTTCCTTATCTGGACATTGCAAGGGATTACGAAAAGGCAGGTGCGGACTGTATATCCGTGTTGACGGAGACAGATTATTTTAAGGGTGATGACAGGTTTTTAAGGGAAATCAATGATAACGTTGCGATACCAACAATCAGAAAGGATTTTTTCATAGATACATACATGATCTACGAAGCAAAACTTCTGGGGGCCTCATGTGTTCTGCTGATTGCGGCACTTCTTGACACAGATATGCTCAGGGAATACAAGGCGGTCTGTGATGAACTTGGGCTTTCGGCGCTTGTGGAGGCACATGACGAGGCGGAAATTCAGAGAGCGCTCGATGCCGGAGCCAGAATGGTCGGAGTCAACAACCGGGACTTGAAAACGTTCACAGTCGATATCAATAACAGCACGAGGCTGAGAAGTCTGGTTCCCGAAGAGATACTCTTTGTCGCGGAGAGCGGCATCAGCACAGCGGAGGATATACAGGTGCTCCAGCAGGCAGGAGTAAACGGTGTGCTGATCGGGGAGACGCTGATGCGGAGTGGCGATAAAGCGGGAATGCTTGCGCAGTTAAAGGGTGTGAGATAGATGACAAAAGTGAAAATATGCGGCTTAAAGACGCTGGCAGATGTAGAAAAGGTCAATCGGTATCTGCCGGAATACATTGGTTTCGTGTTTGCAGATACAAAACGCTTTGTCACCGATGAACAGGCGCTTCGTATGAGGAAGGCACTTGACAAGCGCATTCAGGCTGTCGGGGTGTTTATAAATGAACCGATGGAGCATATCGTTGAATTATGTGACAGAGGTGTCATCAATGCGGTGCAGCTGCACGGCGAGGAATCAGAGGATTACATTCGGGAATTAAGACAGGAAACTGACACGACTGTCATAAAAGCGGTCAAGGTGCAGAGTGTGGAGCCGGTATTAAAACGGATGTCGCAGGAAGCAGATTATATGCTGTTTGATACTTATAAAAAAGGCGAGCCTGGTGGCACAGGAGAGCGGTTTTCACTGGATATATTAAAAGAGAGCCTGAAAAAGCTGAGAGTCTGCGGTCAGGCAATAAAGCCATATTTCCTGGCGGGAGGACTGCACTGGCAGAATGTGACGGAAGTGCTTGGCCAGATGGAATGTAATACATTCAGAGAATGCAATATGTTTGCAGACTGCAATACATTTGCAGAACGTAATGTGTTTGCAGAATGTAATACATTAGCAGAATGTATTGCAGTCGATGTGAGCACAGGCGTTGAGACAGACGGGATAAAGGACGAGAAGAAGATCAGACAGTTTATAGAAAATGTGCGAAATATGAATAAAGTCAGGCCGCTTTAAGGCTGCAGATGATAGGGCAGGAGTGTGCGGCAAATAATTTGCAGTGTATGAGTGAAGAATTTGTGATTTCAATGTAAGAAAGGGAGATTTATGAAAATGGAAGAAAAGAAAGGCAGATACGGGGTATATGGCGGACAGTACATCCCGGAGACACTGATTACGGCAGTGCAGGAGTTGGAGCAGGAGTACGAAAAATACAAGAATGATCCTGCATTTCAGGCGGAGTTAAAGGTTCTGATGGAGAAGTATGCAGGGCGTCCCTCACTTTTGTACTATGCGGAGAAAATGACAAAGGATTTGGGCGGAGCAAAAATCTATTTAAAAAGGGAAGATTTGAATCACACAGGTTCCCACAAGATCAATAACGTATTAGGTCAGGTACTCTTGGCGAAGAAGATGGGCAAGAAACGCGTCATTGCGGAGACCGGTGCGGGACAGCACGGCGTGGCGACAGCCACAGCAGCAGCTCTGATGGGGCTGGAATGTGAGATTTTCATGGGAAAAGAGGACACGGACAGACAGGTGTTAAACTGTTATCGAATGGAGCTTTTGGGTGCGAAAGTGCACCCGGTAACGTCGGGAACCATGACCTTGAAGGACGCTGTCAACGAGACCATGCGCGAATGGGCTTCCCGAATGGATGATACCTTATATGTGCTTGGCTCGGTTATGGGGCCGCATCCTTTTCCGATGATTGTCAGGGATTTTCAGAAAGTGATCAGTGAGGAAATCAAGGAACAGCTTATGGAGGCGGAGGGAAAGCTGCCCGATGCTGTGATTGCCTGCGTGGGCGGGGGAAGCAATGCGATGGGTTCCTTCTATGAGTTTATCCCGGACACAAGTGTGAGATTAATCGGCTGCGAGGCGGCGGGACTTGGCGTCGATAATCCCAAGAACGCAGCGACCGTCGCAAATGGAAGCGTCGGTATTTTCCACGGTATGAAGTCCCTGTTCTGTCAGGATGAATATGGGCAGATCGCGCCTGTCTATTCGATATCAGCAGGGTTGGATTACCCGGGTATCGGACCGGAGCACGCAAACCTGAACGAGACAGGGCGCGCGCAGTATGTGCCAGTCACGGACGAGGAGGCTGTGGAGGCTTTTGAATATCTGTCAAGGACAGAAGGCATTATCCCGGCGATTGAGAGTGCGCACGCGGTTGCGTACGCAAAAAAGATTGCGCCGGAATTTGGCAAGGATCAGGTGATTGTAGTGACGATTTCCGGGCGCGGCGATAAGGACGTGGCGGCAATCGCGCGGTATAGAGGTGTGGAGATTTTTGATTAAAAAACGAAAAGTAATTCTAAGTCAGCAAAAAACGCTGACCAAGAATTACTAAATTTCGTTTAAAAGAACGCCAAGGTCAGGCGTTCTTTGTGGAGGTCAAAACGAAAAGTAAATCTAAGTTTCATTTAAAAGAAGGAGAGATTAAAATGAGCAGAATCAGCAAAGCATTTGAGAATCAGAAAGCGTTTATCGCATTTGTGACAGGGGGAGATCCGGATTTGGAGACGACGGAGGCTTTGATACCGCAGATGGCAGCGGCGGGGGCAGATTTGATCGAGATCGGGATTCCATTTTCGGACCCGATTGCGGAGGGCGCTGTTATTCAGGCGGCAGATGAGCGGGCGCTCAGGGCAGGGACGACGACTGACAAACTGTTTGACATGGTGAAGCGTGTACGCCAGAAGGTCGACGTACCGCTGGTATTCATGACCTATATCAATCCGGTGTATACCTATGGAACGGAGAAGTTTGTAAAAAAGTGTGCCGAGTGCGGCATTGACGGAATGATTATTCCAGATGTTCCGTTTGAGGAAAAAGAGGAAGTGAGCGGTGCCTGCGAGGCGGCAGGAATCGAGCTGATTTCCATGATTGCGCCGACATCACACGACCGTATCAACATGATTGCGAGTCAGGCAAAAGGATTCCTCTACTGCGTGTCATCTCTTGGCGTCACAGGTGTCAGAGGCAGTATTACGACAAATATTAAGGAGATGGTAGACCAGGTGAAAGAAGTGTCAGACATACCGTGTGCGATTGGGTTTGGTATCGCCACGCCGGAGCAGGCGAAGGAGATGGCAGCAGTGTCAGACGGAGCGATTGTGGGCAGTGCGATTGTCAGGATTATCGCCCAGTATGGGAAGAACTGCATTGGACCAGTATGTGATTATATAAAGGATATGAAGGCCGCTGTGGCGGCTGCGTAGCGGCGGGAGGAATATGAAGATAAAAAGTTTGTGGTAGACCATTTCCAAAAATCCTGTATGGAAGATATAGATGATATGGATGAAGCAAGGCTTGAAACGGATCATGGGGATATGGTGTGTTACAGACCAATGAGTTTTGGAGAAGAGTTGGATTTTTGGTTTGAAATTGAGTTTTTCATAGAGAATGGGCAAATAAAGGCGGTATTTGATGTAAATCTATAAAAATTCAACTTCTTAGGTGTTGTGGCGGATTGGATATGCGGGCGATTATAATTAGAACTTGGAAGGGTAATAGAATGATATTGCTAGTTGTTGATACTCAAAATTTAATTATGAATAATGACTTATATGAATTTCCGACTTTTGTATATCGTATTAAAACACTAATCAAAGAGGCGCGCAATAATAATATAGAAGTTATTTATGTTAGACATGATGATGGTGTTGGACAGAAATTAACGAAAGGCGCAGCAGGCTATGAAATATACGAAGAATTTCAGCCAATGCCAAATGAGCGTGTTTTTGATAAAAATGTAAACAGTGCTTTTCGAGATACAGGGTTGTTGGAGTACCTGCATGAAAAAGACGAAGATACAATTATTATTGTAGGGCTGCAAACAGATTACTGCATAGATGCAACAGTGAAATGTGGTTTTGAACATGGGCTTAAAATGATTGTTCCAGCAAATACAAACAGTACGTTTGATAATGCGTATATGACAGCGGAAAAGTCTTATAGATATTATAATGAGTTCATGTGGAATGGAAGATACGCTGAATGTATTTCATTTGAAAAAACGCTTGAATTGATGAATAGATAAATTCAAATTTATCTACTAACTGCCTTAACTTTCCTTTATTTTCAAGGCTTTGCGGTATGCCCAGTCTCAAAATATGTATCCTTTTCCCTTGTTTTTGCCCTTACTAGCAAGTTACAAGGGAAAGTTTTTGTTATTCAGTTTTTTTAACTCATTCCCACAACCTTATCCAATAGCTTTGCGGAATCTCGCTTAGCCTCCCTTGTGGCGTGTGCATAGACATTCATGGTTGTGCTTACGTCCGAATGCCCTAAAAGCTCCTGCACGTCTTTTGGTTGCGCCCCATTTGATAACAGGTTCGTCGTGTAAGTATGCCTTAATGTGTGGAAGTGGAAACCCTCTAACTCCGGTACTTTCCTTGCCGCTGTCCGGCAGGCTGTTTCTACGGTGGCAGGAAGTTCAAGACAGCCATCTTCCCTCAGACATACAAAGGAGACTTCCGTATAATCCTCCGGCGCATCTTCTGTCATTGGCAGGTTGTAATACTCATAATGCACCCTGTTCTTCTCTGTGACTTCCCTGTAGAAATTCCTGTGGTAGAGTCCGCCATACTGCATACGGTTTTTAAGCTGTTGTTTTCTTGCTTCCTTCAAAATGTCAGCGAGGGCGTTTCCAAAATCAACTGTACGCACTTTTTTCCTCTTGGTCGAGCCGATTTCGTGCTTATGGGTAGCGCCGTTGTAACGGACACTCCTGCGGACTGTCAGATATTGTTCCTCAAGGTTGATGTCCTGCCAAGTCAGACCTGTCACTTCCCCAAGCCTAAGTCCTGTAAAATAGGCTATCTGTACAGGCAGGATTGCGTCTTTGCTGCGTTTTCCAAGCTGTGAAATCAGTTTTTGATACTGTTCATACGAAATAGGCTTGACCTTGCCTGTTTCAGTGTCCGTTTCCTCTGCAAACAAGTCCATATCGTCCTTTTTGTGCCTCATTACCACATACTGCATGGGATTGAATGTGATGTACTGTTTCGGGAACACCGCAAAGCGGAAGGACTGCTGCAATACTGCGGAATAAGACCGTATATAGTCAATGGAATATCCCTTTGAAACAAAGTCCTCAACCGTTCCGCCGAATGAGAGCAAATCCATGAACTGCTGTAAATGCCCCGAAGTAACCGTTTTTAGCTTTCGTCTGCTTACAGGGTGCTGTTTAATGCGGTTGATTGCCTGTAAATAAGTACCGACAGTGCCATTGCTCAATATGCCTGTCTTTAATTCTTCCTCCGCCCATGTGTCAAGCAACTGTCCGAGGGTGATATTGTCCGCCTTTGCAATGAATTTCTTGCTTTCATAGTCCTCCATTGCCTGCCTTAACAGCTTTTCCGTTTCGCTTTTGCTTTCTGTTCCTGCACATTCTTTCTGTACCAAGTTACCGCTTGCATCCTCCACATAGAAGCGGTAGTACCATTTTTTACCTTTCTGCCGTACTGATCCTTTTGCCATAATCGTTTCTCCTTTCAATGAACGCATTTCTGCGTATGTAATCATTGAACAGATATGGCAGTCGAAACTGATGGAATGCTTTCTGAAAATAAGGATAGCATAAAATCTGCTGTCCCGCTATACCGAATCGGAATCTTCCCCTGATAAAAGAACGGAAAGCCTTGCAGCGGCGGCGTCAGGATTTTTGGAGTAGAGCCTCACTATGTCGCTCATATCATTAAGGGCATTTACGGTGTGGGTAATCTCCCGAAGGAACATGATTTCATTATATTCCCTGTCCGATTCAAATCCCATTGTCTTTGCAAGCTGTGCGCTTTCCCCGTTGCCCTTAAACTTCCTGCACGCAAGGCGGAACGAATCCACAAACAGCTCATATTCCTGCAACATCAGCAGAAACAGGTCTTTTGAAAAGTCTGATTCGGAAGTTTCCATGTCATAAGGCAGCTTTGAAAGAATGGAGGACATGGCATCACGGATTAACATTTCCTTTTTATCCGTAATGTCAGATTCATATTCCTCCGTTTCGCCTTTTAGCCACTCTACGGAAACATGGAGTGCGTCTGCCAGACCGTCAAGGACAAGTTTCTTGGTATTGTCAATCGTTCCTGCCTCATACCTCTGAATGGTGGATGCGGTAACACCCATTTTTTCAGCAACATAAGGCTGGTTGACGCCTAATTCCAGTCTCCGATGTTTTGCCCTGACGCCGATTACCTTGCGCAGCTCTTTGTCTTTCATGTTGGTTTTCCTCCTTTATCGGTATGGTTAGAGTATACCATACCAAAACCATTATTGCAATATGCAAGTTAAAGATAATTTACAAAATCACATAACGCTTGACAAGGAAATATAAATGATATATATAGTAAGCATACTAAAAATTGCATAATGCAATTCAAGAGGAGGAGAATGAATGACAGAAATGAAGATTGCCCTTTCTATTGAGGAAGCGGCAGACTACACAGGTATCGGTCGGAACACACTAAGAAAGCTGGTGGAATGGGATAAACTCCCTGTATTGAAAGTGGGAAGAAAGGTGCTTATCAAAAAGGACATTCTGGAACTGTTTATGACAGTCAATGAAGGAAGGAATTTGCGGGACAAGGGAAATGTCAAGGCTGTCACAAGAAAGGCAGTTGTATAAAGGGCAGACAAGCAGTTACAGTGAACTTAAAAAATACAATCACTTTTGAAAAGTGAACTCAAAAAATGCAGTCACTTTTGAAGAATGAACTTAAAAAGTAAGTTCACTGAAAAGACTGTGGGATATGTTCCGCAAAAAAATGAACTTAAAAAGTGCAATCACTTTGAACAAAGTCAGTTGACCGCCGGAAACAGCAGAAATGTAATTCAGCATAACCAGTACATTTGGGGAAGATAAGGATAACAAAGACGGGCAGAAATAAAAGGATTGCCGGAAAAACAGGCATAAAACAGCCGGAAAATTGTTTCCAACATGCTGAAAGCGCATTTCGCTGGATACCCTCGGAGAGCTCCCGCAGTATTGGCGAAGGCAATGGAACATTGACTTTGACAATACTGCTAGGGGGTTATCATCTATGGCAGAGCCAAGATGATAACCGCACTGCTCCAACATGAAATCAGGGAGGAAAGACATGGGAGAAATCTCTTTCAGCAACCACATCAGCAACAAGAAAAGCGCCATCAACAGCAAGGCAAAACTTGCAGGGGTTGCAAAACACAATCTGAGGAAGTATCATTCGCAGGATTACAGCAGGGATAACATCACACTTCTTTATGGGACAACGAATCTCATGCAGGACGTGAAAGATGTTTATCGTAAAGAGTTTGTCGCTGCCCTGCATGAATACAATACGAAGCAGACAAGACCGGAAAGACGGATTGACGATTATTTTGAACATGTATCCAAAACAGAACAGGATATAGCAGTGGAAATCATTATACAATGCGGGGATAAGGGCTTTTGGGAACAGAACATGGATGGCAGGATATTTATGAAGCCGGTTTATAAGCAGCTTCTTTTAAAACTGCAGGAATACCTGCCGGATTTTAAGATTGCCAATGCGGTGATCCATTTTGATGAGGCAAGCCCGCACATGCACGTTGTAGGGATTCCGATAGGGAGAGGATTTAAGCGGGGGCTGTCAACAAAAGTGTCAAAACGTTCCGTATTCACTCCCCAAGTCCTGTCAGAAATCTTACAGGATAAAATGCGGGCAGATGCAAACCATTATATGAAAGCCATATTCCAGCAGGAAGTAAAGGAAAAGAAAAAGGGAAAAAACCATGACCTGACGGTTGCGGAATACAAAGTTGCAAAGGAAGAAGAGAAAATTGAAAAATTATCAACAGATAAAATAGGATTGGAGGCTGACCTTCTCGTCCTGAACCATAAAAAATCCACTACACAAAAGAAACTGGAGGAACTGGACGGGGAGATAGAAAGTTCCAATATCTTTCTTAAAGCAATCCGACAGATAAAACAGTTTATACAGGCGTATCTTCCATTTGCACCATTGATTGAGGAATTTGCGAACCATGTGGAACGTGGGGCGAATATAGAGGCAGGAAACAGCTTTCACGGCTTGCTGACCGCACTTGGGGAACTGCTGAATTCGTTTAAGGAGATCATAAAAGACGGGTTATGCTGGTTCCCACGCCTTATGCGGTGGCAGACCTCAAAAGGCGAAGTTTCTCCTGTGTTTGAAGATAACAGGAATGAAGGATATTACTACCGGCTAAAATCCTATATGGATATCCATACAAGGCAGGAATACCCAAAAGAACTGATACAGCAGGAAATCAAGCCGGAAAACCGTACAGGCACAATAGAGCAGTTAGCGCAGAATGTGGAGGCTGTCGAAAAGCAGGTACAGCTTATGGGTGTAAAAATGAATAGGAATCAAATGTATTAGACCTAGCCAATTATAAAGCAGCAGACTAAAACTAAAATCTTTTAATGCTCAAAAGGACATTTCCATTCTTTGAAAATGTCCTTTTGCATACACGAGGATGCGAGAGTGTGCATATCTCTGAAATAGAGTTTTGGGGCGTGATAAAATGAAGCTGTTATTATGTAAGATTTTGTTTTGCAAACTCTTTTAGCTTATCAATGAGTTTTTGAGCATCTTTGGATAATGCACCATTTTCATAAGTTTTAATTAGTTGGTTTGGAAAATAGTTCTCATATATATCCATTTTTTTAGACCATGAAGTATCGTAATCCTCTGTGCCAAGCATACCAACATGTTCCCAGAACATTTTCTTGCCACTTGGGAGATAAATAGTAAAATCTGGATTTATAGTTTTTCCATTTCCATATTCCAATAATTCCTCGTATTTATATTTAATACCAGATGCATGAAGTAAATCACAAATGATAACCTCGGATTTGCTTCGTACGTTATTACCATCTACGGTTGTATAGATACGATTCAGTTGATATTTATCCATTCCTAAATAACGTGCAATTTCCTGATGTAAATACTGGGAGTTAGGGTTATCTTCAAGTAATTTTACGAAGTAGTTTAATAATTCATGCTTATATTCTTTCTTTTCGGTAATATCATCAAGCATTATTTTCATCTGCTCGTCTGATATGTCAGTTGATGTGACCTCTATTACTAACCATCTTTCTAAGGGTTTTTTGAGTTTTGCTTTTCCTCTAATAATAGAATCGTACACTATATCAGATAATTCTTCAGCAGTTATGTTATTTGCTTTCATTATACGAACAAAGCCTTTGGATCGTGTGCTATCATAGAGTTCTTGTAATTTAGTATCTTGAATATCATATAATTCTGTAAGACCGGAAAAACCTTTACAGATTATTTTAATTAGACCAGCTTTCATATAGTATGGCAAACATTCTTGAATGTCTTCATTGTCAAAATAAGCAATCACTCTGTATCCATCACGTTTTCCTATATTCTTGTAGACTTCCTGTAGCTTTGCCTCTGTTGGAAATGACCTGTCTATAAAATGTGTTCTCTTTACATCTATATTCTTATTGGAATATAGTAAATAGGCATTAGCACCATATCCGTCACGAGCAGCTCGACCAACCTCTTGATAATATTGCTCTGCTGATTCTGGTATCATAAAATGAATCACATTTCTTATATCTTTTATATCAATTCCCATACCAAATGCGTTGGTTGCAAACACAAGGTTGATGTTCCCATTACGGTATTGCTCTATAATATCCATTCGTTCATTTGAGGACATTTCTCCATGAAACCATGCTGCCTTATAACCTTTAGAAATTGCCTCCTCACATAAGCCCTCTACAGCACGTTCCCCTTTTTTTCGATACACATATACCAATGTTTTTTCGTGACGATGGTTTTTAATTATTTCCCAAAATTTATCTTCTTTTTCATCTTCTTTGTTGAATTTAAGAGTATGGAGTTGAATTTCGTTTCGCATTAAAACAGTCTGTTTGAGGATATTGTACTTTGAAATATGAAATTCTTCGCAAATATCTTTCAATTCTTTTGGATTAAGAGTAGCAGTTAGGGCTAAAATTCTGCACCACTTGTCTGCACCGAAAATTCTATCCAGAAAATTTGGTATGCGTTTGTAAAATGGTCTAAAGCTCATGCCCCACTGACTGACACAGTGAACCTCGTCAATTACTAAGAGTTTTATATCCTCTTTTCTTTGTTTTAGAGAGTATTCAAAAAAGCCATCTGTAGCAAATTTTTCGGGACTGGCAAAGATAAATTTGGGCGTACTTTTCTTATTGGCAAAACCGGATAATACAGTCATTTGTTTCTTGACATTTATACCACCATGAATAACCAGTGTTTCATACCCCTGATCATTTAGCTTTTCAGCCTGTTCAGCAATCAATGCAGTCAATGGGGAAACAACCATTGTTATTCCTCCAACCTCCATAGCAGACATCCAGTAAATTATGGATTTACCACCGCCAGTAGGCATAATACATAAAGTATTATCTTTTACTACAAGGTTGTTTATAACATCCTTTTGAAATTCTTTCAGTTGAAAATCAAAAGAAGGAAAGTATTTTTCAAAATCTTTATCCAAATTAAGCAAATCCCATACCTCCATCTCTTATCTGCGATTTCATAACAGAAATATCAGCATCATGTTCAAGGGCAACATATTCAAGGAAAGCATCTACTATGATATAGCGATAATCCGGATCTATGTAAGCATTGAGTTCGGTAGCTTTATCACGAAGAAGTTTGTAGATTTCAAAAGCATAATATACAAATAATGTGTACGGATAAAAGTAATTCTGTTGGACTACTCCCTTATCTACATCTATCATTAAAAACTCAGAGTCCATAGTACAGTTATATTTCGATTTGCCTGACAAATACCACAATGCCCATAATGCACTTCTGCTACGATTTGGGAAAAGTCCTGGGTATACTTTATACAACATATGCGTTTTTATACCACCGCCGATTACTCCATAGGCTGTGTAATCATCGGTATCCATTAGATTCATATTTAAATCTTCATAGGTTTCGTGGTTCTCATATTCTTCTTCATCATAATTTTCGGCATATTCATCAGCAAACTCACATAGATTTGTGACCACCTCCAAGAGCCAATCAGCATCGGCATGGCTGAAATTTCCTCTGTATTTATCAAGTTCTTTTGCTTTTCTGTTTGCAAGAGTTTTTCGGATAATGGGGCATTCATTTCTAAGGATTTTAGACTTAAAATGATCGGCATCATCAACTAAATCTTCCAATAGTTCTATATCCATTATCTTTAAATAATCCTCTTGATCCTTTTCGTATTTAACTAAGGATTCTTTTATTATCGACTTATAATTAATGGAGAGCTTTTTGCTGGATATAGGTTTGGTACATCTCTCGTCTATACCAAATTTCTTTTGAAGTTTTGTAAAATCTTCTTCTGTTAATCCATTTCCGGCATTTGTTTCGAGGAAACGTTGAAAATATCCCTCAAAATTCTTCTTGATTTCTCCTAAAACTTTTTTGATATGTTCATAATCGTAACAAGGTTCTTCTACATCAATGCCTGCACCCACATACATGGTTTGTACCTCCAATTCTTTTGTTGCTATATTGTTTTGTCATGGCGTGAATCTACTTCGTAAATCAATATGTAAGTTATAAAACATACATGTTGATTATTCCACGCCAAGAGACCCAGATTCCACTGTGGATAGGCTCCACCAGATTTCCTAGTGGTGCCATCAGTTCGCAGAACAGATCCACCCTTACTTTTGCTTAATTACCCCCCCCCACTCAAATGGGGATTTTGTGTCAATGATGCGCGGCAGCGCAGGCGATAGTCCTTGTCATTGACACAGAAGCTCCACTTTGAGCATTCTGGGGCATGGCAAAAGGCAAGGGGATCCTACCAGTGTGCAAGTGGATCTCAAACAAATATTGGTAGACTCAGATACATGGAATATTTACATATTGTAATTATAAAGTTTCTATGTTGTAAAAGCAATACAAAATACCGTAAATATTATACAGAACTATTCAAGTGTTTCCCTTAAAAATCATCAATAACACGGATGAGGTTCTGTTTTGCATACCAGCTGTCGCAGAGAATGATGACATTCTTCTTGCTGTAGAGTGCAGGCATCACCTGTCTGAGCATGAAAACGGCAAGGTCAAGCTTCGTGGCGTCTTTTTTCCACATGTGATATCCCAGGGGGACGGCAGTGTAAGAGCTCTTCTACCCTTTCCAGCTGTGGACGCAGAGCATGAGGCTGGCAAAGTAGTGGTCGTTAAGGTAATTGGAGCCGTTGTGTGCGGCATGATCGAACAGTTTTGAAACATCTTCAAACTTTGTACCGAATTTTTTGTCCATGGTATCGTCAGCACAGAGGAACACCGGCTGAGTGTCAAGTCTCTGTGGGACAATCTTCAGAGCCAGAGCCGCAGTTACTCCCATAAATCACGTGTAATCAGCCTTTGCATAGGAGCAGGTATAATAGAAAGCCTTGAGCGACTTTTCTGTAATCTTCGATAGGAAATGCCTGAAGAGGAAGCGGATTGAATCAGCGGCTTCCAGTGCTAGCATGGAAAACACCAAAAGGAAAAGAGCTTTTGCCGTTGGAGCTGAGAACGCGGAAAAATATATGTAAAGTTTGTCAATCACGGTATTTCTGTTGTATAATAAATTTGACGTACAGGGTCGCACTCCTTCGTGTATTATTTGAACGCAAACTTATTATACAATGGGGAGAGCTTTGTGCGTCAATTTATTTGAAAAACTTGTAAATTGGTGTGCTTTGATTATCCATTATGGATACCTCCTTTGATTTTGATGTGGCTACAAACCCACACCATTATTTTTTAGTGCTTCAAGCAACGCTACGGCTCATTTTATTCTCCCCATCTCAGATGGGGGATTAGAATACGTTGTCATTAAAATTTTAGAAAAAGATTGACACGTATTGAAATACGTGTTATACTGAAATGGTAGCAAGAGGCCAGTAGACAATGTTGAGTATGCAAAGACATTTGCCAATACTGACTTAGGAGGTTCCTTGAATGAAAGGTGCTGTTGCTACAAGACATGTCCTAAAAATCTTAGGACAAAATGGCTGGAGAAGAATAAGGGTGAATGGTAGTCATGCTATTTATTCTAAAGATGGAATTTCAGTTCCTATCAAGGTAACAAAAAAAGAAATCCCCATTGGTACATTATCCAGCATAATGAAAATAACCGGGCTTAGTTTTGACTAAGCTCGGTTATTTAAAAGAAAGGATATAGAAATGGAAAAATATATTTATCCAGCAGTGTTTTCTTATGAGGAAGTAATATATATTCGTTTTCCTGATTTTCCAGAATGTGTATCAGATGCAGAATGTGAAACAGAAGCATATTCAAATGCAAAAGAGATATTGGAGTTATGGTTATATGATATGGAATGTAGGGGAATTAGTTTTCCAAGGAAAAGTGTGTTAAAAGATATTCCTCTATCTGATAATGAGATATTGGTTTTAATTGAGGTTTCCATGCCAGTAGTTAGAGATAAGGTAAAAAATATCTATGTTAAAAAAACTTTAACTATACCCAAATGGCTGGATGAATTAGGAAAGGCAGAAAATGTTAATTTTTCGCTTTTGTTACAAAATGCGTTAAAAGAATATTTAGGAGAAAATAAATGAATGTAAATGCATATATAAAATGCAATGTATGTGGATGTGTTACTAGGGTAAAAGTGCAGGCCGGATGGTTGAGAGAGCATCCTATTGCGATATATTGTGGAGAGTGCAATATTTTGATTGAGGGCACAGTGTTTCAAGATCCTGATGAAGGACAGATTGGATTACAGTTTAAAAATGCTACTAGAGTATCATATGGCGAAGAGGCTGACTATTTTGTAGAGTCATCGGGTGAGTTTATAACTTTCAAAATGGTTTCTGAAGATGATCCAAGAGCAATGCTGTCATCTGTTATGACGCCGTTTATCCGAAATGCACATGATGATAAAAATGAGATTTACAGACATAATTTTATGGCATTGCTTAAAATGAAAGAGGATGAATGGAGAACTATTCGGAGGGTATTTGAATTATGGAGTAATCATAGTAGTGAACTGTATTTAAAGCAAGAATTGAAAAGAAACTTAATAAAACTGCAAGAAGGTGACCTCCTTTGGCAAGAGAAGGGATTGCATACTTTGTTTAATAGGGTTGGAAAATTCATGAAATATGACGAGGGAAAATTAGATGAAATTATTACAAGTATGAAGAAACTGCCATATAAGGAAGTGAAAGAGTTATTGAAATTTTTAAATTCAAAAGAATATCTGGTTAATTGTAAAAGAAGAATATATGAGATTACTAATCAATATATTGACAAGTTTCAATATATGATGCCGGCATATAAGGAGTTGCTAAAAGAGGTAGAGGTAGATTATAGTAATTTTGGAATTACAACAACATCATTTGAAATGCTTAAAGATTTTTACATTAGTTGTTATGAATTATTGGGAGATATGGTTCCGATTCTTAATGGGTTAAATAATATTTTACTACGGAAAAGATATAATGAAAGTACGGACGCAAAAATAAAATACGAGGATCTTTTATATAAGCCGAATTCATTAAAAGTGAAAAAATATATTCCAGAGGAAGGATTTTCAAAATTAGTTTCAATAAATTTTAATGAAAGGATGAGGAATGCCATTGGGCATTATGACTATAAAATAGAAGGAAAGAGTCAAAAAATTCTGTATACAAGAAATACAAATCATACAGAGCATGAAGAATATGAGGATGAAATCTATTTATTGGAGTTTACCATAGATTGTTTGAAATTATATCAGTCTGTAGTGTATATGGAAGAAATAATTTATTTACTGGAAACGGCAGATTATAGCGGAAGTGGAGAAAAAATATCTTATTTAAAAAAGAAAATATATCCAAATGATCCATGTCCATGTGGGAGTGGAATGAAGTACAAAAAATGTTGTGATAAATTGATTGATAAGTATTGCAATTATATAGAGGTAATGGGAGGTATAGACAATGCAATTTGATTCGGAAGATGTAATGTATAAAGTTCTTGCTGAAATATTAGATGTTGATTTATGGATTATTCAGTTAATAGAATCATATATAGGAGAGGATACTGGAAGTTCAAAAGAAGAATGGCATTATGGATATTATGTTGAAATTCCATCTTATGAAAGTCTTGATAAAACAGTGCAGGAAGAGATAGAAGAACAAATAGATATTGAAACGTTTCCGTTTGGTCAAACACTGTATTTTACAGACGGAGAGTTATCAGAAACTAAAGCCGACCCATTAGGATGGCGTACTGATTTCGAAGCTGAATAATATTACCAAAGGAACCCCCTTCAGAAAGATAATGTTATTGATGAATTATATTCAATATCAAAAAATTGAGAGTATATGATGATGCAATAAACACCAAGGCTTTGCTATTTAGCGCTTTTAGTATTACGGAGAGTTATGTCCGTTCATTGATTTGGGATAAGATGACTGATTTGGATAGCGAGGTAAAAAATACGAAACTATGCAAGATATTGAAGAAACATTTGTACGACAAATTAAGTAGAACTTCTGGGAGAGAAGAATTGTATAAAGAATTTACAAGTAAAACATTAAAAAAATTCCCTTTAGTGATCCATATAGGAATTCGTTGGCACATGATATCGGACAAGCACAAGTATAGTAAAAGATAAAAATGATAAAGAGTGCAGGCACAATATAGATGCAATTATAAATAACTTAATAGTTTATGTCCAAAGTGTGGATAATTAAACAGACATTTGAAATATAGCATATATTTTCATTCATCTGTATAACTTTCCTAAATGTGAATGTTGAGAAATGGAATGTTAAATTTAAATTGAGCGTGAAGGAATGCAAAGACTTTTTAAATGGCAATTACGAGTCAAGCGCATAGTGACTGAAACCAAGATAAACTTATAAACTTGTTTAGCAATGCCCATCAGGCGTTATTAAAAAGATTTGCTCTATTTTATGGGAGATTTCCCACTGGTGTAGCGTTTCTTTTATAGGTAATGTAATAATAATTTCACCAGTTTACAAGTTTATCAAATAAAATGACGCACAAAGCTATCCCTGTTGTATAATAAGTTTGCGTTCAAATAATACACGAAGGAGTGTGACCCTGTATGTCAAATTTATTATAAATAAAGCATTTCATTCAGTTCTTCCTGTCCTGTTCATTTCATGTTATAATTTATTACAGGTTTTTCTTTCCCTTATTTTTGCCCTTATAAGGGTTCGTAATACGAGAGAAAAGGATATAACACATGGGAAAGTCTAAGGGCAAACACACACGCTATAAATTTAGCATTTTCAAGGGATTATGAACTTTTTGGAGATAAGATATAACAGTTATTAAATGTTATAAATTAGGTCTTATCAGAATTCCAGATTGTAAGCTTAGTGATTTGCACAATGCCAGCCTCCCCTGCCGCTGTCCGGCAGGCTGTCTCTACGGTAGCTGTTTCGGGATTTTTGGAATAGAGCTTCACGATGTCGTCAATGTCATTAAACATATTTACGGTGTGGGTGATTCGCCGTCCGGGCAAAAATCTTTATTCGCAACTGTGGGGTGCCAAAAAGAACTTTAATGTTGGTGGTAAACAGTATTGTTATTATGTATAATACAATCAGAAGGAGGAGGCGTGACAGTGAAATTATCAGAAAAAATTATAGAACTAAGAAAAGCAAATGGAATGACTCAGGAAGAACTTGCGGCAATATGTAACGTCAGCAGGCAATCTGTATCGAAATGGGAAGCGGATATTGCATTGCCGGAGACAGAAAAACTATTGATACTAGGAGATACTTTTCGGGTATCTATGGATATTTTATTAAAAGATGAGTTGACGTTGAATGCTGCAAAAGATGTTCATGGTTGTGGCAGCAATGCAGTCCATAAAAAGAAACAGGAATTATATGAAGGAATATTGATTAAAGAAAGCATAGCGGACGATAGTATTCTCGATTGCCTTAATATTCATAAAATTGAATTGTGGAATACTGGCGGAAAACCCAAATACTGGACTGCACTATTTTTTACAAGTGACAGAAAAGATTTTCCCGAACAAATTTCAAAAGTCATGCTGTCTGATGCTGATACACATGCGAATTGGTTTGTTGATTTTAAGGCAGGTAATGACAAATACATTGTGTTTAAAGACAGGATTTTAAAATATCAGATTGGAAATCAGACTGAAAAAGAATATGTGTGCAATGAGTGCAGGAAATTAGGTATATCTAATGAGCAGATGAACTGGTCAGAATAGGAGGAAACATGAGGGTATTATTAACGTCAGCAGGTTTAGAAACTGAAGAAATTAAAGAGTGTTTTGTGGATATGGCAGAAAAAGATATGTCTCTCGTAAAAGTCTTATTTATTCCTACAGCGGCAATCGATGCAGATGCAATAGAAGTTTTGCCAAAATGTATGCATGATCTGTTAAAATGCGGTATCTCAGATAAGAATATTGACGTATGCGATTTACATGCCGGAATGGAGTTTGAGAAGCTGCAGCAATATGATGTGGTATATTTGTGCGGCGGAAATACACGTTATTTGCTTGAAAGAATCAATGCTACAAGGTTTAATGAGTCTTTGATGGAGTATATCAATGACAATGGCCTGGTAATAGGGGTAAGTGCTGGAAGTCTCATTTTCTCCAATAATTTAGATAATAATTTGGGTTTGATTGATACGAAATTGGACGTTCACTGCATAATTGGGGAAAAAAGGGGCAAATTGACATATCCATTTAAAAATAATGTAAAACTTACAAATACATGTGCGCTTGTAATACGGGATTTTCCGGATGGTGTGGA